>CAYLJJ010000008.1:0-110320 GCA_964384025.1 uncultured Nannocystaceae bacterium
TCTCCTGCTGAACTTGATGGTGTAAAGAGCCCCTGCAAAGAGCAGGGCTCGGCTCCCAGGGGAGCTGGATTTGGGCGTTCATCGATGCCCCGCTCTCGAGATATCTCCCCTGATATACCGAGGCTGCACCAGCCAGACTCTAGGAGCTACACCAAACGAAAAACAGCTGTGGTTACAAAGGCTTCGATAAACACAGCTCCAACAGACCGAGGAAAAAGAGCATGAGACTGGGAATAGACAGGGCGGAGCGAAGAGGGGATCTTGTCTTGGAGCCTAGGCAGAGCTGATGTTGGCTTCTCGCTGGGTCGATCTCCAGCGATCCCAACGCTCGATCCTAGGAGCGCTGAATCGGTCTCATACTCATTATAAGCTGGCGAGGGGAGAGGCCGTCTCCATCTCTAGCCCTCGCAAGAGTTCCTTGAAACCCGATGATTTGCGCGCTGAGCTTCCGCTGACTTGCCCTTTGAAGAGCGTTTGTTTAAATCTCTGGACTTTGTAGCGCTGCTGATGGTGGAGGTCCTGCGTTTCAACCAACACCTCGGATTGTGGTGATGTTGAGCTGGGTTCGTGCTTAAATCACGCTTTAATCTAGACCAGGCAACGCGCTCATATAGGAGAGTTCATATGATCCGCAGGACGCGGTTTAATTTTATCCTCTACTGCCTAGCGCTGCTCAGCGCTCCCGCCTGGGCTCAAAGCCCTGGTGAGCCCGGCTCTAATCCAGGCCCTGCGCTCGAGGCCCCCAACGGGCTCAAGCCTGAGGCGGTTGCAGAGCCTCCCCTGAAGGTAGAGTTTGAGGAGGTTAAGCAGAAGCCACTCCCCAAGCCCAAGCTGCACCCCAAACCCAAGCCGCGCCCCAAGCTCAAATCGCGCCTCAAGCCCAAACTCCAGACTTCAAAGCGGAAAAAACAGAACCACGCCGCGCCTGCGGTGGCCCCTGTGCCTCCTTCAGCCCCCCCAGTGGCGCCTCCTTCGGCGCCCCCAGCGGCCTCTGTTGTCCCAGCCCCTAAAGGGAAGCTGCCCCACACCTTCTTCCCTGAGATAGAGGGCCTCCCACGGCAGGCGATCTATGTCGGTATCCTCCTCTTGGCCTATCTCCTGCCTCTGCTTCTCTACTCTGGACTCCTACGGCTGATGCGCCCTGGAGCTGCGGCAGGGCTCCTGATGCTGCTCTCGGCTCTGGTCTGCCTTCCCCTCTTCCTGCTCCTGATGGCTGAGACCCTCCCCGGGGGCCCGCTGCCCTGGTGGAATCAACAGGAGAACTTCCTTAGGGCTGGGCTCTTGGTCCTCCCCCTCCTCCTCGCGGGCCTGCTGGCCTGGCGCTCAAAGGGCTGATCGTCATGTATGAAGCTGCTTTCTTGAAGACGGCAGAGTCGGAGAACACAAGCTATAAAGCTTTCCGTACGCTCTATATCCTCCTGGGCGGGAGTGGGATGAAGGCGGGGCTCCAGCTCAGACGGCGTGTCTTAGAGACTTATGGGATCCCCCGCTTGCCCTTTCAATCCTATCTCTGGCTGGATACAGATCAAAACGATCTCTCCCATCAGACCGGGACAGAAAACCACTCTCTAGATGAGCGTCTGGCTTTTGGGCCTCAGGAGACCCTGAGCCTTCAACTGAGCCTCCATCAGATTCAGAACATCCAGGCCAAGCCCCACGAGACCCCCTGGCTCTCAGAGTGGCTCTCCTCGGAGATGCTGGCTGAGCTGAGCCATGCGGCGCGCACCGAGATGGGGACAGAGCAGAACAGGGCTCTAGGACGTCTGGCCTTTGAGGTCAATTTCCAGGCCTTTAAAGCGGAGCTGCAGGAGCACGCTGATCGCTTGCTCCTGCCTGAGGTGCTGGAGGAGAGCCGAGACTTTGGTTACACCCTAGATGACAGTCATCTAGAGGTGGTGATCATCTCCTCTCTGGCTGGAGGTACTGGATCGGGAGCGGTGCTCAAGATCGGGCAGGTGGTTCAAGCCCTGGTCCAGGACAGCAAGCTGACGATCAGCGCCTATCTCCTGATGCCCAGCCTCTTTCGAGGGCTGCTCTCAGGAGAAAAAGCCTGGGAGGATGCTCAGGCCAACGCCTACGCCGCGCTGATGGAGTTTAACGCCCTGGCGATGAGAGCCTCTCCGCCGCTCTGGATCGATGACTTCAAGGTGGAAGGGCCTTCGGGAGATCCTTTTAATCAGGTCTATCTGCTGGACTCTGAGAATATCCGTGGCTGTAACTTGAGGCAGTCGAGGCACGATGACGCCAGCGCGATGATCGCTGAGTCTCTCTTCCTGGACTTTGAGCAGAGCCCCTTTGGGACGCTCAAGCGCTCTCATCGCCATAACGTCGCCTCCCATCTGCTCAACACTGCCTATCTGGAGATGCCGGTCGAGGATGGAACCCGACAGCCCGAGATCGAGGCTGCGCGTCCCCGCTATATCTTCCGCTTTCCCACCGCCTTTGCCTCCTTTGGGCTCTCGCGGATGCCCTTTGAGCAGCCCCGCCTGATCCGCGTGGCGGGGGCTTGGCTCGCTGAACAGATGATGAGCGCTCTCCTGGAGGTCTCCGGCGAGACCCTCTCTCAGCATGAGCTTCGAGAGCAGGTGGTTCATCCTCGTATTGAGCGCGCTGCGCTCTCTGGGGAGAGGATCATCGATCGTCTGCTGATGCAGGGCCCTGAGGGGGAGATGCTCCCAGCGCAGAGGCTCCTTGACCTTCAGAGTGCGCTCTCCAGCATGGCGGAAGATCTTCAATCTTGGTTTGGCGAGGAGAGCCTCCCCGAGAAGGAGCGTCTGGAGCGTCTGCGCGGCGCAGATCGCTACGGGAAAGAGCTGCAGAACCGGGTCCATAACCTCATCGAGGACAGCCAACGCAGCATCCAAAGGGATCTAAGCGATACAGGCGCCCGACGCATCTGGGGGGTTGATCTCAGCGCCATCGTGCGCACTCAGGATACTCTCCTCCCTCGGCTGCGCGCTGAGATGAGGACCCTGGCGCTGGATCTCCTGGCTGATCCTCAGAGTCAGGGTCTCAAGATCGCCGTAGAGACCTGTAGCCTGCTCCATGAGCAGTTCCGCACCTTCGCTCTAGAGATGCTCCCAGACGCGGAGCCCATCAGCCTCGATCCCTTCGGTCTGGATCCCAGCAAAGAAGTGAATCAGGCCCTCTCCCGCCGTAAAGAAGCGGCTGCGCTGCCCCTACCGCTCTATCGCAACATCGCGATCAATAATGTCAGCGTGGACAGCAAGCTTCTGCTTAAGGAGGCCTCTAAGGAGTGTATTGAACGGGGTCAGGTCTTCCTCAAGGAGGTAGAGCAGGAGTTTGAGCGTTGGTGCTTTGTTCACTATCGCGCGGTGGCTCAGGCTCACTGTCAGGGGCTCTTCCGTGAGCTGGCGGAGTTCGTAGGCTCCCAGGTTCAAGCTCAGCACGCAGGAGAGGAGCAGGTGCTGCGCAGCACAGGCCTGCGTCTGGAGCTGCGACATCTCTCTGAGGGCATCCAACATGCGCGTCAACGCTTTCAGAACCTCTATGAGGGCCTCTATAACTCCAGTAATGTTCAACAGGGACTGGAACATCTAGAGCCCAGCCAGGAGCTGAGTGAAGGGGTGGTATCCAGCCTCGCCCAGGGTCTGGACCGTCCCCCCTGGCGAGAGCTGCTGATGGAGGAGTGGGGTCGCTTTTTCATGGAGACTCGCCGACTGCCAGCCGGCAGTGGAGATCTCTTTACTCGAGGGTTAGAGCTGCTCTTAGAGACCGCTGTCACCCGTCAGGTCAGTCGAGGTGGCTGGCAGGCCCTTGAGGCTTCCCTAGAGGACTGGAGCGTGAGCCGCTTGGCGCAGGCTGGCTATCTGGGCGCTGAAGATGCCCTCTCCCTCCTCTCCACTCAGTCTCGTTCAGTGGCGGTTGAGTCTCTAGATCGACTCGCCAAAGCGGGGGTCCCCTGGCTCAAGTTCATCCCAGAGCAGGAGGAGCCCCCTCGGATGCAGAGCTTGGCGCTCTTGGCCGCTCCGCACTCAGACTCTGTGATCCTGGCTGACTGGGCTCAGCAGCAGAAAGGCGCTCTGCAGCGTCTGCGGCGTGTCTCCAACCAGGGCGGCTCCATCGCCCTTTACACCGAGCGGATGGCCTTTCCTCTCTTCGCCGTCAAGAGCCTGATGGAGATAGAAACGGGCTATCAAGCAGCGGTTCAGCGAGGTGGCCTGGAGGTGGCTAAGCGGCACACCACTCAAGAGCACCTTGATCTGCCCTCCATCCGTCCTCCACAGAGCCCCGAGGAGGCAGCGCTCTGGTTTGAGAATGACCGCCTGGCCCTAGAAGCTACCCTGCTCAACTTCTTTGAGCGCACAGGGGGCAAACGTCTGGAG
Organism: uncultured Nannocystaceae bacterium; assembly: GCA_964384025.1. GTDB lineage: Bacteria > Myxococcota_A > Bradymonadia > UBA7976 > UBA1532 > CAYLJJ01. Next base: position 4,347 of record CAYLJJ010000008.1, read on the forward strand.
TGCAGCACGCTTGAGGAGAAGCCTCGACTGGGGAGTTCACCAAGCGCCCCGCTCCTCTTCCCCAACAGCCTCAAGGGGATCGCCACCAAGCTCCGCGATAACCCACAGTTGGTTAAGGATCTTCGTCAAGCGGTTGAGAAGCGCCGCGAGAAGGTCTTCGCTAAGGCCAGGACCGCGCTACACGCCCTCTCTCTGACCATCTGGGTTCAAAAGGAGGGTTTCCCTCGAGATCTACACTTCCGAGATCTAGAGCATGAGCTGGCCGCTTCACTCACCCGCCTCTGGCGTGAGACCGCCGAGCAGCGCCTCAACCTCGCCTGGGATGCCCAGCCCAAGGCCCTGGAGAGGATCAGTTCAGTGCCTGACTTTGCTGATCCCTCCCCTGTCCGTACTCAGCGCGGCGTGCCCCTCTATGCCCTGCCGCTGCGGCTCTTAGAAGAAGCGCCCCCTTCCGGTTCTCCTCTCTCCGGCGGCATCCTCTCTAAGAACAGGGCCAAGCGCAGCTCTTAGCTCAAAACTCCAGATAAAGCGCAGATAGCTATCCTGCTCAGAGGGCTTAGGATACTCTTCCAGTCTCTCGTTGAGAGTGATTGGGGGTTTGTTTGAGAGAGCAGCTCAGAGATCAGGAGAGAGAGGGCTCAGAGACTCCAGCCCTTCCTCAGCTTCAACACAACATCCCCTGTCTGCGCCCTGCCTGCCCTTGGAAATTGAACCTCGATGAACTCTTCTGTAGTCTCTGTGGGGCTGCCGTAGCGCTCTGTGAACTGGAACCCCCAGAAGTGATCCATGGCCTGCTCTTCTATCCACGTGATCAAGAACAGCAGCCTCAACGCTTAAAGCTGCTCAACCACGGCCACGGTGTAGCGCCTGTCCAGCTTCGCTGTAGCTCCGGTTTTACTGTAGCGGTCGCTGAAGCTCCTCCTGCACAGGAGGTGATTTTGGAGTTGGGGGCTCTTCCCCTGGATCTCTTTATACGCCCTCGAGGACGTTTTCCCAGCGAAGGGGAGCGCTTGGAGATCAGCTCCCCTGTCAATCAGCCCAAAAGCTTGAACCTGCCCCTGATCAGCAGTCAACCCCCCCGTTGGCTCCTCAGGGATCGAGGGCAGGAGTTGAACTGCTTTGCTGGAGAGGTGGCGGAGCTGTACCCCTCCTCAGAGACTGCTGGAGGGATCTGGCGGCTGCAACTCAGCCCTCTGGGAGGCTTGGCTCAGCTTGATGAGGTTGAGCTGCTTGAGGGAGGAGAGCTCTTTCAGCTCCTCCTCCCTGAGGGTCGTCATCTGTTGCGAGAGGGAGATGAGCTGCCCCTCAGCCTAAGCTGGCTACATCCGCCTGTAGAGCCCCAGCTCCTTCTCCTAGAGCTTCGCTGTTGGGGGCTTCCCCCCATCCATCTGCGGTTGATGGTTCAGCCTCAACCCTCTTTGCTCCTGCGCCATCAGCTCCTCTCTCCAAGCCAGGAGGAGCCCCTCCTCCTGGGAAAGAAGCAGCCCAGTTACCTGAAGCTCCAACTTCAGAATGAGGGAGCACGCCCTGCTCGCCTTCTACGAGTAGAGAGTGATCCTCTCTTCTCTCTGGAGCGTGCAGAGCTGAAAGAGACTGAGTGGCGCTGCGCTCAGCTCTGTGCGCTCCCTCAGGCGGTGCAAGCTGCTTGGATCCCCGGTTGTCTACCTGAGCCTGAGGCAGAGGAGCTTCAGTCGCTCCTCTTTCGTGTAGATCCTGAGGCTCAACCTGAGGAGGGAGTGATCACCGGACGGCTGCATCTGGAGCTGCTCTCGACCCGTTTGGAGCGACGCTCTATCACGCTCTCCCTGCCCGCTCAGCGCCTAAAGGTCTTAAGCCCTGAAGAGGGGCGTCTTCTGATCGACTACGGCACGGTGCACAGCTGTGTGCGTCTGCTCCTGGAGGGCAAAGGGCAACTGGATGTGGGTCTTATCTCTCTGGAGGAGGAGCCTGATGAAGATCCCTTCCAGCTCAAATCCAGCTATCGTGTGCGTCGCTGGCTCAGCCCTCCCCATTTGGAGTTTGGCGCCCAAACCTGGGCACAGATCCCCAACTTCATCTCTCAAACAGACTTCGCAGCCAAGCTTCGCTTAGGCACAGGGCAGCGGCGCTCCTTGAGAGACCGCGCAGGGGTGCTCAAGATGGTCTCAGGAGAGGAGGCCGCCGCCCACCTCCTCCGCGAGATCTTAGAGCGGGTAGCTCAAAAGAGCGGCTATCGAGCCCGAGCGCTGTGGTTTACTCGCCCTGCGGCTTTTAGCCCTGAGGCGGATGAGGCTCTCCTTCAGGCCGCCCTGCGCTTGGGCCACAGCCCTGAAGAGGTGGAGCTTCGCTGCGCAGAGCCAGAAGCTTATCTCTGCGCTCTGGCTTCGGAGCGCTCCTTCCTCAAAAAACTGGATCTCCTCCTCGCAAAGCGTAGAGATGAGCGCCCTCTCCTGGGCTTTGTCTTTGATTTTGGAGGAGGAACCTGTGATCTCACCCTCTTTCAGGTGCAACGCCAACGGATGCGTAGCCTGGAGATCATCTCCAGTCATGGCTACCACTGGTTGGGGGGGGAGTCGATCACGATTCAGATCGCTGGGCTGCTCTTTCAGCAGCTCCCTGATCCAGAGCGCTTTCCCTTTCCAGAGATCTGTAGAGATCAGAGGCTCCAACTGGAACATCTCGATCGCAATGATGAGATCCTACTCGCGAACTTCGCCGAGCTACGTCAGGCCGCCGAGCATCTCAAATGCAGCTCAGACTGGAACGCCCTCATCACCCTCTCTCTCCTCGATTTTGAAGCCCAACGTCACACCTTGGAGATCAATATAGAGGCGGGAAATAAGACACAGGGGATCTATGGGCTGGTCTATGGGATGATCTCCAGGGCGATGGAGGATCTATTGGAGCGCATCATCCGCATGAGCTCCTTTGGGGTCCTCCAACAGCCAGTCCCTCAGGTGGTGGCCGTAGCGGGCAACAGTGGGAAGCTCTGGTGTCTGGAGCAGATCATGCGCGCTAAGCTGAAGGAAGCAGGGGCTCAGGAGATCCTCTATCACTTCGATCCCGCGATGGCTAAAACAGGTGTGGTTGAGGGCCTAGCTGTTTATCGCCGTCACGCCAGCCGAGTGGGTATCCAGATCCGCGAAGCAGATCCCCACTGGTGGTATATCAGGGTGGGGGTTTACTATCACTTGATCCAAACTCCAGGAGCCAAACATCCTCACAGTCTCAGCTCGGAAGGTCTAAGACCTGCCTTAGAGGAGCCTGTCCAGCTCTGGGGCTCAGTAGAACTCTTTCAAGGACCGGGACCAGAGGAGGAGCTTGACGCCTCTTCTGGTCGAAACCTAAATAGGACACACCGTGTCGAGCTGCCTGAGCTTCAGGGTCGTTTGGTGGAGTTAGCCATGGGCTTTGATCCAGAGGGTCAGCCTGGACTCTGGCTCAAGCCCTTAACCCTAGAGGGAGAGGAGGAGTGGCAATGGCAGATCGCCCAGCCCCTCAAAATCCACAGGGCTTAAACCCCCTGGTACAGCTCTCCTTCTCGAAGGAGGGGGCCTTGAGCCTCAGGGTTCAACCTCAAGAGCTGTTCGCCTTGACCACCGGACGAGGGATGCAGCGAGGAGAGCTGCGTTGGCGTCCCAAAAATCCAGGTCCCACGCTACAGCTCCTCCTTCTGGGGGCTGGTCGCGTTCGAGCTCGCCACCAGCTCCTTCGTGGCGAGAACCTACAGCTCCAGATCGAGGATCTGAATGATCAGATCCGTGTAGAGACCCGATCTTCGGAAGAGGGAAGATCTCCTGAGCGTCAGAGCTTTACTCTGCGACGCTTGGGGAGTTCCTCTTTGCCTCCTCTACCGCGAAAGCCTCACAGTCGATCTCCAAGCTCCAGGGGTTCGGCGCCAGAGTTTTCCCAAAGCTGGGAGCAGCGTCCAAGGCTTGGAGGTGCTGAACCTGATGATGCGCTCAAAAATATTGGGGCTCATCTAATGCGTTTCTACGCCAAATTAGAGAAAATCGCCATGGATGTCAGTACGAAGGGACTGGGACCAATGGTTGAAGGCTTTGAAAGGCTCGAAGCTCGAATACTCCAAATTGATGAACGGATCCAGTTTATCGAAAGCAGCTTAGAATCCCAAAAACAAAACGTTGAACTGTCACAAGATCGCCTCTACCAGTATATCCATCATCTGAACGAGCGCATCGATCTCAGCGCCCAGCGCACTGAGGAGTTGCAGTTAAGAATGGAACAGAAGCTAGAGGAGCAGAATCCAGATCAACGCTTTGAAACTCAGGGTTTGAGCACGCCCATCCGAGACTTACTTCAGAGCTTGGAGGGTCTCCGTCCACGCAGCGCTCAGCCCCTGGAGCCGCTGAGGGTCAGAGCCCTGTTGCGGAGCCTTCGAGATCTCGCGGCCTATACCGAGCCCCTCTCCGGCTCAGGACCTACGCTGCTCTTGGAGCTGATCGAACGGGTGGAGCAGCGCCAAGAGGACCCTCTACGCCAGATCCAGGGTGAGTTTGAGCGCTGTGATCTCAAGGCAGCCCTGGAGAGCATCAGCCAACATGCGCGCTCCGCACCTCTGGCTCTGGATGGCTTGGAGCGCACCTTGATGGGTATCGCGCAGGCGCTCTGGGAAGAAGATCAAGGGCTGCTTCAAGAGCAACACCCGCTGCGTCAGGCGCTGAACCACTCTCTGGCAGTCTTGGATTTGGGGTTGATCCTCCCTGAGTTGAGCACCACCTGGAACCCCAAATATCAGAAGGTCAGAGAGCGCCGACCCAGCGAGGCGGGCGCCATCAACCGCATCCTTGAGATTAAATCCCTAGGCTTTTGTCGAGGAGAGCTGATCTTAGAGAAGGCTTCTGTGATCATCAGCGATGGAGGCTGTCCTTAAAATCTCCGCTTGCTCCTTCGCGTTTGCTCTTCCTTTAAGAGGCTGCGCAGCTCATCGGGGATATTTTGGAGGCGCAAAATCCACTGTAGATAGCCCAGATCCGCAGCCTTCAAGAGGAGGCCTCTCTGCTTACCCGCGCCGATGCGCAAGACCCCTGTCTTGCGATCCTGGAAGAGAAAGGTACCAAAGCGACAGCGCTCCTCATTGAGCCGTCGCAGGATCTCTCCTTGGAAGAGAAAAGCACGTTCCAGATCATCAGGGATCAAACCGGAGCGGAGCATCGCCCAGAGGAGCAGACCCGCAGCGATGGAGTCAGCTCCCGCGCCATGAGCTTGATCTTCGGGTAAGATGATCCCAAAGCGCTTACACATCTGTCCCAGCTTATGGCCTGGATCTCCACGGTAATACCACTGTGCCCAGAGGAAGGGGTCTAGGGCTCGTGGGAGGCTCCAGGGGATCTCATTACGTGCGTTCTCAGCGTTGATGATGATGGCGTCAAAGAAGTGAAGGTTATAGCCACAAAGCAGCGGCTGAACCTCATCGATATGCTGTTTTAAGCGAGCGGCTACGACAGGCCAGAGTGGAGCATCAGCCACATCCGCGTCGCTGATGCCATGAACTTTGCGAGCCCCGTCAGGGATGGGGATCTGGGGATTGACCCGATCAAGGAGGGGGCGACCACAGAGCTGCTGCCCACGCATATAGATCCCACCCAGTTCAACGATACGATCTCTCTCCGGCTTAGGGCCAGTTGTCTCTGTATCGATGGCCAATAGGAGGCCTTCACTTATCCGCATCAGTTCGCTGCTCCTTCTCTCCAGGCTCCAAAGACTCCAGCCACATCAACCGACTCCCGTGCCCTCCTGCATAACCCTGAACTGTATCAACGAGGCGCCCCTGCACCTCTATAAGGCCCTGGGGCTCCTCTTGGAAGCGCTTCAACAGGGCCTCAAAGAGGGGAACTTCCTCATCAACATCTTCCAGCGCCACCCGCTCCCAACCTTGAGGGCTCTTCAGCTCCATCTGCAACTTTGAGGAGAGGCAGGGAGCAGGGTTATAGCGTAGTTTATAGATATCTCGACCTTCAGGGAGCGGAGGGGGTGAGGGTCTAGAAGAGGGAGAGGGGCCTGAGCAGGCCAAACAGGAAAACAGGAGCAGGAGACGCATCGTCCAAACCTACCTGATCTCAGCTGAGATCAGGAGCCTGAGGCGCTGTTTGGAGAGCACAAAAGCTTGTCCTCACCTTTTGAACCTGATTTGCTCAGGGGCCTGCTCGGGCCGGTTGAGTTCAGGTACAGATCTCCTTGAGGCAAACGCTGAACCATCTCGGAGAGTCGAAAAGAGGAAGTGGTTGAAAGATCGAAGGAGCGCAGAGATGAAGAGAGGGATCTCAGCAGAGAGTGCTGCTTACTTTGGTGAGGATTATATGCGAAGCGCCAAGAGCGCAGCCCTCACCCCAAAGCGCAGCGAAGCGGAGATGGAGGCTTTGAGCCAGAGCCTCTCTCTCTCAGCTCAGGAGTCGATCTTGGATCTGGGCTGCGGCTGGGGGCGACACAGCTTAGCTTTGGCTCGCAGAGGTCATCGAGTCCTCGGCCTGGATCAGTCGGAGAGCTTTATCAAGGCAGCTCAGCTCGAGGTTGAACAGAAAGGTTCATCGGCGGAGTTTCTCCAGATGGACCTCTGCGAGCTGCCCCTTCAGGAGCGCTTTGATCTGGCCCTTTGTCTCTTTGGTAGCTTTGGCTATAGCGAAGAGGAGAGTGACGATCTTGAGATCCTTCGCGGGGCCTATAGGAGTCTAAAGCCGGGAGGGGCTCTCCTCTTGGAGCTTTGGAATCCAAGGCAGATTCTTAGCTCAGCGAGCCCTCTTGGCTCTTCAAAGTCTGCTGGGTTGAGGATCGATGAACATCAACGCTTTGATCCCACCCAAGGACGGCTTCATCTAGAGCGCAGTTTTGTTGAGGAGGGAGCAGAGCCACGATCCTATCGCTGCTCTATCCGCCTCTATAACCTGCCTGAGACGAAGAGCCTGCTTCAGCGCGCTGGCTTTGAAGAGCTGGAATTTTGGGGAGATCTCCAGCGAGGAGCCCCCAGCTTGGAGTCTCGCTCCTTCTTCTGCTTAGCGCGCAGGGCACAGAAATCAGAGCCTCAAATCCAGCCCGCCTCTTTGCAAGAGATCGAGAAGATCTGGCGGGCGCGTTGGGGGCTCCCGATCTTTACCCTGGAGGGGAGCTATCTTCCCAAGGATGTCGAAGGTCTGCTCCTCAAGAGCCCCTCAGGAGAGTCCCTCGCGCTGATCACTTGGGTGCGGCGAGGGCGACAAGCAGAGGTGGTCACTCTGGACGCCCTGGAGGCGGGGCGGGGCTGGGGGTCGAAGATCATGGAGGCTGCCGAGCAGCAGCTGAGGGGAGAGGGGGTTTGCTGGCTAAGCTTACTGACCAGTAATGACAACGCCAGAGCCCTGGGCTTCTATCTTAGGCGAGGTTATCGCCTCATCCAGCTACACCTGGGAACCCTTAAGCGCTTGAGGCTTGAGAAACCCAGGATCCCCAAATATGGGGTAGATGGTATTGCCCTAGATGATCTCTGGAGTTTAGAAAAGCAACTGTTTTAGAAAAATAGAGCTGCGTTCTACTCATAAGATGGATCAATGTGAGGAATTCTAGGGTTCCTTTGGAGGTCTCTGTTCTGGGGGATTAAGGAGTTCAAAGCTATAACCCATCGCTGCTGGCAGATAGTGGCTACCCTTCTCAGCCCTCTTTAAGAAAGCAGGATGTGTCGCTCCTTTGAGCAAAATTGGGATCGGGCGTGGACCTGCCCAGCCCTCTCCTTTTGGGCTGAAGTGTTTGTATTTGATCTGAATTTTAACGCCTACTTTAAGACCTGTTGATGTCTTAGAAACCTTAGTGACAGTCGCCTGTACCTCAACAGCCTGTTCCTCACAGGATTCGCAAAGCGCTACCTTAACTTCATCAACATGGATAGAGAGTTGCTCCGCTGCGCTCTCCTGGCTCTGCTTGTGATGGTGGGGGGCGATTACAGCTTGGCTTGTTTCGGGCAGTAAAATCGCTAATGTGACAATTAATGCGGCAGACTGTAAAGAAAACAGCTTGTTTGGGATCATCATTTTCACCACTCCTGTGTTTCTTCTGAAATTACAACATTTCTTATTTAACAAATGCCAGCTGCTGATTTCAACAATGACAGCCACAGGATGAATCGCTAACTCAGCAACCTCAAGTATTACCGGGGCCGCTTCTCAGCCTCCTGTCCCATCGAGTCAAGAGCAATAAACTCTCCAGTAAGATTTGGTTCAGCAGTGACCAGAGCTGATTCTGAGCGATAAGCCCTTTCAAGAAGCTCAACCTGCCTTGAGCCCTTTGAGGACATCAGCCACCCGCTTGGCATCCAGCAGGGGATCCACATCCTGCTCGACCCAGCGGATCCTCAGCTCAAGATCCAGGATGAAGGTCCACCTCCGCGCCAGATTCAAGAGGGGCATAGTGGCCCCAAAGGCTTTGATGACCTCCGCTTCTGGATCAGCGATCAAGGGAAAGTTAAGACCATGCTCAGCATGGAACTCCGCCTGGGTTTTTACGGAGTCAGCGCTGATCCCAAAGACCTGAGCGCCCTGAGCCTCGATCTGCTTGTGAGCGTCTCGATAGGCGCAGACCTGTTTGGTGCAACCTGGTGTATGGGCCTTGGGGTAGAAGAAGAGTACGGTCCAGCCCACCCCCCTACGCGCCGCCAGATCAAAGGCGCTCCCGTCATGTTTGCGGGCCTTGAAGATGGGCGCAGGGCTACCGATCTTGGGGGGCTGAGCGGCGCCACAGCTGATGAAGAGAAGGGCGAGCAGGCCGAGGCGAAGGAGCTTGAACATGAGGACCTCCGAGAAAATCAAGTTGACAATCTTCGAGTCTCAGGAGCACTGGGAGGTTGCGTTGAAGAGGCCCTGGAGCAAATCAAAGCGTGCAGGGATCTTCAAACATGGAGCAAAGGGCATCATCTCCACCCATCCCACCGGGGAAGCTGAAGTTGCTCATCTGCCCCTTCAGAGCCTCCCACAGCGCCCATGAAACTGATCGTGCCCCCACTTTTTTGGGGTGGTTGCGCCAGGATACAGCTGAGCCCAGCCCTGGCCATCGGGCTTGATCCCTAGATCAAATAATTTTGTACGTGAATCGAAAATAACTCTTGAGAATGGATCATGATCACAACACATTGACTATACTACAATCTGTCTAGTTAACAGTTCTCTGAAATCATTCTCCCAGAAACTTGATTCTTTAAGCTCTCCAAAATTGTGGATCTCTGTATTCAATATCGAAAATACCATAGGAACAACAACGTGTCGTCCCTCATATAGCCCCCTTCCCGCTGGATCTTCAAATGCTCTGCTGCTTCATCCCACAAACCTCATCCCTGTAGCTATTCGATAATCGATGATTATGGAGGGTTTGATGGATGCGTATCCGGTGGGTATATACAGGACGCGGTGTTGACCAAGGTGCGCTCAACCCGCAGCTGATCGGATAGAGTTAGGACTTACGCACTTGGAGTCCATTAACTAACTTAGCAGCTTTTCGGTCATAGTCCTAAAGACACCTTTTGGTTGCATTTCAATACGACTTCCTTTTTAATGTCCAAGATTTTTTGGAGTTCCTGCACATGAATAAGCCAAAAATAGGTGCTGAAGACTATATTCAATGGCTTATTTCTTCTCCAAGAAATGCAACTTGCACTGAAGCCTCCAGGAGCGGCCCTGCACTCATAGCACATGATGCTTATACTCGTCTGCTTGGTAGGTTAAAGCCAGATCCTGATGAACTTTGGAAGGAAGTTGAAGGCTGTGTTAGAAAAAATGACGGATATTTGGTTGTAGATGATTCTACATTAGATAAGCCTTATGGGCCTAGCTAGCATAGAGCTAGTTGTCAGACACTGGTCTGGTAAGCATAAAAAGTTGTCCAAGGCATTAATCCAATAACGCTATTGTGGACAGATGGAGATGTTGCGATACCGATTGATTGGAGAGCTTTTAACAAAAAACATGACGGCTTAACAAAAAATAATCATATGTGCCATATGCTTGAAAAGGTGCATAGGAATGGTTTTTCTCCTATTTATGTGTTGTTCGACTCATGGTATTCCACACTAAAAAAACCTGAAAATGATCCGCAAGTGGGGATGGGGCTTCTTTGTCGGCGTTAGATCAAATCTAAAAGTTGATATCTCTAATATCGATTGGAACGAAAATAAGTCCAACGAATATGTCCATTTGAAAGGTTTTGGTTGGGTTGGAGCATATCGATCAGGAGAAGATAGTTATTTCGTTGGAACTGAATTTCCATTATGTGAAGGAGAAGTCCAACAAAGGCGCGAAGCTGGCTTTCAGATCGAAAATTTCCATCGAGGAATAAAACAAGAGTGTAAAAGATATCAGTTTAAGTTGATCAAGGCGGCGATCCTCCTGTTCTTGTCGGCGGATGTACTCCCGCACTGTCTTCTCATCATGACCCATCGTTGAGGCGAAGTATCCCCTCGCCCAGAAGTGCTGTCCTCTGAAGTTTCGTCTCCGCCCCATGAAGGTTCGAGCAATGCGGATTGCGCTCTTGCCCTTGATGAACCCCACCACTTGCGATCCCGCATATTTCGGCGGGATCGAGATGAGCATGTGGACATGATCCTCCATCAGTTGGCCTTCTTCAATGCGTGACTCACGCATCTGTGCGAGATCATGGAAGATCTCTCGGAGGTGGCTTCTCAACTCCTTGTAGAGGATCTTCTTCCGGTGCTTGGGGATGAAGACGATGTGATACTTGCACTGCCACCGAGTGTGGCTCAGACTGCGATAGTCTTCCATTGCGGACTCCTTGTTAAGAGCTTGGGCGGCTCACTGATAAGGAGTCCGCAGGAAGACCTTCGAAAGTTCAACTTCTGGCACGCTTTGCGATTCCCGTAAAAGTCAAACTTTGAGAATTTCCCCGGCAGAGCCGGGGGTTTACCAAGGATTAATTATTATTTGGAAGCAAATGATTCAGAATTGAGACAAACAGAAGATAAAACAACCAAAGGAGGTTGGTAAAAATGAAAATTAATTTAAAATGGCTGATCTTAGTTAGTGTTTTGCAAATTGGACCGGTTAATGCGAGTATAGGTGCCTCTTCTGTCATTGGCATCGAAGATATCTTTGAAATATTCAATAAAGATATTGAACTAGAATGTTATAAGATTGGGACTTCTAAAAGTTTCTCAAAAAATGATGTAATTTTCATACTAAAAAACTGTAAGCCTTATTACATATCAAATATGTTGATTAAGTTAAATAAAAACTTATTCATTGAACATATTAAAACACTCAAGATTGATCAACTAGGAGTTGATAGAAAAACAACGAATTTAAATACCGCACTATTAAATATATATAAGTTAAAACGCCCTCATGTTGAATTAACTAATAATGATTATGATATTCTATGGAATAGTAGTGGCTTATATTTATATTATGCCTATATATTAGCTACTAACAATACAAATACCACGAAAATTATTGATTTTTTGAAAAGAAAGGCGAATTCTGAAAATCTTCCATTTGGTGAACATTTTTTTTATCTAACTGGCCCAGCAATTGTTATTCTTTATAATAATAAGTTCACAAATTACAAAAGAATCTCTGAGTTTTTGACTAAGGAGTTAAATGACGTTCCGCTTGAACTCTTACCTTGTTTTTATCGCCAGATTAACTTCAATTCGAAAGAATTAAGGGATTTTGAATTTAAACGGTTGCAAAAAATGACCAAATTTATGGATAGACCTGATTATAATAATTCGAATACTTTTAGAATGGCTCATAAATATTTTAATCGTCTAGTCCACTTATCTTATTTAGCTAAAGATAAAGAGATGATCAAAAAAATTTACATTAAGAAGAATTATGTTTTCTTTCATAAAAGTTCTTTCTTCCTCATTGAGAAATCGAACCAAAATATTTATCTAGAGCCATACATATTTTTCTATCAGAATAGCTGTTTTCGTCGCTATGAACATGTACCATATCATATTGAAGATTATAGAATTCTATAATCTTAAGAATCAAACCAAGTTTCTTATCGAAAACAATAGGACTTACGCACTTGGAGTCTATTAACTAACTTAGCTGCTTTTCGGTCATAGTCCCAAAGACACCTTTTGGTTGCATTTCAATACGACTTCCTTTTTAATGTCCAAGATTTTTTGGAGTTCCTGCACATGAATAAGCCAAAAATAGGTGCTGAAGACTATATTCAATGGCTTATTTCTTCTCCAAGAAATGCAACTTGCACTGAAGCCTCCAGGAGCGGCCCTGCACTCATAGCACATGATGCTTATACTCGTCTGCTTGGTAGGTTAAAGCCAGATCCTGATGAACTTTGGAAGGAAGTTGAAGGCTGTGTTAGAAAAAATGACGGATATTTGGTTGTAGATGATTCTACATTAGATAAGCCTTATGGGCCTAGCTAGCATAGAGCTAGTTGTCAGACACTGGTCTGGTAAGCATAAAAAGTTGTCCAAGGCATTAATCCAATAACGCTATTGTGGACAGATGGAGATGTTGCGATACCGATTGATTGGAGAGCTTTTAACAAAAAACATGACGGCTTAACAAAAAATAATCATATGTGCCATATGCTTGAAAAGGCGCATAGGAATGGTTTTTCTCCTATTTGTGTGTTGTTCGACTCATGGTATTCCACACTAAAAAACCTGAAAATGATCCGTGAGTGGGGATGGGGCTTCTTTGTCGGCGTTAGGTCAAATCGACAAGTTGATCCAAATGGGAATGGCAATCCTAATATCTCTAATATCGATTGGAACGAAAATAAGTCCAACGAATATGCCCATTTGAAAGGTTTTGGTTGGGTTGAAGCATATCGATCAGGAGAAAATAGTTGTTTCGTTGGAACTAAATTTCCATTATGTGAAAGAAAAGTCCAACAAAGGCGCGAAGCTGGCTTTCAGATCGAAAATTCCCATCAAGGAATAAAACAAGAGTGTAATGTTGAAAGGTGTCAAGCCAGAAAGTTAATCAAACAGCTCAATCATATTGCACTTTCACTAAGAGCCTTCATTAGGCTTGAAATTAACAGGTATTTGACTGGAATAAGCAGACATATGATGAAACTGGAAATCGTTCGTGAGGCCGTCAGGACATATCGAAGTGCGCCTATCTATACGCTCAGAGCGCCAAGTGCGTAAGTCCTAAGAGTATCAACTTTTAAAAATCTCAGCTTGGAGTGGTCTATGTCTTGGAGTCCTGATCCCAGAAACCCCATCTACCTCAGGCGTAGAGGCGCCCTCCTGGTGACACCGGGCCAGGAGCAGCTGCCCCTGGAGTATGTCGCTGCTCTACTCAAAAACCTCTCCAGCCTAGGCTACACCTGCTCTGCTGCCCTCATTTTACGCCTCCAGAGCCTCTCGGAGAGAGCCCTGATCGCTCAACTGGAGCAGCTCCTACCCTGCCTTAAAGAGATGGTCGGAGCGCAGCACTCCTATGAACCCTTCTATCCAGACTTCCCCCGACAAGTGATGGAAGCGGAGGAGGTTGAACTCTACCTCAACGCCATCCTGCACTACCTGGGAGATCACCTGGGTCTGCGCATCCTGCCTGACTATGATAAGAGCCCACGCCCCCCCTTAGCAGACACCCTGGATCTAAAGATCCTTCGGTTGGGGGATGAAGCGGAGTTCTGGGGGATGGGGTGTCGCCTGATGGCGGCTCGTACCTCCATCTCTCAGGAGGATCGTGAGGATCTGGCTTGGATGCTGGCCCACTATGAGGGACCGCTTGCAGAGCTGCTCCCGGTAGAGATCCCCTACAAAGAGAACCTCGCTTTTATCACCAGCCAGCTGATGGGACGCCCCAAACTGGACACACTCCTCTGCCACTACTTCAAGACCGCCACCGATGTGTTGCGTCTCGCCGTGGCTCTCTCTGAGGGGGATCTAAGCCTCGCTGAGAACACTCGCTTTCGTAGCTTCAAGCGCCCAGAGCGTCGCCTGCTCCTGAGCCTCTTGGAGCGCTGCTCGGATCCGATTGGAGAGATGCTGCGCTATAAGCGGCGGTGGATTCGCCTGGGAGAGCGCTTACATCCAGGAGAGCATCAACGACGCTTCCCCCTGGCCGCTTCAGCCTTTGAGATCCTGCGCAAAAATCGCCCCTTCAAGACTTTTAATGCCTGTGTAGAGGAGGCGATACGGGGAGACGATCTGGAAAACACACTCAGCCTCCTCAAACAGCGCCCAGGTGAGCTGGCGCGGCGCCTGGATCTGCTCCTGAGGCGCTCTCAAGATCCTGATGCCATCATGAGCGCCTTTCAGACAAGGGTGGAGCGGATCTCCACTCCGGTGCTGCTCCAACTTATGGCCCACTTTAAGGCTCGAGGCCAGGAAGCTTCTCATGAGCTGCGAGTCTTCTTCCCCAAAGGGCTGGTGGCTAAGATGGTCACGATCCCCAACACCTTGCCCCCTCTTGAACCGGAGAGCTGCCTTGTTCTGGTGGAGATCATCGAGGTAGAGCTGAAGAGGCGCTTCGCTCTGCGTCCCCCTTTAGGGCGAGTCTTTGTTGATATCGACCTCTTGGACTATCTGATCCCCTTTTCACAGCGCTCCGCCAGCAAGGCTCTACGAACCCTGACTCGAGGCTCCAAGCTGATCATGCCACCAGGAGAGACGATCCGCTTCTTCCTCTGGTGGAGGGAGGGGGTTGTGGATGGCGTTGAGACTGGGCGAGTGGATATCGATCTCAGCGCGATCATCTATGATGAAGCCTGGAGATTGTTGGATCAGATCTCCTATACCCAACTCCGCTCTGAGAAGTACAATGCAGCTCACAGCGGTGATATCACCTCAGCTCCAGATGGAGCCTGTGAGTTTATCGATTTGGAGATCGCCTCCCTCCTCCGCAACGGAGGGCGCTATGTCCTGATGTCAGTGCTCTCCTTTACTGAACAGCCCTTCTTGAACCTCCCGGAGTGTTACGCGGGCTGGATGATGCGTCAGCGTCCTGACTCAGGGGAGGTCTTTGAGCCCGCCACCGTCATCGACCGAGTTGATCTCAGCGCCGACACGCGGATCTGTATCCCTGTGGTCTTGGATATGGAGACGCGAAAAATCTACTGGGCCGATCTGGCTTTACGAAAGCGCCCTAAGCTCTATAACAACATCGAAGGCAATCGTCAGGGTCTTAACAAGATGGGCCGAGCCATCACCGTCCTGATCAAACCCAACCTCTACGATCTCTTTTGCCTTCACGCTGAAGCTCGGGGGTGTCTGGTAGAGGAGCTTGAGGAGGCGGAGATCTGTTTCTCCGTGACGGAGGGGACCCCTTTTGCCCTAGAGGAGATCATGGCAGACTACTTATGAAGAATTTGAGGAGATGTCCTGCCCTAGAAAATCGCTCGACATTTTAACCCCAGGCTGCTACCTCTGTTATGGGTGGCTATGAGAGCGCTTCCTTCTCATTTTTTTTTAAAAAACCTCAGTGCCCTCCCTCTCCACCCTTTATAAACAAAACATCTCTTTAGAGTTCCGCTCTCCGTTTTCAGTTTTCTCTTCTGCCTTAAAGATGTTTGTGTTTCGCTCATTGTTTGAAACCTAGCAGGGTGGGTGAAGCAGGAATTTAGAGTAAAAAAGCAGCATCTAAATCAACGAAAAAGATACTCACATGATCATTGTAGAAAGTGATGATATGGAGCGATTTGCTAGTGGTAATACTTATGTCGTAGAGAGATATTTAGATATTTTTGAGCAAATAAGTTGAGTTCTTCCAGTTGTTATCTAATGAAACAGCATCGATCTCCTTAAGAGAAAATGGAAAACCATCTCCCAGACCCTGAGAGTGACCGTGAGGAGAGGCTAGAAATCGGTCATTTAGGAGTGTGTTTCAGAGACCTAGAGGTTCGGAAACCCTTAACCGAGCAGCTGTGCTATAGCGCCAATGCGCTCACAGTGCAGAGATATTCTGCTGCGTTTATCTAGATGTTTTGAAACTGTTATTCATTGATAAAGCACTTGAAATCTCTAAGTTTTCTAGATGAAAATAGTGGGCTCACCGAGGAGAAAAAATGCGAAGACTCTTATGGTTATCGCCGCTGCTGCTTTGGGCGTGTGATGATGATGATACCGGCCTCGCGGATCTTGACCAGGGTCTCACCCTGGATGGTTCCAGCCAATCAGATTTCTCAACATCTGACATCAATATTTCAGATACAGGCAGTCATGTCCCGGATATTGAGCCGCTTGATGTCGCGCTCGGAGATATTGTCGTTGTTATTGATGCGCTCCCTCAAGATGCTCTGCCTCCAGAGTGCGAGGAGGAGGCGCGTCGTTGTGGGGCCTCAGCGGTTGAGATCTGCGTTGAGGGACGTTGGACCGAGCTGGCCTCCTGTCCAGAGGGCAGTGAATGTCAAGAGGGTCATTGTGAACCTCTTGCTTGTGAGCCTCAATGTGAAGGTCGGGTATGTGGTCCTGATGGATGTGATGGTCAATGTGGGGAGTGTGCAGGCACCTGCACAGCCCAGGGACAGTGTTTGGCGCTCCCTCCCGGCTGTGGCGACACGGCCTGTGATGAGGGCGAGGATTGCCTGAACTGCCCCATCGATTGTGGCGCTTGTTGTGGAGATGGGGCCTGCGTTGCCGAGCATGAGGAGGATTGCAGCACCTGCTTGGCTGACTGCGCCTGCCCTGAGGATCAGAGCTGCCAAGCAGGGCTCTGTGAGGCTTGCCAACCCCAATGTGAGAGCCGCCTCTGCGGTCCCGATGGCTGTGGTGGTGACTGTGGCGAGTGCGAAGAGGGTTGGAGTTGCAGTGAGGAGGGGCTCTGCTCGCCACCGCTGCCCAGCTGTGGCGATGAGCGCTGTGATGAGGATGAGGACTGCGCGATCTGTCCCAGCGACTGTGGTGTCTGCTGCGGCGATGAGATCTGCGCGGCTGAACAGGGGGAGGATTGCTTGAGCTGCCCACTTGACTGTGGGCGCTGCTGTGGTGATGAGGTCTGCGCGGCTGAACAGGGTGAAGATTGCGTGACCTGCCCCGAGGATTGTGGACGCTGCTGTGGCGACGGTGCCTGCGCGGCGGAGCAGGGTGAGGGCTGCGCGACCTGTCCTGCTGATTGCCTCTGCGAGGGCGATCTACACTGCGACCAACAGACAAACCTCTGTGAGGCTTGCCAACCCCAGTGCGTTGACCGGATCTGTGGATCTGATGGTTGTGGTGATCTCTGTGGCAGCTGTGATCCTGGATGGAGCTGTAACGCCTCAGGGCAATGTGATCCGCCCCCCATCATCTGCGGAGACTCAAGCTGCGAGGCTGAGGAGAGCTGCGACAACTGCCCCGCCGACTGTGGCGCTTGCTGTGGAGATGGAGTTTGTATCGCTGACCATGATGAGAACTGTGCAAGCTGTCCCACCGACTGCAGCTGTCAGAGCAGTGATGTTTGTAACGCTGAGCTTGGAGCTTGTGAGGTCTGTCAGCCTCAGTGTGACGGGCGTGAATGTGGTCCTGATCTCTGTGGAGGCTTCTGCGGTGGCTGTGAGCCCGACGGAGAGTGTCAAAATGGTCGCTGCCTCTATCCCTGCCGTCCTCAATGTCAGGGCCGAGAGTGTGGCTCAGATGGCTGTGACGATCTCTGTGGTATCTGCGACGAGGGTCTCCTTTGTGATGCGGGTGGGCAGTGTATCTCGCCCCCACCTGAATGTGGAGACTCGGCCTGTAACGGCGAAGAGGATTGCGTGATTTGTCCCGCTGATTGTGGTGCTTGTTGTGGGGATGAAGCGTGTACGCCTGAGCATGACGAGAGCTGCGCCACCTGCCCCTCCGACTGCGCCTGTGAAGATGATCAGAGCTGCGTTGAGCAAGCTTGTGTACCCCGCTGTGTGCCCCAATGCCACGGGCGTGATTGTGATGATGATGGCTGTGGCTGGATCTGCGGCCTCTGTAGCGAAGAGCAGTTCTGTGAGGAGGGGGTCTGTCGTGATATCTGCGTCCCCGCCTGTAATGGGCGTAACTGCGGCGATGATGGCTGCGAAGGTCTCTGTGGTCTCTGCGAGGAGGGGCAGTTCTGCAACAACTCGGGCCAGTGTGAAGAGATCTGTATCCCAGATTGCATAGATCGAAGCTGTGGCGACGATGGCTGCGGGGGCTTCTGTGGCGCTTGCCCTATCGGTGATATCTGTACAGGCCGTGGTCAGTGTGTCCCTGACTTTTGCCGTTGCGGTGAGGAGCAGGTCTGCTTAGAGGGTGTTTGCCGTAACCCTGAGACCCTCTGCACCCCTGAGCAGCCAGCAGGCTTCTGTCCCGCTGGAGAGAGCTGCGTGGTTGGACAGTGTCAGGCTGATCGCAGCCGGTGTAGTCCTGCACAACCTGAGGGCCTCTGTCCCCTCTCTGAGATCTGTATAGAGGGGGAGTGCGCTGTGTTGGACACCGCAGGGCTCTGCGATGATCACAACCCCTGCACCATTGATCGCTTCGATCACATCCGCAATCGCTGTGTCTACACCCCCACAGAGGCGGAGTGCAGCGATCGTAACGGCTGCACCGAGGAGAGCTGCCAAGGGGGCGTCTGCGTCTCTGAGCCTACCGCGGGCTGTCTTGAGCCCCCCAGCGTCGATGAGCCGATCCCAGAGGTGACTCGGGAGGGGACCCTTCACCTCAGCGGGAGTCGCACGGTGGGCTCTCAACTGTATGTCAACGAGGAGGAGGTAGCGGCCCCCGATCCAAGCGCTTGGAGCTTCGACCTGAACCTGAGCCCTGGTGAGAACCACGTCGAGCTACGCAGCGGATTGGATGGAGCGCTCAGTGAGGCTCAAGAGCTGATCATCATCTTTGACACTGTCGCTCCAAGGACAACAGTTGCTCCTCCTGGAGGGGTTTTCTTAGATGGGATCACCGTCCTGGCTTACAGTGATGAGTCTGCGGTGATCTATTACACCACCGATGGCTCTACCCCCGATGAGTGGTCCCCCCGCTTTGAGAACATGCATCAATTTAGAATCTTCCATGACACCACCCTCAAGCTCCGTGCCCTGGACCGCGCTGGACATTGGGAGGAGGAGATCACCGAGGCACATTTCCAGATCACTTCAGAGGGGGGTCATTGGTCCGATATGCCCTCCCTGCCCGCAGGCCGTGGTCTGGCTGCGGTGGACGCTGATGAGCAGCGTCTCTTTGTCGCAGGGGGCGTTCAGGAGGGGGAGGCGCTCAACACAGGCTTATACTATGACTTTAGGACCCAGGTTTGGGATAATCTGCCTGAATTTGAAGCTCCACGAAGCGAGGCAGCGGGGATCATACATGAGAATTTCTTCTATGTTATCGGCGGCCTCAGCGGAGAGAGACCGCTGAACACGATGAGCTATTTCTTGGATGGAGCTTCACGCTGGCGTGAGCTGCGACCGATGCCAACCACCCGCTATGGCTGCGCTGCGGCGAGCACCAATACAGGCATCTTTGTCCTCGGTGGCAAGACCAATGGGGGCACTGTGCTCTCCACTGTAGAGTTCTATCAGTTCTCCTCTGCCAGCTGGAGCAGCCGCTACGCGGAGATGCCTCGCCCCCGCTATGGCCATGGCCTCGTACACCATAATGGGCAGCTCTATGTCGTCGGCGGTGAAGATGAGGCTGGGCAGCCCATCGCTGTTGTGGATCTCCTTGATATATCCGCCAACACCTGGTCTCAACTCCCTGAGCTGCCCACTCCCCGCAGCTTTCCCTCAGTCTTCTTAATGCGTAATGAGGGTCAAGTCACGGGCGGCGAGATCAGCATCGTTGTGGCTGGAGGGCGTAGCGCTCAGGGTGAAGCCACCACCATCGTCGAATCACTCCGGCTCAGCGATCAGAGCTGGCTTCAGCGGCGCTCTATGAACCAAGCCCGTTGGGGTGCAGGCACCGCTTCGATAGTTTCAGCGGCGCAGCCAGACGATCAGGCTCGTCTGGGCTTAGTGGTGGGCGGTCTAGGTGAGGCGGCCCTTAGCGAGGTTGAGGCCTTTGGAGAGGAGCAGGACTATCTGCGCCACTTGGCGGCGATGCCTGCTCCCCGCTTCCTACATGCTGCTGAGGCGGTGAGTGATCGTATCTATCTTTTTGGTGGTCGCGGTTTTCAGGAGATGAGTGAGGTCTGGGCCTTTGATCCTGAGGCGCAGATTTACGAGGAGCTGCCTGAGATGCCCACGGTGCAAAATGGCCTGGGCAGCGCTACTTTGCATGGCTGGTTGATTGCCGTGGGTGGCGCCGACGCCTTTGGTCAACCTGTGCCTCATCTGCGCACCTATGATCCCTCAGATCGTGAGTGGCTGGATCTGCGGCCGATGCTCTCAGCACGGCGTGATCCTGCCGTGGCTGTCCGCGACGAGGAGCTTTGGGTCATTGGTGGCTTTAACGGCAGCGCCCTACAGAGCGTGGAGATCTATAACTTCGAAGAAGATCGCTGGCGCCAAGGCCCTGTCTTGCCTGAGGGGCGTACAGCAGCGCGGGCGGTGAGCCATGGAGGCGATCTCCTCCTGGTGGGTGGTTTAAATGAGGAGGGGGTGGTGCTCGACGACATCCTGCGTTTGCCTCAGGGCGGCGCGGAGTGGGAGAGCTTCGCTGAAGGGATCCCTGTAGCTTACAGCGCGGTTTTACGGGTACACGATCAACTCAATATCCTGGGTGGGCTCAGCTCAGAGGGGCTCAGTAACCAGATGTGGAGCCTAAATCTCAATAGAGGGCGATACAGCGAGGTAATTGAGGGTAATCTGCTTCAGCCCCTGCAGGCTACGGCTATGGCCTATCACCACGGCCGTGTCTACCTCTTTGGGGGCAACCCCAGCGAGCCGATGGAGGCTGAGGGCAGCGACTCGGTTCAGCTTCTCCTGGGACGGTGTATGAATGGTATCCTGGATGGTCAAGAGCAGCCCGATGCTGATAGTGGCGGAGATTGTCCTAATCGCTGGAGAGAGCCTGTGGAAGGAGATGTACGCCTCTCTAACGGTAATGAACTTGACAGAAGTGGCCGAGTTGAAATATTACATAACAACATATGGGGTACAGTCTGTGATGATTCTTTTGATAACAATGATGCTAATGTTGTATGCCGCCAACTATTTGGACCAGGACATGTTGGCACCGATCGTGGGAACACAGGAGCTGGCTCTGGCCAAATCTGGCTTGATGATATGAATTGTAACGGAAATGAACTGCGTTTGGCTGATTGCTCCCATCCATCCTGGGGCCGCCATAACTGCAGCCATCCTGAAGATGTATGGGTAAGCTGTAGCGCTGAATAGAAGACGCTGATAGCTGCGGTTCTCCTCAACGTTCTATTTGCTCTATCAGAATTTGATCTCAAAGAGTTTAGAACCCTGATATTGCTGAAAATTAACAAATCTAGGATGGGTGAACAGGGGGACCTATCAGCCCTTGAAACTCAAGAACGAGGTTGACGGTGATAATCATTCTCACTAAAAAGGTATTTGAAAAGCTTTTTTAGGGAGAGGAAGAGGCGCATGAACTTAACCAGCATCAAACCGGGGGAAGTTGGAAAGATCCAGAAGCTCAACTCCCAAGGAGCGATCCGCCGGCGGCTTATGGATATGGGTCTCCTGCCTGGGGTGAAGTTGAGCTTAGAGCGCTTTGCTCCTACGGGGGATCCAGTATGGATTCGCTTTCGAGGAACTCAACTCGCGTTGCGGCGGGTCGAAGCTGAGGCGATCGAGCTTCAGCCCTTAGAGGCTTGAGTATGCCGACGCTTAAGGTGGCGTTGGCGGGTAACCCCAACACCGGCAAGACCTCGCTCTTTAACGCCCTGACCGGCTCTATTCAGCATGTGGGTAACTATCCTGGAGTCACCGTTGAGAAGCGGGAGGGAAAGCGGCGCGGTGAGCTGGGCGTGCTGGAGTTGGAGGATCTCCCTGGAACCTACAGCCTCAACTCCTACTCTCCTGAAGAGCGCATCGCTCAGAAAGCGCTGCTCTCTGAAAATTATGATGTGGTGATCTTGGTCGCTGACGCCAGCAACCTGGGACGCAGCTTGGTCTTGATGGCTCAGGTGATGCAGACCGGGCAAAAGATGGTGCTCTGCCTCAATATGATCGATGAAGCTAAGGCATCGGGTATCCAGATCGACAAAGAGAGCATGACACAGCTCTTGGGGATGCCGGTGGTGGAAACCGTGGCTCATCGAGGAGGCGGGATCGATAACTTAGAGCAGGCGATCTATCAGGCCGATCAGGGGAGCGCGCCCAAAGCACGGCTGGTGCTGGGCCAGCGTATGGATCATGCCCTTGAGGCGATCAATATTGAACTCGAAGAGCAGAGAGAGAGTTGGACTGCGACCCGCCTGCTGCTGAATGAGCAGCTCTCTGGAATACCATCTAAGGCTGTGGAGGTAGCCGCTCGGCAGCGCGCGCTGATCTGCGAGAAGATCGACCAGGATATCGATCTCTTCGTCATTGAGCGCTACTTCGGTTTCGTAGATGGCCTGCTCAAGGAGGTCCTCAAGCAGCGCTCCTCGATCAACGCTCGTGCGCTCTCAGATCGAATCGACCGCGTTTTGGTCAACCGTATCTTAGGGATCCCCATCTTCGCGCTGATGCTCTACGGCCTCTTCTGGTTCACCTTTGAGTTGGGCTCTATCCCGATGGACTGGATCGACGCAGGTTTTGGAGCCTTGGGAGAGTGGGTCTTGAAGATCTGGCCTGAGGAGAGCGCCCTCCGCTCCCTCATCGTCGATGGGATCATCGCCGGAGTGGGTGGTGTGCTGATCTTCCTGCCCAACATCTTGATTCTCTTTTTGGGTTTGGCCTTTCTTGAGGACAGCGGCTATCTCGCGAGAGCGGCCTTTCTGCTTGACCGCTTTATGCACCGCTTTGGCCTACACGGCAAAAGCTTCATCCCGATGGTCACCGGCTTGGGCTGCACCATCCCTGGGATCATGGCGACCCGCACTTTAGAGAATGAGCGAGATCGTTTGACCACCATGATGGTCTTGCCGCTGATCTCCTGTGGTGCGCGTCTGCCGATCTGGATGTTGCTGCTCCCCGCGCTCTTTCCGCTGGAGTGGCAGGCTCCGATGCTCTGGGGGATCTACTTCACAGGGATCGCCCTCGCGTTGCTCTTAGCTCGGCTTCTTAAGAGCACACTCTTGGGTGGCCTACAGGCTCCCTTCGTGATGGAGCTGCCTCCCTACCGCATGCCAACGATGAAGGCGGTGATCGGGCGGATGCTGGAGCGCTCAGGGCTCTATGTGAAGAAGGCAGGGACCATCATTTTAGCGATCTCGATCTTGATGTGGGTCTTCACCTCCTATCCCAAGCCCTCTGAGGAGGAGCTGCAGGCGATGAGCGCTACAGCGATGAGCAGCATGAGCGCTGAGGAGCTTGAGTCCCTCCAAGCGGGGTTGAGCTTGGAGTACTCTATCGCGGGGCGTATCGGCAAAGTGATGGAGCCGATCTTCAGCCCCCTGGGGTATGACTGGAAGATCAACACCGCGCTTTTGGGGGCCTTCGCCGCTAAGGAGGTGTTTGTCGCTCAGATGGGCATCGTCCACTCTATAGGCGAGGTCAATGAGGATTCTGGGAGCCTTCGAAGCCTCCTCAGAAAGCACTATTCCCCCTTAGTGGGTCTCTCCCTGATCCTCTTTATGCTGATCTCTGCGCCCTGTATGGCCACGGTGGCGATCACCCGACGAGAGTCTGGGAGTTGGAGGTGGGCGCTCTTTCAGTTCTTTAGCTTAACCATCATCGCCTACCTCATCTCCCTGGGGGTCTATCAGGTCGGCGGTCTCTTCTGGAGCGCCTCATGAGCGAGCTGATCACTGGACTGATCGTCACCTTGGCGGTTGTCTTTCTTGGACGGCGACTTTTAGCGAGCTTTAAGGGGGAGGGTGGCTGCGGTGGCTGTAGCGGATGCTCTCAAGCGGTGCCTGAGTTGGTCGACATTGAAGAACCAAGATAGCTTAAGATCAGGGTGATGTGAGTCACACTTCAGTACCCCATATTCGATGAACTGGCAGAGGCCCATCGAGCATGATGCGCGATTTGCGCTGGTGTTGCCATAGCTCGGCTGCAACATATCACTCACTGGAGGGATCTTTGTCTTGGTCGGCCTCTGCTGCTTCCTGATCTACATCTTCGGTGTTCAGCTTTAGTTGTCGTCATTCGATCCCAGAAGGTTTGATGCTCAACGGGGACTGGGCGCGAGGTGGCTGTGGAGCGTGGTGCCCGCTGGATATTTATCCAGTGAGCAAACGGAAAACGATTTTTATGCCGGGTGGCCTCTGAGAGGAGATGGCGATGGAGTAGCGAAGGTATTGTGGAATAGTTTCTCCAGATAGGGAGTTCGATGCGACCTGGATTGACAAAGGCGTAGCTCCAGAGAGAATAACGCCTTTTAGAATTGAGGAGGTCAGCGTGGAGAACGATGTTCGCGTCATCAATGAGCTGGTTCGCAAAGAGAGCCGCTTTGTAGATGATATTTTGGTCGAGGTTGATAAGGTGATCGTCGGCCAGAGAGAGATGGTAGAGCGCTGTATGCTCGGCCTCCTCACCGGCGGACATATCCTCTTGGAGGGTGTGCCTGGCTTGGCCAAAACCCTCACAGTGAACGCCTTGTCTCAGAGTATCGAGGCAGATTTTCAGAGGATCCAATTCACCCCCGATCTTCTCCCTGCCGATCTCATCGGGACCCTGATCTACAATCAGCAGTCTGGCGAATTCACCCCCAAAAAGGGGCCTATCTTCGCCAATATCATCTTGGCTGATGAGATCAACCGTGCCCCCGCTAAGGTGCAAAGCGCCCTCCTGGAGTCGATGCAGGAGCAGCAGGTGACTATCGGGGACACGAGCTATCCTCTGCCTGAACCCTTTATCGTTATGGCGACTCAGAACCCCATCGATCAAGAGGGGACCTATGCCCTGCCTGAGGCTCAGGTGGATCGCTTTATGTTCCTGGTGAAGGTGGGTTACCCCAGCCGTGAGGAGGAGCGGATCATCATCGAGCGGCAGCTCAACCCTGTGGATTCGAAGATCCGCGCGGTGGTGAACCCCGAGAGGATCAAGAAGGCCCGCGAGGTCGTGCAGGAGATCTATATTGATGATGGGATCAAGGGCTATATCCTCGACATCATCTTCGCCACTCGTGAGCCAGGGAAGATCAAGGGTCTAGAGAAGTTTGAGAAGTATATCGAGTATGGTGCCAGCCCTCGTGCCTCTATCTGGTTGGCCCGCGCGGCTCGCGCCCACGCCTTTATGAAGCGGCGAGGTTATGTAACCCCCGAGGATATCAAGGCGCTCTCTCCCGATATCCTGCGTCATCGTGTGATCCCTACTTATGAGGCGGAAGCGGATAACCTCTCCTCTGATGAGATCATCGCTCGCATCCTTGAAGTGGTGGAGGTGCCCTGAGGCATGGCTGGCCTGTTCCAAGAGCTGCGCTCAGCTGTTCGCCAAGTCTGGAGTTTTGCGCCCCCCAAAGAGCCGCAAGACCTCTCCCGAGAGCTGCTGGCTGAGATTCGCCGCATCGAGATTCTCACCCGTCGTTTGGTCAATCAGCAGATGGCAGGGCAGTATCACTCAGTCTTTAAAGGACGAGGGATGTCCTTCGATGAGGTGCGCCCCTATACCCCTGGAGACGAGCCCCGACTTATCGATTGGAATGTGACCGCTCGCACAGGCGAGCCCCACGTCAAGACTTTCGTTGAGGAGCGAGAGCTGACTGTCCTTCTGATGGTGGATATCTCTGGCTCTATGGCTTTTGGCACGGTGCGAGATGAGAAGCGGGTCGTCGCCGCGCGCCTAGCCGCCATTATGGCTTTCTCCGCCATCAAAAATGGAGATCGTGTGGGCTTGGTGGCTTTTAGCGATCAGGTGGAACTCTATGTTCCTCCCAAAAAGGGGCGTAAGCATGTCCTGCGCATCATCGATGAGATCCTCAGCTTTCATTCTGTCGGCGCGGGCACCGATCTGGGTGGCGCGTTGGAGTTTGTGGGTCGAGTGATCCGTCGTAAGGCGGTGGTCTTTCTTATCTCCGACTTCCTGGATGAGGGCTATGAGCGCTCCCTGAATGTCACCGCCCGTCGCCATGATCTGATCCCCATGCGTATCAAAGATCGCGCTGAAGAGCAGCTCAAGAAACTGGGGCTCTTGATCATGGAAGACGCTGAAGGTGGTGCTCCCTCCGCCATCGACACCGGCTCCCCCTTTGTCCGCAAGGGCTATGCTGAGGAGCAGGCACGGCGCGGCAGGGTTCAAGTTGATGATCTCAAGCGCTATGGGGTCAGCCCCATCGAGGTCTACACCGACGCAGAAGACTACGCAGCGCCCCTGGTCAACTATTTCCGTATCCGGGCGAGGCGCTCATGAGCTGGTTTTTCCTCTTGCTTTTGGCAGATGCAGGAGCTGCCCCTGAACTCCCCGCACCTCCTGCTGCTCCGATGGTTTTAGCGGACGCAGGGCAGAGTCTTGAGAGCCCAGCAGCCCCTGGCCCAGAGATCCCCGCGCCTCCAGCCGCTCCAGTGGTCTTGGTAGACGCAGGACTGAGCCCTGAGCGTCTCGCGCTCCCAGCCGCTCCGATGAATCTGGGGCCTAAGCCTCCTGCTCCTCTCTCAAGCCCTCCGCTGAGGAGCCCTGAGCTGCCCAAGAAGCCCAAGCTCTCAAACCCTCCAGCGGCACCAGAGGTTCAACTTAAAGCCCCTACGCCTTCTCCTGCTCCCCCAGTAATACCTCCTGAGGTGCAGCTTGAGTGTGAGCCTCGCCCCGTGGCTCTGGGGGCTCCCCTAAACTGTCGAGTTGAGATTCGACACTCAAAAGAGATGAGCGTAGCGGTGACCGCTCCAGCGGGCGCAGAGACCCTGGATCCTGATCCTCCAGAGCCTCTACCAGATGGCCGGTTGCTGACCACACGGCACTTTAAAACCCGCGCTCAGATCCCCAAGCCCCTACGTCTGGAGGGGGTCAGCGTGACTTGGCAGCGAATTGGCGGTCAGGAGGGTCGCGTCGAGGTACCTGCCCAAGAGATTCCTGTTAAGAGTATGCTCCTGGGCGCACAGAACCCTCAGTTTCGTAGCTTTCAGGCTCTGCCTGAAGAGCCGGAGAAGGCTGAAGAGGCTGAAGCGATCGAAGCTTTCTGGGCACGTCATGGTCCTTTGAACCACCTCCTCCTTAACTGGCCCCTGATCATCGGCCTTATTCTTCTGCTGGTCGCGCTCCTGGCACTGCTCTTGGGGATGCTTGTTCGGCGCTGGTTGGATCGTCGTGATCGGCAGGAGATCCCCTGGGTTGATCCTCGCCCAGCTCATATCATCGCTCTTGAGGCCCTGGAGATGTTGCGCGCCCGAGAGCTGATCGCTCAGGGGGAGATGAAGGATTTTTATGTGCGCATCTCCGAGATCATCCGCGCCTATCTAGAGCGGCGCTTTGGCTTCACCGCTCTAGAGATGACCAGCGATGAGATTCGTGGACAGATGCAGTGCTTGGAGCTCAGCGCTGAGGCTCATCAAGGCATGGATGACTTCCTAATGGAGACCGATCTGGTGAAGTTTGCAGACTTCGCTCCCTCGGAGTCGGAGGCGGACACGGTGATGAAGCAGGCCCGAGGGCTGATCAACTCCACCCGTGTTCAAGAGGAGGAGGAGAGATGATCTGGCCCGATCTCTCCTTCTGGTTTTGGATAGCGCTCTTTGCGCTGCTGCTCTTTAGTCTGCTGATCTGGTCGAGGGCTTGGTTTCTGCGTTGGAAGCAGATCCCTGGGCTGCGCTTCCCCGCCCAGCGACGTATGAAGGGGATCAAACGTGGCTGGCGAGCGCGCCTACTCTGGATCCCACTCTGGCTCCGAGGTCTGGCGCTGCTGCTGCTGCTCTTCGCTTTAAGCCGCCCCCAATACGCAGATGAGGACACCGCTGAGGTGGAAGGCGTTGATATTGTGGTGGCCTTTGACCTCTCCGGTTCGATGGCCTCGGTGGATATCAAAGATGAGGAGCTGATCGCGCTTCAGCAGGATGGTAAAGAGCCTCAGGACCGCTTTAGCATCGCCGTACAGGTCCTCCGCGATTTTATCGAGAGCCGCCGCTATGACCGGGTGAGCTTGGTGATCTTCGGTCAGCAAGCCTTTGTACAGTTTCCGTTGACCCTGGACTACGGAGCGATGTTGCGCATTTTAGATCGCATGGAGATGGGGGATATCGAGGGCTCCAGCACGGTGATCGGCAACGCTTTAGCGATGAGCTTAGCGCGGCTCAAGGAGAGCGAGGCTAAGACTAAGCTGATTATCCTGATCACCGATGGTGAAGATAACGGCAGCAACATCTCTCCTGTAGAGATGGCTCAAGCCGCCGCCGAGCGGGAGATCAGCATCTTCCCCATCTTGGTGGGCACTGAGGATCAGTCCCGACAACCCACCCAGGCCCGTGACCTCTTCACCGGGCATCGTATCTATAAGAAGGTGGACAACCCCGTAAACCCTGCGCTCCTAGAGCAGATCGCTACGCTCACCGGAGGCAGCTTCTATCGATCCACGGATAAAGAGAGCCTCACCAATGACTTCCATGACATTTTGGATCGCTTTGAGAAGTCTCGGCTCGTTGACTATGCCGCCGCTGAGCGACGTGAGCTTTATC
Source organism: uncultured Nannocystaceae bacterium (assembly GCA_964384025.1). GTDB lineage: Bacteria > Myxococcota_A > Bradymonadia > UBA7976 > UBA1532 > CAYLJJ01. The sequence goes on from CAYLJJ010000008.1 coordinate 32,840, forward strand.
TCTGGTTTCTGTTACCCGCTTTGGCCCTCCTGTTTTTGGAGGTGCTGCTCTCTCAGACAATCTTACGGAGGTTCCCCTAATGCGCTGGGGTGAGTCGAGCCTCTGGTGGCTCTGGATCCTACCTGTACTCTCTCTGCTGCTCTTCGCTTATGGGCAGCTTATCCGCCGTTATCTCCTCAAGAGCCTGGGACACTCAGCTCTGATTCGTCGCCTCTTAGAGAGCTACTCTCCAGAGCGCCGCCTCTTTAAACAGCTCCTGCTGCTCCTCAGCATCTGCCTGTTGGTTCTGGCCGCTCTACGTCCTCAATATGGTCGTCGTCCTGAGCCGATCCGTCAAACCGGGATCGATCTGGCAGTAGCCTTTGATATCAGCAAGTCGATGTTGGCTCGCGATGTGGCTCCCTCGCGTCTAGAAGCTGCCCGAGGCGCTTTGATGCATCTCCTGGGCAGCTTGCACGGACACCGCATGGCTCTGGTGCCTTTCGCTGGGGTGGCTTTTACTCAAACCCCTCTCACCGAAGATAAGAGCGCCATTCGCCTCTATCTACGACAGCTCGATCCTCAACAGATGCCCGTCGGAGGGACCAACCTCAGCATGGCGATCAACCAGGGTGTGGATCTCCTGACAGGTAAGAAAGATCGCGGTGACCGCGCCAGCCGCAGCCGCGTCCTGCTGCTGATCACCGATGGTGAGGATGCTTCAGAAGATCAGGGAGAGGCTGCTAAGGAAGCCGCTCGTAAGGCTGCTGAAGCTGGAGTGATGCTCTATACCCTCGCTGTGGGTACCCGGCTGGGGGAGCCGATCCCGATGCTCAATGAAGATGGCACCCACGCGGGCTATCAAAAGGGACAGGATGGAAAACCGATCTACAGCAAACTGAACTTGCCCCTCCTCAAAGAGCTGACCCGCCTCGCGGATCCTGGACAGATGGAGGAGCAGCGGGTCTTTGTAGAGGATGCCCAGGGAGGGGCGATCTTGGCTCTGGGTGAAAGCTTGGAGCATCTGCAGAAGTCAACCATGGAGGGCGCCATCCGTCACCGTCATGGAGAGAAGTTTCAATATCTGATCCTGCCTGCTCTGCTGTTACTGTTGGGAGATCTGCTCCTGGGGGAGCGCCGTCGATGGGAGCTTCAAGGATGAAGTCGCCTCTCAAAATCAAAGCTCTACCTCTCTTCCTCGCCCTGCTGTTTCTCTCCGGTCATGGCCCTTTCCAGTGTGAGGATCAAGATCTCAACGAGGCTCGAACTGCGCTTAAGGCGGGGCAGCTAGAGCAGGCCCAGGAGCATCTGGCTGAGGTAGATGAGGATCTCCCAGAGCCTCATCTCGCGCGAGCCATCATCTACTTGATGGAGGAGAAGCATGAGGAGGCAGGCTCTTCACTCGATCAAGCTTGGCGAGGTCTAGCCACCGCTGCCACCGAGGAGGCTGATCCCGAGCGCCTCTCTCAGCTCCGCCGTCGGGTGGCCTTTGCCCGCGGTTTGGCTGCTGTTCAAAGCAAGGACTGGCCGAGCGCTCAAGCAGAGTTTCTCAGGGTCCTTGAAGAGGATCCTGAGGATGAAGATGCTCGCTGGAACTTAGAGATGGCTTGGTATCACGCTCACCCTCCCTGTCACCTCAGGGAGGATGATCATGAGCCTGATAACACTCCCAAGGATGCACCACCCTGGAGCCCAGAGAAGGCTCAGGAGCGGAGGCTCTGCCCCACAAATGAGGACTGGTACAGTATCGCGGTCAACTCAGGGGCGATGATCTATGTCACCTTAGAGGGAGAGCTTGAGCAACCCCCTGGAGAGAGCGGTAAGGAGCGAGAGGTGCAACTGGCCCTCTATCCTCCCGACGAGGCTGAGCCTCGCGATAAAGATCTCTTAGGTGAAGAGGGCGCTCGCGTGGGGATCAAGAACGCCGCTCAGGAGGGCGCTTGGAAGGTACAGGTCGGTGGCCCTGGAGAGGCAGAGTTAAAATACAACCTCCGCGTCGCTGTAGTGCCTCCCTGCCCGGTCGATGATCCCATGGAGGAGAATGATGATCCCAGCGCAGCCAAGGCTCTAGAGGGTGAGGGCAAATCTGGCTTGAAGGCATGCCCTGATGATGCTGATTGGTATCAGATCTCCATCCCAGAGAAGGAGGGTCGCCGCGTCAGCATTGGCTTTGATCCTGAGCGTGGCCCCTTGGAGGTCGGGCTCTATGATCGGGAGGGTCTTGCGCTCCTGGCCCGTGCTCAGCCCTCAGGAGGAGGCGCTCAGCTTCGTATCCCTAAGGCCGCAGAGGCGCAGCAAGTCCTCTTGAGGATCTCCACTCTGACGGAACAGGAGAACCTCTATGATCTGCAAATCTCACCTGACAATGAGGGGGATGATCAGAAGGATCAGCAGGATCAGAAAGACCAACAGGAGCAGGAAGATCAGCAGGATCAGAAAGACCAGCAGGATCAGCAGGATCAGGAAGATCAGCAGAAGCAGCCCCAAGAGATCCCGATGGAGAAGCTGATCGAGGCCCTGGATGAGCAGAAGGGGAACCCACAGCTTGAGAAGGCCCTGCGCCAACTGAAGGTGATCCCACAGATGGAAGATCGCTGAGGAGCCACTCATGAGAGCCCAACCCACGCTGTTGCTGCTGACTCTCTTGGGGCCTGCCCTCTCCCTAGCTGAACCCAGCATCGAGTTGACCGTCGATCGAAAGCAGATCAGCCTGGGCGAGCGGGTTAATGCTGAGGTTCGCATCAGCACTGACGCGCGCAGAGCTGGGAACGTAGAAGCCCCCAATTTGAGAGGCTGGAGTATCGTCGGACGGATGGAATCCTCCAGATATGACAGCCGCCGCCGTAACCAAATCCAGGTCGTTCAACTCACCCTTGAAGCGGAGTCTGTAGGGAGCCTGAGCATCGGCCCCTTTCATCTCCTCTCGGGAGGACAGCGTTACAGCTCCGAGGAGCTCAAGGTACAGGTCAGAGGTCAGAAGCCGCGCCCTGAGCCCCAAACCTCCAATTCAGAGGTCCCCGATCAAGCCGCCTTCCTCAAATGGGAGCTGAGCCGCAGCCAAGTCTATATCGGAGAGCAGCTTCGCGCAGAGTTGGTGCTCTATATCAACTCTCGCCTCCGAGTCACTGGCTTTGAAGCGGAGGATGTCAACTTGAGCGGTTTCTGGACTCACGAACGCGAAGGTCGCAATCGTCGAGGGCGTGTCCGTTTGGGTGGAGACAGCTTTACGCGAGAACGGGTCGTTGATTATCAACTCTTCCCTATCCGCAGTGGAGTTTTAAAACTTCCCGAGGTTTCAGCGGAGATTCGTCTGAGCCAAGGGGGTCTCTTTCGTCGTGGTCGCTCACAGCGGGTGACTCGTACAGCGCCTACGGTGACGCTTGATGTAGAGCCCCTCCCCAGGCCTCGTCCTAAAGAGTTCAAGGGGCCAGCGGTGGGCCGCGTGCGAGCCTCAGCCACCCTAGAGAAGCAGCGTCTGCGAGCCGATGAGGGGGTTCAGCTCAGCATCGTGACCCGCGTAGAAGGCTTGATTCAAAACGTCCCAGAGTTTGAGCTGCCTGAGATCCCCGGCCTGCGTGTCTTTCCTCCCAACAGTGACACACAGACTCAGCTTAAGGGACACAAGGTGGAGGGAGTACGGCGCCAGCGCTGGCTGTTGAGACCCAAGCAGAAAGGGAAGCTCAAGATCCCCAGCCTGAAGCTGAGCTACTTTGATCCCAGCTCGGGGAGCTACAGGAAGGCTCAGACCCGCGCTCTCAGGCTTGAGGTGCTCGGTACCCCAGGTATAGGAGCAGCACCCCTGCCTACGCCCAAAGCGCTAGAGGCCAGCCGTCTAGAGCTAAGAAGCGTACATGATCAACTCAGCGAGTCGGCGACAGCTCTCTCTCCTCTCCTCTACCTCTTGTTGATTTTACCCCCCCTGCTGCTCCTCGCTCTCCTGATCTGGGAGCAGGTTCAGCTTAGACGCAGCGCCAGCGCGGGTGGTCGCGCCGCCAAGCGGGCCGCTCGCGATGCTCAGCGTGCCCTGGATGCCTTACCGCGTAAGCGAGCAGCAGAGGTTTATAGCAGCCTCTCTAAAATCTTGATGACTTATCTCTCCGCTCGCAGCCAACAGAACCTTGGGGGGGTTACTCAAGAGCAACTTAAGAGCAGACTGCGAACCTTGAAGGTCTCTGATGAGACCCTCGCAGAGCTGCTTAAGGAGTTGGAGAACTGTGACTATGCGCGCTTCGCCCCCTCCAAGGATCTGGAGCGAGATATAGAGCAGGCGATCCATCGCACAGCGAAGGTGATTCATAAGCTAGAGGAGGCGCTGGGATGATCGCCTTGACGCTGTTATTGCTCGCCAGTCCTGAGGCTGATCTTCAGGTGGGAAATGAGGCTTTCTGGAAGGGGGAGTATGAGCTCGCTCAACGCAGCTTTAAGAGCCTAGTTGAGGCTCGTCCCAACAGCCCTGAGGCTTGGTACAACTTGGGAACAACAGAAGCTCGCTTGGGCCATATGGGTCCCGCGATCTATGCTTTGGAGCAAGCGCTGCTGTTGAAACCCAACGAAGAGGATGTGATCCACAACCTAGAGGCGATCCGCGAGAAGACTTTAGAGCAGGCGATCGAGACAGAAGCAGGAGGGGGACGGCTGATTCTTCCTGGCGATGATGATACCGGTACGGGGCTCCTCACAGCGGTCCCTCAAGAGCGCCTCCTCTGGACCTTTGGCACCGCTTGGATCCTGCTCTTTGCCCTTCTGATCATTCTACGCCGTCTGAACCGCCCAGAGCTGAGAGCAGGGGTGGCCTTCGCCTCTGTTCTCTCTGCCCTCCTGGCCCTGGGCAGCGGGGGGCTCTTCCTGGGGCGACATCTGATCCTCTCTAATATGCAGCACGGAGTCGTGCTCAGCGAGACCGCAAGGCTCAGATCTGGGCCGGGACCACAGTACCCATCCAGCCACAAGATCCTGGGTGGGGTCCGGTTACAGATCCGAGGGGAGCATGAGGATTGGTTGCGGGTAACCCTACCCGATGGGGGAGAGTCCTGGCTGCCCAAGCGAGAGATCGGAGTCCTGCGCGCTCCCTGAACCACCGCCCCTTTAAGGATTGAAGAGGTGCAAACAGCATCTGGAACTCTCCTCAGTCACCACCCACCCCGAAGAAATTGACCCCCCCGTAGAGGGAGGCGGAGTCTCCGTGACTGCAGATCTCCTCTTCAGTCACCACATAGGTGGCGTGCTCTCCATAGATACGTGAGAACTCCACGCGTCCTTCCTGCTTGCCGTCATAGAAGCCCAGCTCTACCAGATTCTGGTCGTAGGGAGAACGCAGATTGGCGTGGCAGACTGGGCAAAAAAAGTTGATTTTAAAGCCGTCCCTGAGAGCAAGGTTCTCAGGATGGAGCACCTCATAGTCTCCTAATTGAGCGTTAAGCAAGATCAGACCACGCTGACCATGAACCTCAGCGCCGAGGATCACCTTGATGTTGGGGTTCAAGATCCCCTGACAGTGCATGCAGTGGTAGCTTTTCTTCATGATCTTTCTCATATCCCTATCTTTCCAGCACTTTCAAGGATCTCCCAGCTCTCGCTTGATGATCGCGATAAAAGCTTTGATTCCTGCACCGTCCAACTCTGGAAAGCTGACCTTCAGTCCCAGGGCGTGGGCTTCTCGACGCTCCTTGGCGTTACAGCCGTGGAGGAAAAGAGCCACCTCGGGCTCTGCCATGGTGATGACCTTTGAGAGCTGCAAGCCTGAAAGATCGGAGCGTGGCTGTCCTAAGATGATGCCCTGAGGATGCCACAGCTTCAATCGATGAAAGAGATCCACTGCGCTCTGCACCAGACAGAGTTGGAACCCATGAGCCCTCAGAGGGAGAGCCAGGGCTTCTGCCTGTTGCAGATCTTCCTCAGCCAAGAGGATGCGACCTTTGGGGGGGTCAGAGGAGCGAAGGCGCTCAATAGAGGTGTGAAAAAAGAAGCTCACTTCCGCCAGATGGTGGGGCTGCTCGGTCCCAAAGGAGCAACCCAGAAAGAAGGCTCCAAAGCTCTGGCGAACGCTGCGGATCTGCACTTTCAAAGCTTCCAGGCGCCCATCGGGGAGGCTTAGATCCAGAGTAATATCCTGTCCCTGTTGCAGAAGGATGGGGCTGCGGATCCCACAGCCTCCCAGGCTGAGATCAACCAAACGCCCGCTGAAAGGCGCCCCCCGAGCTGTTTGTATTTCGCAAGGCAGATCCACCTCGATGCGTTGATGTTCTCGAACAGAGATGTTTTGCATCTGTCGAGGCCATGAGACTCTCATATAGGCGTTCTGTTTGCAGGTTTCCCATTTGAGGACTGAGCTGAGGAGCGCGCAGGCCGCACCCTCTCTAAGAAAGTGAAGATGACAGCTTTGCCCTGCCTGCAGATGGATAGAGGTTCCATTGGGGGCCTGAGGACGATCCAGAATGATATGTTTGCCTGGGTACCAGCCTCGGATCACGGTACGGTGGCTCTGTCCCTTAGTACTCCCCATCTTGAGCAGGATTTGAGTCCCTACTGCCAAACAGGACTCTAAGCGTTTCTCCATTTCTCCCTCCAAGTGAGCACTCTAAGAGCTTAAAGGAGGGCTGGGCTACAGCTCAAGGATCATCGATTGGGGAAAGTACTGAAAAGATGGAGGAAGGTGTGAAAACCTGTCTTTGAGCTTGACCGATCAAAGACAAGCGAGGCTGGGCTCAAGGGTGTATGAGCTTCATCTTTAATTACAGAACCCTCGGCAGAGGTGAATCAGATATTCAGATCCCTTTTGAGCGCCGCTTCCAGTCTCGAAGTTCGTCCAGTGGGGAGGGACTTCGTCGCCAGTTCGGATCTTTTCGGTGGTGGCTCATCAAGCCCACAGTCTTCTCTTAGGATGCCCTGGCCTCTTCTCCTTCGAGGTCAAAAGAGCTGGCGATCCGCTCACTGGCGACGGCAATGTAGAGGGCTAAACGACGAACGTGGATAGGAGGCTCAAAAGGTCTGTTCAACAGCGACGAGGGCGGCGCTGTCATTGCCCCCGTTCGGGTGGTTAAACGTCATGTTGAATCCTGTCCCTGCTCTGAGTCATTTGGGGACAACTTTGGGGGAAGAGAGAGCACTGGGGCAGTCTAAACTGCCGAAATCATTCTATCAGCATCATCCAAGACTCGACGCTCAGACATTGAACCGGAAGTTGAAGATGTTACAATTCCAATGGGTTACGACTTGTGTCACCGGAATTGTCACCACTCCTCTGCTCTTCCCCAACTCAGCCTCCTCCAACTCCTCAGATTCAGGCACCACTCTTCAGACGTGGGGATCGGCCTCATTGCGCCAACCGCTGGAGCTGCTCCAACACCCTCTCGCCCGCTCCTCTTGAAGCGGGCCAGGGGTGAGGTGAGCGTCAATCAAGTCTTCGGTGTAGCCGAGGGCCAGCAGCTCTGAGGCCCACGCTCGAACAGCATTTCGGACATCATCAAGGCTGTCGAGGATCTCCTCCACGATCTCGGCTCGACCTTCCAACAACAGGATCAAATCTTCAAGGTCTCGACTGGACCAGGGATCACCCCGCCCCCGGCCCGAGTAAGCCTCGACCTTCGTCGCAAAGCACGATATAGGCGCTTACGCCGCCGCCCAGATCAACCTCCTCGGCGGCCTCATAGCCAGGCCGGTAAAAGCGGTTGCCGAAGCCGAGGAGATCATCGTCGCACCGCCGACGAAGACCACCTGAACTTCGAGAGGATCCAGGTGCTTCACGGCAGCCGCCAGCATCTGACGGTTTGGGTCCCTCATTTCACCCCCAAACGCAGCTTCAAGGCTTCTTCAGCGAGCCGCTTCTCCCGGAGCCGTCCAATCCGGAAGGTTTCTACCAAAGCCAGGAGTTCGTGGAGCGCCGGATCTCGGCGAGCGGCGTCTGGGATTGCGCTATGGAATGGTGTCACGCTCTGCCCGAACGCCTCCCCATCGATGTGGGGCCAAACCCAGCTCGCTCCACTGGACAGTTGCTCGGAGAGCGGTGGCGCTGACGTGGCGGTGGGGACACCTTGGCTCTGGGGACCGAGCGTCGACGGAATCCAATACTTCAAGCCGTGGACAAGGAACTCGAAGACGTTGCGCCCTCGAACCTCCCGACGCTTCGCATCAAAGAGGTTGGCTTGGCAAAGTCGCTGGATGGATCCGTGGACTCCAGAGGCGGACAAACCAAGCGTTGCCCCAACTTGGACAAGGGTCCACGGCTCCCCGGCGAGGATGTGCAACTTCAATATGACGAGGATATCTTGGGGACGAAGGGGTTGGACTGAGGACAAGACAATCTCACGCCGCTATTCGTGATTCATGATTCATGAATCGTAAGCAAAGGGCAAGCCCACGAACATTTCACGAGGTTCGCACCCGCATGACCTCGGCTACGTCCACGAGAAGCTGGTCCCCATAACGAACTGCAGAGAGGCGACCTTGAGCGTGAAGCTCGGCCAACTCTTCTTCGGTCGCCCCAACAATGGTGGCAGCGGCTGAGAGGGCGATCACGGTACCTGTGGCGCTCGTGGTGGCTTCCTGTCCACTGCGTCGGCGGGCTGCTTCTAAGCCAGTTCGGTGGGCCTTGCGGAGATCGTCGCTATCAACCACGGAGTAGTGGCGAAGCCCTGTGATTGTGCTATGTCCCATCAGACGGCAGTACACATCAATTGAAACACCGCTGCGACGCAGCCGATCCGCAACTGCCCGATACGGGTAGTAGCAGTGGAGGCGTCGCTCCGACGCCTCGAAGGAGATGCCCCATGTCGAACTCGAAGAAGCGCCCCCTGACCCGGCTGATCATCCGCTTTCCGGACCCGCTCTACAAGGCCCTCAAGGCCGAAGCCGAGGCCACGGCGGTACCGATGGCGATCGTGGTCCGCCAGCTCGTCGCCGAGTGGGCGGAGACCAAGACGACGGAGCAGGCGGAGGCGGCGTGAGCTTCCAGACCTTCTCCCTCGGGTCCGGCCCGGTGTCGGTGCTCTCGACCTCCTCCGGCGTCGAGAACCGGACCATCAGCAACGGCACCGAGCCCGGCAAGGTGGTGGTCTACCCGCACGGGTACTCGGTGCGGATCAAGGTCTACTTGGACAGGGCCGCTGCCGAGGAGGCCCTGGGCAGGTGCGGCTGGTCGCCCTCGGTGACGGAGAAGGTCTGGAAGAAGTACACGCCCAGGGGCGGCAAGAAGCGGTGGGTGATGCGGGGCTCAGCTTGGCTGACCCTGCAGGCACCGTCGAACTTCCGGCTGCCGATGGCCCAGGCCAACCGGACCTGGCGGACCCGGACAACCGGACCTGGCGGACCCGGATCTACTTCCTCGGTGTCGAGGAAGACGGCGACGGGTACGCCGTGGACCTCCAGGGTGTCCGTTACCGGGACATCGACCGCTTCATGGAGGACGTGCTCCAGATCCCCGAGGACAAGTACGACGTGGACTACTACCGCAAGGCCGAGCGGCACCTGGTGCTCAGCCCCCACGGCGCCCATCGGGTCGCCGAGGGCCTCGGCGGGCAACCTGTGGCCGGGCGGGGGCGGCTCAGCAGGAAGCGGTTCTTGCTCAAGGACCACGAGGTTCCGGTCACCGTCCGCCGCCGGACCCAGATGACGACGAAGGTCACGGTCTACCGGATCGACCGGGGGGCGACATCGCAGTTCAAGTGTGAGGTCTCCCTGGCGGGGAAGCGGCGGGACCGGCAGCAGTTCCACGAGGCCGACATCGAGAAGCTCGACAAGATCCTGCTCATGCTCGTAGGGGACCTCAACCTCAGTCCGACCTACAAGCCCGCCCGGTGGGAGCCCCGGAACTTCTCAGCCACCATCGAGCAGGACCGCTTCGACCCCCAGACCCAGAAGCTGGGCCAGAAGGCGTGGCGGGGCAGCCCGGTGACCAAGCGCCTCCGGGAGGTCGTGCAGAAGTGTCACACCCCCGATGCCGTGGTTCTGCTCGAAAGCCGAGGCCAGGCGGGCACTTATCTCCCAGATACCCGCATTAGGACGTACACCCCTACCACTTCTTCCCCATCTCCAAGAGGGAGCGGGCGTGGGCCAGGGAGAAGGGGGAGGGGTTCCAGGTGACCGTCTGGATGGACACCACCATCAAGGGGAACGGGAGCAGCCAGGTCTCCACCAGGAAGCCGGTATCCTGGAGGAAGGGCGGGGCCTGGAAGGCCATCGCCGAGGAGGTGGGCAAGCTGCCCGGACATCTGACCGAGGTGATCCTCGACGGGGACCAGGACCCTGGCCCGCTCATCAAGGCTCTGGACAAGCACTCCGAGGGCAAGGTCGGGGTCTCCGCCCTGTGCGGTACCTGCGACGGTGGGAAGACCGGGGACACCTGGTACTCGGTGCAGATGGCGATGCTCGATCATCCCGCCGAGGACGGACATCGACACTTGGGTGGTCGTCGTCGATGTCACGACCGTGCAGGCGATCATCGGCCACGTCACCACCGTGATGAACACCATGTCGCCGGGTTGGGATCCGGACCTCTGGGGGCTGTTCCCCTGGAAGGCGTGGATCGTCGGGGCGTGGCTCTGGGAGGCCGTCGAGGGCCTCCGGGACGTGTGCGAACGGGAGGACTTCAAGGTCGTGCTGGTCAGCACGGACCTGCGGTCCCAGCATGGGTACGGACAGCTCCACAAGAGTCACTTCTACAAGGACACCCGGATGCGGAGCTGGCTCGGGGACGCCGGACGGTACCTGGCCCGCCAGCGGTACCGGGTCGAACCTGGAGATGACGGTTGGCCCGATCGGGTGGTCGCCATCAAGGACGAGGCCGAGGGGTTGGTGGGCAGGCTGCTGTACGAGAAGCCGGGGTTCACGGTCCCGTAGGGGTTCTCGACCAGATCCCCAGGGGTCGAGCTGGACATCGAGATCCTCCGCTGGGCTTGGAACTGGGCCGTGCGGCGGGGCCTGGTCGAGAACCGGCGGCTGCCGAAGCCGCACATCCAGCACAAGCCTGTCCGGGACAAGTACACGCCGAGCCGGGAGGAGTTCTGGCAGGTCGTCGATGCCCTGGATCGCTGGCCCGCCCTGGCCCTGATCATCCTGGGTTCCACCGGCGGCCGCATCGGCGAGATCGCCAACATGAGGTGGGAGGAGATGGACCTCGACCGCAACGAGATGCTCTTGGACGGCAAGAACGGCCCCCGGCCTGTCGTTATCCCCGCCCAGATGGCCGAGAAGCTCAACGAGTTGATGCCCGAGTCGGGGGTCGGCCGGGTCTTCGAGGTCACCGTCGGCACGATGCGGTCACAGCTCAGCCAGCACTACCTCAAGCGGACCTGTCGGGAGCAGGGCGTTCGGTACTTCACGCCCCACGCCGTCCGCCGGATGGTCATCGACCAGTACTACGAGCACGGCGTGGACGTGGGCACCGTCGCCGCCCAGCTCGGTCAAAGCCCGAAGGTCGCTCTGAAGTACTACCGGCAGGCCACCCGCTCCAACGAGAGCCGGGCGGTCGCTGTCGCCGGGATCGGGGAGCGGCCCGCCGCCGAGACCAAGGTGCTCGACCTGGAGCAGGCCCGTAGGAAGCGGGAAGGGGCCTGACGGCCTGGTGGGGTGGGACCAAGCAGTAGTGCAAGGCTCAAGCTACCCGGCGACGCCTATTCTTTCGGGGCTTCGGCGGGGAGAACCGCCGGAACCCCAGCACATCGTCCTCCAGGAACCCATTGATGGACTCCACGATCTTGCACTCAGGACGGTCCAGCGTCTTCTTCAGGTAGAACATCGACCAGACGGTCAGCGATGTGTCGAAGCCGATGGTCGTGGGCCGGAAGTAGTAGACGCCGGTGAAGTACCGATGCATCCCCGGTCCCAGTGAACGCTTTGCCGTCCCCGAGTAGCAGCATGAGAGGCACAGGATGCGCTTCTCTCCCGCTTCGAGTGGCGCCACCAGATGGCGAAGAGTCCGGCCGACCTGGCGCCACGGGACGGTTGCGCCGATCAAGCCGAGGCCACCACGACTCCCATGCCCGGCGACGTGAACGAAAGTCGGCCTGAGCTTGTAGGTCCTACCCAAAACCGCCTCGAAGGACTCCGCCGTCGTGAAGCGGAACGGATCTCGGACCCGGGTCCCAAGTCCTCGGTTCTTCAACAGGGCACCGATGGTGTCGCACTCGGTGGTCAGGACACCCTCGATCTCGTGGTCACTCGGGCAGTCCAAGAACAAGAAACCAAAGGGCTTACGAGCCATTGAGACCTCCTCCCCAGGGATGCCCGAGAACCTCTACAAGCTCGGCGATCACCTTCAGCTCGCCCCCGTCGAGGTGCTTCAGGACGATGGGCTCGAAGCTCGGGTCGGACGACGAGGGCTTCAGCGTGATCCAGGAGTGGCGCCAGGTTCCGTCATCCAACTCCTCTTTCTCCGACTCGTACACCTTGACGGTGAAGCGGCCGTCGGTCTCGGGGTCCTGGATGTCCCGGTGCTGGGCCAGGACGACCTTGCCGTTCCGGGAGCCGCCGGGGTCGAGGCGCCAGAGACAGTAGACGCCGTTCGGGATGCGGCGGTTCATCGAGTGGCCGATCACCTGGGCGACGAACAGGTCACGGGCGGGTTTCACCTTGCCGGCGATGGCGACCCAGGTGTGGTCTGCCAGGTTGTCCCCCACCACCTGGTCAGCGGACCAGCCCCCGGCGGCGACCTTGAGGTCCAAGAGCGGGATGGCGTTGACGAAGGGATCGACCTCGTCGGCCCGCAACCTGCGGAACGGAAGCACGGCGGCGCCGTCGCCTCGCTTGACCCATGCCTCGAAAGCGGTCTTCTCGATCCGCCACTGGCCCCCGACTCGGACGGCCCCGCCGAGATGGGAGTTCCGGCACAGCTCGTAGGCCGTCCGCTCTCCGATCCGCAGGATCTCGCAGACCTCTTTGATGGTGAGGAAGTCAGCCATCGGGAAGAACCTCGCCCCAAGTTGCCGGAATCTGCCAGACCAGACTGTACGCCGGTCAGACAAGCCCGGCAACCGCAACACCTGCCGGTTTTTGGGGGCGTGTTGGGTTGAGAATCCGGCCCTCGCCAGTAGAGACCGGGGGCGTGCTGCACCGCCCCGACGACGACTACGAGGAGGACGAGATGAAGATGACGCTGGAGCACCCCGACAACCCCGACCTCAAGGCCCAGGCGGGCACCGACCGTGCCCTCGGCTGGTTCTGTACCGTCAGGGAGGAGGGCAGGATGCGGGCCGACTACGACGCCATGGCCGACGGCTACGACGGCCTCCAGGGTCTGCTCAAGACCCTCATCGCCCACGGATGGTTCACCAGGGACGACCTGGAGGAGGCCATCCGGCTGGTGCCGCACCTGGAGCCCGAGGAGATGAACGATCCCGGCGTGGCACGGGCGGCGGACATCTACGAGCGGCTCAAGGAGATCGGGGCGTGTTGACCGTTGGCGGTCAGTCCTGGCGGCGGGGCGAGAACTCGGAGTCGGGGACCGTCAGCACGGCCCAGCCCCACCAGTGGGGGTGACGCCGCTCGACCTCCCGAACCTCCTCCTCCAGGTCCGAGACAAGGGCCAGGGCACGGCCCATCAGGGCGTTACGGTACACGGGGTCCTGCCGGGCTGCGGTGACCAGGTTCAAGAGCACGTCGGAGAGCAGGTCGAAGGCTACGCCGGGCTCGGCGGGCAGGCCGAAGCTGGACGTGGGGATCTCGTAGTCGATCGGGCGGTTCATCATCACCTCCATCTACCCGGTCCGATAGGCGGATCACCCTACCTGCGAAGGTGTCCTCCGGGGCCGCTGGAGGCTGTGCGGGTTGTGCGGGTCTTGGGACGATCTTGGCGGGTTTTGACCCGCACAGACGGCTCGCTGTCGCCGCAAGTGACTGAAAACTGGAGGGGTCGCTCAGGCTTCAAACATTGAACCGAAAGTTAAAAATATCTCCATCCTTAGTGATGTAATCGCGACCCTCGACCCGGAAGCGCCCTGAAGACTTCACCGCTGCCTCACTCTTATACTTATCCATATCCTCAAAGCTGATCACCTCAGCGCGAATAAAGCCTCGAGCGATGTCGCTGTGGATCACACGGGCAGCCTCAACCGCTTTGCTGTTTCGGCGAAGAGGCCAAGCACGACACTCATCAGGCCCCTGGGTCAAAAAGGTGATCAGGTCAAGGAGAGCATAGGCGGAACGGATAAAGCGCTGAGAGGCGGGCGCCTCCAAACCCATCTCCGATAGAAACTCCAGCTGATCCTCGGGCTCAAGGGAGGCGATCTCCGCCTCTACCGCGCCGCTGAGCGCCAAGACCTCAAGGTCCGCTTCATCGGCTGCCTGAATTAGAGCCTCAGGGATCCCCTCCAAGGCTCGCTCCTCAGAGAGGTTCAGAAGCAGAAGCATCGGCTTAAGGCTGAGGAAAGCATAGGGGCTCAGGGCCGCCTGCTCCTCTTTGCTCAACTCCATCAGCCGCAGCGCTTGATCAGACTCCAGATGCTCTAGGCAGCGTTGAAGTAGGGCGAGGAGGCTGGGATCTGATCTATCTCGCTTGAGACGATCAATGCGCCGCTCCAAAACCTGAAGATCAGCCAGGAGCAGCTCCGCGTCAAAGCTCCCCATCTCTGAGAGGGGATCAGGTACCCCCAAGCCCCCATCAAAGCCGCGGATCACTTGGGCCAGAGCATCCATATTGCGAATCTGCCCCAGGACTTGAGGATCTAAGCTTTGGCTCCCTCGCCCTCCAGGGACATCTGCAAAGGTGATCTCAGCGTAGATGCTCTTCTTAGGGTTATTCAGCTCGGTGAGGCGATCTACTCGGGGATCAGGGACCTCAATGCGCCCCAGGTTGATCTTGCTCCCGCCAAAGCCTGTAGGAGCCTCCTGCCCGGTGAGGGCGTTAAACAGAGTGGTTTTTCCCGAACCTTGAAATCCAACGATGCCGATCTTCATGCCATCTCCTCATTTGGGTTGATAGGAGGCTTTTGACCTCCTGAGCCTCTGGAGTCAAGTGCGATGGCTGGGGCTGGACTCCCTCAGGAATAGGGCATTAAGCTCGGTCCATGCGATCACTCTCTTTATCCTTCTCCCTCTCTCTTCTGGCCTGCGCGGCTTCGGAGCTTTCAGAAGATGCTGAGCTTCAAGATGCCCTCTCAGGGAGCAGCATTTATCAAGATCTAGGGATGGACCTAAAGGATCTTCAACCTGATTTGAAAGCGCTCGGCGATGCAGGAACGCGAGAGGTCGCGATCTCTCCTCCTCAAGATCAGAGGCGCTTGGACGGTGGATCGCCTCTCCCAGATCTTTGGGTTCCTCAAGTCGACGTTCGCCTAGACCTCTCAATCTCTCCAGTTCCAGACGCTGCGCCTCCTCCCAGCGGAGATCTGAGCTGCACTGAGATGAGCGGCTGCCTTATAGGCTGTGATGGCGTCGTGGCCTGTCGAGAATCCTGCTATTGGAGCGGCACTCTAGAGGCTCAACGAGCCTACGATGCTTTGAACGACTGTATTGAGCGCTCCAACTGCGCCAGCCCAGGAGAGAACTGCTTCCTGGTCTGCATGACAGAAGTAGATGCCTGTTGGGGTCCTGATCCTGGACAGCTGAGCTGCGCCGAGATGTACAACTGCTTCGAGGAGTGCGAGGGCTGTGAGGGCTGTGATGAGGGCGAGTGCATCCAGGGCTGCTATGAGGAGGCGACTCGCGTCGCTCAGCGTCAATACAGCATCATCGATCACTGCATTGAGGAGAGCCGCTGTTTTCAAAACGACAGCTGTGAGAGCAGCTGCGCTGAGGAGTATCAAGCCTGTGGTGTGTAGCCAAGAGAATCGCTAGGCTCCAGCTCTCATTGCCTTCTCGGAGATCGATATGGGCTTCCTCTCTTGGCTCTTCCCCTCAACTCAGGACAAGATAGCTAAGGCTCAGAAGCTTCTAGAACAGGAGCGCTTCGCCGAGGCTCGTCAGCTCATCGTAGATCTTAGGGCTCCAGAGGTCCCAGCGTTGATGGAGCGCTGTGATCGGGGCCTTGTCTCTCTAAATCTGGAGCGCGCACGGGGCTTCTGTCGCGCTGGAAATGAGGGGCAAGTGGAGCATCATCTTGAACTCGCTCAACGCTATGCCCAGAGCGAACAGGAGGCTGAGTTTGAAAGCTTTCAGCGAGAGCGCATCAAGATCCGCAGAGCGCGCAACCGAGCGAGCTTGATGGAGCAGCTTGGCTCAGCAGCCAAACGTCGAGCCGAGCTGGGACCTGATCCAGGGGACTTCAGTTGGATCGCTTTTAATGGGGATGGCTCTATCCAGTTGGTCAGTGATGAAGAGCACCCTTTGGGGATCCCGCGTCTGGTTGTTCAACCTGATCCTGCTATGTTTCGTCCCCAAGAGGTTCAAGCCGCAGAGGAGGCAGAGAGCCCCAGCCCTGAGGAGTTAGAGCGGACCCGCGCCGCCCTCTTGGAGATCTATCCGTCTACCTTGACAGAGGAGGTCAAAGCGGGTGGAGAGCCTCTTCTTAGAGCGCTGCTGTTTCAGGTAGCAGGAGCACCAGAGCGCGCGATCCCGATCCTCCTTAAGCTATCCGATGAAAACCCAGTCGGGCGTCTTGAGCTGGCCCGTGCGGCCTGCGCTCTAGGAAAACATGAAGCAGCCTATACGCTGATGGAGCAGTTCAGCGAGATGGTCGGAGGTCATCGAATAGGCGCGCTTCACTCCATCCATTTTCAAGCAGCCATCGCCGCTTGGTCAGGGGATGATCGACGAGCGCTAGAGCTGCTTCGTGGAGATCTGCTTGCGGAGGCTCCTCATCTTCAAGCTGCCCTCTGTATCGGTGAGGGCGCTTTAGAGGAGGCCCGAGAATTCTTGCTCAAGATCTACGAGGAGAGCCCCAAGGATGCTCGTTTGGAGCAGCTTGGGGTTGCCTGGGCAATGCATCAGGCAGCAGAGCGACTCTTTGAAAAACATCCTGAGTTGAAGCTCAATCAAGGCATCGATCCTGTTCTCCAGGAGAGCCTAGCAGCCAGCCTCTCAGAGCAGTTTCCCCTGTTTTTTAAGGAGGCCCTGAACAGCTTACCTATGGAGATTGAGTTGGAGGAGCCTCCAGAGGAGGAATCTCAAGAGGAAGAGGAGCCTCTGAAGGAAGAAAGGGAGGAGGAGCCTCAAGAGGAAGAAGAGCTTCAAGAGGAGGGGTCTCAGGAGGAGGTGTCTCAGGAGGAGGGGGCTCAAGAGGAAGAAGAGCTTCAAGAGCCCAAAAAGGAGCTGGAGCTTTAAAGGACGCAGGGCGTGATTCATCACTCCTGCGTTCTGAACATTTAGATGAGATCGTCTGAGTTGAGGCGATAAGATGTGGATCTCAAGACATTTTGCTCAAGGTCCCAGTGTTCTTTTCAGCTCCCTCCCCCTCTCTCAATCGCTATCGCCTGCTCTCTCTTTTGATCCTGCTTTTGGCCTGTGATGATGCAGGTGAAGGCTCTATCGATGACGCTGGAGAGCCTCCCTGCCCTTTGATCTTTATTGAGCATCCGAGCCCAGGAGCACATCAACAGGCACGTCTGCTCCTAGAAGGCGATATTCCCCCCAGCCTTGAAGCTCCAGGGACCCTGCTACACAACGGCGAAGCCAGCGCCTTGGAGATGAAGGGTGGGCGCTTCTCAGGAGTCCTCAACCTAAGCTCAGGAGAGAATGAGGTACAGGTGATCATTGGCTCCTGCCGATCTGAGCTGCTCTGGCTCCAGCTCCTCCCCACGCCAGGGCCTCAGATCTATAGCCTTGAACCTCAAGCTGGCCCTCTCAGCGGAGGCTTCCCTATTCAACTCAGAGGACGTGGTTTTCTAGAGGGGCTCAGCTTGAGCCTAGGTGATCAACCGATCTGGGAACTGGAGTTGCTGGACAGCGAGCGCCTGGAGTTTGTCGCCCCTGAGGTCTCCTCTCCAGGGCGGGTAGATGTCAATCTTAGAAACCCTGACGGTCGCAGCGCCACCTTAGAGGAGGGCTTTGAATGGCGCCTTCCTCCTCGTCTAAGTCGCGTGATCCCTTCCAGTGGCCCCACCTCTGGAGGCAGCTTGGTGCATGTGGAGGGTGTGGGTTTTCAATCCCCTTTGCGGCTGCGCTTTGGTGCGGCGGAGGCTGAGATCCTCAGCATCAGTGCCCAGGAGATCCGTTGTAAGACGCCCCCAGGGGCTCCTGGCCTCGTCGATGTTGAGATCCTGGCTCAGGACCGCTTGGGGGATCGCTTGGAGGAGGCTTGGCTCTATCTGGAGAACCAGGGTCCCAGAGCGGACACGCTCAGCCCCACTCAAGGGCCAACAGCGGGGGGAACCCTGGTGGAGATCCGAGGGCGAGGCTTCTCTGAGGTTGAACAGGTGCGCTTTGGAGAACTGGGGGTTATCCCTCAGGAGCTGCATGAAGAGTGGTTGCATGTGATCAGCCCTGCTCATCCCAGCGCTCAGGTAGATGTCATCCTCGTAGATCGTTTTGGAGAGCTGGCTCCGCTTCCTGAACCCTTCACCTTTATCGCTCCTGAACAGCCTGAGATTGAGTCGCTTTCACCCAGCTGGTTTCGTGAAGAGGGGGGGCGGCTGACGGTTGAGGGGCGTGGATTTGAGGGGGTGCTTCAGATCAGCCTCGCTGGGATCGAGCTGGAGCTGCTGAGCCAGAGCGCTCAGCGTTTGGAGCTGAACGCTCCTCCACATGAGGCGGGACGGCACCTCTTTCTACTTCGCAACCAGGAAGGGCATGAGGCTCAGGCTGATCTGCTCTATTTTGAGAATCGAGCCCCTGAGATCATCAGCTTGGAGCCTGATCGAGGCCCTCTGGCTGGTGGAACCCGTGTGCGCCTCAGGGGGCGTCATCTGCTTCCGGAGATGAGCCTTTATCTGGGGGGGCAGGAGACTGAGTTGGAGGCCTTGGAGGGAGAGGATCTCATCCTACGCAGCCCCAGAGGGCTCCAGCCCGGTTGGGTTGATCTGGAGATGGAGACCCCTGATGGCTACCTAGGACGGCGTGAGGAGGCTTGGCTCTATCTCGCGGAGGCTCCCCCTGCTATCCACAGCTTGGAGCCCAGTGAAGGCCCTGAGACAGGGGGAACTTGGGTGCTCCTCAGAGGTGCCCATCTACGCCCTGGGATCAAGATCCTCTTAGGCGGTTTGCCTACCACAGAGCAGGAAATCTTGGATTCTGGGAGCGCGCTCTTTCTGACCCCTGCGCAGCCTCCTGGGGATGCCTCAGTTGAGCTGCTCTCGATTGAGGGAACGCGGCTGGAGGGGGTGGAGCATTTTAAGTTCTACCCGTGGCCCAGCTGGGTTGGGCTCCGCCCTCCTTCGCTCCAAGGCGAGATCTTGGGTTTGGCCTGGGCTCCTAGAGCCCATGAACAGCTCAGGGCAGAGCTGGGATACAGCTCTCTTGTGGAGCCTGACGCTTGGCTTTGGGAGCCGATGGAACCCCTTGGACTTCAGGGGGGGTTGATCGCCTTTAAAGCACAGCCGGAACTCTCTCCAGGCGACTACCGCCTCTGCGCACGCTTTAGCTTGGATGGCGAACATTGGCGTTGGGCAGATGGTGATGGGGCTGAAAATGGCTGGAGTTTGGAAGCCTGCCCTAGCTTTCACCAACCAAGCCCTTTGGAACAGGTTGAGATCAGCCCCCAAGAGGGACCCAGCCGAGGAGGGACCCAGCTGCGCTTCTCTGGACTGCCTGAGGGGAGTGAGTTGAGCCTGGAGGGGGAGCCCATCGCCCTCCAGGGGAGGATCTGGAGCACCCCACCCCATGCTCCAGGTCTTGTGCAGTTACATCTTCGCCTGGGAGAAGACGAGCGCCTGATCTCCTTTGAGTATTTCCCAGTCCCTGAGCGCATAAGTTGGGTCCAAGCGGAGATCGAAACCTCCAAGCTCGAGCCCAGGGTTCGCTTTGAGTTGGAGGTGGAGGCGCCAGGGAGCCAACCCCAACTTCAAGTTGAGCTTGAAGGGCTGCCTGTGGAGTTTGGTCAGCTCGCCCCAGATCGCTTCTGGGTTGAGCCCCTGGTCCAAGAGTTGGGGCGCTATCGCCTTCGCGCGAAGATCAGCCTGGATGCTCAACATTGGCAGGAGGCCCCCCCCGCTTGGCTTCGGATCACCTCTCCCCCTGCACCTCAGATCCTCAGCTTTGCTCCCCAAGCGCTCCCTGCAGCTGAGGGGGTCTTTCTTCAGGTTCAGGTTGAGGGGGAGCAGCCTGGGACGCGCTTTGAGCTGGGAGGAGAGCGGCTCTGGAGCGATGGAGAGCGTCTCTTGATCCCCCAGGATCTCCTAGGTGAACATAAGCTTCAGATGATCAACCCAGATGGGCAGCGCCATGAGGTGGGTCCTCTCCTGATCTATCCTTGGCCCGAACACCTTCGGCTCCCCAAACAGGATCAAGGGGCTCACCCTGGTCCAATCAAGCTGAGCTTGGCGGTCTTGGAGCACGATAGACTCCAAGCACCATCTCCTGGAGCCTTGGCGATGTTAGGAATCTGGGAAGAAGAGGACTGGCGTTGGCTCCGTGCAGACTATGAGGGGCGGGATGGAGAGTGGGACCTCTATAGCCATGAGCTTGAGCTGAACGAGGACCTTCGCTATCTCTTCCGCTTCTCTTTGGACTCAGGAGGGCACTGGAAACAGAGCGCTGAGGGCTCTGTCGATCTCAACCTCGAAGGTCCTCTCCCCCAGCTCCTCATTCCAGGGAGTGGCTCCAACGCAGGGGGGACCCTCGTTGAGCTTCAGGGTCAGGGTTTTGCGGAGGGAATACGAGCTTGGTTGGGAGGGCAGGTCTTAGAGCTTGAACATCTCTCTGAACAGCAACTGCGCTTTATCACACCTGCGGGTCAGGGGATCGCGATCTTGGAGTTAGAGACCCCAGATGGGGCACGGGGAGAGCTGCGAGGCTTTAGATATCAGGCGCCGCTTCAGCTTTCTGGTCCCGAGCAGGCCTTTCTTGATGAGGGGGTGCTCTTTGAGATCAGTCAGAGTCACCCCCAGATGTTGGAGGATCTGGAGATTGGCTTAGGACACCTCGCTGAGCCAGAGAGCTGGCGGTGGTACCCAACGACAGCGAACAGCGAGGGGGGGAGCAGCGCGCTCTTGGTCCCCACAGAGCTTGGAGCACTTCAGGTCCAACTCCGCGATAGAGAGGGGCGAGCGCGAGCTGAGCCTCTGACGCTGGAGGTCAGGCAGAGGGAGGGGCCAGAGATCTGGAGCCTCAGACCAGAAGCGCTGCCCAGCGAGGGAGGACGTTTTCGCCTGGAGGGCCGCTTTGAGCCAGGGGCTTGGGCTCTGCTTGAGCAGGAGCCTCTTCAGATCCTCAACCAGGGAGCGGATTGGATGGAGATCTCTCTGCCCCCACAGGAGCCTGCCTCGCTGATGTTCTGGCTGAGTAACCCAGATGGTCAGCGAGTGGGGCGGAGCTTTGAGATCTTCCCTCTACCTCTAGGACCCAGGCTCTTAGAGGGAGAGCGTCAGATCTTAGAGGGGGAGAGCCTCAGTCTGAGGGCCTTTGCTCAGGCGGATCCTCGCCTACGGGCTGAATTGGGCCTGCAAAGCCCTGAGGGTTGGCGTTGGAGCGCTGGAGAGTTGATGGGGATCAGCGAGGGCCTCGCTCACTTCTCAGCGCTCTTTCAGGCGGAGGAGCCGGGAGGTTTGGCCTGGACTTTCCGCTTTAGCTTGGATGGTCAACGTTGGCGAGAGGCGGCGTTGGGATGGTTGGAGATCGAGGCGCGTGATCGAGCGCAGCTCTTGGGGCTGCGGCCTGCGCTGGGTCCCTCAGGGCAGTGGGTGGAGGTTTTGGGAGAGGGGCTTGAGCTGGAAGCGGGCTGGCTTGGAGGGCAAGCTTTGGAGCTGAGCGGAGGGAGGGAGGGCTGGAGCCTGCTGATCCCAGAGGGGCCAGGGGGGCTCCTTGATCTTGAGCTGCAGCAGAGCGATGGAGAGCGCCTTAGGCTGGAGGGAGCCTTTGAGCGCTTAACGCGGCCTCCAGAGGTGAGACTGCTTAACGCGATTGATCCTTTGAGGTTGGCGGCGGAGGCAGAGGGGCCTTGGATCGAGCTGGCTTGCGAGAATCCAGAGGCGCTGCTTAGAGCACGCTTAGCTGATCAGCTTTGGCCCCTGCCTCGTGTAGCTGAGGTTCGCTTTGGCGCCCCGCTGCCTCCGCTCTTGGAGGGAGATCACCATCTTGAGTTTGAGATCTCCATAGATGGGGGTGCTCACTGGTGGTCTACGGGGCTCGGTTTAAACCTAGAAGCTCGCTTGGGGCCCAGCTTTAGCTCTTTGAGCCCTGAGGTTTTGGGACCAGAGGGGGGGTGGGTGGTTTTTGTGCTGGGTCGCGCGCTCCCTTCAACGCAGCTGTTCTTAGAAGAGGAGGAGTTACAGCTTATTGGGGAGGGAGAGTTTAGGGGCTTTCAGGCTCCAGCGAGGGCTCCGGGAGCATACAGCCTGCGCTTAGAGGATGAGAGAGGGAGCGACCATCTACAGCTCTTCTATGCGGCGCAGCCTGAAGAGGTACAGCTCTTGGAGCCAATAGAGCTTGAGGTTGAGTTAGGTCAACGTGTTGATGGACGTCTACGTGGGGAGGGGCGCTGTGAGCTGGGTTGGGGGCAGAGCCGGCACCCTGCGCTCTTGGATTGGAGCTGGAGTGAAACGGGGAGCTTTCAGGCCGAGGCTCCGGGTGACTACGGGTTGGCGGTGCGCTGTCGTTTTGGGGAGGGGGCTTGGCGGTATGGAGATCTGGAGGGGCCGGGTTTCTCTTGGGCGGAGGCGGGTCGTTTGAGGGTACGGCCCTGGCCACCAGCTCAGCTCTTAACGCTTCAGCCAGAGGAGGGCCCCAGCAGAGGAGGGACCCTCATACAGATCATGGGAATGGAGTTTCGGGCGGGCGATCAGCTGCTCTTTGGAGAACAGCCCGCCGAGATCTTGAGCTTGGAGCCCCAGGAGATCCAGGCCCTAAGCCCTCCAGGGCCTCCAGGAGAGCTGGAGATCCCTCTGGTTCGTCAGGGAGCAACCGAGGCCCCAGGGAGGCTCACCTTTCGCTACTACCCCTTCCCAGTGGAGGCTGAGATGGAGGCCCCGCTGAGTCCGATTTTGAGGCTCTCTGAGGAGGTTGAGGTGGGGGCTTGGCTGCAACTGGTGGGGGGAACTGAGGGGCTTGAGGCTGAGCTTGGATTGGGGAGGGGGGAGTATATTGAGGAGATGGAGTGGAGGCCTATAGAGGAGTGGGAGGAGCTTGAGGATGGACGGCTTCGATTCAGTGCGCTTTTGAGCCCAAGGGAGGAGGGGAGCTTGAGCTTTGCTTGGCGTTTCAGCTTGGACGCTGAGCATTGGCTCTATGTCGATGGGCGCCGAGAGACCCCCTTTCGTTTGGAGGAAGCGGGTGTGCTCTTGAGCTTAGGTGAGGAGAGCCCTCGACTGCTCTCGCTGAGCCCAGCGGAGGGGAGCAGCCTGGGAGGAGAGCGGATTTTAGTTGGTGGAGAGGGTTTTCGGCCAGGGGCTCAGCTGCGCTTTGGGGGGATCCCAGCGCGGACGGAGTATCTGAGCGAGAGAGCCTTGGAGGCGCTGAGCCCTGCTCAGGAGATGGGAGAGGTGACGATCAGCTTAGAGCAGGAGGGGGGCTTTGCTCAGCTACCGGAGGGCTTTCGTTATTTCCGGGCGATTCAAGGGGCGCGGGCGCTGCCTCCAGAGCATCTACGCTGGAATTGGGGGGAGGAGGCTCCTCGCTTGAGAGCGCAGGCGCCCCTCGATCTTCGGGCTCAATTGGGCTTTGCCTCGGTTGAGGGGAGTTGGATCTGGGTAGGGGCGGAAGCAGAGGAGGGGGTCTGGGTGGCTCAGCCTCCGCAGCTGCCTCCGGGGCTGTATGAAGTAGCATGGCGTTTCTCTTTCCCAGGAGATCCTTGGACCTTGGTGGATCTGGATGGGGCAGAGAATGGATATGATCCGCAGCTTGCGGTGCTCCTTGAGGTGCGACCTCCCCCTGCGTTGAGGATAGAGAGGTTGAGCCCTGAGCCAGGCCCTTCTGGAGCGCATAAACTGGAGCTTTTTGGAGAGGGCTTTCTGCCCGGGATTCGAGCAGAGATGGGGGGAGAGGTGCTGGAGCTGGGCTCTCAGGAGGAGAGGAGGCTGATCTTGGAGATCCCAGCGCAGGCTCCAGGGAGACTGGAGATTCGGCTTGAAAACCTAGAGGGAGAGCGCCTTGAGTTTGGACACGAGATCTACCCTGAGATGGATTGGGGGCGGCTGGAGGCGGCGGCGGAGTTAAGCGCAGAGGTGGGCGAGACTCTGGAGATCAGGGGGCTGCTGATGGCCAGAGGCACAGAGGGAGCGGGTCCTCTTTTGGGCCTAGAAGCGGAGCTGGGCTACGGGCCACCTGGGAGCCATCCAGAGGGGCTGGGGTGGCGCTGGGTATCGGGGAGATGGTTAGAGCAGGTGGGCAGAGAGGATCGCTACAGCGCCTCGCTTCAGATCTCTCGTTGGGGAGAGTACCAGTTGGCGTATCGCTTTGGGAGCGCGGGGGCGAGGGGGTTGTTGGCGGATAGGGTGGCGGAGACAGGGTATCGGGTTGAAGAGAGCAGCCTTTTGAGGCTTGAACCTCATGTAACGGGCCTGAGCCCCAGCGCGGCGGCGGCGACGGGGGCGGTGGAGTTGGAGATCATTGGGAGGGGCCTTGATGAGCGGTTGAGTTTGAGCTTGGAGGGGAGGGCGCTGCCCTTTGAAGTGGGGACAGATCGTCTGCGCTTTAGCCTGAGACCTCCTTTAATGGAGACAACGCGACAGGAGATCATCCTGGAGCTTGAGGGGCGAGATCTGCCCTTTGTCTGGTTTTTACCTGTCGGAGAAGTGCAGCTCATCGATGATGAGTTGAGCGCGCCGCTGGGGCCACCGGGGCCTCGACTGCGAGCCTTGGTCTCTATCTTGGGGCTGAGCGAGCAGCCTGGAGTGAGCCCTGGGCTGCGCGCCCAGCTTGGTTTGCGGCGAGGAGAAGAGATCATCTGGCAGGAGGCTGACTACCTAGAGGATCGAGAGGGCTCCGATCTCTTTGAGGCTGAGGTGAGGGCGGAGGAGGCGGGAGATTACGAGGTATTTTGGCGTTTTAGTACAGCGGAGGAGGCGGGTTGGTTTGAGTTTGGGGAGCCTCCTGGAGAGCTGAGCTTAGAGAGAGAGGGGCTCTATATCAGCGAGCGATATCCCAGAGCCTTCTCGGCTACAGAGGGGGGGGTTTTGGAGATCAGGGGGAGAAGCTTGGGGGCGGCGAGAGCTTGGCTGGATGGAGAAGCGTTGGCGATCTTGAGCCAGGAGGAGGAGGAGCTCTTGATCTGGCTGCCTGCGGGGCCGCCTGGGGAATCTCTGCTGCGCTTGGAGAGCGAAGAGGGTGAGGCTGAGGTCCCCATCGAGCGTTTTTTGGCGGAGGAGCCCCAGCTCTTAGAGCCGGTCGCTCTAGAGATCTCGCTGGGTTCACGCTCAGAGTGGATCTATGGGCGAGTGAGGGGGGAGCTAGAGCATGTAGAGCTGGGCTTTGGTCGACCAGGAGAGGCGCTCTTGGAGTGGAGCTGGGAGGCAGGAGAGTGGGCAGGAGAAGAGGAGGGCTTTAAGATCTATCGAGGGCGGCTGGAGCCAGAAGAGAGCGGTCATTTTCTATTCGCGTGGCGCTTTGGTCCTGATGGAGAGAGCTGGATCTATGGAGATCGGGGACAGCTGCCCAGCTATGAGGCAGATGAAGCGGGGAGGCTTAATGTCCTGCCTCGCATAGACAACATACAACCAGAGAGCGCCTCCTATGAGGGGGGGCGGCTCATCGAGATCTCGGGGGCTGGCTTCCGTGACGGTCTTGAGCTCCTGTTGGAGGGAGAAGCGCAGGCTCTCTTGGAGCTGAGCCCAGAGCGGCTTCTCTTTATCCTGCCTGAGCTTGAGATCAGGCCACCCGAGACACAGCGGAGGCTCTCATTAAGCTTGATGAATCCAGGAGTGCCCGCCTTGAGCCTGCCGCTTCAGATCTATGTGCCCTTAAGAGAGGCGCGGCTGAGGAGAGCAGAGGTCTCCCTGCTGCGAGGCGAGAGGGAGCAGCTCTTGGAGGTGGAGATCCACCTTGAGGGTTGGACGGAGTTGGCGGGTCCTCTACAAGGACTGCGTGCGGAGCTGGGCTGGGGACCTTGGGGGAGTTCAGCGCCTCAAAATCCAGAGTGGCGTTGGATCGAGGGGGCTTGGCTGAGAGAGGAGGGGGCCTTAGAGATCTAAGGAGCGAGGCTCCCCGAAGAGGAGCCAGGAGAATACAGCTTTGCTTGGCGCTTAAGCACCGATCCGAGCCCAACACCGCAGTGGCTATGGGTGGATCTTGATGGTGCAGAGAACGGTTATCAGCCAGAAGAGGCTGGGCGACTGCTGTTGGGGACGCGACCGGAGATCAACGCCATAGCGCCTGGAGAGGCGCCTTTGGGCGAAGAGGTGTTGCTGCATATTTGGGGAGGAGGCTTTGAGGAGGTTCGGGTTCACCTGGGGGCTGAAGAGGCTGAGATCCTGGAGCAGAGCCCTGAGGAGATCTGGGTTCAGGGCCGTTGCCGGGAGCGAGGGTTGTTAAACATCCAGGTCTCCAACTCTGAGGGCTTTGAGGGTCTCTTAGAGGGGGCTCTTAACTGCTTTGAGTTGCCCGAGAGCGCCCAACTGGAGGGGCCTCAGAGCCTAAGAATCTATCTGGGCGCTGAGGCCCCCGAGGTCTTCGCCTGGGTTCAGGCTGAGGAGCCCCTCGCGCAGCTCGGCTATGGTCCCCAGGGCAGCGATCCCTCAAGGGATCCTGCTTGGCATTGGAGCCCTGCGGAGCTGTTGAGCCATGAGGAGGGCTCAGCGCGAGTGCGTGCCCTCCTAGAGCCTGAGACTCGAGGCTTCTTCCAGTTCTGTTTTCGCTTTGGTTTTGATGGAGAACATTGGCTCTACGCCGACCTCGATGGCAGTCAAAACGGCTACTCCAGCCTGCAGGCTGGGCGACTGGCGGTTGAGGTGCAAGGACCTCCTCCTCCCTATCTGGAGCGCCTGACTCCCCAGGAGGGACCCAGCCAGGGAGGCAGCTCCCTCCTGCTTGAGGGCCGCGACTTTGAGGAGGGGGCTAGGCTCATCTGGGACGGTAAGCCCCTCGAATCTACATATCTTGATCGCCGCCATATCCAACTTATCAGCCCCCCTGGGGAGGCCGGCCCTGTCGCTTTGGAGCTGCTTAACCCCGATGGACAGGTCGATCTGCTGGAGTCAGCTTTTGAGTATTACCCCTATGCCGACTGGTGCAATCTGCACTGGCCTGCAGACCTCGCGCTCCTCCCTGGCGAGGAGAGCGAACAGATCTATGGACGGGCACGCTTGGAGGGCTTGGAGTTGGGCCCTGAGGGTGAACCTTGGCGCGCTCAGCTCGGCTATGGCCCCGCAGCGCAGCCCCCCGATGATGAAGCTTGGAGTTGGCTGGAGGGGGAGTTTCTGGGTTATCGAGGAGAGAGCGTCGAGTTTCGAGCGCGGCTCCTTTTAGAGGAGCCGCGACCTCTCCGTTTTCTCTGGCGTTTTAGCCTCGACGGAGGCCTCCACTGGTGCTTAGGAGACCTGGATGGCTCAGGCAACGGCTATCAACCTGAGCAAGCAGGAGAGATCAGCCTCTCTCCCGATCTTCTGCCTCCCACCATCCTGAGCCTTGACCCTCCCGCCCTCTCCAGCAGAGGAGGCTGGTTGGAGATCAGAGGCAGCGGCTTTCAAGCAGACACCCGCCTCTGGTTCGCCAACGAAGAAGCTCTGGAGTTGGAGTGGCTCGATGAAACCACCCTCTGGGCCCGCGCAGGCCCCCTGCCTCCAGGCCCTCTAGAGCTGCGCCTACTCTCTGCTGGATTGAACCTCTCCTACTCCGGTCTAGAGATCTTCCCTGCACCCGAGCTTCTCCTCTTTGTCTGGCCTCCTCAGAGCCACTCCTGGCTCGCCTTACCCAGCCCTGAGATCTTTGGACGTATCCGCGCCCCTCACCACACCCAAGCGCAAGGCCCAGCCGCAGGGCTCAGGATGGAGCTGGGTTGGGGTCCTCTACAGCTCCCCCCTCAGCACCCCGCTTGGCGCTGGATCCCAGGAGAGTTTCAAGCTGATCTTTTGGATGGAGAGGAGTATCGCGCTCAGATTCAAGCTCAGTATCCCGGCTCCTTTGCCCTCGCTTGGCGTGCCAGCCTCGATCAAGGTTTGCACTGGAGCTATGGAGATCTAGATGGCGGCGAGTTTCAGCTGGAGCGCTGCGCTGAACTCACCGTAGGCACTCCACCTGAGATCACCGAGATCTCCCGTGAGCCCCCCTTTATCGAGATCTATGCTGCTGAAGAGGCGGAGGGCTTCTCACTCTTGGGGCAGCCCCTCCCTCAGATGGAGGCGGGAGACTGCATCCTCTTGCCCCTCTTCGCTGAGGAGTTGGAGTTAAAGTTTGAAGGGCATACCTTGAGCCACCTCAGTTTGGAGATCTCCCCCTCTCCTGCTCAGAGCCTCTCCTTTCAAGAGGGAAGTTGGCGCCCCACCTCTCAACCCAGTCCTGGAGACTGTGCCCCTCAACTCTGTGCTAACGCCCGACTTGACCCTGAAGAGGAGGGGATCGACTGTGGAGGCTTCTGTTTGGAGGGCTGCCCCTGAATAGGGAAAGCTATTTTGGACCCTTCTTCTGTTTGCCCCTCTTGGGCTTTTTGCCTCTCTTAGGCTTCTTGGGTTTCTGAGGAGAACCAGGGGGTAGACGAGCGCCGGTGCGGCCCTGCCCCAGCCAGAAGAGGTGGTGGTCAGCGTAGAGAAGGAGCTGCTCCCGCAGCGCTGGGGCTTCAGGGTGTAGATCGTAGATGTTGTCTCGCTCTTTGGGATCCCGGGCCAGATCATAGAGTTCAAAGGTGTTCTCATTGATGCGATAGATGATCTTCATCTGGCCCAGCCGCATCCCCACTTGATGCCCTGCATAGTTGGAGTCGGGGAGCACCTCAAAATAGATCGGGATTAGAGCCGCAGGGGTCCCCTCGAGGATCTCCTGAGCCCGGCTGCGGCCCAAATAGCTCTTAGGGATGGAGAGACCTAAGAGATCCAAGATCGTGGGTGCGATCTCCATTTGAGAAGCGGGGATTTCGATCCGGCGTGCTCCAACACCAGGGACATGCATAAAGAGGGGCACATGGATCACCTCCTCATAGAGCGTCTTGCCATGAAAGCGATGCCCATGGTCGAGGAACTCATCTCCATGATCAGCGCTCAACACAAAGAGGGTGTTCTCCCAAAGCCCCTCAGCCTTAAGGCTCTCTACCAAGCGGGAAACCTCATCATCAGTGTAACGCAGGATCGCTTCATAGCGTCCCCTGTCTGAGTCCTCCTCAGCAGGGTAACCAGGGACCTCAAAGTAGGGATCATGGGGGTCGTAGTAGTGGGCCCAAGCGAAGAAGCGATCTTGCTGTCTGGCCAGCTTGCCCGCCTTCCACTTCCTCAGGTGCTTAAGGAGGCCATCTGTGAGATGCGCTGATCCCGGCTTGGCCCCATGGACGCTGTAATGGCTGGTATCATAGTTGGCCACCATCATCCCCTGCCGCAGCCCCCGTATAAAGAAGACAGTGACGTTGGCGAAGAGGGCGGTGTGCCACTTATAGGCCCCAAGGACCTCAGTGAGCAGCTTCATACGTCCCACCGGAGTCTGATCGCGGCCCATATTTAAGCGGCTGGGTACGGTGCTGGTCATCAGCGCGGAGACAGACCAGTAGGTTGAAGCTCCCTGGGTGTAGGCGTTACGAAAATCGACATTGGCCTCCGCTAGGGCTCTGAGCTTGGGCATCTGCTCTAAAAAGGAGTCATGACGCACCGCGTCCAGGGTGATCAGCAAGACGTTCCAACTACGCCGCGCTCCCGGTTTTTCGCGCTTAGGAGCGCGCAGGGGATCCGCCCTCTTCTCCATATCAGCCCCTGTGCAGTTTTGATCGATCCCATCTCCAGGGGGATCAAAGACTCCTGGGCGCCGCTTTGAGTCACCATCATCACAATCCCCTCCTGCGAAGAGCCCAGGGACTCCATCCCCATCATAGTCTCCCAGTTGCCCAAGGCGCTGCGCGATCATGCCCGCTACGAGGGTGTCGCGGTTGAGGGCCAAGAGCCTGCGTTGACTCTCTCCTAGGTGATAGACAGACCAGACAAAACCAGCCCCAAAGAGAGGCAAAAGCAGGGCACCCCAGAGGAGGCGCCTCAGTGAGATCTTCGGCGTCAGCCAAGCACAGCCCCAGAGCAGCAACAGCCAGATCAAGGTCAGACGCGCGGGGCGCAGATCGACAGTGTGCAGCTCCTCTTTCAGGAGAGGCGCCAGCCAAGCTCCTGCCAGCAGCCCCAAGACCACCCAAAGCACACCCGCTCGACCCCGAGGATCCAGCGCGGTGGGGAGCTGCTCTCCCAAACGATCAATCAGCCGACTCCAGAGCCCCACCATCAGCCCCGCTAAGGCCAAAGAGAGGAGCAGCGCAGCGACCGCCACGAGGCCCACCGCAAGGCCCTGGTAGATGCCCCGCTGAAACATCTTGGTGAAACGCTGGGTGGCGATCTGGGTGAGCAGCAGGATCAACGCAAAGCTGAAGAGGCTGTGTAGGAGCCAAGCCCCCCGTTGGCTGCCTGAGATGCTCCCTTCGATGCCCCAACGCCAGCCTTTAAGACTGCCTTGAACGCTCAACAGAAGGAGCAGGCCCAGGAGCCAAAGAGGCAGGCCCAAGAGCCCGGCGACAGCAGCGGAGAAGCCCAGGAGTTGTGTCCCGCTGCCCAGCACTGTATCCCCCAACAGGAGAGTACGGAGGATCTCAAAGGCGACGATCAGGGCTGCAGCCCAGACAGGCGTGAGGAGCGCCCGGAGGGGCAGAGAGAGAAGCTGCTTTGGATTCATCTGACCTGTTATTGGACGCGGAGATTGAAGGGGTAGGTGATGACGCCGATGCCCCCCTCAGGAGGAGGGAAGCGCCAGTTTTGAGCGCGGGCTCGGATACAGGCGGAGACCGATTTGTCTTTGAGGGTATCCTTGATCACCTGAGTTGTGTTGGGCTTGCCATCTCGGTCTAGAGTCCAACGCAGGACAATTCGCCCTCCTATGCTGGGATCTTTAAGGGCGACCCGCGCATAACAAGCTTCTACTTCTCCCCAATGCTTCTGGATAGTGCCGGCGGCTGATGGAGCTCGACGCTTCTTGGAGCCTGCGCTCTTGGAGGTCTTGCTTCGCTTTCTTCGCTTTCTTCGTTTGGGTTTGCTCTTGGGCTTAGGTGCTTCTGCCTCAAACTGAAAGCTTCTGGCGACGATCTGAAAACCCGCCTCTGCGCTGAGCCCAGCCTCGGGTTTGGACCCAGCCTCTACCCCTAAATCCACCTCAGCGAGAGCAAGATCTGGGAGCGCAGCATCTAAAACTCGAAGATCCAAGATCTGCTCTATGTCGGCTCTGGGCTCTTTAGGCTTGGGATCTTTTGAGCAGGCCAGGAGAAAGCATAGGCAGATGATGGTGAAGAGAGCGTGTGTGCTCATCCCCCCTCCCACTCAAAGGCGCGAGTTCGAGAATGACGTTGGGTGTAGTAGCGGATCACTGTCTCTCCATAGGGATCGCGGGTCTCTCGGCAGGCTTTGATGAGGGCTTCAGCGACCTGCTCGGTGTTGGGGTTGATAAAGGCTGGCCCCAACTGAAGATCTGGCCAATTTTCCTTGAGGTTCTCGGGCTGAATCATCCTGGAGAAGGACTCCACCCGGTACCACTCCACGGCGCTGCGCCCCAGGAAACCGATGATCTCAGGCTCCTTGGGATCCACCTCTCCGTTGGGGATAAAGCCCATACAGAAATGTAAGATCTTGGCCCCCGCCACTCTCCAGGGGCGCTCGACCGCTCGGACCTCTTTTAAGCCTTTGAGGACCGCGCTACAGAGCAGCAAGCGCTGCTCTGAGCCTGGATGTTCAACCCAGGGGAGAGAGAGCAACTCAGCGAGAGCGCGTGCCAGGGGAGCGTGATGAGGTCCCTGAGCGGCGACCCCATCAAAACGCCAACCGCATCTGAGGTAGAGACGCTCGAGGCGGCTCAGGCTGAGGGCAATATGGCGCAGGCTCAAGAGGAGATAGCGAGACTCTCCCAGCCCCTCCCCGAGCGTGCCCAGGAGGATCGTGCGACCAAAGAGATAGCGAACCGAGCGGTGATTGTCTAAGGGTTCGCCCAGCTCAAACTCTCGATAGAGGGGCAGAGCCTCCAGGAGCGCCTTGGCGGAAGCATCCTCACTGTCCTTCAGCACATCTAGAGCCTCATCATAACGGCGCAGAGCAAGGTACATCCGGCCTAGGTTGACCTGAACCTGAGAGTCATTGGTCTCCTCATAGACCTCTCTATAGTCCATTAAGGCTTCTTCATAGCGCTGTAAGCGCCCCAGTACAAAGGCTCTCCATTCCAGAACCTCAGGATCCCTCTTTAGGTCCAGGGCCAGCCCAAAGTAGGGGAGGGCTGCTTCATAGTGGCTTCGGTTGGCCTCTAGACGTGCTAGAGCAAAGTAGGGCTCTGGGAACTCCGGCTCCAGAGCGCAAGCCTTATGGTAGATCTCCAAGGCAGCTTCAATCTGCTCCTGAAGCTCATACTGTCGTCCCCGCTCATAGTGTTTGCGCGCCAGACGCTGCTTCATATTCATAAACCCCCTCCTGATGCCTGCTCTACGAGGGGGCGAGCCTCGGGGCTGGGTACAGCGATCCCAGGGGGGACCGCAAGTCGAAGACGTTGTCGACCCAGGAGGCCCGCTTCCAGCGCGAGGCCATCTCCAGGCCTAAGATAACTCAGGCTCTCCAGGTTGTGGAGGATCGATCGAGCCAGACCACCGCGCAAGGCCGCACGGCGAGTGACGGCGCTTCTATCCAGGGCTCCGCTGGGGGGCTGAACGGCAGGCGCGGGGGAGGCGATGATATCTCCAGGGCGCAGCGAGATCCCTGCCCTGAGCACCCGCATCACCAGCCGCTCTGGAGGCTCCGCAAAGGCGGGGCGTCTCCCCAGACGAAGTCTATCGGGTATAGGCCCTCGTCCTTCCCTCGCCAACACTAAAAAGGGGCCTGGATGTAAGAAGCCCTCAGCAGCTCGAGCCATCCGCTGGAGGAGCTTCGCCTGTTGAGGCTCTAAGGCAGCGAGGAAGAGGTACTCTCCAAGGCTGGCAGCCAAGAACGCGCTATAGCCCCCTATCGCTCTCTGAACCTGAGCGAGGGCATCGGAGCGCCTTAACAGCTCAGGGCTGAGGGGTTGAGAAAGCACCAGAGCGGCGCTCTCCCGCAGCTCCACTAAAAAAGGAGCCTCTAGGCCCAAACGGGAGAGCGCCCCCGCCACCAAGCCTCGCAGCCTTCTAGGGAGGCGCTGCTGAGACTCCAGGCGCACCAGATCGGCGAGGGCAGGCAGGATGAGCGCCTCACCGGGGGCAGCCAATGCGCGGGGATCTCGAGATTGAAGCTCTGGACCCGCCACCCACCAGTGAACGCGGCCTTGAGGGCCTTGAGGGCTAAAGGGAGAATGAAGCGCCTCCATTGAGACCTGACGCAGACAGGCGGGCAACGCGCGCCAACGACGGCGCTGCTCCCAGAGCACCTCCAAGGCTTCAGCTTGCTCCAAGAGCGCCGCCGTGCTGGGGGGCGCAACCAAGGGGAGAAAGCGGATCCCTTCAGGGCTGATATGATCAACCATGCCCCAATATGCTTCTTTGGGAGGAAAGCTCAGAGCTTCTCGACAGCTTGAGGAGAGCTTGATCCCTTGACGAAGGCGGATCAAGCGGATGCTGCTGTGGCGCTCTAAGCTGGGGCTGAGCAGCTCAGGGAGAGGGACGACGCGCAGACCTTCTGCTGCCAGGGCCCCCTTGAGCTGGGTGATGAGGGGGAGGGTGGAACAGTCTGCTCCTCCATCAGGGAACGCGATGATCTCCCCATCGCCCCAGCGTCGCCGTCCAGCGCTTAACATCTCTTCTAGATCCCCCTGAGGGAGCTTGAGGCTCCAGAGCAGCAGAGGAGCAGCGAGAGATTGGGCTCGACGAAGGGCCTCCACGTTGGGGTTATGGAGACGCCAAAAGGGCTCTAGGCGTAGCCCCTCGATGCCCTCAAAGCGCGCCTCCAAACGCCGCCGTTGTGCTTTAAACCAGGCTTCGTCGGGAGCTTCAGGCAACTCCTTGATCAATAGAGCCAGAGCCTGCCCCTCGCCCTGGAGGCGCTTAAAGCTCTCTTTAGAGAGAGGCTTATCTGGATCGAGAAAGAAGGTCGCGTTGAGCTCCTCTTTATGAAGCGCTTCTAAGATCGCAGGGGTACAGGAGTTGGGGCCCTCAAAGCTGAGCGCGACCCGTCCTGAGCCATCCAGCTGTCCTCGCAGGTAAACACGATGAAAAAGATCCCATGAGGGAGCAGGAGAGGGGCTGCCTGCGCAGCCCAGCAGAAGTATAGGGAGGAGAGCTCTCACCACCGAAAGCTAAAAGGGGAAGGGATCCTGTGCAAGTCTGCTCTTTACAATCTCCTCTAACTCGGAACATTTCCTCAATACCCCCGCCAAAGTCCAGCGTCTCGGATGTCTCGCAGAGGATCCTCTCGTCCAGCTTCAATTAGAGCGCCATGAGCAGCGATGCGCAGATTCTGTGCGTTTGTGGTGAGGGTCTTGGTGCGGCTGGTTTGGGGTGGTGAAGCGCTCTAATCAGCACCAGAGGAGAAGATAAAGGGAAAGCTAAGGGTGGTCTCCTTCTCCCCCTCAAGGGCGGGAAACTTCCACTTGAGGGCCAAGCGACAGAGAGCCTCCTCAAAGCTCTTATGATTTAAACTGGACTCGCTGATTTTGGCGCTTTTGACACTGCCTTTAGAGTCGATGATGAGGTATAGCATGACACGACCCCTGAACTGGCTGTCTTTCTTAAGCGCTCGCTCGTAGAGGCGTTGGATCTCTCTACGTTGTCTGCGGATCACCCGCTGGACCGCCTGAGAGTTCATACTCCCATCGACTCTAGGAAAGCTTAAAGTGCGCGAGGGCCGCCTCCTCTTGGCTCTCAGAGAGATTCCAGCAGCGCGCTCTGAGGGCCTCCTCTTGGGGATGGCGTGAGCCCGGAGGGCCTCCG
The DNA here is from genome assembly GCA_964384025.1 of uncultured Nannocystaceae bacterium. GTDB lineage: Bacteria > Myxococcota_A > Bradymonadia > UBA7976 > UBA1532 > CAYLJJ01. The sequence goes on from CAYLJJ010000008.1 coordinate 67,812, forward strand.
CTGGGAGCTGATCGGCCAGCTCTACTGCCCGCGGAGCCTCCACAGGCTGAATCAGCTCTCGGGCTGGAGCCTCAAGGGCACAGCCCTCTTTATCAACCGCGATAAAGCTGGTGTAGGCGGTGACGAGGCGGTGTCTTAAACCCAGCTCTCTGATCTCATCTACAGCCCCCTGATCATGACCCTCCCAGAGGATCGCCTGAAGCGCGGCGATGCGCTCCCGCGCCCAGAGGCTGGAGAGCGCCCGATGCTGCTCCTCCTCTTCGGGCAGCTCTAACTCCAGAGCAAGGCGGTAGGGTTTAGCTCCTGTGTTGCCCTCAATGATAAGGCGCCCCTCCCCTGGCTTCTGATAACGCCCGCTGATGAGGAGAGGGCGGGAAGCAAAGAGATCTGGGAGAGGAGCAGGCTGTAGGTCCTGAACCTCTAGATCCTCCCAATGAAGTCGCAGATCTCGTAGGACAGGGTGATCGATCGCTCGAAAAAAGCGCTTCAGAGCATGGCTGGGATCCTCCCGCTCGCTGGCGTAAACCGCGAGCCCAAAGCCCGCTTGAGCGATCCCCTCGGTGAGATGGCGGTTGACGCTGGAGCCTGCCCCAAAAGCAAAGACCCGTGCCCGCCTCCCTTGCGCCTTAAGGCTGCGAATCAACCGCCCTGTCTCTCTGAAGATCTCAGCCTCGTTGCCCACATAGCCGTCCGTCAGGAAGAAAACATAGCGGTGGCGCTTAGAGTCCGCCTTGGGAGTGAGCGCTGCCTTTACCGCTCCAGCCATAAGGGTGCCGCCTCCAGCCTGAGCAGCATCGATAAAGCTCAGGGCGCGCTTGATCTGAGCATCATTGGCGGGCTCTGGAGCTTCGAAGGCGCGGGCCTGTGTACCCGCGAATGTGTAGATATTAAAAGTGTCATGGGGCTGTATCTGACTCAGCGCTAAGCGAATACTCTCCTTACAGAGCGCCAGAGGGCGACCCTTCATAGAGCCTGAGACATCAACAACAAAGATCAGCTCTCGCTGCCCTACCCGCGCTTTAATATCCAGCTTCGGAGGCTGGAGCAGTAGGCTAAAGTAGCCCATCTCTCCCTGCTTATGAGTCAAAAGGCTGGCCTGAATCTCCTCTGTGTCCAGACGATAACGCAGGATAAAATCTCGGTTGGGGATGCTCTCCTCATCGCTGAGTTGAACGCGAGTCTGCCCCTCCTCCTCTTCACACTCCACCGCGTGAGTAGGGACCCTGAGATTTTGGATGGGTAGAGCTGTGTTGATCTGCACTTCAACTTGGATGTCATGTCCAGTCCGCATCCCCGCACCAAGGATCGCTGGAGTCACCCGTTCCTGATCTGCCTTGAGAGACCAGCCTGAGCCCTGAGGGAGAAAGCGAGGCCCTACCACCATAGGAAAAACAAACTCATACTCCCCCCCTCCATAGCTGAGGCGCTGAAGGTAGCTGATCTGTATCTCGATCTCCTCATCGGGGGGGATGTTGGTGATGTGTTGACTGAAAATATTGGGGCGCTGCTGCTCTAGGAGCGCGGCAGCTTTGCCCGTCTCTCGAGCCTTTTTAAACGCCTCGCGCGCTGCTTGACGATCCTTGATCTGAGCCCGGATGATGCGATCTTCAATGCGGATGTGCATCTCATTGACCGCGCTGCTCTCCGGTAGAGGAAAGAGGTAGAGGGCTTCTAGAGGCTCAGGGAGGGGGTTGTGATAGCGTTGGATCAGCTCAACCTGGGCGATAAGGCCAGAGATCTCCACATGAACCAAGGTCTCTTGGAGAGGAAGAGGATACTCTTTGCCTCCCAGTTTGATTTTGAGCTGAGGCAGCTCTCCCGCTTCGGTCCAGACCTGAGCGGCGATCTGCTCTGCTCCCTCGAGTGGGAAGCCCTGGGGTGGGGTGGTGATTTTTAGGAGGGATTTGGCCTCCTCTACGTCGATCTCAGCCTGAGCTGAGCTGAACAATAGAGACAGCACAGAGATGAGGAGCAGCGAGAGTGAGCGCATGGGATCTCCCTGGGGATACAGCGGCCATGGGACAGTGGCTCTCCCGCTCTGTTCTCTCTATTTCTTCCCCTTCTCCTGCCCTTTGGTGAAGCGGTCCAGGTGATCGATGGCCATCAGCTCTAAGATCAGCTCCTGACCGGTCAGGCTACCATCCTTCCCTCCACCCCCCACGACGACACGAGGCACCAGATTCTCATTGGTGGCCCAACTGCGCATCACCATCGACCAAGCCTTGAGCTTTTTATCCAGAGCCCCATCCGCCTTGACCAGCTCACTGGCGCGGTGAGCTTCAGCATCAGCCAACTCACGGATACCCTTCGCTTCCAGCTTCTGCTTCTCCAGGATCAAGAGCTGCTGCTCCTGCTCGACCCGCGCGACTTCACGGAGCTGCTCAGCCATGATCTTAGCGACCTCCTTCTTACGCTGAGCCTCAGTCTCAGCCACCACCTTGGCCGTCTCTGCCTGAATCTTCTGTTTCTTCTGCTCGATGAGGGCGTGGGCCTCAGCCAGCTCCGCTTCAGAGCGGGCCTGCTTCTGCATCTCTTTGTTGGTCGCTTGCATCAGGAGCGCAAGCTCTCGATCCTTGAGGGGCTTGGCGACCGCTTCTGGAGGATGCACCTCACGCACCAGAGCTTTATGGATGAGGATCCCCCGCAGCGCGCAGCGCTGCTTGAGGGTCTGCTCCAATCTGGTGACAAACTGTTCGCGCTTCTCTCCTTTGATAAAATCCTCAGCCTTGAGCTTAGAGCCCTCTAAGCGACCTATCTCTCGAGCGTTGGGGCGGATGATCTTGTCGATGATCTCTTGAGTGTTGCCGATGGAAGCGACCACCTCGGGTAGACGCTCTGTCTCGATCTGCCACTCAATAGAGCTGTCAACCTTGATGGAGAAGCCGTCGGCGGAGGGGAAAACCAAACCATCATCTCCGCTGATCTCACCCGCAGCCAGCGTGGTGTCCTTCCCTGACATCTCATACTTTTGGACGCGACTGTCTACTGGGAGCACTCTAAACTCAAAGGGGTTCAGATAGTGAAGACCAGCGGGTAGGGTGTAGGGTTGAACTCCCCGCTCACCTCTCTTAACAATGATGGCGGTGGGCTCCTCTGGCTCTTTGCCTGTCTTAAGGACAACGACCCCTACATAGCCCGCCTCCATATGTACCGCGCGGACCACCGTGATCTCTTCCGCCTTGGTGTTGATGTAGTAAGTTCCAGGCTTGAGGACCTCTCGCTGAATCCCTTTTTCTCCTCTGTCCACCAAGTCCTTCTTGGAAGCTTTACCGGTGCGGCTGAGGACAACTCCCACATGACCATTGGGGACCTCTATCGCGGGCTCAACCCTGACTTGGTAGCCTTTGGGGTTAAGCCAGTATGTTCCAGGCTTGAGAACCTCTTTCCAAACCCCCTTAAATCCCTTGGGAACAATATCTTCCTGGGAGGGCTTGCCTACCTGGCTGGTGACGATGCCGACATGTAGGGGAGGGATCACGATTGGGTCGACCAGGTCAAAGCTGACGATCTCCGGGTTGAGGAAGTGGGTCCCTGGTTCCAGCAGCTTCTTTTGATAACCACGCTCCCCATCCTCTACCAAGATATCGTCCGGGTTATTGGGGTTCTTTCCCGCCTTGAGGTTGATCAGCCCCTTCTTCCCCTGAGGCACTACTTGAGCGCTGGACAGCTCCACGTCAGTGGTCAAGGGGTTGATCAGGTGCCAGCCGGTCTTGAGCACCTCCTTCTGAATGCCCTGATAGGAATCATCGGGGGCGATGACCATTCCTTCAGGCAGAGTCTCTCCCATCTTCTGGGTGACGACGCCGACCTGTCCTGATGGGATGTTGACCATCATCCCCGCTAGGGTGATGATCACAAAGAGCACCAGGACGCCGATGATGATGCTGGTGAAGCGCATATTAGATACAAGCCAACCCAACTTCTCCTTAAGCATCCCCGTCTTATCGTTCCAGTCTGCCATAATCGATCTCCTCTCAAGGCGCGATTCTGATGGCGCCTGTTAACTCATTCCCCTCTAAACAAGTGAGCATATGCTGTTCCCCCTCAGCAAAGAAGAGGGAACAGTCGAAGATCTGGAGTGATCGCGTTTAAATCTGATTTTGAGCGACAGATCAGCTCGAGGGTAGGTGTATGGAAGTGAAGATCGAGGTTGAACACCCTGATGCTGTTTTGGTACAGCTTCAGCGCGGCATCCCATCCAGGTAAGGATCGCAGGGTTTATTATTCCCCCGCGTTCAAATATCGTATCTAAAAAGCGATCATCAACTACCACACCTTATAAGCGCTACATGCTGAAGAACAGGGTGAAGATTATAAGCTGTATCTAGCTGGCTGCGCTTCTCTCAATCGTATGTACCTCCACCGGAATTGGTGTTTTTATAGCATACGATCTGGATTAATCCTGGTTGGAGATCAGAAGAGACGAACCATTGAGTGCAATTTGATTGATGTTAAGGAGGAGTCTAACTCTGAAAAGGTCACTCTGCCATTTATCGTGTCTCCAAGCAGCAGCAGCGAAAGCCAACATTGCCTCGTGCTGTCTCAGGAGGAGCGCTCAGTGGGTAAGAGCAGCTCAAACCTTCAGCGATGTTCCCTGCGCTGCCCCCGTGAAGCATCACTCCCCCTCCTTCACTGAGGGTCCATTCCCAAACGTTCCCTGAGAGTTGAAAGATCGCCCCCTCTGCGCCAATCCCCTCTCGGAGACATTCGGGGGGTTGGTTAGTCGGCAGGATCTCATCCTCGTTCTCAGGGGTTCGAGGATCTGTGTCCAGGTCCTGACCATTGCAGCGCTCCGGCTCATAGACCTCTCCATAGGGATAGAGGCCTCCACAAGCGCGCATCCATTGCTCCTCTGTGCAGAGATCACAACCCGCGCCCGCAGCCTGACAAGCGACCCGCGCTGTCTCAGCATCGACATGGACCCAAGGCAACACTCCTGGCTTAGAGCAGGCCCGCTTAAAATTCTCGCCCACCTCGCTCCACCCAGCATCTATGCGGCTGGCCTCATAGCGGTAGATAAAGAAACCATCCGCCTCCTCCTGAGCAGGGATATAACTGAGCCGGTCAGCGCCCTCATCAGTTTCACCGTCGCAGTCATCATCCAGACCGTTACAGCGCTCCTGCTCCACATCAAGGCTCGCCTGGGCACTACACCCCGCGAGGTTTGAATTGAGACAGATGATCTCGCCCTGCCGAGCGCAGATGCCCCGGCCAGGGCGGCCCCAAGGATCCAAGCCCTCACAGGGCTCCCCCAAGGTCGGAAAGCCTTCGTCGATCTCTCCATCACAGTCGTTGTCCAGAGCATCACAGCTCTGCTCCTCCTCCTCATAGTTGGAGGGATAGGGGCAGAGCCATCGCCCAGCACGACAGGCGGGACGAACTCCTCGACAAATCCCCAGATCAAGACAGCTCAACAGCGCCTCTCCCTCATCTGGGAGGACGCGCGCGGCGTCATCAATGATGCCGTTACAGTCGTTGTCCAAGCCATCACAGTACTCCCGCCCTCCAGGTCCAAGCTGGCACTCGCAACCATTCTCCACCAGAGCATCTCGATCAACAAAGCCCTCTTCACAACGACGAATACGGCAAAGGCCCTGATCACAGAGGGGCTCTGCGCGCTGAGGAGCGCAGCTCTGATGACAGCCCCCACAGTGCTCCTCATCACCCAGGAGATCGAAGCCCTCGTCGATCTCTCCGTCACAGTCGTCATCCACTCCATTGCACTCCTCCTCCCCCTCAGAGCGGCAGAGATATTCACAGCCATCCCGCGCCAGACCGTTGAGATCCAGGTGCCCCGCTTGGCAACTCAGGAGCAGACAACGCCCCTCTTGACAACGCCCCTCTCCCCAAGGTGGCTCACAGGGTAGGTCACAGGCCCCACAGTGCTCCGAATCATCGAGGAGGTTAAAACCCTCATCGATCTCGCCATCACAGTCATCGTCCCGTCCATTACAGCGCTCCTCCCCCTGCCCCACACAGGGATATTCACAGCCATCCTCCAAGACTCCGTTGAGATCGACCCAGCCCTCTAAGCAGCGCTGAGGGCGACAGCGCCCCTCTTCACAGTGAATCCGCCCATTGGGGTAGCGGCAGGGCTGTCCACAGGCCCCGCAGTGCTCTAGATGGTTCATAAGATCAAACTCCTCATCGATCTCTCCATCACAGTCGTTGTCGAGGCCGTCGCAGATCTCAAAGCCGTCGGCGGAGGGGCTACAGTTCAGCTCGCAGCCATTCTCTGGGGCTCCATCACCATCAAACCAACCCAGCGCACAGCCTGCTAACTCGCAGCGGCCCTGGTGACAGAGGCCCTGAGCGTGGGGAGGCTCGCAGAGATGCTCGCAAACTCCACAGTTGAGGGGATCGTTGAGGAGGTCAAAGCCCTCATCAACTTCTCCATCGCAGTCATCATCACGATCGTTGCAGCGCTCCGCCCCCTCAGGGATGCAGGCATATTCACAGCCGTTCTCCGAGCGCCCATCTTGATCCAACCAGCCATTAAGACAGGTCAAGATCTGGCAGCGCCCCCCCCGACAGATCGGAGTGGCCTCCTCCAACTCACAACGGGCTCCACACGCCCCACAGTTGAGGAGATCACTCGCCAACTCAAAGCCCTCATCGACGATCCCATCACAATCGTTGTCTAGGCCATCGCAGATCTCCTCTCCCTCGTTACTCAGCTCACAGAGAGCCTCACAGCCATTATTGAGATCCTGGTCAAGGTCACCAAAACCTGAGAGGCAGCGCGCCAATACGCAGCGCCCCTCCTCACAGCGAGGCTCAGCGTTGGGGAAGCGGCAGATAAAACCCTCATCCAGGCGACCACAACCCCCGCAGTTCTGAGGATCCTCCATCTTGTTGACACCCTCATCAGTCGCCCCATCACAGTCGTTGTCCAGTTCATCGCAGATCTCCGCCCCTGTGGGGAAGCAGCGGGTCTCACAGCCGTTATCAGATCTCCCATCGGCGTTACTGAAGCCTCGCTCGCAGCTCAAGAGCCGACACTCCCCCTCTTCACAGCTCCCCGCACCGTTGGGGTAGTTGCAGCGACGCTCGCAGATCCCACAGTGCTCTGGGTCACGGCGAAGGTTAAAGCCTTCATCGATCTCACCATCACAGTCGTTGTCCTCTCCATCGCAGCGCTCTACGCCTGGTGCTTGAGGCTCACAGAGGGCTTCACAGCCATTCTCTAGGTCCCGGTCAAGATCCCCCCAGCCCTCATCACAGCGCGCAAGGCGACACTCCCCACGCTCACAGACCCCCTCTCCTCGAACGTAATCGCAGGTCCGATCGCAGCGCCCACAGTGTTGAGGGTCTCGCCCCAACTCAAACTCTTCATCGATGAGACCATCGCAGTCATCATCTTCGCCATTGCAGATCTCAGAGCCAATCTCCAGGGCGCAGCTCGCCTCACAGCCATTCTCTGGATCTCCATCGGCATCGGCGCTGCCCGGAGGGCAGCCCAGGAAGATACAGCGCCCCATCCGACATTCTCCCTGGGCGTTCCCAAAGAGGCAGGACTGTCCGCAGGCGCCGCAGTGTAAGGGGTTGCGGTTGAGGTCAAAGTCCTCATCGATCTCTCCATCACAGTCATTGTCCAGACCATCGCAGATCTCTGGACCTGGGCAGATCAGGCTGTCGGCCTCTCCCAGATCGCTCCCCCCATCTTCGCCTCCTCCCTCTCCCCCACAGGCGAGCAGCAGTAACAACAGCAGCGGTAGCCTCCGCCATCTCAACAGGAACAGCAGTGGCACCAGCAGCAGCCCCAACGGGGGGCAGCTTCGAGCATCGATGCTGCACCCCCCCGAGGAGCCATCCCTCTCAACAGAGGGCTCAGGCTCCACAGGCCCAAGCTCAGGAAGGCGCGAGAGATCCAGGGGGAGAAGGCTGATGTCCGGGAGCCCTAGATCCAGACGGCTCAGATCCTCAAGGCCCCTGTCTGGACCTCCATCGGGCTCTAGATGACAGTCCCCCTCAAAGCAGCGCGATCCCTCAGGGCAGCGAATCCCCAAACAAGGATCCTCTACACAGCGCCCCTCAAAGCAGAGGCGTCCTGCGGGGCAGGGTAAGTTGTCACAGGGGTCAGGCTGGCAGACACCCTCAACACAGCGCTCTCCCTCCGCGCAAGAGCGTGAGGCGCAGGGGTTCTCCTGACAAGCCCCCTCAAAGCAGCGCTCTTCCTCTCTACACTCAATCCCCAGGCAGGAGGGCAGGCAAGCCCCTTCACGGCAGAGACGGCCCGCCGCGCAGAGCAGCGAGGCGCAGAGATCGGGCTGACAACGCCCTTGTTGGCAACGCTCCCCCTCAGGGCAGCCTTGGAGATAGCAGTCATCAGGAGCACAGACCCCCCGAGAGCAGCGCGACCCCATTTCACAACGCAGCCCCAAACACTCCGGGCTGAGGCACTCTCCCCCATAACAGAGCTGCTCAGATTCACAGAAGATCCCCTCACAGGGATCTCGCTGGCAAAAACCCTCAACGCAAACCAGCTCTCCAGGGCATTCACGAGCCTGGCAACGAGGAGCACAGCGCCCCTGGATACAGCGCCCTCCCTCTTCACAGAGAGCCTCCTCATCGATCTCCCCGTCGCAGTCATCATCCAGACCGTTACAGCGCTCCTCTTCCGGTTCAGGGAGGTTGCAGGGCCTCAGGGATCCCTCAACACAGCTCCGCGTCCCTACCCCACAGGGACCTTTGCAGGGCTCACTGAGATCTTCATCAATCAAGCCATCACAATCATCATCCACCCCATTGCAGGACTCCGGCTCCGGAATGGCCGCGTCACAGCCTCGATAGCTCCCCCCCTCACAGCGCGCTATCCCCCGAGCACAGAGAGGAAAGCAGGAGCGGATCAGCTCTTCATCCACAAGGCCATCACAGTCATCATCCAAGCCATTGCAGGACTCCGCCTCAGGCTGCAGCGCCTCACAGCGCCAACGCCCCTCCAAACAGCGCCCCGTGCCGCTGCCACAGACCGTCTCACAAGGCCGCACCAAACCCTCATCAATAAAGCCATCGCAGTCATCATCTGCTCCATTGCAGATCTCTTCCTGAGGCGGAGGCGCATCACAGGCCCCCCATACCCCCTCTTCGCAGCGCTCCACTCCTCTCCCACACTCGCCCCCACAAGCGCGACTCAAGCCCTCATCAACCGCCCCATCACAGTCGTTGTCTTGAGCGTCACAGATCTCCCCCTGAGGCTGGATCGCATCACAGCCGCTCCACTCTCCTCCTCGACAGCGCTCCTGTCCCGAACCACAGGCGCTGTGACAGATGCGACTGAGTCCCTCATCCACGTTCCCATCACAGTTATTGTCTCGTCCATCGCAGCGCTCCTCGCTGGGGCTGGGCGCGTTACAGAGGCCCCAGCGCCCCTCCTGGCAGCGTTGAAGCCCCTCGCCACAACTGGAGGCGCAGGCGCGGCTCAGCCCCTCATCTATGCTGCCATCACAATCATTGTCTTGGTCATCACAGATCTCCACCTGGGGCTGAAGCGCATCGCACTCTCCAAACTCCCCCGCCTCACAAGCCCTCCAGCCCGCCCCACAGGCGCTTAAACAGGGCTCAAAGACCCCCTCGTCTGCGCTGCCATCACAGTCATTGTCCAGGCCATCACAGCCCTCTGCCTGGGGTTGAGGTGCATCGCAGGGACCCCAACGCCCCTCCAGGCAGTGCGCCTCTCCCACTCCACAAGGGCTCTCGCAGCTCTGCCTAAAGTCATCTACTTGGCCATCGCAGTCATTGTCCTCTCCATCACAGCGCTCCTCCTGGGGCTGAGGTGCATCGCATTCTCCCCATATGCCCCTTCGACAGATCTCCTCTCCCGTCCCACAGAGAGACTGGCAAGCGCGGCTGAGGCCATCATCCACAAGACCATCACAGTCATTGTCCAGACCGTCACAGATCTCCACCTGAGGGCTGGGTGCATCGCAGGCTCCAAAGCCTCCCTCTTCACAACGCTCCCGTCCTCCACCACAGGCGTTACGGCAGGAGCGAAAGACCCCCTCATCGATCTCCCCATCACAGTCATTGTCTAGGCCGTCGCAACGCTCCTCCTGAGGCCGCGGCGCGCTACAGCCTCGCCAGATCCCCAAAACACAACGCTCCTCCCCCTCACCACAGGCTCTCTCACAAGGGCGCCGCAAAGGCTCTTCATCCTCCCCCTCATCCAAGAGACCGTCACAGTCATCATCTCTCCCATTGCACTCCTCTACCTTGGGCCTCGGCGCGTTACAGCCTTCCCACTCTCCTTCACGACAGCGTCGCTGGCCCAGGCCACATTCTGTGCTGCAAGGACGCAAGAGCGCCTCATCTACTAAACCATTGCAATCATTGTCTTTCCCATCGCAGATCTCCTGCGGCAGCGCCGCCTGAATGATCCGTCCCAGTTCAAGCTGAAGTGAGGGGAGATCCAATGCAAAATAAGCCTCTTCCGTCCCTCCCGCTTGGGCGATCGCCTCCAGGAGCGGGCTGCCAGCCATCTCCTCTCCAAAACCGATTACATAGGTTTTGATCGGGATCGTCTGACCCTGGAAACGCAGCTCTGAGAGAGAGAGCGCTGCGGAGACAGCAGCCTCTGACGTTGAGCAGGTCTCCTCTCCATCGGTTAACAGCAGCACTGAGTAACCCCGACAGGCCCGGCGAGGGTCCAGCGGGATGATCTCCTCTTCAAAGTGTGTCAAAGCCGCGTTGAGTGCCCCCGCGATAGGCGTCCCCCCATCAGCCCTCAGCTCTCGATCCCCTTCGGGGTTGTAGGGAAACTCCTCTCGATGATCCATCCAACCCAGGATCTCTCGCTCTTGCTGAGGTCCTACAGGCACCAAAAGCTCTCCTCCCAGTTCACAAGAAGCTTGTAAGCCATCGTAGTTGATCGCTCCCCCCCCATCGCTCGTTGGAGGGAGGTCATACCAACTCAGCACACACTCCTCACAACCCACGCAGTGACAACTTGAGCGGATCAACTCGCCCTCAAGCTGGGCGTAGCGCATCAAGCCAAACTCCAGTTCAGAGGTCCCCGCCAAGAGCATCGCCATCGCCTCTTTAGCCAGATAGAGGCGGCTCTGCACCCCCTCTAAGCCGGGATAGCGGAAAGAGCCATCTCCATAGGTGTAGAGTTCGCAGGCTCCCTCCAGGCAGGCCAGCGGCCCAGGACAGTCCTGATCCCCCAAACAGGGGAGCGCCTGAGGGCTAAGGGTCATGCTCCCAGAGGTATCAAAGATGATCAGCATCTTGGGCTTGACCAACTCCTGAGCCCAGGCGCTGTTGTAAAGAAAGAGGAGGAGAGAGAGAGGGAGAAGCTGAATCTTCATGATAACTTGAGAGGATATCAGCTTCCTGTTTGAGAGAGGAGATCGGAAACAGGCTCAAAAATTCCCCAACAGGGCCTAGGCTCTCCCTGAGCTTCCCTCTTCACTTACAAGTTTGTATTGAGCTTCATTATCAATATCGATCCAGATATGCTTCCATCTGATTCCACTCTAAGGAGCTTGTGGAGAGATTTTGATGCGCCACTGCCTCACCCTCTCTCTCCTCTTGAGCCTTGCTTGGGCTCAAGAGCCCCTCTCTCAGCCTGCTGGGGGGAGTTGGAATCACATCAGCGTTCAAGGAGCAGGGAGCACTCCTGATGGTCTCTGGGTCCCAGGTCTAGGGCTGAGCCTCCAAAAACAGGAAGGGGAGGCGCTGAGCCTGAATCCTTCCGCCCTGCTGCGTTATGGTCTAAACCACCGCCTGGAGTTGGGTCTAGATCTCTTCAAGCCGGAGGGAGAGGTGCTACAACCTCAGGGCTACGCCAAGCTTAGGCTCTTGGGAGCGCTCCCTACTGCGGGGGGCCTGGGCCTTGCGCTGGGCTTAAGGCTCTATGATGATCTTGAACCCTATCTGGCCCTAGAGGGTCGCCGTTGGGATCTAAGAGCTGCTCTTAATCTGGGGCTCAGAGGTCCCCTGAAGGAGCGCAGCGATTCCTCGGATCGTCTCTATACAGGGCTCGCGTTGGGGCGCTCTCTGGGGAGTGAGACGCGCTGGCTCATGGGAGAGCTGTTGATGGAACTCCCTGAGGTGGGGAGTCCTCATCTAGAGGCTGCTCTGGGCCTGAGGCTCTTTTTCTCTTCGGGGCCGGTTCTGCTCTTGGGCTTCAGCGCTGCGCTCTGGGGAGAGCAACCTCTCTTGCAAGGCTTCCTGCGCCTTGACTGGCAAAAGATCCCTAGAGATCTGGATAAAGATACCATCCTGGATCTTCAAGATCACTGCCCCAGGCGTCCAGAGGATCGAGATGGCTTCCGAGATGAGGATGGCTGCCCCGATCCTGACAATGATCAGGATGGGATTCCTGATGAGCGTGACCTCTGTCCAGATCTCCCCGAGTCGCGCAATGGTCGTTTTGATGAAGATGGTTGCCCCGATGTAGGTGATCGAGACGCGGATGGTCTCCCTGAAGATCTCGATCTCTGTCCCAACAAACCTGAGGATCACGACCATTTCCAAGATGGAGATGGTTGCCCCGATCTGGACGATGATAGAGATGGGGTGCCTGATCTTGAAGATCACTGCCTCTTGAAGCAGGAGGATCTGGATGGCTTTCTGGATGAGGATGGCTGCCCTGATCCTGACAATGATGAAGATGGCCTCTTGGATGAGATCGATCGCTGTCCCCGTGAGGCGGGGCCTGTAGAAGAGCAGGGTTGCCCCAAGAACATCCAGCCTCAAATTAGGGCGGAGCTTTTGGAGATCAGGGTTCAGCTTGAGTTCGCGCCCAGGCGTCACGCGCTCCGCGCTGTACACCAACAGCTCTTGGAGGAGCTGTTGATGCTCCTTCAAGAGCACCCCGAGGTCCTCAAGATCGAGATCCAGGGTCGTCGGGATCCTCAAAGAGAGCGTCGCCGTCGTTTTAAGCGCCTGGGGCTCAAGCGCGCAGAGGCGGTCAAAGCTTGGTTGTTGAAGCGGGGGATCGCTCCAGAGCGCTTGGCTGTAAAGGATTATGGTCTGGAGGACTCAGAGGAGGGAGCTCGGCTGAGCTTTCAGATCTTAACCTCGGCGGCGGAACAGGAGAGGCAGGATCAGTAGGAGCGCGAGAGGAGCTGGAGTTGTGGCCACGAGATCAAAGCTACAGCTGTCATTATTGTAGTTGCTGGGCACCGGAGCAGCGTCCACCTCAGCATCTACAATGGCGTCGATGATCGCATCTTGAATGGGGGTCTCATCGCAGAGATCTCCCTCTCCATCTTCATCGGAGTCCAGCTGATCAGGGTTGCTGATCTCAGGACAGTTATCCCGATCGTCATCAACATCATCCCCATCATCATCTCCATCACAGAGATCCCCGTGACCATCCTCATCCAGATCTCTCTGATCCTCACCGGGAAGATCTGGGCAAGTGTCCTCCTCATCGTTGACCCCATCCCCATCTCGATCACCATCGCAGAGATCTCCCTGACCATCCTCATCTAGATCCAGCTGGTGGGCATTGGCGATGTTGGGGCAGTTGTCCAGATCATCAAGATGCCCATCTCCATCCTGATCCTCATCACAGGCATCCCCACGACCATCATCGTCTGTATCCTGCTGTTCAGGATCAGCGACCAAACGACAGAGATCCTCCCCATCCTCTACCCCATCATTGTCGGAGTCTGGATCTTGATAGTCTGCTGTGCCATCTTCATCGCTGTCTACTGGGGGAGTCTGTAGATCCTCATCTCCCGCTTCCAGAAGATCACCAAGCTCATCCGCATCGGAGTCTCGATCCAGGGCATCAAGGATGCCATCTCCATCGGTATCAGAGGGATTTTCAGGATCCCCCAACTCCACATCATCACGGATCCCATCATTATCGCTGTCCGCTCGACTGGCTCTCAGACCCAGACTGGCCTCCAACTCATTAACGAGGCCATCTCCATCTATATCGTCATCACAATCATCCCCCAGCTCATCACCATCCACATCAGATTGGCCCCGGTTGGGAAAATCTGGGCAGTTGTCCACGCTGTTGTTGATACCATCTCCATCATGATCTGCGTCACAGAGATCACCCAAACCATCTGAATCTTGATCAGCCTGATCGGGGTTTGAGGTATCTCGGCAGTTATCAACATCATTACAGATCTCATCCGCATCGCTGTCTCCTCCTCGCTCGGGAGGACAGGTGCAGAGATCCCCAACTCCATCCCCGTTGGAATCAAGCTGGTCGGGATTTGCGATAGAGGGACAGTTGTCGCTTACATCAGGATGCCCATCTCCATCTCGATCAGGTTCTTGAGCCTGGGTGAGTATTGGGAGACTCAACAGGGCGATAATCCAGAGGCTCTTCATCGTCTCTCCTAAGAATATTTTTTTAGACGGGACGGACAGAGAAAAACACGAAATCCCCCCTCAGGTCCAATTATAGGAGGAGGTCAGGAGCCTGTCTCCAAGAGAATTGAGCGTTTTCAGCCTGGAGAGGCTGAAATTTGGAGGATGATATAAGGCGATCTCTCCCCTAAAGTGAGCATCATTTCGGGAAGCAGGAGACACTTCACTTTAAGCTTTCAACCTTGAGTCGTTGACAGGACCTCAGGGGCTGGTTATGAACGGTCCATCCCTTTCCTACCGGGAGCACGGCATAGCCTTGGAAGAACGCAGAAGGATCAACCACCAAATCCGCATCGCCCAGGTCATGGTGATTGATGAAGGCGGCGAGCAGCTTGGGCTTATGAGCCCAGAGAATGGTCGCCGCATCGCGAGCGAGAAGGGTTTGGATCTTGTGGAGGTCGCCCCCAACGCCCGTCCGCCAGTTTGTCGGATCATGGACTACGGGCGCTTTCGCTACGAACAAAGAAAGCGCCAGAAGAAACAGCATCAGACCCAAACCAAGATCATTAAGCTGAGACCGAAGACAGATCCTCACGATCTGGAGACCAAGCTTCGGCATGCTCGCCGCTTCCTTGAAGCGGGGGATCGGGTCCGCTTTGTCGTCCGCATGAGAGGACGGGAGCGGGCGGTCACGGCACGCTGGGTCAAGCTGCTTCAGGAGCTGACTCAGAAGCTAGAGGATATCGGCGCGGTCACGGGTCGCCCCCAACTGGAAGGGGGTGGAGTGACCAGCACGGTAGAGCCTAAGAAGTCTCGGGACGAATAGAAACCGAGAAAGCGCCTGGACCTGAGGCGCTCTTTGAGCCTTGTGAGCCGCTATGAGTCTCAGCGATCTTGAGCTGCTACGTGCCTGTATTCAGGGCAAGCGCACCGCCTGGGACGAGCTGGTTCAGCGCTTCTCTCCCTATGTTTACTATCTGATCCGTCTAACTTGGCGACGCTGCGGGGTTCAACCCAGCTTTGAAGATCTGGCAGATGCCCACAATGATCTCTTTTTGGCCTTGTTGGAAGATGATCGCCGTCGTCTCTGCGCCTATCGGGGGGATCGCGGCTGTTCTGTGCGCTCCTGGATCCGCGTGATCACCATCCGCAGAACCTTGGATAGCCTTAGAAAGCGCCGCATCCACTTCCCCCTTGAAGCGAAAAATCTACCTGAACAGATCAGCGAGGAGCCCGATCCTTTAAGCGCTCTTCTGATGCACGCAAACGAGCAACGGAGAGCCCAATTGGGACAACTGAGCGCGAAGCTGAGAGAGGAAGATCAGGCCCTCTTGGAGATGCTTTACACTCAGGGACTCAGTGCCAAGGCGGTGGCAGCGGCGCTCAAGATCAGCCGAGGGGCTCTCTATACCCGCAAGAATCGCTTGCTCCAGAAGCTTCGTGTGCTCGCTCAAGAAGAAATCCAGTAAGACCTCCAGCCACCCACGTCTTGTTCTTCAGATCGCTTTGAAGGAAGCCTATGCATCCCCTAAATGATGAGCTGCTTGCGGCCTACTTCTCTGGTCTGCTCAAGCCCACAGAAGAGCGCGCTCTTCACCGGCAGCTTCGAGATGATCCTGAGGCAGCCCGCCTCATCGCCTCTCTAGGGCTGCTTATTAAGGAGGAGGATGTTCAGGGCAGCGTCCCTGAAGCCCTCACCCGTGCAGCCCAAGATCTCTGGCCAGAAGAGTACTTGGCGCAGAAGCTCCGCCTTGCTGTTCGTTGGTTGGGCGAACAGCTCGCCCCCCTCAGCGAGGCGCTTCAGCCGGTAACCCCCGCGCATACTCTGCTCAGAGGAGGAGCCGCCATCGCTGCTCAAGAGGAGCTGCGCTACCAGTTGAGCTTGGGAGAGCTGCCCTTGGAGATCGATCTAGAAGTGGAGGGTTTCCGAGAGGTCTCTCTCGCTGTGCGCCCTCTCCAAAGCCCTCAACCAGGGCTCCTCCTGCGTCTGAGCTGTTCAGGTCAGACCCAGGCTCTCAGCAGCCTAACTCAAGGGAGAATCTTAATGGAGGCGCTGCGGCCTGGAGATTATGAGTTAAGCTTGGAGCGTGGAGAGCAGGTGTTAGGGCAGCTCAGTTTGCTGATCGAGGGAGAGGCCCAACATTTAGGCCTCTAGACAGGGCCTAAAGAGAGGTTCAATCTCGATGGTAGGGGCTGCCCGCGATGATACTCAGGGCGCGGTAAAGCTGCTCGCAGAGGAGCACGCGAGCCAACTCATGGGGGAAGGTGAGGCGTCCTAGGCTCCAGGAGCGATGACAGCGCTCTCGAAGACGAGGATCAAGACCATCCGGTCCGCCCAAGATAAAACTCAACTCTCGGGTGCCCTTCTCCCGTTCCTGTTGAAGCCAACCCGCGAACTCTCGGGAACTCCACTCTCGACCTCGCTCATCGAGAGCGATCCAGAGCGCTGAGCTTGAAGCGACTCGCTCAAGAGATTGAGCCTCGGTAGCCTTCCATTGTGGAGGACGACCTCGGCGACGATCTGCATCACGAACCTCCTTGAGCTCAAGGGGGAGGCTACGGCGGATCCGCCTCAGGTAGTCCAAGCAAGCTTCCTGAGCCCAGCCGCTCTTGAGCCGGCCTACAGCCAGGACCTGTAGCTTCAAGCGGAACTCTCTAGCTGACTCTCAAACAGTTCCTTGGGAGCGTCCACCCAGAGTCCCTCCAGGTCATAGATATAGCGCTCATCATTTTGGAAGATATGAACGACTACATCTCCATAGTCTAAAACTGCCCAACGACCTTCAGCGGCTCCTTCTGCGCCCAAGGGGCGGCCTGTAATGGCTTTCATATAGCGCTCTAGGTGCCCCGCCATCGCCTTCACTTGCCGCGTGCTGCGACCGCTGGCGATGACAAAATAGGAGGTGTAAGCGAGGAGCGCCTCCACATCCAAAAGAATGATGTCCTCTCCCTTCTTCTCTGAGAGGACCTGCGCGATATTAAGCGCCAGCTCTTTGGGATCCATTTTTAACTCCTGATCTGTCCTGTTCCTTGGATGATATATTTTCGGCAGGTGAGATCTTCAACACCCATCGGACCATAGGCATGCAGCCGGGTGGTGCTGATCCCGATCTCAGCGCCCAGACCCATCTCTCCACCATCTGAGAAGCGCGTTGAGGCGTTGACCATCACCACCGAGCTTTGCACCTCAGCCAGGAAGCGCTGTTGGTGTGCCTCATTTTCGCTCAAGATTGACTCGGTATGATCAGAGCCATAGCGGTGGATATGTTCGATCGCATCGCTGAGTCCCCCAACTACACGAACGCTGAGGATCAGGTCCAGATACTCTTGACTCCAATCCTCCTCTGTCGCCATCTGGATCTCAGGTAGATGCTTCAGGGTCTCAGCGCAGCCGCGCAGCTCAACGCCAGTCAGATGAGCCTCGAGCCGAGGCAGGAACTCCGCGGCGACCTTTTGATGGACCAGGAGGGTCTCCATGGCATTACAGACCCCAGGGCGCTGCATTTTGGCGTTATGACAGATCTCCAGGGCCCGTGTCGGATCAGCGCTCTCATCTACAAAGATATGACAGACCCCCTTATAGTGCTTGATCACCGGGATCCGAGAGTGTTCGGTGACAAAGCGGATCAACGCCTCTCCCCCTCTGGGGATGATCACATCCAACCAGGGCTCCGCCTTGAGCATCTCCAGGATCCAGGTTCGATCTGTAGAGGGTAGACTCATCAAAACATCCCGAGAGAGCCCACAAGACTCCAGGGCATCTCTGAGGATCTCCAAGATGGCGGCATTGGAGTGCTGGGCCTCACTGCCCCCTCTCAGGAAGCTGACATTGCCGCTCTTAAGACAGAGCCCCGCCGCGTCAGCGGTCACATTGGGGCGGGCCTCATAGATGATCCCAATGACCCCCAAAGGCATCCGCATCTGAGCGACCTTCAAGCCGTTGGGGCGGAGCCGAGGGTTGATGATCTCTCCCACTGGATCGGGCAACTCAGCAACCTCTCTGAGGCTCTGAGCCATCCCCTTAACGCGAGCCTCGTTCAACTTTAGACGATCCCGCATCGCCCCCTGGATGCCCTTGGCATCCGCGTTTTTTAGATCTTGGCGGTTGCTTTCCAAGATCTCCTCAAGCCGACTCTCGATCGCCTCAGCCATCTTCATAAGGGCCGCGCGGCGTCGCTCGCTGGAAGCACGAACTAGACTGCGGCTGGCTTCACGGGCTCTCTGGCCCAAGGCACTCATCTGCGCTTCAGGTGTTACTCTCTCCATCTGATCTCCGCTTTCATATTGGGTGAAGGAGAAACTCTATATACCGAGGTAGGAGATAAAAACAGGATGAGAACCCGTTGGCAATGCCTCTGCGGTTTCTTAGGATGCGAACTATGCGAAAGATATCTCTATTACTGTCGCTCCTCTTGGCCTGCTCAGATCCTCCGCCTGAAGAGGAGAGCCCAGAGCTTGGTGTCTCCACGGATATGAGCATCTCAGGAGGAGATCAAGCCCTCCCTCCAGATGGAAACCCCTCTCCAGATCTGGGCCCACATCCAGACACAGGCCTGGATCGAGGCTCCTCAGGAGATCTAGGCAGGATGGATCGAAGAGTTCTATCAGATCAGGATCTTGTCCAAGATCAGGGGCTGCGTCCAGATGCTCTCCCCGTTTGGGATGAGTTGGTCGCCGTCATCGCTCTCTCCCAGGTCCAGGATGCGCCAGAAGAGAACCAAGCTTCTTTCTTTGTAGTCCCTCAATCTGAGCTCCCCGTCACCTCTGGCTGTACCGTTCAGCATGTCGATGCTGACTCTCAAGAGAACCCTCTCTCCAGCGGGAATGCGGGTAGAGTGAGCATCCAAGGGCTCTCAGGGGGAGAGCTTTTGATGAACTTCCAGGGAGATCGCTACCTGCCCAATCGTGGCCTTGAGCCTCTCTTTTCAGGGGGAGCTGCCCTCAACGCAACCGCGATGGGAGGTGTAGACTTTCCCGCCTTCTCTATCGATCTAACTGCACCTCAACTGGTGCAGATCCAGAGCCCAAGCAACGGTGATAATCAATCTATAGGCAGGGATATGGATATACGCTGGACTGCAGGGCTTGCTGAATCGCTCCTGATCACCATCATCCCTACAGATTTTCAGTTCTCTCCGGTGTCTGGCTCCTGGGTCTTTTGTGGGGTGGAGGATACAGGGCAATACAGCCTCAGCTCTCAGCACTTCCGTGGGCTCCTTAACAACCCCATGGGTCAGTTTGTTCTGGTAGTGATCACCCGCACCCGCGTCTCAGAGGCTGAAGTCCAGGGCCTCCCGGTGGTCTTCACCGCTACAACCACCGGGGGAGTGGGGATCACTCTGGTCTACTGAGGGCTTGCTTGGAAACAATCACAGCTCTTTTACAACTCCTTCACCCTCGACTCACCACACTCGCACGCGTCCGGGCTAGACTCCCTCCTGAACTCACCTCAGGAGTAGATGATGCGTTGGATTCTCCTCTCCCTCCTCTCTCTGATCCTGCCTGCTCAGGCTCGGCAGGTTAAGCTGGATGTTCGCCTCAGCGAGCCTCTCATGCTGGCAGGCAAGAAACACACAAACTACCTCAAGGTGGGGCTCACAGGCTTTGATATGGCCTCCAAAGAGAGGCCCTCGGTCAATGTCGCTCTGGTGATCGACAAGTCAGGCTCCATGAGCGGCGAGAAGATCGCCCGAGCCAAAGAAGCCGCTATGATGGCGGTGAAGCGCCTGGGCTCACAGGACATCATCTCTGTTATCGCCTATGACTCAGGGGTGAGGGTTCTGGTCCCCGCGACCAAGGCGGGAGACAAGCAGTTTGTCATTCGAGGAATCCAGAGGATCTCAGCGGGAGGCAACACCGCTCTCTTTGCCGGGGTCAGTAAAGGGGCAGATGAGCTGCGCAAGTTCCTGGATAAGAAACGCGCCAATCGACTCATCCTGCTCTCAGACGGCCTCGCCAATGTTGGCCCCTCCTCTCCTGGTGAACTGGCTCATCTGGGCAACTCTCTGGGCCGTGAGGGCATCAGCATCACCACCTTAGGGCTGGGCCTGGACTACAACGAAGATCTCATGTCTCGCTTGGCCCGCAGCTCTGAGGGCAACCATGTCTTTGTAGAGCAAGCCAAAGATCTGCGTCGCTTCTTTGATCTGGAGTTTGGGGATGTGCTCTCGGTGGTGGCTCAGGAGGTCAAGATCCAGATCGACTGTGCTCCAGGTGTTCGCCCTGTCCGTGTCCTGGGGCGGGAGGTAGATATCGTTGGACAGCAAGTGAGCGCTCGTATGAATCAGCTCTACGCCAGCCACGAGAAGTTCCTTCTCTTGGAGCTTGAGGTCCCTCCGGGGGAGACAGGGAGTGACCGCCCCATTGCTGAGGTTAAATTGAGCTATAACAACATGATCACCAGCACCCAAGATGAGCTGAAGAGTAGCATTCGAGCGGGCTTCTGCTTAAACAGCGCTGATGTGGAGCGACGCAGAGATCAGGAGGTGATGATCAAGACGGTGGAGATGATCTCCAATGACAACAATCGTCAAGCTCTAGAGCTGCGCGACCAGGGCAAAACCAAAGAAGCTCGTAAGGTGCTCCTGAGCAACAGCTCATTCTTGAAGCACAATGCGGTTCTCTTTGACAGCAGCGATCTCAAGAATTTGAGCGAAGCCAACTTTGAGGATGCTGAGAATTTAGCACCCAAGCGCTGGAAGAAGCGTCGCAAGCAGATGCGTCGAGCCCAACATAAGTTGGATATTCAGCAATCCTTCTAAAACCTCAGATCCCGCCCCTTCCAACTCCTCGAAGCTGAAAATCGAATGGCTCAATATGCGTTTTGGGGTCTTCTTCTCAGAGGCGAAAATAGCATGACTAGGTAATAATTCTCGTGTTATTCTGATGGGATGGGAGATTGCATGTGCTTTTGAAAATTCAAGATCTGATGGATGACAGTCAGTGCTTTGATCGACTCCGTGAGATGCGCTGGCCGGAAGGCCGAATATGTTCATTCTGTAATGGGTATAGAGTAATTCGACGAGGCTTGGATGACAAGCACCAAGAAAAGCAGCGTTATGAATGCAATTGGTGCTTTGGGCGGCTTGATGATCTAATAGTGACTATGTTTTCAGGGGAAAATTAGCTATTAAAGACAAGGATGCTAATGCTGTATTTTATGGGATTGAACCGATCCAATAATCAGATGTCAAAAGAACTAAACCTGAATAAAGATGATGTGATGTTTTCAACATGACCACATTACTGAAAGAGGGAATAGTTTAAAAAACACATAATATTGGACGATGTTGTCGAATGCGATAAATTTACATTTTTGGCCGGGTATAAAGATAAAAGAAAGAAGTTTCTCGATCTGGTCAAGAACCAAGGCGCCAAAGGCTTAAAGGAAAGACAGGAAGAGGGACAGCAGCAAATGATAAGCCTCTACTCTTCGAAATGATTTCCAGTAGTAGCCAATTAGTAGTGAAATTGCTGCTAAATTTTAAAAAAACAAACAATTAAGCCTATGTTCTTGATAATATTAAGCAAAGCAGCCTTATGTGTGCTGATGAATACATCAGCAATTGTTCTTTAGGAAACTGGAGTTTCTTTTATAAAACAGTCAATCATGGCAGACGTGAATATGTTCGTGATGATGATGGAGACGGTTTCTATGAAGTCCATATTAATGGGGTATGGTCTCTAATTAAGAACTTGGCTCAGACCTCATCGCGGTATTTCTCGGAAACATCTATCTCACTATATATTTTTTTTGAGTTCATTCATAATGTAAGAAAGCGTGGAAAAGCAGTATTGCATACGCTCATAGAAACTTTGGTTTCACGACCTCAAAACGCATATTGAGCCAATCGAATGACGCTGATAATTCTGTTTCTGGGTGTTGGTCTTCGCCTCTTAGAGATGAGCGTAACATCCCAGGCTCTACTTGGTCAGATCTATGATCCCAGGAGCGTCTTCAGGCAAGCGGATATATTGCTGGAGGGGGTTGATGCTGATATGAGCGTCCCCGCAGGTGATGAGGTGGGTAGCATCGGGATACTGGTTGATCACCTTCTGGATGTTGCGAGCGATATAGGCGTTGGCGTCGGTGCGCAGGACCATGGCGGCTCGATTCCAGTCGAGGAGGAAGCGATCATAGGCGGCCTCCTTGAGGAGATCCTTCTTGGCTCCCTTAGATCGAGCCTGGAAATAACTCCTGAACTTGAAGGAGTTGCTCTGAGCCTGCCTTAGAGTTTGGCTGCCTCCGCCGATCTGCCAGAGCAGGGCGTTGATGCGCACCCACTCTTTGTCCAGGTAGACCACATCGGTGAGCCGCTTCTCTTGCCCCACGACCCCCATGGAGACCTCCATCACCGGTCGCAGTACACGATAGATATCCAACTCCCAGCCAAAGACCCGCTTTGAGTGAAGCAGGGGGTGCAGCTTGAGGGGGATAGAAGATTGGCGAATCGCCTCGGGATGCTCCTCTACATGAACACAGAGTTGGCCCTGAGCCATCAAACCCAGGAAGTGAAGTTCAAGCTCTTTACAGGACTCGATCCACTTGAAAGGCGGGTTTCGGTGCCCATCCCCCGTGAGAAAAAAGCGAGGGATCCCCTCTGAGAACTGGAGTTCTATCTTCCGGGCGGTCATGGAGGCTAGGGTACCGCTGGCCAGGGTGGTCCATGCCATTTTTTGCTCCTCTCGAACCGCTGGGTTCGGAGTGAAGAAGGGTTGCTTAAAGATGGATGGAGCAAAGGCGCACGAGCAGATCGTTGAGATCTTCAAAGCGCTGCCTCGCGGTCGTGACCATTCTCGGCCTGGGAGCCTCCGCAGGTCTTATAAGGAGCCGAAGGCGGGAGTTTTCGAACGACCCTCACAGAGTATGCGTTGTGTCCCGAGATTCAAAACTCCTCCATCATCAACGCGCTCAAGATAAGGCTCAGCTCTCTCCGCGTCGAGCGAAAAATCGACGGGGGTAAGTACTGAAAATGATCGACCGGACGAAGCACTATCGGATGAGCGAACAGCCCCGAAAAGCGCATAATAACCTGATTTCAAAAGCAAAAAACTCAAGACAACATGTTCCCCCTACAAGGTGAAGCTCCTTTCCTTTAGGCGACTCTCCGGTTCGATGGATCCGCATCCAGTAGATCCTTGATGCTCAGGGTGTAAAGGCCAGGAAGATACGCCCCTCTCCACGCTGGATGAGCATCCGCACCAAACCTCCGCTCTGAGCCTCAACGAGGCGCTGCTTGAGATCCTTGGGTCCCTTTATCCGCTGCCCATTACAGCGGATCACCACATCTCCCTCTTGGATTCCAGCCACCGCGATGGGGCTCTTGGGATCCAGGCCCTTGATCAAGGCTCCGCTGCGGATCCCCAAGCGCTCCTTTAACTTCCCATCTACAGGCGCGAGTCGAAGCCCCATCACCTCCTCCCGTTGAGTTCCTTGATGGCTCCTGCTTCTCCCTCTACCCCCGCTGCCGGGCAAGCGCTCTAAGACCAGCTTGAGCTTTCGCGTCTGCTCCTCTCTAAAGAGTTTGATCTCGACCTCTTTGCCGATGCCTGCGGTGCTCGCCAACCAGGGGAGATCATCGTGTCGTTGAATCTTCCGGCCATTAAAGCTCAGGATGATGTCGCCCTCTAAGATCCCCGCCTTGGCTGCTGGCCCTTTAGGGACTACCGAGACTACCAGGGCTCCTCGCGGAGACTTCAGCTTAAAAGCTAGGGCCAGCTCTCGGGTGACCTCCTGAATCTGCACCCCAATCCAAGAGCGAACATATTGCCCCTCTTCTGCCAAGCTGGGGAGGATCTTCTTGGCCATATTGATGGGGATGGCGAAGCCGATGCCCTGGCCCTGCGCGCTGATGGCGGTGTTGATGCCCACCACGCGACCCTGAATGTCAAAGAGAGGGCCGCCGCTGTTGCCTGGGTTGATGCTGGCGTCGGTCTGGATAAAGTCCGGGTAACGCAGGCGACCATCCGGCTGCACCTCACGGCGCCCCTTGGCGCTGACAATCCCTGCGGTGACGGTGTGAGAGAGCCCTAAGGGGTTGCCGATGGCCACCACCCAGTCACCTATCTCCAGAGCCTCGCTGTCTCCCAAAGGAGCGACCGGCAACTCCTGCCCCTCTGGATCGATCTTAAGCAGAGAGATATCTGTGGCGGGATCACGCCCCAAGAGCTTGGCGTCAAATTGACGACCATCTTGGAGGTGTACCTTGATGAGTTGAGCGCCCTCAACGACGTGGTTGTTGCTGAGGATATAGCCGTCAGAGCGAATCAGGAAGCCGGAGCCGGAGCCCACGCGGAGATGGGGCTGCCTAAAGTGGAAGCCAAAGAAGAGTTGAGGATCGGGCACCGACAGCTCGGTCCTGATCGAGACCACGCTCGGAGCAGCCTGCTTGGCCAGGCGACGGAAGGCGCCAAAGGTGACAGGGGTTTCTTGAGTTAACCCAGTTTCTTGAACCTCTTCTGTCCAGAGCGGCTCAGCATAGATGGAGCCTGTATAGAGTAGGCAAAGGGTGAGCAGTCTCAGCATAGTTCTCCTCCACGGTAGGCCTCAGGAGAACCACGCAGAGGAGCGTTCTATTCGCGGCGCCTAAGCAACATCAGGAGGGGAAGAAGGAGGAGGGGTAAGCTCCGCTGGCTGCGGCCCTGGCTACAGCCTTCAGCCTCTTCCTTCTCTTCCCCCTCTATGAGCTGCAGCTCTAAGTCTGGGCTGAGGATGGCGCCGTCGTGCAGGGGTGGGTTAACTGCTGGGAACATATCAAAGGTGGGTGAGTTTGGAGCGCTGTCCTGGAGGGCAGGCAGATCAGAGCGTCCTGCATCGGGATCTGGCTGAGGGGTTGCGTCGGGATCTGGTTGAGGGGCCGCATCGGACTCAGGTTGGGGGGCTGCATCAGGATCAGGTTGAGACGCAGCGTCAGGATCTGGCTGAGGTACCGCATCCTGGATCAACGCTTGATCTTGAGCGCTGCCCTCATCCAGAGGAGGTTCTTGGTCGGAGAGAGGAGCTTGATCCTCCACTGAGGCGAGATCTACAGGAGGAGCTGCGTCCTCAGGCAGCCCTGCGTCTATCGGGGGCGCTGCATCTATAAGTAGGCCAGCGTCTACAGGCTGCTCAACATGACAGCGATCTTCAGGTAGGCAGTAGCGCTCTCCCCGGTTGATCTCAGCGCAGCAGCCGCCAGAGATCCGTCGGCAGTTGCTGTCATCCTCGCAGCGCATTGAGCAGAAGGAGCCCTCATCATCATGAAGGCACTCCTCGGCGCCTGTGTTGATGTTGCAGTCAGGCAAGTCCCTGTTGTCAGGGAAGCTGCATGGCTCGCCTGGGCGCCCCTCAATATCGTAGGGCTCATCAAGCACACAGGGACCGCCCCCAGGGCTAAAGTCCACGCTCAGTTCATAAGCGCCAGCGAACTCCACTCGATCTTCGTTGGTCCAGGAGTCGGCGACGATAAAATACTCTCCACAGCCCACCTCCATCTCTAGGCCATGGTGTCCTCGAGCTAGACAGTTTCCCCCTGCGAAGGCGGAGAGCAGATGAACATCGATATCCACGCCCACCTCATCTTGCACGGTGACATTGATGAGCCCTGGACGATCAAGGCGAAGGTGATAGACCACCTCGGGACCCCACTCGCGGGTCTCTGGAGCCGCTGAGTAGTGGTCCAGCACCCGGCTGGGAGAGCGGCTGGTGTCCCCCTCATGGTTAAAAGGAAAGGCTTCGATCTCGATGGGTCGCTCGGCGGTCCCCAGAGGATCACGGGGTAAGCCCTCGGAGATCCGCTCATGGCGCCGGGGGATATAGCCATCTACCTGCGCCCAGCCTCCATCAAAGCTGGGGTGGACCCCGTAGCCGATCGACTCGAAGAGGAAGGGGAGCCCGTTGGGCTGGCGATGGGAGAAGAGGACCACATGGTAACCCTCTGTGTTAAAGACATCTCCCCGCTCTACCTCCGCTACGTCGATGGGATCAGAGATATCGGGGATGCTGCGGGTTGTATAGTGGCCTACTCCCCAGCAGCGGCTGACATAGCCGGAGCAGTCTAGGCCCACGGTACAATCGAGGATGCCATCTCCAGGATAGGAGCCTGCTCCAGCGCCGTTGCTGATGCCTCGATCAAAGTTATGGAGGCTCATATAGCCGCCCCAGTCATAGGGCAGGCCGACATGATCTCCTACCTCAAAGCTGGACTGGTAGGCGTCGGAGCAGTCCGCGCGCATATTCTGCTGTCCGCAGTGCCAGGGGTGGTAAGCGAAGGCGCGAGCGCGGGTGATCACCGTCTCACGATCATCCGCCTGAGCCAAGGCAGGGAGCAGCAAGAGCCCATAGAGCAGCGCTCGTCTCATCACTTTCCTCTCAGGTCATAGCTGAAGATCTTCAGGTCCTCTGGACTGGGGTAAAGCTGATAGAGCTTTCCTCCAGCCACGGCGAACTCTCGGGCAGGGAGGAACAGAGGGCGCGAGGCGGGGGCTCGACTCCAAGCGAGACTCCCGTCAGGGCTGTGGAGGCGCAGCTCACGAGCTACACGGAGACGCTGCCCCTCCATCCTCATGCGCTCAACTAAGATCAGCGCGGCTCCATCGGCCAGTTGGTAGAGGAGACGAGCAGAGTCGATCCCCTGGGTCCCCTGGAGCGGGAGGTGTTCAGCTTTGCCCTGCTCAGCTGAGGCTCGCGTCAGCGTGACCCCCTCTGGTTTAAGGAGGAGCTGCGCGGCAGCGGCCCCCTCTGGATCGATGAGACCATCCACATGAGAGAGGCGCGGCCAGCTGTGCCGGGCCCCAGGCAGCCCCAGACCAAAGGATTGTTGAAAGCCGGTCCCAAAGTAGATCTCCCCTTGGGGTCCCGCTCTCAGCTTGGAGATGCGGCGAAGTCCAGAAGGGAGGGGCAGGCGCTCCAGCTGCTTCCCTTGGAGATCAAAGGTGGTGATCACACGGTTGATCAGGCTCATAGCGTAGAGCCGCCCCTCCAGCTCAAGGAGGTCGTTTACGCCGAGGGGAGAGGAGAAGCTCCAGGAGCCCTGCCCAGGCTCATCCAGGCGAAGGATACGGCCAGCGGCGGAGTCATGGATCCAGAAGCCCCCCGCAGCGGCGGGAGCGAAAGAGAGGGGACCAGAGGGGGGCTGCTCCTCGGCGGCGGGGATCAGGGTTAGAGCCCGCTCTCCGCTCCCCCAAGGGAGGCTGAGAGGCTCCGCCCAACTTGGAGAGCTGAGCAGGAGCAGGGTGATGAAGATCTTCAAGGGCCATCTCCTCATGGGATCTGTGGAGGGATCAAAAACCGAGACGATTGAGGGGAAATTAGCAGAAACTCCTCAGGGGATCTTGGCGCAGAGCCTTCAGGCCGTTTTTTTACGCCCCCTGGCGGTCCAGCCCTGGCCCTCGGGGTTGAGGATCTGAATGCCCCAGAAGTCCTCAAACCAGCGCTCCAAATCCTCTCGGGCGATGTAGTGGGTGATGGGCGGGTTGAGGCGATCAAAGACGCGGCGGAACTTATAGCGCCACTCCATCTGAGCGGCGTCCTGATAGGGCAGGCGATCAGCCCAAGCGCCCAGGCCAAGCCGCCTCAAGATCTGAGCGGGGGTCCAGATCCCCATTTCGAGGGAAGCGGTCAGGGCGGCGGTCAGGGCCAGCTGTCCAGAGCGGGGCAGGGCGTTGCTCAGGGGGCGCATCCAGCTCAGATGGCTGAGGCGATAGCTCAAGCGCATCCCTTTGAGGCCATAGACCCAGATTGAAGCACAGCCATCCGGCTTAAGGAGCCTCGTGACCGCCTGAAAGGAGGCTTGAGGATCTGGGGTGTGATGAAGTACCCCGTTGGAGTAGAGGGCTTCAAAGGCTCCTGCTTGGAAGGGGGGACGGCGTAGGTCTCCTTGAACATAAAAACCTTTGGGATCGCGTTTGTGGGCGATCTCCACACCCCGAGAGAGATCCAGACCCACCAACAGCTTGGCGTGCCGGGCGACGAGGTAGGAGTGACGCCCCTCTCCACAGCCAACCTCAAGGACCACGCGAGCTGCATAGGCTTCTGGAGGAAGGTTGGGCTGGAAGCGATCCCAAGTGGCTCTCCAATCATCGATGGGCAGCTCAGCGTCGGCCAACTTCAGATGTTGGAAGCTGTAAGCGGTGAGGGTTTTGAGGACTGCAGGCTCTGGATCTGCGACCGCCTCAACCTGAGCGGGGAGGCGCTCGGGGTAGACCGCGCGCAGGAAGGGGATCAGCAGATCTGGCGGAAGGAGGCGGGGTATCCCCTGGATGATGGGATAGCGCTGGCCTGAGGGGCTCAGCAACATCCCCTCTTGGGGGTCGCCCTCTAGATAAAGAGGAGCCCCCGTGAGTGGGCAAGCGAGCAGGGGCAGGAGGGTTTCGATCAATTTTAAAGCGCTCCCTCTTGAACTTTTTCCAGTTTGGACCCCTGAGAGATCGGGAGAGGCCCAGCTAGAATCAAGGATGAGCGCAAATTTAAGAGAGAGCAAGCGCTGGCTCTGGGATGGGGCCTTGCTTTTCTGCTAGAAGAGCTTATGGCCAAATCTCCCCTCAACACCAACTTCATCAACGCCTTCCTCAACGCGACCATCGATGTCATCGACATGATGGCTGAGATCGCAGCTACCCCTGGGCGGCCCTATATCAAGCGGAATGAGAACGCCAAAGGAGACATCAGCGGGATCATCGGAATGGCCGGAGCGGGGCTCTTGGGCGCCTTTTCGATCAATTTTCGCCAAGCCTGTATCTTGGCTATCGTCAACAGTATGTTGGGTGAGTCTTATCAAGGGCTGAATGATGAGGTGATCGACTGTGTAGGGGAGATCACCAATATCATCTCTGGATCTGCGCGAGCGATGCTCTCAGAGAGGGGAGTTGAGTATGGAATGGCGACCCCCACCGTAGTCTGTGCCAAAGATCACAGCGTCACTCAGGTCACCAAGGTGCCCGTTATCGTGATGCCTTTCACCACAGAGGCAGGAAGCTTTTTGGTTGAGATCAGCCTCTGGGACACCAAGAAGGAGTGAACCCCACACGCATCAACCGATCGGAGTAAGCTCTCCTCATGTCCGAACAGATCCTCTCTCAAAACGAGATCGACTCTCTGCTCTCTGCGGTCAACTCAGGGAAGATAGAAGAGGAGGCGGAGGCTGAATTTGAAGGAGATGCTTCTCAGCCCACGGTGCTCAAGTTTGACCTGCTGAGCCAGGACAAGATCATCCGTGGACGGATGCCCACCCTGGATATCATCAATGATCGCTTCGCTCGACAATTCCGCATCACGCTCTCCAACGCTCTGCGCAAGATCCTTCAGATCAATGTAGAGAGCACCAGCCTGATGAAGTATGGAGAGTTCCTCAACTACCTCCCCATCCCCTCCTGTCTCAACATCATCAAGCTCAACCCTCTGCGGGGGAGCTGTATCATCGCCATCGAAGCCAAGCTGATCTTCGCTTTCCTCAACAACTTCTTTGGGGGAGTAACCAACGCCTCAGAGCGGATCGAGGGCCGTGACTTCAGCGCCATTGAGCAGATGATCATTCGCAAAGTAATGGCTTTGTTGATCGATGATCTGGAGCGCGCTTGGCAGCCTGTCTATCCCGTAGAGGGAGAGTATCTACGCACCGAGATCAACCCCCAGTTTCTGGCGGTCGTGCCCTCCAGCGATGTAGTGGTCCTGACCAGCTATGATCTGGAGATGGAGAACCTCAGAGGGACCATTCAGGTGGTGATCCCCTACAGCACCATCGAGCCCATTCGTCATCACCTCTCCAGCGGTATTCAGACTGAGGCTACAGAGCAGGAGAACAGCTGGACAGAGCAGATCAGCGCGCACCTCCTAGCAGTTCCGGTCAAGGCTGAAGTGATCTTGGGGCGCAGCACGATCACCGTTAGAGAGCTGCTTGGGCTCAAGCTGGGCGATGTCATCACCTTAAATCAGGAGCAGCATGGCGCCCTGGAGATGTTGGTGGAGAGCTGCCACAAGTTTAAGATCCAGCCTGTAGAGCGTGCAAAGAACCTCGGGGCTCGAGTCCTAGAGCGTGTTCAGATCGAGATGAACTTCGGCGCCTCTGAACGGAGAGAGAAAGAAGATGGTGGCATGTGAACTGCAATTCGGCCGCGGCGTGAGAGGCTCCCCATGATGGATCGAGTTCGGGATATTGAGTTCCTCTACGATGTTGAGCTTGAGATTGCCGTTGTCCTGGGGCGCACTCGCCTGCTGATTCGAGATCTTCTGGAGTTGAAGACTGGATCGGTGGTGGAGCTGAATAAGCTGGCGGGAGAAGCCCTGGATATTGTGGTGAATGACAAGGTCATCGCCCGAGGTGAAGCCGTGATCGTCAACGAGAAGTTTGGCATCCGCCTCACCGAGATCGTCTCCCCCTTAGAGCGTGTCGTCCGCCTCCGCTGATCTCGATTCAAATCTAGCTTCATCTGTCTGAGCCCAGGCCCGGACCCTGCTCTGTTGGGGATGTCATGTATCTTCTCGCCCTGATTCTGGCCACCACCGCCGTCAAGGGAGAGGCAGGCGGCGTCAAGGTCCTGACCGAGTTAAGGGTCAAGGCCAGCGCTGATGCCCTGGATCTTAGCTTAGAGGCTAAACCTCCTTTGAGCCCTGGCGATCTTCTGCTTCACACCGAAGGAAAGCAGCTTATCTTGACCCTGCCTGGTGTAAAAGCCCGCCCTCAGCGCCTCCCTGTCAAGGATCGGATGTTCAAACGTCTGCTCCTTAAGAGCCTGAGAGGTCGTCAACCCAGCGCTCAACTCCAAGCCCTGATGAAGAGGAAGATCTCTGATGAGGTCCTTCAAGGGATCTTGGTTCAGAGTGAGGGAGAGCTGCTGCGAATCTCAATCCCTCGAAATAAGGAGATCGCGCAGCGCTGGGCGCAGCTGAGCGAGCAGCGCGCTCTGGCTCTTCTAGAAGCTCGTAAGCCTCAGCCCTTAGAGTTTCAAGCCAAACCTGAGCCTGTGAAAGAACCCCCAGCGCTCAAACTCGAGCCAAAGCCCCAAGCACAGCCAGAGTCGATCAATCCAAAGCAGAAAGCTGCCGTGCCTCCCCTAAAAGTGGAGAGCCCTGAGGATCCTGAAGAGCGCCCCCTCTTTCAAGCCAAGGAGAGCGCTGAGATCGCGGCTCTAGGACATTCGGGCGGGGGTCTGGGCTCCAGCGCGCTCCTGATGGGGCTCCTGCTTTTGGCTGGGATCGCCTTCTTTCTGATCCGTCGTCTGCGGGCTCCTCAGCTCAAGGGCCTGGAGGGGCCGCTGATTCGCCCCTTGGGCAGTCATATCCTGGGGCCAAAACAGCGCCTCCTGCTCCTGGATGTCGCCGGGCAGTGGCTCCTCTTGGGGAGCAGCGAGAAGGGGGTTCAGATGCTGAGTCATATCGAGGCTCATCCCAATGAGACCACAACTTCAGGAGCTGTCCAGGCAACCTCAGGTCCCATCCAGAAGAACCCAGGCTCCATTCAAGCAACCTCAGGCCCCATCCAGATGGGGAGCCTTGCACCCAGCCCTCAAGCACCCCAGATCCAGCCCGCGACCCAGGCGATCCCCTCTGAGGCCCTGGGGGGCTTTGCTCAGCGCCTGGGACGAGCTTTTAAGCAGGTTCGCCGGGTAGCTGATGATTTGGAGTCTGATGAGCTGGAGCGGGGCTTCTTCGCTCGCGCTGAAGAGGCTCGCCGAGAGGCCGCTGAGGAGGAGGCGCTGAGCGCCCTCTGTGATGAGATCGAGGATGAAGTGCAAGCGCCCAAGCGACCCGTCCCCGCGCAGGCCGATCTGCTGCAAAAGATCCGCAGACTTCAGAGCGCCTAGATGAGAGCCCATCACCTGCTGCTCTTTGCCCTGCTCCTAGCAGGTCAGGCCCTAGCCCAGGAGGCCACGCCTCAACCCTCAGATCCCTTTGCGCTCCCACAGGTGCAGCTCTCTCTGGGAGGAGGAGAGGGAGATTGGGTATCGGGCCTGCGTATCCTGGCCCTGCTGACCGTGCTCACTCTGGCTCCCGCGATCCTGCTGACTATGACCAGCTTTACGCGCATCATCATCGTCTTTGGCTTCCTCAGGCAGGCCATCGGAACTCAACAGGCCCCTCCCAATCAGATCTTGGTGGCCCTGGCGCTCTTCCTGACGGTCTTTGTGATGCAGCCTGTCTGGAGCCAGGTCCGCACAGAGGCGCTGGAGCCCTTTATGGCGGAGAAGATCAATCAAGAGCAGGCTCTCAGCGCGGCGATGGCCCCCGTGCGCAGCTTTATGTTCAAGCACACCCGAGAGAAGGATCTGGGGCTCTTTATCAAGGTCGCTGGAGCAGATCGCCCTCGCCAGCGTCGAGATGTCTCCAACTGGCAGCTGATCCCCGCCTTTGTCCTCAGTGAACTGAGGACCGCTTTTCAGATGGGCTTTATGATCTATGTTCCCTTTTTGGTCTTAGATATGGTGGTGGCCTCCATCCTGATGGCGATGGGGATGATGATGCTGCCTCCCATCCTGATCTCACTGCCTTTTAAGATCATGCTCTTTGTTCTGGTGGATGGCTGGAACTTAATGGCGGGGAGCTTAGCTCAGAGCTTTCAATAGCTGGGGTAGATAGATGGACGCTGATTATGTCGTCTCCTTCTTTCAAGAGGCGATCACCGTAGCCCTGACCCTCTCTCTCCCCGCTCTTATGTTGGGGCTCTTTGTCGGCTTGCTGGTCTCTGTCTTCCAGGCTGTGACTCAGATCCAAGAGCAGACTCTGGCGCTGATCCCTAAGATCATCGCCATCATCATGGCCCTGTTGATCTTCGGGGGTTGGATGCTCACCCGGCTGGTTAACTTTACCCAGTCAGTCTTTAACAAACTCCCCAACCTACCAGGATGAACCAGAGAGGTAGCCAGGATGAACGCTGAGGGGCTCTTTGCTCTCGCGGGTCCCTGGGCGATCGCCTTTGGTCTGATCCTGATCCGTGTTGCTGCTTTGGTGACCACCACCCCTCTCTTCTCGATGTCAACGGTGCCTGTCCCTGTGCGGGCAGGCTTCGTCGGTTGTATCTCGCTCCTCGTCAGCATGAAGACGGGGCCTCTCCCCTTGGGGAGTGACTGGCTCCTCCTCTCAGGAGCTGCGTTGAGAGAGGCCTTCATCGGAGGGTTGATGGGCCTCTCGATCATGTTGCTCTTTGGAGCCCTTCAACTGGCTGGACAGATCATCGGGATTCAGATGGGCTTTGCTATGGCCAACGTCATGGATCCCACCACAGCGCAACAGGTGGGTGTGCTCAGCCAAGTTTTTCGCCTCCTGGGCCTGATGCTCTTCCTCGTCCTGGACGGACACCTCCTGCTCCTAGAGGCGCTCTTTAAAAGCTTTGAGGTCGCGCCCTTGGCGGGTGGCATCTCGCATGGGACAGATCTTCTACGCGAGATGCTCTCTATGGGGGGGCGCCTCTTTGAGTTGGGTCTTCAGATGGCCCTCCCGGTGATCAGCACAGTCCTCCTGGTCAACACCGGCCTCGCGGTGGTCGCTCGCACGATCCCCCAGGTGAACATCTTTGTGTTGGGCTTTATCTTCAGCATCAGTCTGGGGCTCTTGATGCTCTCTCTCTCGATCCCCAGCACCGCGCTGTTCTTTGAGGAGCTGATGCAGGAGGCGCTGAGGGGCAGTTTCTCTGTGGCGAGGGGTTTTTAGCTTTGAGTGATGACGCTGGCGAAAAGACTGAAGCTCCGACCGAGAAACGGATCCAGGAGTTTCGAGATAAGGGAGAACTGGCTCGCTCCCGAGATGCCCTCTCTATGCTCATCCTCCTGGCGGGCTTCGCCTTTCTAAAGCTGGGGGGAGCACGGATCTATAGAACCGCTTCAGGCCTGGCACAACGCTATCTAAAGATCGGAGCGCCGATCGATTTTAGCGTCGAGGGGCTTCTTCAAATGGCGAGCGATCTGGTGGGGGTTATGGCCTATATCCTGGCGCCCCTTATCCTGATGGTGCTGCTTTTCTCTATCCTGGGGAATGTGGTTCAGGTGGGGCTGCTCTTCAACCTAAAATCTCTCCAACCTGATCTCAGCAAACTCAACTTCTTCACCAAGTTTATCCCCACCTTCTTCAACAAGGAGAAGCTCGGCTCCTTGGTGGGCAGCTTGCTTAAGCTCCTCTTGGTGGGCAGTGTAGTCGCCCTGACTCTCTCAGGGGCCTTTGAGGAGATCCAGGCGCTCTCTCTGCTGCCTCTTCTGGGGGGGATACAATACCTCCTCGACCATATCCTTGCGATCCTCCTCTCCGTCTCTCTACTCCTGATCCTGATCTCCATCGGGGACTATCTCTGGAGCCGCTTTACCATCGGAGAGAGGATGAAGATGAGCAAACAGGAGGTGAAGCAGGAGCATGAGGATCAGGAGGGCAAAGGAGAGATTCGTCGAAAGCGAGGAGAGCGAGCCCAGGAGCTGGCCTTTGGCCGTATGATGCAGCAGCTCCCCACCGCTGATGTGGTGGTCAACAACCCCACCCATATCTCTGTCGCGCTGCGTTATCGCGCGGGCGAAGATATCGCCCCTGTGGTGATCGCCAAGGGAGTAGATGAGATCGCCCTGCGTATCCGTGAGCGGGCTCGCAGCGTGGGGGTTCCCATGATAGAGAACCGCGCGCTGGCCCGAGGGCTCTATGCGACGGTCGATCTGGGAGGGCTGATCCCCGAAAGCTTCTTCCGAGCTGTCGCTGAGGTCTTGGCCCAGGTGATGCAAACAAAGACCTAAGCCCTGTAAACAACTCAATAAAGAGGTCTAGAAAGCTCGATGGGAAAGTATGGGAACCTGATCTTTACTGGCGCCGTGGTGGGGCTGGTGATCCTCATGGTGCTGCCCATCCCCGCTCTGCTCCTGGACTTCTTCTTGGCCCTCAATATCACCTTGGCGCTGACCATCCTGGTGGTCTCTCTCTATCTAGAGCGACCCCTGGAGTTTACCGGCTTCCCCGCTCTGCTCCTGGTGGCTACCCTCTTTCGCCTCAGCCTTAACATCGCCTCCACCCGGCTGATTTTGCTGGAGGCGGAGGCGGGTGAGGTGATCCGCACCTTTGGAGAGACCGTGGTGGGGGGCAATTATGTGGTGGGGGCGATCATCTTCATCATCTTGGTGATCATCAACTTTGTGGTGATCACCAAAGGCTCTGGGCGCATCGCTGAGGTGGGCGCACGCTTTACCCTAGACGCGATGCCCGGCAAGCAGATGTCGATCGACGCTGATCTCAACGCAGGGCTCATCGATGAAGCGGGGGCGCGACAACGCCGCGAGGAGGTTCAGCGAGAGGCAGACTTCTATGGCTCTATGGATGGTGCTTCTAAGTTTGTAAGGGGGGACGCCATCGCCGGTCTGTTGATCACCGCCATCAACATCATCGGCGGCTTTATCATCGGTATGACCCAAAAGGGGATGGCCGCTGGAGACTCAGCAGCGACCTTCACGCTCCTCACCGTAGGTGATGGTCTGGTCAGCCAGATCCCCGCTCTGTTGATCTCTACCGCCTCTGGAATCATCGTCTCTCGGGTAGCTGAATCGACCGACTTGGGCTCTCAGCTTATCCAGCAGCTCTTCTCCTCTCCACGAGTCCTGCGCATGGTGGCGGGGGTGCTCTTCTTCTTAGGCCTGATGGGGATGCCTAAGCTTTCCTTTTGGGGGATCGCTCTCCTGCTCCTCTTTTTGGCTCCACGTTTTGTTCAGAGAGAGGAGGAGGAGAGCAGCTCGAGCCCAGGGGCTTCAGAGCTTGAGGCGGGCGCAGGAGCACCTCCAACTCCTGAGCCGATGGAGAATCTCCTCCATCTGGATCTCTTGGAGCTGGATATGGGCTACGGCCTGCTGCCTCTCGCAGATCGCAGCCAGGACGGCAGCCTCCTTGACCGTATCCAGCTCCTCAGACGGCAATATGCCAGCGACATGGGCTTGATCATCCCCCCCATCCAGCTCCGCGACAACCCTGAGTTGGGCCCCGGCAGCTACCGTTTCCTGATCCGGGGGGTCTCTATCGCTGAGGGAGACCTGATGTTTGATCGAGAGCTGGCCATCGAGTCAGAAGATCAGCTTGAGAAGATCCCAGGGATCCCCACGCGAGAGCCCGCCTTTGGAAACCTGGGGGTCTGGATCGGTCGAGATCAACGAGAGCGAGCGGAGCAGTTGGGCTACTATGTGGTGGACTGCGCTACGGTGATGGCGACTCATCTGACCGAGCTGCTTCGGAGACACGCTCATGAGCTGCTGGGACGCCAAGAGCTGCAACAGCTCCTGGAGATCTGCGCGCTCTCCTCCCCTAAGGTTGTAGAGGAGCTGATCCCCGATAAGCTCAACATGGGGGCGCTCTTGCGAGTGCTCCACAACCTCCTCAAGGAGCAGGTCAGCATTCGAGATATGCGCAGCATCCTAGAGGCTCTGGCTGATCATATTCATCTGACCCAGAGCCCTGAGATCCTCACTGAGTTTGTACGCCAACGTATGGCCCCCTACCTCAGCAGCCAGA
Organism: uncultured Nannocystaceae bacterium; assembly: GCA_964384025.1. GTDB lineage: Bacteria > Myxococcota_A > Bradymonadia > UBA7976 > UBA1532 > CAYLJJ01. The sequence goes on from CAYLJJ010000008.1 coordinate 104,524, forward strand.
TGAAATCAGAGGATGGCCAGATCCGTGTCTTTGTCTTAAACCCAGCTCTGGAGGAGCATCTGCGAGGACAGATGCAGCAGATGGATGAGAGCTTTCATCTGAGCTTGGCTCCCGCAGAAGCGGAGAACCTCCTTCGTAAGATCGAGGAGCAGGCGGAGCGCTGCTCTATGCTGGGCTATCTCCCCATCCTTATGGTCGCCCCTGAGCTGCGTCGCGCCCTGAGGAACCTCATCGAGCCCTATATGCCACAGATCATGGTCAGCACCCATAAGGAGATCAGGGGCACGCGCAGCGAGGTGGTTGCGCAGATCGATTGAGCCTGTCGATTGATTCGCTCCCCCTCATCGGTTAGAAGTCTCTGCTTGCTTTCTGGGAGTCTTTTTTATGCTGAGAGCTGCTCAACTCCTTTGCTTCCTCACGCTGGTGGCCTGTGGGGTCGATGAGGTGGGGATCGACCCTCCTGATGATAGCCTGCATAACCCTATGGCCTTAGCGAGCCATCCAGATGGCCGCTATCTCTATATCGCCAACGCCATCTTCGATCGGAAATACAACGCTGGGACCGTGATGGTCTATGACAGCTTTGAGCGCCATCTGCTGCCTGAGGCCACCGTCCGCGTGGGCCTCTTCGCGGGAGATATGGTGATCGGGCGGCCCGCCTCGGGAGAGGGGGAGGTGCTGGCTTTCCTGAGCACTCGCGATGATGATCGCATCGTGCGGCTCTCGATCAAGGCGGAGGAGTCGGGGCAAGGGCATCTCCGTTGCGGTGGCTCCTCGTGTGGAGGGGCCTGGGTGACAGATCGAACAACAGATGCGGATCTGGCGGGCGATCCCTTTGGCCTGAGCTATGACGGGCAGCATCTCTATCTGAGCCATCTAGAGCGGGGCTTAGTCTCCAGTTGGAGCGTGACTGGGGATCAAGCCCCCATCTATGGCTGCGCCTTCAACTTAGAGGGAGGCGTCTCCAACATCGCACAGCATCCCCTCCTGGGCTGGGTCTATGTGACCGATCGCGGTGGACAGCGTATCCGTGTCTTGGAGAACAGCGCTCTGAGTCAGGGCTCAGGGCTCCTGGGAGACGCCTGTAGCCTCAGCCTACGACAGAACATCTTGGTGGACCCCTACTCAGAGCGAGGCCACACCCGCGGCCTCAACTTCAGCGCGGATGGCAGCCTGCTCTATGTCGCCAGCAGCTCGGACGATAGCCTGCGCATCTATGATGTCTCGATCAACGCTGAGGGCCTGCCCAGAAACCGCCTCTTGGCGATTATCCCGGTAGGCAGCGCCCCCAACCGAGTCAAGGTAGCGGGGCTACGCCCTGGAGAGCATCGCGCCGCCTCTCAACTCCTTCAGGGAGAGGCTGATCGTCTCCTGGATGAGAAAGGGGAGGGGCTGATCTATGTCAGCGTCTTTAATGATGATCGCGTCCTGGTAATCGATCCAGCCATCCAAGCGGTGATCGAGCGGATCGACGTAGGAACAGGACCGCATGATATCGCCATCCTCCCTGATGGTGCAGGGCAGCTCCGAGGCTATGTGAGCAACTTTAGAGATCACAGCCTCGCGGTCCTCGATCTTGAGCCCGGCTCTCCCAGCCGCTTCCAACTCTTAGCGACCATCCTGTGATGCGCCTTATGCTCAAAGTTCTCCTCCCTCTCCTCCTGCTCCTCTTGGGCTGTGATCCTGCCTCTACCCCTGCGCTGACAGAGATCCCTGGGGCGCGCTTTATCACTTTTCGCTGCGTGGATGACTCCCCAGCAGGCTTTGAGGGGCTGCCCCTGGATGGCTGCGGCTGCACTGAGTGGGAGGGAGAGACGCTGCGGCGTCTGGGGCGCGTAGAATGCGATTGTCGCAGCCGTATGGGAACCGGAGCGGATGATGATGTTGCTCATCTCCTCGTTGATCAGGAGAGCTGCTGGCCGATAGAGGAGGAGGGCTGTGTCATCGACTGGGCTTGTGAGCCTGCTCGAGATCCAGAGACGGGGGACTGGCTCCCCAGCCCTGAGCAAGAGCCTGGACCTCCCAGCCCTGGAGAGGGAGGCTGTGGTGAGATTCCCGCTCAGCCGATCACCCTACCCTGTGTTCCAAGGCGTGCTGGAACCCTGCGAGGCTATGTGGGCAGCCCCACCCGAGGAGAGATCACTCTCCTTAACCTCGACGCTGCAAAGGGGGGCAAGCAGATTTTAGATGTGGATCAGAGCATCCCAGGTATGACCGCGCTCTTTGTAGATGATCTGGTCAGCGGCATCGGCGCCCACCCTCAGGGAGACTTCATCTTCACCCTCAACTCCAGCACCGGAAGCCTCTCACTCATCTTCCGTGATGATCAGCTTCGTGAGAGCTTTCGGGTTGAGCTGGACTCAGGGCCTCTCCTAGATCTAGCGATCTGGCCGCCCATCACCCGGGCGCTGGAGCCGGGTAGCCTCTCGATCCCCCCACGGGCCTTTATCACCGCGCCTCTCAAGGGTCAGATCTTAGAGTTGGACTTGGAGGCGCTGGGGGCGGGTGACGCTGACGCGCTCCAGAGGATCTGGAGTCTGCCCAGCTCAGGCGCCGCTTGCGGCTCCTGCGAGCCTGGAGAGGGCTGCATCGAGGGGCTTTGTCAGCCGCGCCCAGGGCGTATCGCCCTCTCTCCAGAGGGAGATCTGCTCATCGTTGCTCACGCCGAAGCTTCTCGTCTGACCCTCTTTGATCTAAGCGCCGGGGCAGCTCCTCAGACCATCGACTTAGATGAGCGTCACCCCTGTGATGATGGCTATCTGACTCGCCTTCAAAAACCGGAGCCTGAAGACCCGCCCTGCTCCAAACTCAGCCAGTGTGAGGATGAGTTGGACAATGATGAGGATGGGCTCATTGATGCTGAAGATGAGGGTTGTCAATCACAGTTCAGTGGCTGTGCCGATGAACTCTGTCTGAGTCGATATCTCGACTGGGAGGGGCCGCTCCCCGCCTGCATTGACGGGGAGGATAACGATGGAGACGGTCTCATCGACCGTGCTGATCCTGGCTGCGCCGATGAGGGGGATGAAGAGGAGTTGGATGGGATGGAGGGGCGTGAGTTGGGGGAAGCGCTCTGTGCGGATCGCCAGGACAACGACGGGGATGGACTCGTCGACTGGGAGGACCCAGGCTGCACCGATCCAGAGGGAGCCTCCAGCCGCTACGACTTTGAGCGAGATCCCGCCTGCTCAAATGGCCTAGATGATGATGGAGATGGCCTCATCGATTTTGGACAGGATCCTGAGTGCTACGCCGCTTCAGATGACAACGAGGCGGGGGCGGGAGTCTCTGTAGGACCCAGCGCCCTGGAGTCCTTCAAAGGCTACGCGGGAGCTGAGGAGCGCGACTTTCTCTATATCATCGATCCCAACGCCCGCCTCTTACGCCTGGACTTGGGCAGCTTGGCCCTCGCTCGAGTTTCGGTCTCTCGCCCTGTGCTCTCGATGGCTGCTCGGCAGCGTCGTGAGAGTCAATCTGTGTTGCTCATTACAGATGACTCTGAGCTGCGCTCTATCGAGATCAGCGCTCAATCCCCCCTGCTCACCGAGGATGGCCATGAGATCTACGCCCGCACCGCCAGCAACCTCTATGAGAGCTGCGAGCCTCACACTCCAGGGGTTCAGGGAGATCTCCTTGATCCAGAAGGAGACCTGGATGGAGATGGCGTTAAAAACCTCTTGGATCTCTGCCCTCGACACCCCGATCCCGATCAGCTCGACAGCGATGGGGATCTGGAGGGAGATCTCTGTGAGGTCAACATCTGCGTGACCGCCTTCTATATCGTTGAGGATGGGATCGCCTGGGAGGTCAGCGGGCTGGAAGATCAGCTTGGAGGCTACGCTCAGGAGTGGCCTATGATCCTAGATGTAGAGGGGCCGATCCCCTTCTCCAAGCTCACAGCACAGCCGCTCGAAATTTTGGGGGCTGATCAAGATCGGGATCGGGGGCGTATGGATCCCTTGGTACAGAGCAGCACACGGAGCTTCTTCCACGAGGAGCTGAACCTCTTCCGCTCCGCCTTAGCGCGCAGCAACGCGGTGCTGAATCCCCCTCAGCTGCTCTATAAGAACAGCGCCCCAGCCAAAGATCTCAGCCGTCATCCTCTGTTCTGTCGTGCTCAAGAGCCGGGCGCTGAGGCGGACACTGAGTGTATTCCTGTGGGCTTTGATGAGGAGGGCCTCCTTGAGAGCGCTGAGTTGCTCTATCAACGAACCCCCAACCGCCTCAGCGGCTTACAGGGAGTGGAGGTGTTGGAGGAGGATCCCAAGCAGATCATCGCGGATAGCTTCTCTCTGAGCTACGAAGGCCTACTGCCGGACAGCGAGAGCCGGACAGGGCAGTTTGGTCAACGCCAGGACGCAGATCATTGGAGCCTCCTGGACTACGAAGTAGACTTTTGCAAGCTGGGGGTGGAGCCTGGAGATGTCCTCTTGGTCAAGGTCTTCGTCCCTCTCAGCGCCCAAGAGGCGGATCGCCCTGAGTGCCGTCTGCTCACCGAGGCTGCTCAGAACTCTGAGGCTTCTACTCTGCGGGAACCGCTGCGTTATCGAATCACCGAACTCAGCGCCCATAGGCTTGATCTGGAGCGAGAACCTCGCTTGAACTACAGCCCTCAGCTCCCCCGAGATGAACGCTCTATTCTTCCAAAGTTGGCCTCTGCCCCTGACGCTCCCCTCCAGGTCTGCGCGGCTCAGTTTATCTACTACCGTATCCGCGTAGCCAACGACACCTGGCTGCTCACGGGAGATTATTCCAAACATCGCCACCCCTGGATCAACAAGAAAGGGCAGTGTGTCATTGCGCCAGAGCGTGTAGAGCGTCAGAGTCGCGTGCGTCTAGGGGAGACCTTTGAGAGTGATTGGTTTCGCTTTCGTATAGACGCCTTTCACCATGAGCGCTGCCAAGCATCAGGCTGCGCGTTTGATCGTGGGATCCCAGAAGGCAAGCTGCCCCATATGATCGACGCACGCTTTGAGTTTAGCCTCACCGTGGGCTTAGATCGGGAGCGGCTTTCTGATGTCGCGATCCTGCCCCAACAGATGGAGTGGCTACCCAATGATGATCGCCTCTATATCGTTGACAGCGCCCTGGAGACATTGACGGAGATTGGTGGCCTAGATACCTCTAATTCTGAGAGGATGCGGTTGATCCGTAGGTATCATTGAGAGCCTCGATCATGATTTCAACCAAGCAGCCCTCAGGGCCCATCTGAGCCCACTCCTTGCTGGCGGAGAGGCCCAGGTTCTAAGTAGATCTCATCACCCGCTTTACATTTGAGCATCTCCTGAGCGCTGTCCCAGTTTCGAGCGACCTTCAGGAAATCATCAGCTGTCAAAAATGAGATCCACTCCCCCTGCTTTACATCACTATATGTATAACCCAGGAATATCTTGAACTTTTTGTCCTTGAACCCAACATAGAAATAGGAGTCCTGCTTGATCTTGGCCTCCTTCAAGTCCTTCCTCGCGAAGTTCGCCTCCAGGCTCCCATAAACCTCACTGACCTTGATCACCTTGCCATAGACCCGACCGCCCTCATGTCGAGCGCCTGAGTCTCTGCGGCTGATGTCGATCTTGAACTGTCGATCCTTAGGTCGCTCTCCCTGCTCAACCCATCTGACCAAGCTCCTTAACGCCACCTCCTTTTCACGCCTGTTGATATTACAGTGTCCTCGGCGCTCGGAGATCCACAGAACAGCGTTCTTCTGAGCCTGTTTTATCCTATTTAGATATTCTTTAATATGTAACTTCTCAATAAGTCCGGGCACCTCACAATTTTCAAGATGGGCATAGACTTT
>CAYLJJ010000009.1:0-65918 GCA_964384025.1 uncultured Nannocystaceae bacterium
CCAAGGTCGTCCTATCGGAAGCGGCATTCAGGAGGCCGCTTGTAAGACCCTCATCACGCAACGAATGAAGTGTTCAGGTATAAGCTGGCGACATGAAGGAGGCCAAGCCATTCTCCTGCTACGCAGCCTTCAGAGGAGTGGCAGAGTAGATGACGCTTGGAATCTCCTCAGGCCTGCCTTCCGAGCTGAGTTCAAAGTGGATCCGGACACTACTCGACTCAAGCCCAGGAGGCTTGCTGCCTGAGAAAATCCGGCGCTGCGGAGGAGGGTCCTTTTCAGGCTACATCTTCCATGGCGGATGAGCACCCCGCTGTGCTTGTCATCCTGGCTGGCGGCGCAGCAGAATGGCGGGACGTTAGGTAGCAGCGAAAACCGGTGGACCATGAAGAGCTTTAAGACACTGCGGGGCGCTCTGGCTGGGGATGAGCCTGACGAGCCGACGTATTTCGCGTACTCAGCAACACTGCGGATCTCCGGTGGGGATCTGGACTTGGAGAAGATCACCCGGAAAATCGGAGCCAAGCCCACGTCGAGCCGCCGCAAGGGCGAGCGTAAGGCCCCGACCAGCCCCCCCTTTAGAGAAGACTCTTGGCTGTTCCAACCTGACATCCCCGAGGCACATCCGCTCGAGGACCACATCGATGCACTTTGGCGACAGATCGGTCCCGCCCGCGACTATTTGATCGCTCTGAAGCAGTCGGCAAAGATCGACGTATTCCTGGGCTATCGCTCTAACACTGACCACGCCGGCATAGAGGTGCCCTACACCAGCCTTGAGATGTTCACGAGTCTCGAAATACCCTTCGGCATATCCATAATAATCACGTAATTGATGGGTCGGAGAGTCGCCTGAAGGGATTTCAGCTCCAGGCGCTCGCAGAACCGTACGTGAGCCTAGAGGTTTAACCTCTGCCACCCTGCTGCGCTCCCCTTTATCTGCATCCCCGAGCAACAAAGAGAGCCTTGCAGACAGCTTCGAAAAAAAGATTGTCAGGATCTGGTTGAGCCCGCGAATATCCTCCTGAAGCCGCCAAGCGAATAGAGCGTGGCCCACAAAATCAACGGAGAAGATGATGACCCTGATTAAGACTCTCAGTCGAGCTGTGTCTGCTCTGGGGCTGGCCAGCCTCCTCAGCGCAGGAGCTGCCCAGGCCGAGGCTGAGATGGCGGCCTTTGGTATCGATGATTTTTCCAGCAGCAACGCCTGTATGCCCGGCAAGACCTCCAAAGATCTGAGCTGGTCCGTGGCCTTCGCGGAGGTGTTCTACGATGTCTTTAACGAATGGAAGGGTGATGGAGACTGGGATCAAGTCAGCCTGAAGCGTGACGCTGTGGTGGATGATGAGGACTGGACCGACATCAGCAAGAAGAGCTGGGGCAACGACAGCCATGATAACCGAGGCGCGGATCACGCTGATGTAGCCCTGATCAGCTCGCATGGCTCTCACCATGCCAGCTCTGGAACCTACTATAGCTCAGTGAAGATGGGTGATGGCACAAACCACACATGCTCTGTTCGCTCAGATAACCATATGCTCTTTGGAGATGATCTGGAGATCGTCATCCTGGCGGCTTGCCGTACCGGGCAGTACGCCGTTTGGAACAATGGGGGCTATTGGGACGCTCAGAGCAGCGGCTTTAAGACCTGGTTGGGCTTTCATGGGGTGAGTTATGACTCCCGCCGTGATCGCAACCACTTGGAAGATTTCGCCGAAGCCTCCTATAGCAACGGCTTGGGTGACAACTGGATGGATGAGATGCACCGCAACATCATCGGCTCAGATAACGATCAGTGCCCCACCGCCATCATCTGGGCTGAGTCTGAGAGTAAGGCTGATAGGCAGTTCGATTACGGTGGCTTCGCCGATCGAAATAAGACAGGTGATCCTGATCACAGCTACTATTACTATATCTCAGGCTGTGATCCCAGCAGCGGAAATGCCATCGACTGAGCTACTCCTCAGCACTCCACCTGACAGAAAATCCCAATTTTGGAGAAGATCATGCGCTCCCTGAGCCTCCTTATCGTCCTTAGCGCCAGCTTTGCACAAGCCGCCCCTCACTTCGAGTTGGAGGCGCCCCCCAGCTTGGAACAGCTCCCTCAAGAGGCCCTGCGCTTTGACGCGAGCCTAGATCTCAGCCCTGAGGCGGTCTCCTGGACCCTCGGAGATGGAGAGCCTCTTCAACTAAAGCGTCAGGGGCGCAGGCTGGAGGGGCGCTCGGCGCGCTTCTATTACAGCCTGAACCCCAAGCGAGGGCAGCTCCTCTTTCAACTTCGAGAGGGAGCGCAGCGAGCAGTCACAAGCAGCTCAGAGCCTGAGCAGTTCGCTCAGAGAAGCTTAGAGTTGTTGGAGGAGCTGGGGATCCCTCGCTCAGAGATGGCTCCTCCAAAGCATCATAAGTTGATGCGCGCTCGCATGGAGAAGGGGAGTGTGCATAAGAGCTTGCACAGCCATAAGGTTTATATTCAACGTCTCATCCAAGGGGTTCCTGTGCAGGGAGATCGCTTGATTTTCAGCTATCACCCCGACGGGCAACTTCGTAAGGTTTTGGGGCGCTGGAGCCGCCTGAGCCCTAAGGGTCATCAGCTCCGCTCTAAGCTCAACATCAAAGAGATTGAGTCCAGGCTTCAGGAGCGTCTGAGCGCTCGAGGGCATCAGGGTGGTTTGATGGCAACTCCTCGTTATCTCTATCTGTCCGAGCTCCAAGAGGATGGCAGCGTTCGCCTGAGCTTAAGGCTTCAGGTGCTCTTCCGCCCTGATGACAACAAGACCCGCGTTGAGCTGCTCCCCTTGGATTGATCCCCACCGCCTCTAAAAGTATAAAGGCTCGTAATCTATCAAAGCGCCCTGATGAGTCTCCTCTAGAGCCATTCTCAGGATCCAAGCGTTGAAGGCGCAGGTTCAAGATCACTCCCTTCAAATCTCAACCTCGAAGATCCTTGATGAACTCACCCTCACCAAGAAAGGCCCTGTCGTTCTGCTGGCTTCTCTTCTGTTGATTGGAGGAGGCAGAGCCTCAGGCTCAAAAAATTAGGAGCTGGCTGCACCCAGAGGTTCAGGCTCCTTAATCTTCTTGTAATCTGAACGCCTCGCCCTAATCCTGCATCGATCTGACTGGATCTAGGGAGCTGAGATCTCAGATGAAGCTGCTCTGTATTGTTGGCCCTACCGCTACAGGTAAGACCGCCCTCGCTATCGCTCTGGCGCGGCGCTGGGGGGCAGAGATCCTGGGCGCAGATGCGAGCCAAGTCTATCGGGGGATGGATATCGGTACAGGTAAGGCCAGCCCTGAGGAACTGGGGGAGGTTCAGCATCACCTTATCGATGTTGTGGAGCCTTCAGAACTCTTCGACGCAGGTCGCTATCTAGAGGCGGCGGATCTAGCCCTCCAGGAGATTCAGGAGCGGGGCCGTCGAGTCATCGTCTGTGGCGGCACCGGCTTCTATCTACGCGCCCTCCTGCATGGCCTCTGCGCGACCCCTCCAGTGGCTCCTGAGATTATCAGTCAGCTTCAAGCACGTCACGCAGCGGGAGAACTTGAGGCTCTGCATCAAGAGCTGAAGGAGCTGGATCCTGAGAGCGCAGCTCGTATCGCTCCCCGAGACGCTCAACGTACTTTGAGAGCGCTGGGGGTTGTCCTGAGCAGCGGCAAGAACCTCTCAGCATGGCAGCGAGAGCACGCCTTCGCCCCAGAGCGACACGAGGCTCTGATCTTTGGCCTGCGACGCCCGAGGGAGCAGCTGAGGGAGCGTATCGCGACACGGGTTCATCAGATGGTGGCGGCGGGATTTCTAGAGGAGGTGCGTGGGCTGATGGCGGTGGGCTTTGCGCCTCAACTGCGCAGCATGGGTGCCTTGGGCTATCGTCATTTGGCGGCGGTCATCGATGGAGAGTTGAGCCTGGATGAGGCCCTCACTCGAACCATCACCGCGACTCGACGTTATGCCAAGCGCCAAAGCACTTGGTTCTCTAAGGTGGAGGGGCTTCGTTGGCTTGATGCCCCCATCGATCCGAGCTCTCTGGATGAGCCCATCAAGGAGTTCTGGGCTTGAAGATCCTGCGTCTGCCTGGAGATAAGTCGATTGGACATCGCGCCCTGATCTTCTCTGCCCTGGCTGAGGGTCGCTCCCGTATCCGAGGCTTTGGGAGCCGCCTGGGGGCTGATCTTCAGCACAGCATCTCAGCGCTGCAAGCTTTGGGCGTGGAGATCTTCAGGGAGAAAGAGGGGTTGCTGGTTCAGGGTCGCGGTCTACGAGGGCTGTGCGCGCCAAGAGAGCCGATCGACTGTGGCAACAGCGGCACCACCCTGAGGCTGCTCAGCGGAGCGTTGGTGGGGCAGAGCTTTGAGAGCGTTCTTGATGGGGATGCTTCCCTGCGTGCCCGCCCGATGAGACGCTTGGCGCGCTGTTTGGCTCCGCTGGGAGCGCGGCTCAGCCCGACTGCTTCAGGAGGCGCCCCGCTGCGGGTTCAGGGTCGCTCTCTGAGAGGGACCTTGATGAGCACCGGCCTCGCCAGCGGACAGGTGAAGAGCGCGGCCCTCCTGGCTGGGCTCTTGGCTGAGGGGGTGAGCGAGATCTCTGAACTGGGACCGAGCCGAGATCACAGTGAGCGAATGTTGCGAGAGATGGGAGTTAAGCTCTCAAGTCTGGGGCTTAGTCATCGACTTGAGCCCCCCGACCGCCTCCCAGCGATGGATTGGCGCCTGCCTGGGGATCCCTCCTCGGCGGCCTTTTGGTGGACAGCAGCGGCTCTCAGCGGACGCCCTCTTTGTACCGAAGAGATCAGTCTTAACCCCAGCCGCTTGGGCTTCCTGGATATCCTCAAAGAGATGGGGGTCTCGCTTTGTGTGGAGGAGACTGGCTGGGCCTCTGGAGAGCCTGTCGGTCGAGTTGAGATCCTGGGGGCTGAGCTGCGGGGCGCTGAGATCGCCGGGACCCTCAGCTTGCGTGGTCTAGATGAGCTGCCCCTCGTAGCACTTCTGGGGGCTTTTGCCCAAGGCGAGACGCGAGTGACAGGGGCCGCTGAGCTGCGTTTCAAGGAGAGCGATCGAATTGAGGCGATGGCTCAGAATTTAAGCGCTCTGGGGGCTCAGATCCAAGCCTGCCCTGACGGTTGGATCATCCAGGGGGGAGCACCGATGAGGGCTGCTCCTCTAAAAAGCTTTGGAGATCACCGCATCGCTCTGGCTCTGGCCTCTCTCCCTCTGGATCCCCTTGAGATCCAAGGGGCCGAGATCGCAGCGGTCTCCTACCCCGATTTTCTAGAGTCTCTTGATGAATGGAGGAGTGAATTTAGATGATCATCGCGATGGATGGTCCCGCTGGAGCGGGGAAGAGCAGCGTCAGCCTTCGGCTCGCTGAGCGCCTGGGTTTTCAGCGCCTGGACACAGGAGCGCTCTATCGCAGCGTCGCTTTGGCCGCGCGTCAAGCGGGGCGTGCCCCAGAGGATCCAGAGCTACAGGCTTTCGTCGAGGGGCTCTCCATTGAGCTGCGAGGGGAGCGGGTTTTTCTGGGCGCTGAGGAGATCACAGAGGCGATTCGTAGCCCTGAAATCAGCGCCGCGGCTAGCCTCTACGCAGCTCAATCCAGCGTCCGCGCAGCCCTTTTGGGACTTCAACGTCGCCTGGGGCATCAACAGAACTGCGTCTTGGATGGTCGCGATATAGGGACCGTGGTGTTCCCCGATGCTGAGCTGAAGATCTTTCTAACCGCGCGAGCTGAGGTGCGCGCTGAGCGCCGCCTACTGGAGCTTCGGGGGCGAGGCATTGAAGCTCACTTTGAACAGCTGCTTCAAGAGATCAAGGCGCGAGATAAGGCAGACTCAGAGCGGGCTCACGCTCCACTGAAGCAGGCTAAAGATGCTGTAGTCGTGGACGCCAGCGAGCGCTCTATCGAAGAGGTGGTCGATGCCTGCTTCGCGCTGGTTCATAAGCCATCTTAAACTTCTGTAGGCAGTGGAGGGGGTCCAAAGCCCGCCGCAGCGACTACCTCAAAGCTGAGGTCTTTATACTCCTCTGGCGCAGCGCCGATCGCCTCTCCCACCGATCGAAGAAAGCGATCCTCCGCCCAGTCGTGAACCTCATCTGCGGCGATCACTTCAGCGATGAGCGCCAAGAGGCCTCGACGCTGCTGCAGATCCAAGGGCAGCAGAGCACTGCAGATAGCTTGCAAGTGAAAACGCTCTGGGCGGAAACGTTGAAAATAGGAGAGGACATGCCCTGGCAAGACCTCAACATTTAGAAGCCGCCTGAGGATCCCTTTGACCGTCTCTATCTCTGAGTCGTCCTGCTCTCCATCGGCCAGGGTGGCGGCGATCAACAGGGCGACGATCAACTCAAATTTGTTTTGGGACACATCAACTCCTCTCGTTTGCAGAGATAATGACCTTAGGATCTATGATTGAAAACAGGGCTCCCAAACTTTTTAGAGGATTGACAATTGCGGGTAGGCGCCCTAAGCGAGCAGCCCTCATCAAGAGAGAAGGAGCAGATCTTTGAAGCGAGTGATTCTTTGGCTTCTTGTCGCGGGGCTTGTCATCTTTATGCTCCTTCAGCGAGGAGGAGGTGGTCCTCCTATAGGAGCTCCGCCACCCTCGATCTCTACACCCACCCTCAAAGGGGAGCTGTTTCAGCTAGAGGAGGCGGCAGGGAAGGTGGTTGTGCTGGATTTTTGGGCTACTTGGTGCCCCCCTTGCCAGCGCGCTCTCCCTGCCCTACAGCTCTTACACAAGCGCTATAAAGAGAGCGACGAGGTGCTCATTCTCTCGGTGAACACTGAAGGAGGCAGCCCTGAAGCTCTACGTAGCTTCCTTGGGGTGTTCATGAAAGAGCGCCGTTTTGACTTCCCTGTTCTCCTTGATCCTCAAGGGCAGATCTCTGATGAGTACCGCATCAAGAGCATCCCAACTTTGGTGGTGTTGAGTCCCAAGGGGCTGGTTCATGCGGTCCACAATGGTCTCTCCAGCAACCACCCTCGGGGCATCGCTGAGGGGATCGAACAGATGATCAAAGCCGCAAAGGGTATCTAGGTGATCGCTGAGAGAGCGAATCGCTGTCCTCTCCACCCAGAGGCTTCACTGCAGCCCGTTGCAAAAAGCGAAGATCTCTTCTGGGGAGCAGGAGAAGGCAGTTTCTCATATGGGAGCTGTGAGCTGTGTGGGAGTTGGCTCCTTAACCCACGCCCTCAAGAGCTGGGGCTCTGGTACAGCGGCTATTACAGCGAAAAAGAGCTGAAAGCACGTCGCCAACTTCTCGCCGAGAAACCCCTTCAGCAAGCCTTGGCGGCTGATTGGATCCGCGCTAAAGACAGCCAACGTCAGCTCAAACGTCTAGGAGTTGATCTGGCTGAGATGGAGCAGATTTTGGATGCTGGCTGTGGTCTAGGTGGCTTCCTCAGAGGCTTAAGAGAGTTGACGAAGGCTGAGCTGCGTGGTTTGGATTTTGACCCTCGCTGTGAGGCTTTCGCCCGCGTTGAGCATGATCTTCGGGTGGACAGCGGCGAGCTGAGGGATCAGAAATATCCCAGCGGAAGCTTTGACCTGATCACAAGTTGGCACTGTTTAGAACATGTTGAGGATCCTCAAGCGGAGTTAGAGGAGCTGGCTCGCATCACTCGTCCGGGAGGTTGGCTGCTCATCGAGCTTCCCACGCCAGGGCTCTTGGCGCGGCTCTTCCGGGGTCGCTGGCTCTTCCTCCAAGCACCCACCCATCTCTTCCTGCCCCGCCCTGAGGCCCTCAAAGCCTTAGTGGAAAAAGCGGGCTTTATCGTCCGCTCTCAGCGTCGCCCCTGGCTCCCCAGCGAGATCGCTGGGGGCCTGCTGCTCTCTCTGGGCTTTCGCCCCTTTGCCCCTCGCCTCCTCTTCCCCCCCAGGGCGCTCAAAGATCGGGGCTGGCATCTGCTTTTTATGCTCTTGATCCTATTTCTAGATCTGCCCATATCAGCGCTCTTAGCGCTCTTCGGGAGCAGTGGAATTGTTCAGATCATCGCTGAAAAATCGAGCTTAGAATGAACAGAGGGTAAGCTCGTCCGCTGCCGAGCTTGCCTTCCTGGCGCGCTCCGGCGAATGTAGGCCGAACCAAAAAAGATGGAGGAAGACCCATGCGCAATGCCCTCATTCTTCTCAGCAGCCTCGTGCTTCTGGGAGTTCCTGCCCTCGCAGCCCCTTCGACAGACTCTGCTGAGTTAACTGCTCCTCGTAAAAAACGCCCCAAGAAGACCAACTACATCAACACCAAACTCAACAAGGGTACTGTCGGTCTCCAACTGGGGCTTAGTTTCTCCTCGCTCTACTACGACGGCAACAGCGCCGATGCAAAGTTTGGGAGTGGGCATACCGGAGGAAGCGCCGGAGCGGCCTACGATAAAGCCATCAGCAAGGTGCTCTCCTATTCTGCGGGAGGGCGCTATCACAGCAAGGGGGGGTCTGATAGTGACAACTCCATCGTCTTCGACTATATCGAGGTTCCCGCCATGCTCAAGTTGCGCTTTCCAGTCAACCGCAAGGTGATGCCCTATGTTGGGATCGGACTCTTCGCGGCGATGGCTTTTCAGAGCGAGGCAAAGATAAACGGAAACAAGAACAAAGAGGCACGAGACCAATGGAACAGTTTGGATGGAGGGTTGCTCTTTGGCGTAGGCTCTTTCTTCACCCTGACCAAGCAGCTTATGGCTTCCGCTGAATTAAGCTATGCTTATGGTCTCATGGACCTCATCGATCATGGAAATTGGAAGGTGATGACTGACAGCGATGAGATCTTCAGCCGAGATCTCATCTTCTCTGCTGCGATCCATTTCTGATCACCCTGACATTTTCGACGATACCCTCCAAGCTCGTCAGGCTTCGTAAATGAAGCTTGGTGTCAAAAATTACATACATAGTTTATATTTTTATATGCCTCCCAAAGCTGTAAAATATGTGGTTGAGAAATCAATCATTTTCTCCGTTGCAGACTTTTTTATTCACGTTCATAATCTTGATATCATTGCTCTGGATGGAAGATGCGGACGAGGTCGAGGAGCAAACCTTTGTTGGTTGAGATCACCTTCAAAATAACTTTTTACCTTGCTTTCCATAAATTATAAAAGCTCTATGCTTTTTTAGGAAGAAAGAAGAAGGAACAGGTTATGCACATCTTCGAAAAGGTCACCAATCTCCCAGAAGTCAAATCTGCATTTCTTAGCGACACCAACGGATCTTTGATCGATTCATTCAACGATCCTGAAGCAGAGATGGGGGCATCAGTCTTTGCATTTTCAATTTCACATTTAAGTGAAGTTGGAAACGAGTTTGGATTGGGAGAACTAAAACAGTTCCATCTTAAAGAAAAACATGAATCATCCATAATTTATATCAATGATGAGTTTATTCTTTCAACAAAAGTAAATTCGTCGAAAATCACTTCAAGCGAAGCAAATATTAAAAAGATAATAGAGGAAGCTGAGTAAGATGATGATAGAAATGATCATGGATAGTTTATATGAAGTGAAAGGTGTTCGAGCTGCTGCCATTGTTGATAATAATGGCAGCATTATGTTTTATAAAAGCCATAATATATATGATTCTGAAGTATTTACCCACGCAGGCAAGGCGATAATCAAGACGATCGAATCATTCGAACTCCAAAGTGAAGAATGGAGTGAATTTCAGGCATTATTTGAAGACGGTCGCCTTATTGTAAAACGATTTGATCAAATGTTACTAGTTACACTTGTTGAAGTAGATACCCAATTAAATTTCATCAATGTTGCCATTCGTGTCGCCAGTAAAAAAATTGAGCGTTTGATCAAAAAGCATGGCATCCAAGTTCTCAATCAACAAATTCAGAATGGGAAGAATTTAAGCCAGACTCCAGAAAATCCAGCTATTTATTCGACAACCAGTCCAGTCATTAGCCCAACCGCAACAACTGAACTATCATCTTCTGGACTTGCATGGTCTGGTATTGGCGTTTCAGGAATCAACTCACAAGTTCAAGTATTGACTCAACATGATTCTGAGATATTATCCGAATGCTCAAAGAAATTAGGACGATATGTAGGTCCAATGGCTCGTATTTTGGTTAAAAAAGCGGTAAAAAGAGTATCTAAAGGGAGTACATTTTCAAGAAAACATCTTCCAATGTTGATTGAGGAGCTTGCTCTAGAGATATCCAACCCACAAATGAGAATAACCTTCAAAAATTCGCTAAACAACTTCATTGATTAAACATCAAATTTTTGGTCAGGTTAATTATGGATGAATTTCTTCTTACACCGAATCTCCTGGGAATTAAGATATTTAATTTAGATGGACAGCTTCTTTTCGCTCATGGAAAAGAAGCTTTTTTCGCTAAAAAAACGTTTATAGAATATTTAACGAAAATTTCTCAGATATTCAGCCTAGGTAAACGAAAAGAAGCCCTTTTTTATACAAATTTGCATAATTATTCTATTCACTTTATGGGGGAATATACAATTTGGACAATATTCAGCACAGACATGCTTTTCAGTAATTTCCAATTAATCAACCGAAATATCCAGCTGATAAATATCGATGAATTCCTTTCAAAGAACCAAAACAGCACAAATAATGAACAATCATCTAATGAAGCTCAAATACAACAGATAGAGGAAACAACTCTCAGTAATTCAGATTTGTTGTATGATGATTTAAATGACTCTATTGTTAAACAGGATCTTAATATCAATAAATATTTGGATCTGCTCTCAAAAGATTCTAGTCAAGAAGCAATAATACGAATTAGAAATATCATTTCCTCAATTATCTCGGGAAGAGGTGTTGATATAGATTATATTCGGTTAATCTCAAAGGACAAAAAGAATTCATTGTCTATTCGATGGATTGCATCATTATTAGGAGTTTGCCTGCTTATTCAAACAGATGATCGGGTAAAATCGATCTTATTTTCGACACAATTGGTCAGATTTGCATCTGAAATAAAGAATAATACAATATATGCAACATCTCTTCTAATGCAATCAAACGCATCTTTTATATCTAGACTAACAAATCAAGCGATTGAGCAGGTTGACCAAGCTATAGATCTATTCGAATCATTGGGAAACCAAGAAGCATTGTCAAAATCTTTATTAACAAAATCGATCATTTTAGACTGGATAGGCGACTATCCAAAATCATATCTGGTAATAACGCGATATATTTCAATCTCAGGCATCAATTTTGAAGCATTATCTCTACTTGCTAAATATTCAATCAAGAATAACGATTATTCTAAGGTAAGTTGTTTTCTAAATGAGCAAAATTTTCATCTGGGGTGTAAAACACAAATAATTCTGAGTTTATTAACCAAGGTAGATAAACTCGATACATTATCTATCGTTAAATTTATAAATTGTCTTAATGAACCAATCAATAAAAATCTTCTTACAAAGCTAAATGAACTCTCGGATGATGCTAAAAAGGATATCAATGTTCAGATTTATTCTGCATGGTGTATGGTTGTTTGTGGGTTAAAAGAAAAACTAAAACATTTCATCCAACAAATAGAAGAGGATACTCCAGAATACTTGAAGACGATTGAATCATTTATTTGTTCATATGTCGAAGGTAACTCAAACATAGGAAAAAACTATAATTCTTCCTTTTTCTCGTTTATTCCACCGTACGAAAAATCAGCATATAGCCCCAAAGCATATTTAGAAACCGATGATCCAATGTTATCGGGAGAGCTTTCGATGTTTCCTATAGCAGATTTGCTCGAGTTCTTAAGTGTTCAAAAGCATACAGGTGTTTTATCGCTATCGTATAACAATAAAGGTATTTTTATATTTTTGAAGGGTGGAAGCATCTGTTTTGTTGACAGTTCAGCTGAATCTCTAATTAAATTTATTGTGAAATATGCATCTGTTCCTTTAAATGTTCTCTTCCATGTTTTGGAAACCTTTAAGTTTGATAGCAGTGGACAATTATTCTTCTACCTGAGTGAATCATCTATTCTAAATGAAAACCATATGCAAAAACTGATAGAGGCTCAAGTTATTCACGTTATGAAGGAGATTGTATCTATAACAACAACTCAATTTAATTTTTTTTCATCTTCAATGAAAAACAAATTTATAGATATCGATATATCATTTAACACACAACGGATTTTGTTGGAATTATACCGCCAAATCGATGAAGAAAACCAAGAATAATCAACAATAACTTAAGAATGAATGTGGAATCAGAAATAAAGATAAACGATAAATTTGGAAATTATCGTATCAAAAGGCTTATTGGTCGTGGACAGATGGGGTCTGTTTATCTCGCGTGGGATGAGGCTCTTCACAGAGAAACAGCATTAAAGGTCCTATCATGGCGCATCAAAAATAGAGATGATCTCAATCCTGTAGCTTGGTTTCTCAACGAAGCGAGACAAATTGCGAGAATCAATCACCCAAATGTGATCCAAATTTTTAGTGCCGCAAAACATAAAGGGATATTCTATATAGCAATGGAATATATTAATGGACTGTCAGCAGAGCAGACAGTAATGAATAAAGGCCCATACCATATCACACAAGCGACAGATATATTAATTCGTTTAGCTTCAGCTTTAGATTCAGCACATCAACACAACATTATTCATCGAGACATAAAACCTGGAAACATCCTGGTTGATAAGAACAATAATGTAAAGCTAGGTGATTTTGGTATGGCAATTAATACCAACAATCAACCAAGCGGATTAGATATATTTGCAGGAACTCCAATGACGATCGCAACTGAAATTTGGAAAGGAGAACAAGCATCGATATATTCAGATTTGTATTCACTTGGAATCACTTATTTTTTCTTGATCACTGGGAAATATCCTTTTAGCCCGAAAAACGTCGAAGACATCAAAGAAATGCATTTAAATGGAGTACCAACTGATCCGAGATTATATAACCCTAGGATCTCAAATAATATTGTATTATTAATCAATAAATGTCTAATGAAGACGCCAACAGAGCGTTTTAGTTCAGCAAACGAGCTTGGATTGGCTGCACGTGGTTTAGTTCAACAAACATTGAAATCTAAACGTACACCAACAAAAAAAATGCCCACAGTGACCTATGATTCTAGTTCTAATGGGAATACTAACGGAATAAATAATGTAAATGAATTTAAATATCAGCTGCTATTATTCGATGATTCAAAAACTGAATCTGTCATGATCGTTTATGGTAGAACAAACACTGGAAAAACTACAAATATTCTTGAATTTGTTCGTGAACAGGAACAACGACATATTTATTATATAGACCTAAATGGAAATATAGATAATCTACAATCAAAAATATGTCATTCTGTAGGAATTATTGGAAGTGATGATAATTTTATTGATAATATTTCAACTGCTATAAGTGATTGCAGATGTCATCCAATATTTATCGTAGACCATGTATGTTCAAATGATTTTGATGATAAAAAAATGGTCAAGAAACTTGATGATATCATCTATGTATCCACAGCAACAAAGCTGTTTAAACTTTGCCTTATAATGTCAAGGTGTGGTATATCATTAATTTCACAACTAAAAGAAAAAAATGTCAAATATTTTGAATTCTCAGGTGTTGGATTTAGAGATTCTAGCTATAATGACACATTAGAATATATCGACAATTTAATCGAATTCATGGTCAAATCAGGAGAAATGAGATTTATCGTGTCGATAGATGCAGGGCTTCTATTGCACCACTTCTCTGAGAACATTAACAGACTTAAACAAATTTCATCGAATATGATTCTCTATTTAAAGAAGAATGAGCGTGTGATTCAATCTTGGCATATTTGGCAAGCTTCAAAAATGAATACGATATTCTCATCGTTTGAAGAATTTCCTCAAGAATATCAAAAAACACCACAAATTTGGCCCAACCCAGAAGCTCTAGCATTGATCAATCACTGCAGAAGATCTCAGGGAATACCCATTCGCAGGATTTAAGTATCAATTAAGGGATATTATTAGTTCAATGCTTAAGAAACTACAGCTATTGGGGATACGTACTGAAAAACTCAGATAGGAGTTGATCTGCTGCGAGAGTTGCCGAGTACAGTCCCCGACGTACCTGCTGTTCAACTCGAGGAAGCTTGGCGGCAAAGTGCTCTCGGAAACGCCCTTGTAAACCCTCTTCAATCTGGTTCCACATCCAGCGGAGTTGCTGCTCTTGACGCTGCTTTTGAAAGCGACCGCTCTCCTTCAAAGCGAGGCGGTGAGCCTGTATTTGAGTCCATACCTCAGCTAAACCTTCTAGGCTCAGAGCGCTACAGCTCAAGACTTGAGGTTGCCAGTCTGAATGAGAAGCTTGGCTGTAATGTAGAGCGTTGGTATAGTCTCGAACCGCACTCAACACCCGAGGTCGATCTATATCCAGCTTATTGACAATGATCAGATCCGCGCGCTCTAAGAGGCCCCGTTTAATGCCTTGTAGCTCATCTCCCGCCCCAGGCAGCATCAATGCGATAAAGAGATCGGACATCTCAGCGACGGCGATCTCCGACTGCCCCACCCCCACCGTCTCTACTAAAATCAGGTCAAATCCCGCTGCCTCACAGAGCAGGAGAGTCTCCCGCGTTCGACGCGCGACGCCTCCCAGGCTTCCTCCGCTGGGGCTCGGGCGTATAAAAGCATTGGGGTGATTGGCGAGGCGTTCCATACGGGTCTTATCCCCCATGATGCTGCCCCCACTGAGACCGCTGGAGGGATCCACCGCCAGGACTGCGATACGGCGCCCAGTCTCACAGAGCATCAAACCGAAGCTCTCGATAAAGCTGCTCTTGCCCACCCCCGGAACTCCTGTGATTCCCAGGCGATGACTGTTCCCAGTCTTGGGCATCAGGCGGTCGAGGAGCTGTCTTGCGAGGCGTTGATGCTCAGGGTGGTGAGACTCGATCAGGGTGATGGCCCGAGCCAGCAAGCCACGCGCCCCTTGGCAGATCCCCTCCTCAAGCTGCTTGATATCGGGTCCTTTTCTCATCCCTGAGAGAGCAGCTCAAGCAGCTCTGAAGCAGCCTCCGCGATCACCGTCCCCGGTCCAAAGATAGCGGTCGCTCCAGCCTCTCGCAGAGCGGGGTAATCTCCTGGAGGGATCACCCCACCGACGACGATCAGAATATCTGATCGTCCCTCTTTCACCAGTGCAGCGCGGAGAGCTGGCACGAGGGTCAGGTGCCCAGCAGCCAGAGAGCTGACGCCTACGAGGTGTACGTCGTTCTCCATCGCCTGTCGAGCGGTCTCCTCTGGAGTCTGAAAGAGAGGACCGATATCTACATCAAAGCCCAAATCGGCGAAGGCGGTGCTGATCACCTTCTGCCCTCGGTCATGGCCATCCTGTCCCATCTTGGCGACTAAGATACGGGGCCTACGCCCCTCCTCAGCGATGAAGCGCTCAACCCGTTCACGAATCTCGGTGACGCTCTCTCCCTGCATCTCTCCGCTGTAGACTCCCTGGATGCTCTGAATCTGCGCACGATGGCGGCCAAAAACCTGCTCTAAAGCCTCGCTGATCTCGCCCACGGTGGCTTTAGCCCGCGCAGCCTCTACGGCTCCCTCCAGGAGGTTGCCTCCTCGTTCAGCCCGAGCGCTCAAAGCTTCCAGGCTACTGCGAACTTCAGCCTCATCACGCTCAGCGCGCAGGCGGCTGAGCTGAGCGAGTTGAGCTTCTCTCACCTCGGAGTTGCTGACTTTTAAAATCTCAAGGGGCTCCTCCTCCTCCAGACGGTGACGGTTGATCCCGATGACCGCCTGCTTCCCTGAGTCGATGCGGGCTTGAGTGCGAGCAGAGGCTTCTTCAATGCGCCGTTTGGGCAGGCCCTCAGAGATCGCCTTGGCCATACCGCCATATGATTCAACCTCCTGGAGATGCCCCCAGGCGCGCTCTGCTAAATCATGAGTCAGGCGCTCCACATAGTAGCTGCCTCCCCAGGGATCCACACTTCGGCAGGTATCGGTCTCTTGTTGAAGGAAGAGCTGGGTGTTGCGAGCGATGCGCGCAGAGAACTCTGAAGGCAGGGCCAAGGCTTCATCTAGGGCGTTAGTGTGTAGGCTCTGAGTATGGCCCTGAGTCGCCGCCATCGCTTCTATACAGGTGCGGATCACATTGTTGTAGACATCCTGAGCGGTCAAGCTCCATCCACTGGTCTGGCTGTGGGTGCGCAGGGACATACTCTTGGGATTCTGAGGTCCAAACTGCTTGACGATCTGAGCCCAGAGCATCCGCCCCGCTCGCAGCTTGGCGATCTCCATGAAGAAGTTCATACCGATGCCCCAGAAGAAGCTTAGGCGCGGCGCGAAGGCATCCACAGAGAGCCCTGCCTTGATCCCAGCTCTGAGATATTCCAAGCCGTCGGCTAAGGTATAGCCCAGCTCTAGATCCGCTGTGGCTCCTGCCTCCTGCATGTGATAGCCGCTGATGCTGATGCTGTTAAAGCGAGGCATCTTTTCGCTGCTGTAGGCAAAGATATCGGAGATGATTCGCATACTGGGAGCTGGGGGATAGATATAGGTGTTGCGAACCATGAACTCTTTGAGGATATCGTTCTGGATCGTTCCCGCGAGCTGCTTAGGACAAACCCCCTGCTCTTCAGCGGCGATGATATAGAGTGCCATGATAGGGAGCACCGCTCCGTTCATGGTCATGGAGACGCTCATTTTATCCAGAGGAATACCCTCAAAGAGCGTACGCATATCTAAGATGCTGTCGATAGCGACCCCCGCCATACCGACATCACCCATCACCCTCGGATGGTCAGAGTCATAGCCTCGGTGAGTCGCCAGATCAAAAGCGATAGAGAGGCCCTTCTGCCCTGCTGCAAGGTTGCGGCGGTAGAAGGCGTTAGACTCCTCGGCGGTGGAGAAGCCCGCATACTGTCGCACAGTCCAGGGCCGCATCACATACATGCTGGCGTAGGGACCGCGTAGGAAGGGAGGCAGACCGGGTTGAGTCTCCAGATGTCCTAAACCCTCTAAATCCTTCGCTGTATAGAGGGGCTTTACAGGGATCCCCTCTGGAGTAATCCAGGAGGGAGCTGTCAAAGGGCTGCCCCCTTTAGGTTGGCCTGAGTTCAGAGGCAAGCCGCTGAAGTTGGGGATCATCGCCACACCTCCCAGAGCCCATCTAGAGTGCTGAGTAGATCACAGCCCAGATAGATAAAGCCATCCACGCCAGCAGCCCGCCAAGCCATCTCATAGCTCTTAGGGCGCCCAGCCAGCAGGATGCGTTGAGCCCCCGCCTCTTTAAGCTGCGCCGCCAGAGCTTCAACCCGCTCGGGGTAGAGGCGATCAGGGCCACAGATCACCGCGATCTTTGCGCTGCTCTCTTCAAAGCTGGAGCTTTCAATCGCCTCTATCCCCCCCGCCTCTAAGAGATTCCGAGAAAAACCGACCCGGCCACTGTGCTGAGCGAGGCTCCCCAAGGTCGCCAGGAAGGCCTTAGGCCGTCGTCCGTACTCTTCAAGATATCTATCACTGCGATCCCGTAGGACCTCAAAGGGCTCAGCCAAACGTCGCTCAGGGTGAGGGCTCCCCTCAGCGGCTGTTCCGCTGCCCATCAAGCTCAGCAGATCCAGGCGTTCCGCCGCTTCAAGCCGAGCCCTGAAGTTGGGCAGACTGGGCTGTGTCGTGCTCCAAGGCTCAGGGGGCCTCAAGCTTTTTCGCGAGAGGGGTGTTTCTCCCAGGTGGGGGAACTCGCTGATCCCCGTGAGAGGATCTTGGCGGGTGGCGAGACGCTCAAGCCGCGTTGCCCAGGTGGCCTCAAGCTGATCATGCACCCAGGGCAGGGCCTCAGGGAGACCGCCACGCGCTTCGATCTGTTGAAAGAAGGCCCAGCCTGCCTGACTCAACTCCTCGCTGAGTTGTTCGACGGCCCAAGCACCTCCAGCGGGATCAAGAACCTGAGCCAGATGAGCCTCGTCTCGAAGCAGCAGAGAGGTGTTGCGCGCCATCCGTTGCGCCAGAGCATCGGCCTCTCCAAGAGCAGCATCGAAGGGCAGGGGGGTGATGATCTCAGCGCCACCCAAAGCAGCCGCGAAGCAGGAGACCGTGTTGCGCAGTAAATTTATCCAGGGGTCTCGACGGCTGAGGCTCCGGCGAGCGGTCTTCGTTTGGATCTGCATCGAGGGGTTCTCCACCCCGCACAGCTCCATCACCCGCCCCCAGAGACGCCGCGCAGCTCTGAGCCGCGCGATCTCGAGGAAGAACTCTGTCCCCAGATCAAAGCGGAAGAGGAGCTGCGGGGCCCCTGCCGCTGGGCTCATTCCCTCCCTCTCCATCGCTCGCAGGTAGCTTAAGCCGCTGGCCAGAGCCAAGCCCAGATCCTGAGCCTCAGAAGCTCCTCGGCGGTGATAGACTCCAGTGTTTACCCCCAGCGCTCGAACCTCAGGCAGCTCTTCATGACAAAAGCGCGCCAACTCAGCAGCTCGCTTGAGGCCCCCTTTCAAGGAATAGGGCAAACGACCCTGCTGGAAATAGAAGGCTAGAGGATCTGCATTAAAAGCCCCCTCCAGACTCTCTCTTCGACTGCGTTTGAGCTGAATCAGCTTGGCTGCTGCAGCTTCGAAAGCAGGACCAGCGTTTAGAGCGATTGGGCAGCCAATCCCCTCTAGGAGAGGTTCAAGCTTCGTGTCGCTTCTGATCTCCAGTTCTAGGGAATCTACACCTCCCTTGAGATCAGCGCTCAGCTCCTTAGATTTGGGGTTGGGGTGGAAGCTCCTAAGCTCCCAGGACTGCGCCTCGGCGCGACCGCCTCGCAAATAGGGGGCCCCCGCAGGGAGGCCCGGCTGAACAGGAAGCTGGGGGCGGTGGTAGAGGGGCAGACGAGAGATGGCGTCATAGGTCTGATGGATCAGCCGGGCCTCAAATGAGGCTCCTCGAAGATCCTGCTCGACGCGCTCTCGCCAGCGCTCTGGAGAGACAGGGGGAAACTCTGACAGCGTAAAGGCTTTCAAAGAAGGGCTCCTCCTGGGCGTTATCGCCCGTTGCGCAGGGGAGCATGGAAACACTCATAGAGCGACTGTGCAAGAGGCTGTAGGTGAGTTGTTCAGGGCTGTTATCTCTTGATCGCTTCTAGAGTAAGCGATGGTGGGAACCAGTGTTGACTGCGATTGGCAAAGGTGACGAGAGAGAGCATCACTGGAACCTCAATCAGTACCCCTACAACGGTCGCCAACGCGGCACCTGAGTTGAGCCCAAAGAGGCTGATCGCAACTGCAACCGCAAGCTCAAAGAAGTTGGATGTGCCGATCATCGCGGCAGGTGCTGCGATATCAAAAGGAAGCTTCAAGCTGCGGGCGAGCCCGTAGGTGATCGCGAAAATGCCATAGCTCTGAACCAAGAGCGGGATGGCGATCAGCACAACATGAAGCGGTTGCGCGATGATGGTCTCCGCCTGGAACCCAAAGAGCAGGGTAATGGTGAGCAGTAGGCCCATGATTGAAGTGGGCTTAAGCCTATGCCCGAGCTCTTTGAGCTGATCAGCTTTGAGCAGATGTTGTGTCGCGACCCCCGCAGCGAGCGGAATGGCGACGAAAATAACAACCGAAGCGATGAGCGTCTCCCAAGGCACAAAGATATCGGTGACTCCAAGAAGCAGAGCTGCGATAGGTGCAAATGCGACGACCATGATCAGATCGTTGATTGAAACTTGAACTAGGGTATAGTTCGCATCACCATTAACAAGGTAGCTCCATACAAAGACCATCGCGGTGCAAGGTGCCACACCCAGTAAAATCATACCAGCAATATACTGTTGTGCGTCATCAACGGGCAAAAAATCAGCAAATAAATGCTCAAAAAAGAGCAAACCAAGCGCCGCCATTGTGAATGGTTTTATCAACCAATTGACAGTGAGTGTAAGCGCGAGCCCTTTTGGTTTGTTCCCTACATCTTTGATAGATGAGAGGTCAACTTTGAGCATCATCGGATAGATCATCAACCAGATGAGCAGGGCGATGATCAGGTTGACGCGCGCCCACTCAAAGCGCGCGACGATCTCAAAGATGCCTGGAGCGATGAGCCCCAGCCCAACCCCCACCATGATCGCAAGCGCAACCCAGAGAGAGAGAAAACGTTCAAAGATTCCCATGGTTCGGTCCTTCTTTGTGCTGTTACAGCGCCGCAATGAGGCGCTTGAGTAGGGCGATGGCGCTGGGCTCGACGCAGTAGCAGACACGAGGGCCATCAACCTTGCCCCGAATCAGGCCCGCCGCCTTAAGCTGCTTAAGGTGTTGCGAGATGGTTGATTGGGCGAGGGGGATCACATCAACAATCGCGCCAACAATGCAGCTGTCACGACGCAGAAGCATGCGTATGATGGTGACACGAGCAGGGTGGCCAAGCGCCTTGGCGAAATGCGCAAGTTGTATGTTGGCCTGCTCCTCAGTAAGCATGAGGCTCTTGTTCGGTTGAGACGACGAGCAATCTGTTGGGGGATTATCTGGTGCTCGCTCCATTTTCAGCTTCCTCAGACAGAGTATATCGTCGATATACGATTAAGCGATCAATATCAAGTCTATGTTCCCTTTATGGCTCTCATTTCGGGACCCTCTTCCGGCGACGGTTTCAGGCCAGCTCATGTTGAGCCTTTGAAATATTGGTTTAAAGAGCCGGATGTGTGGCCCACAAGTCCGGTTCTGTGAGAGAGTCCCTACTCGACCATTCGCAGCTCTGCTGTGGATGAAAGCAAGGCAGTTGTTGGTGCCGATGACACCCAGGCGCGGCTGGGATGCTTGGCAGAACTCAGCTCCTCCTGCGCTCCCATTCGCGCCTGTGCACCTGTTACAGGCGCATGGCGTCGGTGGCACAGCCACTGGAGCCGACGAAGTCGGCGAAGCAAGTAACGCAGCCGTAGAGTGTGGCAACTCACGGCGCTCTAGCGATATCGAGATGCTCTTCGGTTTGGCGAAGATATTGTTTCAGAGACATGTGAATAAAAAAACGCTAGACTTTTGGATGTACTGAGCACTCGCCCCAACATTCCAGCCACGAGAAGAGCCGATGTCACACCATCTCCTTCTATCCCTCATCGTCTCACTGATTGGGTTCAGTTGGTCTTTGACTGCCCAAGCAGATCTCTGTAATCCCGCTTGGCCCTATCCAGAGGAGATCTCCCTGGCCGAGACCTACAATCGTCTCTATCAGAGCGACTATCCCAGTTGCAGTTACCAAGCGATGCAGCTCCTTTTGGAGGAGCGCGCAGCGGAGATGCGCTCCGTTTGGAGCTTAGAGGAGTTGGCTGAGATTCAGGTCTTGGTTTTTGACACCGCAGGGACACAAGCCCTCCAACTTAAAATCCTCGACCCTCAGGGGGCGCTTTTTGTGCCTCTCTATGATCCAGGCCCCTGGACCCCAGACTCCCGAGGCTGGCTTCCAGACCAGGGCAGCGATCTATTGGATATTGAGGCATTATTGGAGGCCTGGGGCTATGGACCAGACACCCTCTTCTCCTTCTCTATAGGGGAAAGGGTCTTGAACAGCGATAACGCCTACCTGCTCAGCGGTGAGGAGCCGGGGGAGCTTATTATAGCCTATAATGACGGGAGCTTACAGGGAGGAGACCGAGACGCCAATGAGCCTATTTTTCTGGGCTTACCACCCATCTACTGTGAGGCAGAGAGCTGTGATGGGGTAGACAATGATTGCGATGGAGAAGTAGATGAGGGCTGCTCCTGCCCTGCTCAGACCATCATCCTCCTGAGCGATGAAGAGACCTTGGCTAATGGAGAAGCGGCGGTGCCTACCTATGATGGGAACGCACGCTGGACTGCTGATATCGAGGGAGCTACTTGGATTTGGGATGTGGAGTTTGAGGCAGCCCCTGGTGTGAATAGGTGGGTCCTCTTTGAGCGCCGCTTTCAGCTCCCTGAGGATGCAACCCTGCTCAGTGGTCATTTGGAAGTGGCCGCTGACAACAGCTATGAGTGTAGCCTCAATGGACAAGGGGGATTTCACTCAACCTCTGAGTTCAACTACTTCCAGGAGTTTGTCCAACTCTTTGACCTGGAAGGGCTTCTAATTCCCGGAGAGAACATCCTCCGCTGCGAGGTGATGAACTGGGCTCAGCCTGGAGGCAGCGCTTACTCCAATCCGGCGGGGATCCTCTTCCGGTTGGAGGCCAACACCTCTGCCTCAGCATTCTCTGAGATCTGTGACGGCGTTGACAATGACTGTGATGGTGAGATCGACGAGGGCCTGCTCAACGCCTGTGGAGAGTGTGGCTCTCTGCCGGCGGAGATCTGTGACGGCGTTGACAATGACTGTGATGGTGAGATTGATGAGGGCTTTAATTTGGGGTCGCGCTGTGAGTTGGAGCGCTGTGGAGGCGTAGCGCCTCTCTGTGTCCAGGTTGGAGCTTGGGCCTGTGCTCCAGATGGGAGTGTGGTCTGTAGTGAAATGGAGCGCTGCTATGAGCCCCTTTTGTGGCAGTTGGGCAGCTTTGAGTATGGTCTTCGTCCTCGAGAGGGGGCCGCGGAGTTCCCCGCTGAGGATCAGCACTTCGAGCGTTTCAACTATAGGGTGGTGGGTCAGGGTGATCCCAATCCCCAGATGCCAGGCTACCTCAGCCAGCAACCGATGCGCTTTATCGATCCTCATCGGGCCCTCAGTAACAGCACTCCAGAGTTGAGTATCAGCTTCTTGTTAAATCGGGAGCTGGAGGGGGGGGAATTGGAGTGGAGCCGCTATGGTTCTGAGACCAACGCTCTCTACCTGGATGGTGAACTTCTGGGGAGCAATGCCATCGCCGAGGGGGTCAACTCCCTCTACCATGTTCAGCTGCCCACCCTGGCGGCGGGAGAGCATGAGCTGCTGATTCAGTACCAAGCTGGGGGGGCTCAGAATGGCAACTATCTGGACGCCCTGCGACTCTACGTTCGCCGCTGCGAACCTCTGGGACCTGAACTCTGCGGCAATGGGATGGATGATGACTGCGACTGTGAGCTGGACGAGGGCTTTGAGGGGTTGGGGGGCTTCTGTGCCGAGGGTGAGGGGATCTGCAGCTCTGAGGGCCTGATGATCTGTAGCTCAGACGCTCTGAACCTGGAGTGTGGTGCTCCTGAGATCCTCCCTATGGAGGAGATCTGCGATAGTTTGGACAATGATTGCGATGGCTTCATCGATGAAGAGCTGCTCAACGCCTGTGATCAGTGTGGTCCCACCCCTGAGGAGATCTGCGATGGTGAAGACAATGACTGTGACGGAGAGATTGATGAGGGCCTACTCAACCTCTGTGGTGCATGCGGCCCTGCCCCTGAGGAGATCTGTGACGGTCTAGACAATGATTGTGATGGCTTCACAGATGAGGGTCTGCTCAACGCCTGTGGCAATTGTGGCTTGCTGCCTGAGGAGATCTGCTATGACGCTGAGGACAACGACTGCGATGGCTTTATCGACGAGGGCTGCTTTTGCCACAGTCAGGTTAGGATCTTCAGCGATGAAGAGACCCAAGCCAATGGAGCGGCGGCGGTGCCTACTTATGATGGAAATGCTCGCTGGACCGCTGAGATCGAAGAAGCTATCTGGATCTGGGATATGGAGTTTGAAGCGGAGCCTGAGATCGATCGAAAGGTCTACTTTGAGCGGCGCTTCCTCCTCCCTGAAGAGGCCCTGAGCTTTGATGGGGTTTTGGAGATTGCAGCAGACAACAGCTATGCATGCAGCCTCAACGGTCATGGCGATCTCCGCTCTGACCTGGGGCTTAACTACTTCGAAGAGTATCTCCAGCGCTTTGTTTTGGATAGCCTCCTGATCTCTGGTGAGAACATCCTCCGCTGTGAGGTCCTCAACTGGGCGCAGCCTGGGGGTTCTGCCTACACCAACCCTGGTGGTCTACTCTTCCGTCTAGAGGCGGAGGCTCGCTCTCCTATCCTGCCAGAAGCTTGTGACGGCTTTGACAATGATTGCGATGGTGAGGTGGATGAGGGACCCTTTGGTCCAGAGATTTGTGAGGATGGTCTGGACAACAACTGCAACGGTTTGGTGGATGAGGGCTGTCCTGAGAGCTGTGACTCCGACTGGCCTTTCCCCTGCGAGATCAGCGTCGCGGAGGCCTGGAACCGGAGCTTTACGGGCCAATATTCGGGCCAAGACTATGCAGCTTTGATGGATTTGGTGGAGGACCATGGTGGAGAGATGCAGGGGATCTGGGACATCTACAGCCTGGAGCGCTTACAGGTCTTGGTCTTTGACACCTCTGGAGTCAACGCTCTCTTTATGGTGGTGGGTGATGTTCGGATTGAGTTGCATGATCCCGGCCCCTGGACCCCCACATCTCGAGGTTGGCAGCCTGATCAAGGGGCTCAGATCCTAGAGACTGCTCAGATCCTGGAGGAGGCAGGCTTTGATCCTGAAACCCCCTTCTCTCTGGCTGTAGGTCGGCGTTCCATGAACGCCAGTAACACTTGGTTCCTTGATGGAGATGGTGGCAGCTTCCTTCTGGCCTATAACGATGGTGGCCTACAGAACGGTGACCGAGATGCCAACGAGCCGATCATCCTGGGCTTTACTGCAGCCTGCCTTCCTGAAGTCTGTGATGGTGAGGACAATGATTGCGATGGCTTAATAGATGAGGAGTTGCTCAACGCCTGCGGTGCCTGCGGACCCGTACCAGAGGAGATCTGCGACGGCGAGGACAATAACTGCGATGGTGCTATCGACGAGGGCCTACTCAATGTTTGCGGCGCCTGTGGCGCTGTGCCAGAGGAGATCTGTGACGGCGAAGACAATGACTGCGATGGCGTAACTGATGAGGGCCTGCTCAACGCCTGCGGCGCCTGCGGCGCTGTGCCAGAGGAGATCTGTGACGGCGAAGACAATGACTGCGATGGCGTAACTGATGAGGGCCTGCTCAACGCCTGCGGCGCCTGCGGCGCTGTGCCAGAGGAGATCTGCGGGGATAACTTAGACAACAACTGCAATGGCGAAGTGGATGAGGGCTGCTGTGGAATGAGGTCCGGGCTCTGCATCGATGAGTGTGTTGAAGGCATGATCTGTGATTCAGCCTGCGAAGCCTGCATCAGCCCCTGCACTCAGGAAGGGAACGAGTGCGTCGATAATTGTGGTATGGGTGAGTCCTGTAACGATGGCTGTGAGCGCTGTGTCCCTGTGGTGGTGTCTGACTGTGCTCCCAATGAAGAGGGTCTCTGCGTAGACGCCTGCCCCACTGGCTCTGTCTGCAACGCTGCCTGTGATGGTTGTATCCAGCTGGAGTGCAGCCTAGACGCTGATGGCCTCTGTGTTGACAACTGTGGCTTAGAGATGCGCTGCCATGCTGAATGCACTCACTGCGTACAGGATGTGTGCAGCTTAGACGCTGATGGTCTCTGCGTTGACAACTGTGGTGAGGGGACCGTCTGCAATGCCGCCTGCGAGGCTTGCATTGTAGAGGAGCTTGACCCATGTGAAGATCCTGGAGTTCCCAACCCCCATTGCTCCATCAACCATAGAAGCCCTGTAGCTTGGTGGCTCCTCCTGGGTCTTCCCCTCCTGATCCGTCGCCAAAGATCTCGTTGATCTCCTGCGGTACCTACAACACTCAAAACCTTAAAGAGCCAAGTTTACTCTTGAGGGCCTCTTCGTAGCTCTTCTAGAAGCCCTCTCACTTGAGGATCGCTCTCGATCTCCTCCACCGCCTCATAGATCTCTATCGCCTTCTCGCGCTCTCCCAAAAGCAGCAGGAGCGAGCCCTTAGCCCGCATAAACTCTGGGTGCGAAGGATACTTGGCCAACACCATCTCACATCGCTCAAGCGCGAGTTGGTAATTCCCCGCCTTGAGGGCTGTCTGCATCAGGCTTCTTGAGCGGGTGATGCTTAAGTCTGGAGTGTCCTGTTTTACACGCAGGCCACGAGCGCGATACGCCTCAACCAGGGACTTATCGGCGATAGAGGGCTTGGGCGGCACCAAGCGGCTCAAAGGGATGCTCTTTACCTGATCGGAGACCTCACTGTGCTCAATGATGATGCGTTGTCCGCTGGCCAGCATCGGGATCTGCACCTCCGTCAACATATCGCCGTTGTTCCAACTCACCTTCATCACCGTTGTAGAGCCAAAGCCAAAGGGGCGCAGCAGCGTGCCCTCCTCCAACAGCGCTGGGTTCTTCTTAGGGGCGGGCTCGATCAGATAGTGAGTATAGTTGCGCGCTGAGCAAGCGCCTAAGAGTAGACTCAGGGTCAGGATCATCGGTTTCATGGGAGCACCGGGATAAAGCTGGTGTTCAAGAGCGAGATACCCAGACCCAGCTCCCCATTGCTGGAGGCGATCAGGAGGCCTGCATAGTTGGAGTTACCAAAGGGGAAGCGCAACACGAGGACACCGGTCAGGGGTGGATCCAGCAGCTCTTCATCATTATCACCTTGGCTCTGAATGATGACCGTTGGGATGCTCAAGATCGCCTGAGCTCCCAACAGGATATTTTGCCACCCAAGAGCCCAGTGGTGCCCGGCGCCAATCCCCAACACTGGATCATAAAATGACAGCACGATCCCTGAGAGGTTGCTGTTATATTCCCCCCATTGATCGGCCCACTCTAGAGAGAAGTGTTGGCCTGGATAGAGGGCAGAGTCAAAGAGGGCATGGGTCAAACTCTCGCCTCGGCTCCTGCGCTCAAGCTCAGCGCTCAGCCGAAAGGAGCGCGCTGAATTTTGATGTTCTTGTAGTCCAGGATCAAGGTTCTGGGCAAAGATGATCCGCGCTGAGCGCAGATCGGTGATACGGACAGCGACACCGCTGGAGGTTTCATCTATCCAGATCGCGCTCTTGGCTCGCGCAGAGTCTCCACGGAAGCGCTCATCCAAACGGACAATCTCATCGAGGCTGATCGGCCCGCTGGAGCGCTCTAGACGCCCCTCCTTAATCTGGGTTCGGGGTCGCATACAGGCTTCACAGACGCGGATGTTGCCCTCGCCAAAGAGCTGAACCAAAGTATGCAGTACCTGAACGGGATACCAGGCTTGGGACTCCTCATATCTTGGGGCTGCGCTGACCAGGATGGTGGGAAGCAGCTCACGGAAATTTAAGTGGCCATCCTCTTGTCGCATCTCCAGGATCTCCTCAAGGCGTTCTAGAGAGTCCCGAGTCTGAACAGGCTCTGCTAGGGCCTGCCCAAAGAGGAGCGAGAGTAGAAAGGCTCGACTGCTCAGAAACAAAACGTGACCTCTGTACCAAAACTATGGATGTCGATCAGCTCGTTCTCCCAGAAGACACCGATCTGCTCTGAGTCGTAGAACGCGGGCATATTCTCAAGGAATACAGAGACGCCAACCCGATTGCCCACCCTAAACTCAAGGCCAAGGTGCAACCCTGCAAAAGCAGAGCTGCTGAAAATGCCGGTTCGAAAAGGCGTCGCAGCAGGGCCATCCAGCATCATCAGGGCACCACCAAAGAAGAGGTAGAGATCTGGTCTTGTGAGTGAATGAGTCTCTCCGCTGATCAGGCGACTCATACGCGACTGAAGCATGATCCCGCTATAAGCTTCCGGCAACCAAGTGAAGCCAAAGATCGCGCCAGCGGTCCAGGAGCGTGCTTGACTCAGCGCCAGTTCAGCTCCTGTCTGGAGCCAGATGATCGGCAATGTTGCTTGAACATTGTAGGCACGTAGGACAAAGCGAACTGGAACGGTATAGGGTCCGCGATCATGGAGCACATCCAGGTATTCGCGGCGGGCCTCAGCCGCAGATTTCAGGGCGCTGGGCTGGCGCAGCAGAGAGGGCACCCCCCCAGCGCTGGAGAGCGTTCGGCTCCAGAGGATGGGCAGCTCAGGGGTCAGACGAGTGATGCGTGCACGCAATACAAGCCAGGAGCCTTCAGCTGAAATATCGATATAGAGTCCATGTTGTTCGCTTGGCCCCCCCAGCTTACGCAGGGCCTCAGGGTTATCAAGGCCCCTGGAGATTACGGTCCCCTTGGGGCCTGAGTGTAGGATCATCGCTGTACATGAGGGGCAGTGTGAGAGGAGCAGCTTGGTGTTGGGGTTGGCCAGGAGGAGGGCGGCGAGGTGATTTTCTAGGAGGCCTCCAAGCCCACTACCCAAGCCCACAGGTACGCTCAGATCGGCGAGAAAGAGAGAGGTTGTAGTAGTGAAGGGGGGGGATTGTGTCCAGTGATAGACCAGCTCATCTAAGAGATCATAGGCAGCCAACTGGATCTGACCCGCGACCTCTCCACGCAGTTTCTCAAGTTCATAAAGCTGCGCCTCTTCTGGAGTACGAGCGATGGCTACACTCCAAAGGAGAGCGAACAGGAGCGAGCCCGAAAAAGATAAGTTTAATACAGTCACTGCTCCCTCCAGTTGCAGATCCTCGTCTGTGGGAGGGCCTCTTGGAGATCGGCGAAGAGGAAGCTCTCAGCCGCCGTGGAGGGGTCCGGCGCGCAGCAACCAGCCCAGATGAAGAGATGAGCTGCTGATGGGCTGAATCGATCGAGCACCTCAATACCTCCCTCACCACAAAGGTCGACGCGGACCGAGATGCGAAGATCTCGATCCAAGAGTGCGGAGCTGATCTTATAAGCCACGGGGGGAACTGAATAGAAGCTCTCTGGCGGCTGAGCTTATCATGGTTAAGATCTTGGAGTTTTAGACCCCTCTCTCCTATCCCTAACGGTACTTTGTTGAATGCTTCTCTGAACAGGAGATAGATTGAAGAAGATGGGTGGGAGAATCAACAAACGATTCAAACCAACACCGTATAATTCGATGAAGTTGAAGAAAAGTAGTCTCTGCTCCATATGCTGTGTTATTAAATATCGATTGTAATATTTCTCGAAAGGAGGTTTGGAATGAAGCGGAAAAATTGCTGGGAAATATTGAAATGTGGCAGGCAGATGGGCGGTGAGAATGTTGAGGAACTAGGAATATGTCCAGCCGCGCAACCGAGCAAGCATGACGGCACCAATAGAGGTGAAAGGAGTGGAAGATTTTGCTGGTTCGTCGCAGGAACTATGTGCGCTGGAAAGGTTTCTGGTACATTTGCAACAAAATTGATGAGTTGCATCCATTGTGAGGTTTTCAAGTATATTAATGAACAAGAAGGACGTAACTTTGTTTTAACAATCTGGGAGGACCGAAATGAGTAAAAACATCGCGATTCCATTCGGTAATCTCAATTGATGGAGTATGGTCTACACTCTTTTTTTCGATCCTCAAAATAGCACTGAGCGCGCTCCATAATGAAAGCTCAAAAAAGCAGATTATCGCAGCCATCGCCACTTTCCCTGACTACAGATCCCCGCGTGTAAGATGGTCTCTCGAGGATCGCGTAGGAGGATGGCGAGGAGAGCCTCTTCTGGTTTGAGGGATCCCAAAGCATAGTAACGAGCACAGGCGAGGGAGTAAGCCGCTGGTGGGCTGAGTTGAGCGATCACCTCAAGATCCCCTGCGGCGAGGGTCGGTGTACGATCTGAGACCTGAAGATCTCGATCCAGGAGCGCGTTTTTGATCGCGAAGCTGATCTTGTAGGCCACGCTGGGATCTGGATAGAAGCTTTCCACCAACCACGTTCGCGGCGAAGTCTCAAGCTCGACCACCAAGGCAGCCATCCCTCTCGCGGTATGGCGGAGCTGAGAGAGGATGGCATCATCCCGGCCTTGACGTAGGCCAGGAGGCATAATCCGCTCACGACAGATCACCGCTCGGCGGTTGAAATAGTCCCCGCGAGGGCTGGCTTCTGAGATCCGAGCAGGTGCCTGCTGGCGAGCCCCTTCCACCGTCATCGCTTCACAGTCAAGATTCCGAACCTCGACCGAGGTGAGGAGCCAGCCGTTAAAGGGGTCCTGTGCTCCCTCAACGATGGAGGGTGCATAGAACAGCAAGAGGAACAACCAAAAATCCATCAGTTTACCTGCTCTTTGAGCGCGCCTCACGGAGCACCCGCCGCCGCATCTGAGCGTTGAGCATCAGCTGGCTCAGCTGGGTGTAATAGTCCTGGGAGAACTCCTCATCGCTGTCTGAGGAGAAACCAAGGCGCCACGCAAAGCGTCCAGTGAAGCTCTCTCTGATCAACAAAAATCCGGTCTCATCATAAATGTTGATCTCCTGGGCAAAGCTGTAGTCGGTCGTAAACCACCAGAACCCCTCCTTATGGATCAGCCGCGCCTTCAGCTGGAGGTTGAGCGCGCTCGTGGCTGGAGCCTCTCTCTCTTTTGAGTCGATGTCGAGAGGGCGAGCCAGAGAGGTTCTGCTCTCTACCTTGGCCCCCTGGTTCTCAAAGAGTCGTGTGAGCTTACGGCAAAGCTGCTCGGCCTGTGATCTATTCAGAAGGGGACCAGGGAGACACTGAATGCTCAGGTCGAGATCGGTAAAGTTGGCGTAGTCGATATTGATCGCCACTGGGCGATGTAGTCCCGACATCGGCTGATAGTATGTGGTGCAGCTCAGAGAGAGTATGCACTGAACGAGAGCTGAGAGCTTGGACAGATGGAGAGAGGGCATAGACCGCTTTACACCCTGATTTCTAGGTGATCTCACTAAATTTTAGAATAGAACAATGAGCTGCCTCAGCAAGCTCAGCAGGAACAGAAGTGCAAGACCAGAGAATAGGCCGAAGGCGATGAGGGGATGATTGTTGATAAAATGTATCCAATGTTCCATCATCTGTTTGGTTGCCGTTAATGGGCATTGAACGAGGATATTGCCCTCATTACGACGCAAGAGCCGCGCCAACATCGCTTCTACTGAGGGATAGCGCGCTTCAATCTCCTTGCTCACCCCTGCCTGAATAAACCAACTGATGTCTGGAGGTACTCTATCCTGGTACGGGTTGAGGCTCTGGTAAGCTTGATTAATAGGTACTGTCGTTACGCCAACCAATACATCAATCAATGTTCTTCGATCTAAGAGGTAGTGTTCCAGGGTCATAAACTCATGGAGCAACACACAGAGCGAGTAGATGTCGGCTCGGGCATCAACCACCTGACCACGAGTTTGCTCGGGCGCCATATAAGCAGGCGTCCCCACCACTACTCCGGTTTGCGTCTCAAAGACACGAACATCCTCTTGATCGCTCTCCAGCGTTTCATCCAGCAGCTTCGAGAACTCTCCTCCCTCTTCAAGCTGTCTGGCGATACCCCAGTCCATAAGGAGCGTCTCACCAAAGGCACCCACCATCACGTTAGCAGGTTTGATGTCACGGTGGATGTAGCCCTTGGAGTGTGCATAGGCCACCGCTTCTAAGAGCGCATGGAAGATCTGCATCCGCCGCTCAAAGCCAAAGCGATGGTGATAGTCAGGATCGCCTGCCGCCAGCCTAGATATGATCGACTCCAGAGTCTCGCCTTCGACAAGCTTCATGATGAAGTAGTAGCTGCCCTTATCATCCACGCCGACATCATGCACCGGGACGATGTTGGGGTGCTCCAGCCGCCCTGTCGTGCGAATCTCCTCAACAAATCGTAGGATGGAAGCCTGAGTGAGCAGTTTTTGACCGCGCAGCCGTTTGAGCGCCACCATGCGACCGATATCTTGATCGATCGCTTTGAAGATCTCCCCCTCACCCCCCTGCCCGATCTCTTGGATGATCTCATAGCGAGTCTTGCACTCATGAAAGAACTCTGGCTGCTCGTTGCGGATCCTGATCTTAGGCAGGATGGTGCTGCGCGGTCCTGCTATAACCCCTGGAGGTTGTGTAGGGATAACCCCCAAGTGCGCCTCGATGGAGCCTGGATCATAGAGCGTGTCGTTTAGATCGGTCGTCATGCTCTCGGGAGCTTCTTTGGACATCTCTCTCTCCAGCTCTTGTGGTGGCGTGGATTGTAGCGTGAAGCCTCTCAGCTGTTCTCTTTTTCAGCTCCTGGCTCAAAAAGGGATGGAACCGTGCAGGAGGTGCAGTAAAACAGTGGACCATCGCAAAAGAGGTCCCAACCGATGAGTAAGAGAAAGAAAGCCCTGATCTTCTCCACCCTGCTTCTCTCCGCTGTGGCCCTGGCTCAGAACCCGGGCGTCATCAAGAAGCCCGCTGAGATCATTCGAGGAGTCTGGAGCCAGCTGGGCTCTACCCAAAACAGCTGTAAAGGAGAGTTTGATTATCACCCCAACGGAGGCCCCCGCATCTTCGCCTGCCACCTCTGGTCCAAGCTTTCCTTTCAAGAGTTCTCCAAGATGGCGGGGGTGCCTATCTTTTTGAGCGGCCCTCACAGCAGCGCAGGGCTCGACCTCAAGGACAGCAAAAACTTCGGTCGCTATAACCCTGCGTTCGTACGTTGGGCCATCGACAATCTAATCCCTGGAGCTGAAGATAAGGCGTTTAAGCTGGCTACCCAGCCCCTCTATGAGAAGTTCATAAGACCCTTAGCGATCTCCTTCTTTGTCACCTACAAGAAGATTCAGCGAGAGCCTGCCTGCTTCGACCGAGAGGTCAAGCGCTATCAAGAGTATCTGGCTGGGATCATCAAAGAGCAGCCCTATGAGCAGTACTTCTTTGTCATGAATGACAGTTTCTGCCTGAACCCTCAAGGCAGCTTTGACTACTTCCATAAGCGCGGCTTTGATGGAGGCCATAACGGCAACGTGGACAAAAGCACCTTCTCGTGGTGGATACGACGCAGCTTAGATGGCACTAAGGAGCTCTGGTTCAAGGGTCTTGAGAAGCTACTACAGACCTATGATCAGAAGCTCCTCAGCGCCTACAGCAAGGAAGCTCCTAAGACCCTCAAGCCCACAGAGCAGATCCCCAAGCCTCTCACCCCTTCAAAGTCAAAGCTCTAACGCCGTGGGCGTCTGCTCTTAAGGCGCCCCAGCAACTTATAACTTTCTCGCTCACGCCCCGCGCGGCGCAGCGCCTCTCTCACATCCCTGCGATGCTCAGGTAGATGGTAGAGCAGCAGGGCTCGCTGAAGCCTACGCTCTCTCTCTGAGCGGGGGATGTGGATCTCCTCTCCACTGCGAGGATCTAAACCCGTAAACCACATACAGGTTGCTTCGCTCCCTGGCGTGGGGGTGAAGAGCTGCACCTGCTCCACCTTGAGGCCCTCCGCCTTGAGGAAGAGGGCGGCGTCGATCATATCGCTCAAACGGCTGCCAGGGTGCCCAGCGATAAAGTAGGGCACTAAACCCCGCCGACGCTGACGCCTGCGATTCTCCGCTCGAAAGTTGCGCAGAAACTCCGAGAAGAGCCTCACCTCTGGCTTGCGCATCAGCCGCAGGATCTCAGGAGAGACCGCCTCAGGGGCCAGCTTAAGGAGACCACCCACATGATGCTCTAAGAGCTGCGCCTGATAGCGAGGCTGAAACCTGAGCAGATCATGACGCAGTCCCGAGGCAACAAAGAGGTGCTGCACCTCTCGATGGGCCAATTTGAGAAGAGAGGCCGCGCGGCGACCCTCTTTGCGCAGCTTTTTACAGGGCTTGGGGTGCAAGCAGCTTGGGCGGCGACAGCTTTGCTCTGCTGCTGAATCACTGCAACCCAAGCCGTACATATTGGCTGTCGGCCCGCCTAGATCTGTGATCGTGCCTGAGAACCCCGGTTGCGCAGCCAAGCTGCGGATCTCACGCAGGATCGAAGCCTCAGAGCGGGACTGGATCTGTTTGCCTTGATGTAGGCTGATGGCGCAGAAGGCGCAGCCTCCAAAGCAGCCTCGATGGCTGGTGATCGAGCCCTTAATCTGTTCAAAGGCGAGGATTTTTTCTCGGTAGCTGGAGTGAGGGCGCCGCTCAAAGGGTAGATCATAGATCTGATCCAGCTTCGCCTCTTTCAAAGGCAATGGGGGAGGCTCAACCACCAAGCTGCGAGCCCCATGAGCTTGAATAAGCGGCCCCTCAGCCCAGGGGCGGCTCTCTCTCTGGATCAGACGAAAAGCCTCCAGGAATGCGCCTCTCTCCTGAACCGCCTCAAAGCTGGGGAGCTGAAAGCCAGGGGGGGCTTGTTTGGAGATCCGCGCGGTTCCAGGGAGGATCATCTCTTTGAGGGGCTCTCCTTGAGCGGCGCGACGGCAGATCTCCAAGAGAGGCGACTCTCCCATCCCATGGACCAAGAGATCCGCCTTGCTGTCCAGGAGGATGGAGCGTCGAATTTTATCGCTCCAATAGTCATAGTGGGCGAAGCGCCTGAGGCTGGCCTCGATCCCCCCGATGAGCAGCGGTAAGCCCTTAAAGATTCCCTTGAGGAGAGGGCAGTAGACCGTAAGGGCTCGATCAGGACGCAGACCAGCGCGGCCTCCCGGAGAGTACGCATCCTCTCGGCGACGACGACGACTGGCGGTGTAGTGAGACACCATCGAGTCCATCGCTCCAGCGCTGAGGGCAGCAAAGAGGCGGGGGCGACCCATCTCTCGAAAACACTCCGGAGCGCGCCAATCAGGCTGAGCCAGGATGCCCACGCGGAAACCCTGAGACTCCAACCAGCGAGCCAGGAGCGGGATCCCAAAGGCGGGGTGATCGATATAAGCATCCCCGCTGATACAGAGCACATCCAGCTCATCCCAGCCTCGAGCGTTCATCTCAGCACGGGTGGTGGGCAGGAAGCGCTCACCTCCACTGATCTGGCTCAACGGCACCAATCGAACCTCAAGCTCTTTTGAGCTTGAAAGCGGGCAGGGCCGACCCGCCGCACTGCGTCCCGTCGCCTCAGCCAAGCTTTGAAAGCGCTGGGGCTTAGCTTATGGTCCCAGATCTGGTTATAGAGGTGGCGGGCCTGAGCGCTGCGAAAGGGGGCGGGGAGCAGAGAGAGGGGAGCAGGGCTCTCCTGGGTCTGTTCCCGGAGACGCTCTAGAGCTTTGCTGATGATCTCTCCATGATCAAAGGCCAACTCAGGCAGCTCTTTGATCGAGAACCAAGCCAAGCTACGAGCATCATCTCCCGCTTGAGCTTGAACACCAGGGGCACCCAGCCCCAAGAAAGCCGCGCTGACCACCCAACCCCGAGGATCACGCCCAGGAGCGCCAAAGACCCCCAAAGAGGAGAGGTGTTGAGCTTCTGCGGCGGCCTCCTCCATCAGCTCTCGTTGAGCGGCCGCTTCAGGGCTCTCTCCTGGATCCACGAAGCCTCCAGGGAGCGCCCAACGGCCCTCAAAGGGGGGATTATCGCGCTCGATCAAGAGGAGCTGGAGGGAGCCGCCGTGATAGCGGAAGAGGACCACATCTACGGTGAGGGCAGGTCGGGGATATGGGTAGCTCGGCATCGTTGGGAGACCTTGACAGCGGTGCTTGAGTCCTGCCTATATCATCAATCTGGGCTGGGATGGTCGAGCCTCTCCGACGAGAGCGCTCAGACGGCCCCTGCTTCGATCAGCCCTCTCTTAAACAGAACAGAGAGCAGCTCATCTGCAGCCAACTTCTGAGCATCTTTCTTTCCAGCAGCTTGAACCTTGGGTCCTTCAATCAGCTCTGCTTTAGAGCTGATGGCCCAGGCAGAGAGTGAGAAGCTGAGCTGATGGATCGGGCCGCTGATCTCTGGGGTCCCATAACCAAAGTCGTAGATAAAATGTCTTAGGCTGGCCTCGTTAAGCCGAACTCTGGGATCTCTCTGCTGACGCTTTTGGAGTTTCTCAAGCGCCTTAAGCTTCTCAAGCTCAAGCGCTGCTTGGGAATCTTTTTCAAGGAGCTGACTTTTCTTGATCAACTTGAGCATCGCCTCAGCGGCGGCCTGCTCGCTCAGCTTCTTTTGAGGAGCGACAAAACAGGCGGTCTCCAGGCTTCGCTCCGCTGAGATCTTGAGGTGTGCCTGAGCGCGAAATCCGCCTGGGCTGGGAAGCGCCTCAAGTCGGAGCTTGAGATCTCTCCGCTTGACGAGCAGCTCAAGGAGATCTCCCTTGGGGTTCTTGGTGCTCAGTTGAGCTTTATGGTGGGGGCTGACCTGAATGATCTCAGGAGCACCGCTGACTTCGATAAGCTTCTTGAGGAGGGCGCGGGCGC
This sequence comes from uncultured Nannocystaceae bacterium, assembly GCA_964384025.1. GTDB lineage: Bacteria > Myxococcota_A > Bradymonadia > UBA7976 > UBA1532 > CAYLJJ01. Next base: position 35,820 of record CAYLJJ010000009.1, read on the forward strand.
TGAGCTGATCAGCAGCCTTTTGAGAGGCCGCTTTCCAGGGCTCGCTGCTGTGGGTTTGGCCCTCAAGTTGGAGATGGACCTGAGAGACGTAGTAAGCGCCACGGATATGCCGTTCAAAGGTGGGCGGATCGATCTTAAAGTGCTGACAGAGTTCAAGGAGACGACCCTTGGGGTTCTCAACTTTGAGGCTCTCCTCCAGCTCAGCTTCAGCCTTGAGGGCTTCACTCTCACCAGGAGCCAAGACCCAGAGCATCGCGCGACGCTTATCATCACGGGCGATGAGACCAAGCTCTTCGAGACGAGCGATAAAGGCGCCCAAGAGCTGAGAAGTCGGTGGGCTTCCAAACCACTCCTGAGCGATCCTCCCTCCGTTGACAGGAGCGCCTGGAGGGCCGAGGAGGTCGCGCGCGGCCTCAAAATCGAGTTCATCAAGGCTGCGCTGGTAGAGGACGCGGACAAGAGGCTTGGGGCGTCCAGCTCTAAGGCGATAACGACGGCTGAGGCTTTCGCCGTTGTTGGCGAGCACAACATCGTTACAGTTGAGGGTGTCGGCGAAGGTCTCTTTGGCTGCTTGGTCGCCATGTACAAGGATGACTGTACGAGGGCGGAGCTTATCAAGGAGAGCGACCATCTGCATACGGTCAGCGTGGGCTGAGAGACCGTAGGTGTCAAAGCGGCACTTCACCTCAACCGTACGATCACCAAGCTTCAAGTTGCGCGGCCCTGTCTCCTGGGTGAGGTTCAGAAGCCTGCGACCTGGAGACTCCTCATCTTGATAGCCGGTAAGAAAGATGGCGTCGCGCTCATCTGGAGCAAAATGACCTGCATAGAAGGAGGAGGCGCCACCGGAGAGCATCCCGCTGGAGGCGACGACGATGGCGGGGCGATGCTCCAGCACCTTTTGACGCTCCTCGTAGGAGCCGACGCGCTGGATCTGCTTACCATAGAAGCCATGGCCCTCTTTGCGAATCAGATGCCTGAGGCCACGACTGACCCATTTTTCATGGCGCTGGTAGACATCACAAACAGCGCGGACCATGCCATCGACAAAGACGGGAACCTTGGGGAGCTGCTGTTTGCGCATCGCCTCTTTGAGAATTAGGAGAATCTCTTGGGCGCGGCCGATGGCAAAGGCGGGGATGAGGACACGAGCGTCTCTCTCAAAGACCTCAGCGATCTGTTTGACCATCCGGGCCTCGGCGACGCTGCGATTCTCATGGAGACGATCTCCATAGGTCGCCTCGCAGATGACCAGATCACAGTGCCTCTGAACAGGGTCAAGGGCTGGAACGCTGCGTTGGCTGTCGGCGCTGAAGTCGCCGGTGAAGAGCAGGTTTCCCGCTGGAGTTTGGATATGGATCATCGCCGCCCCCAGGATATGTGAGGCGAGGGAGAAGTTGATCTCCAAGCCACCCACGCTGAGGGGGATGTTGGCGGGTTGTGGAACAAGAGACTCAAAGAGCTTCTCCGCTTGCCGCTGAGAGTAGAGCGGCAGCTCACGCTCTCGATCTGGAGAGTTCATCAACCTCAGCGCGTCTCGAACAAGGATCTTCACCAAGTCGATGGTGGGTGGGGTGGCGTAGATCGGTACACCAGGAAAGGCTTCAGCGAGGATCGGCAGCGCGCCTGTATGATCTGTGTGCGCGTGAGTGATCAGGATGGCGTCAAGATGCAAGCCGTTGAGTGGAGCAAGATCAGGGAGCGCTGAGTCTCCCTTAAAGCGAATTCCGCAGTCGATGAGGAGGTGAACCCCGGCCACTTTAAGGAGGGTACTCGAGGCGCCGATCTCGCTGGCTCCACCCAGAAAATGGAGTTCGACTTGGGGTTGTTCAGACAAAGGCTGCTTCCTTGTGAAGAGTAAAAATTGATCATAAACTGCGCGGCTCTGGAGGTGAATGATGAAGATCCTGATCTCAGATGCCTTTGATCCCTCTCTCCCCGAGCGCTTGGTTGCCTATGGCGAAGTGCTTGAACCATCTCAGCTGGCTGAAGCTGAGGTGCTCCTCGTGCGCTCTCGGACCAAGTGCCGCCCAGAGTTTATCGATAGGATCCCCAACCTTAAGTTGATCATTCGAGGTGGTGTTGGTCTGGACAACATCGATCTGGAGTACTGCGCCAAAAAAGGGATCACGGTTCATAACACCCCCACCGCTTCTTCTGTGGCGGTAGCGGAGATCGCCATGAGCCTTATGTTGGGGCTCCCCAACCAGCTCCCCTACGCCCATGAGGGGATGCTTAAGGGGGAGTGGCGCAAGAAGAAGATCAAGCGCTTTGAGCTCTATGGCAAGACCTTGGGGCTTATCGGCATCGGCCGCATTGCCACCGAGGTGGCCAAGCGCGCAAGGGCCTTTGGGATGCGAGTAATCGCCTTTGATAAGTATGTGGAGTGCTCGAAGGTGGCTGAAATGCTCTCTTTTGAAGCTCTACTCCCCCAAGCAGACTTTATCTCGCTGCATACCCCCCTCACCCCCGAGACCCAGGGGATGATCAACGCCGAGGTGATCGCTGGGATGAAGGATGGAGTTCTCCTGATCAACACAGGGCGGGGCAAGTGTATTATCGAGGAGGATGTAGTCGCTGCCCTGGAGTCAGGAAAGCTGGCGGGCTATGGCACCGATGTTTGGTACAACGATCCTCCTGGAGAGACTCCGCTCACCCAGGCCCCCAATACGCTCTTACTGCCCCATATTGGAGCCTCAAGCCGAGAGAATCTGCTGCGCATTGGCGATATCGTCTGTGAACTCATCGAGGAATTTGGAGCGAAGTCGTGAAGAGAGCTTTTAACTTCTCTGCTGGTCCCTGCGCGCTGCCTCTTGCCGCCCTAAGATCTGCTGAGGCGGAGTTTGTTGATTATCAGGGCGCAGGGATGTCCCTGATCGAGATGAGCCATCGTGGGCCTCAGTATGATCAGGTGCATAGGCGCTGTGTTGCCCTGATTCGAGGCCTGCTTGAGATCCCTGAGAGCCATAAAATCCTACTCCTTCAGGGAGGGGCCACCCTTCAATTTGCGATGCTCCCCATGAACTTGCGGGCGCCTGGCCAACCTGCGGACTATGTACATACAGGGGCTTGGGCTTCAAAGGCGATGGCGGATGCTCGTAAACTGGGCATCACTCGGCAAATCTGGTCTGGCGAAGAGGAGGACTTTGGCCGCGCTCCCGCTGCGGAGGAGTTAAAGGTAAACCCTGACGCGGCCTACCTACACATCACCTCTAATGAGACCATCGGAGGAGTTGAGTTTTTTGAGTATCCCGATACAGGAGAGGTCCCCCTGGTAGCAGATATCTCCTCTCATGTCATGTCTCGGCCCATCGACTTCAAGCGCTTTGGCTTGCTCTACGCAGGGGCTCAGAAGAACTTAGGGCCCGCGGGAGTTACCCTGGTGATCGTCCGGGAGGATCTCCTCAAACGCAGCTCTCCTGAGCTGCCCGCCTATCTCTCCTATGCTACTCACGCCCCCAAGGATTCCCTCTATAACACTCCTCCCGTCTTCGCCATCTATATGATGATGAAGACCCTAGAGTGGGTGAAGGCGCAGGGGGGCTTAACCGCTATGGATCGCTTAGCTCAACAGCGGGCTGATCTCCTGTATGGCGCCATCGAAGCTTCAGAGGGTTGGTATCGCTGCCCAGTGGAGCCCCGCTCTCGCTCTCGGATGAACGTCCCTTTCCGCCTACCTACTTCGGCGCTGGAGAGCGCCTTTATCACCCAGGCCGCTGAGGCCAATCTGCTCAGCCTTAAGGGCCATCGCTCTGTTGGGGGTTGTCGCGCCTCCATGTATAACGCCATGCCTCTGGCTGGAGCTGAAGCCTTGGTCGCCTTTATGAAAAGCTTTAGGGCTAAGAATCAAGGTTGATCGGAGGTTGCGGTAACGATCACTTCTAAAATATAGATTTTTTTTGTTTGACACCTCTCCAAAACAGTTCATACCTTCATTCGAAGGTCGTCGGGAGGAGTTGAACTATATTGATCCCTTTGGAATGAAGAAAGATCTTTATGGTTTCTGATGCTCCTTTAGTTTTAGTTAAAGGTCTTTCTTCCATAAAAGACCTTTTCCTGTTTCAGGGGAAGTTGAACAAGATGCGCATCATAACCATTGTGTTATCTCTTTTTATCTTTTTACCACTTTCATCCCTGGCCAAAAATCAAGGATATAGATGGGATAAGTGGAACTCCGCCAGCGAGTATATCAAAAAGTCTTGGGGAGAGGGATATGATATCACCGATCTCCTCTTTGATGGCAAGCTCTATATGCCGGTCATGACCAAGGGAACTTTGATCACCGATCAGAGATATAAGTGGTCCACAGATTTCAGCGTGATCACCAAGTACATCGCGGAGAATAAATCCCAGGGTTATCTAATCACGAACTTTGAGAAGGCGGGCTCTGAATATCTTGTGGTTGTAAGCAAAGTAAAAGGCTATAAAGATCAAATTTGGAAGCATGGTGTCTGGAACGATGTGAAGGACTATATCACTGCCAAGTGGGCTGAGAAGTATTATATAACAAGCGCAAATTTTTTCGATGGCAAGTATCTCTTCGTGATGACCAAGGGTAGTGGATTTGAGACCCAACGTTATCAATGGGGGGATATGAAGAAGATCATCGAAGTTGTACAGAAAGCTTGGGTGGATGGTTTTGGGGTAACTGAAATTGCTTATGATGGCAATAATTATCTGTTGGTATTGAGTAAGGGTACCGGCTATAGCCATCAGTTCCTGCTCTTTGAAAAGTGGAACCAGATCAAAGAGCAGATCCAGGAGGGGTGGAAGCAGGGATATTTCATCACAGATGCCCTCCACAACGGCTCTGAGTTGATGATGATCATCAGCAAGGATTTGGCGGCAGGAGCAGCGATCGGATCCAAGCTTGCTGGGAGCGTCAAGCCCATCGCCAAGGCGCCTGCCAAGGCTGCTGCGCCGCCCAAGAAGGTCGATATTGGGAGCTGTCGCTATGTCTGGGTCGAGGGTCTTAAGTGGACAGCAGGTGCTGGCTCAGCGAGTGGAACTTGGACCTTGAAGAGTCGCAAGTGCCAAGGAGCAACAGTTAAGGTGCGTTATCAGGTGGGCAGCTATAACGAAAAGAACAAGCTGGGGGGACCCCAAGAGATCTCCGTACTCATCACCCAAGAGAAGATGCCCTTGAAGATGAACATCCCGGTCAACACTGGCGCGGTCAAGAAGGGCACTTTTTACCTAGGTCGTGTTGAGATCCTCCATGGAGGAAAGTCTCTGACCGAGGAGAAAAAGAACGTCAGGTGGCAGTAGCTTAGGCTGCCTGAAATCGCGCCAAGAGTTGAGCCATCCCTTCAGGCTGTTGATAATCATGGGAGGTGGCCACCTCTACCAGATCTGCGCGGGTCCCTCGCTCTGCTCCTGGGGGGATGATCTCCAGATAGCGACCTTCGTGAACCCGCAACCGTTGCCCTGCGCGGCTTAGAGCGGGGAGCAGCTCGGCGGCGGCGCGCAGCGCTGACAGCTCCCTTTGGAAGTAGCGCAGGATCCCTCGGTGAAAGCTGCGCCCCTCCATGACGATGCGAAAGAGCAGCGCGCCCAGGTCCAGGGTGATCTGCATCTCCCCTGCGCAGAAACAGATCCGCAGCTCCTCCTCTTCACCTTGACGTTGCACCCCCAAGCCAAAGAAGGCTGCCAGACGAGCCAGCACCGCAACAAAGGTTTGACTGTCGACGATGACCAGAGGGTCAATCAGCGCCTCCTCGACCATAGAGGCCCAAGGTCCCAGCCAGCTCCCAGCTCCCTCTGGGCCATAAAAATCATCATGATCTCGCAGTAAGCTGATGAGGTCATAGCCTCGCTCTTGACGCCGAGCCTCGATCCAGCCTTCGAAGGGAGCATAGAGGGCTTCAGCCTGAAGGGGATCCTCAGCATAGGGGCGCAGCGCAATAAAATAGCCAACTTGTACCTCCAAGAAGGCGATCTGAGAGGATTCAAACTCCGCCTCGATAAAATCGCGCCAGAGCAAACGCAGAGAGGGAGGCGCGCCCAAGCGCTGGAGCAGCTCCAAGCTGCCCTTGGGGCGGGGGAATGGGGGCGCATCCATCCGGTGAAGATCGACCCGTAAGATCTTCTCCTTTGCGAAGATCATCTCCAACAGAAGATCGCTCTCCGCCTCGGGAAGATAGCGACCATAGAGAGCAGCGATGGGCTCAAGTCTCGGGTGCCCACAGTTGGAGCAGAAGAGGGGGCGCCAGCCCGCCTCGAGATCCAGAGCACGCTCACAGAGAGCAGCCTCCAGTTCAGGGAGAGAGAGATCGGGATCTAACCCAAAGCTTCCCAGACGTAGAGTGCTGCCCTGACAACTGGAGCAGAGCGCTAAGAAGGCACCTAGATCTTCACTCAGAGGCCCAAAACGCTGATGCACTGGGCGACGGCAACGATCGGCGAACCAACGTAGGGCCTCTATACGATGTTGTCGGTAGCGGCTGGGCTCTATGGGAAATTTGAGGAGCACGCTCTCCTCATCGGTCCAAGCACAGAACACTTGAGGAGTTATTCCCGATCGACAGCTCCGAAATTTTCAAGGAGAGTCCTGTTCTTGCCGAAGCGAGCACTGGTTATGCTGTGGGAGAGTCCATGAGCGATCAACGCAGTCTCTTTGTCCTTGAGGGGGACGGTACCGTCCTGAGTCGACTCTCTGGTGAAGAAGGACCTGAGCCTGGAGAGAGCCTCATCGTCGAGATCTCTTCTTGGGGTTTAAAAGCGGAGGAAGCTGCTCAGCTCATCGAGGGGGTCTACGGGGTCTTGGTAGGGGGAGAAGAGCGCTTCAAAGGAACATTGAATAGAGGTTCAGCAGCCCAAGAGTCCTTGGAAATCATACGAATGAAGGAAGGGCGTTGTCTGCTGCTGCGGGAATCGAACAAGGAGCAGTTCTCTCATAGGAACTGGGAGTTTACAGACACTCACCTCGATCCTTTCTTAGAGTTAGAGGTGTTACGTTCTTCCGGGGAGCAGGAGAATTTCTCCTTTCTTATCCGCTCTGGTAACCGCAAAAGCTCCCGTCTGCTTCGTCATCCCGTAGAGCGAGTCCTGGGTCACTCTCTCAGAGAGGAGATGCCTGAGTTGATGGCGAGTCAGGCTTACTTCTTCCTCGTCGATTGTTGGCGTTGGCAGTTCTCTAAAGAGGAAACTTTCCTGATCTCCAAGCGACCCAACCGTTGGATCCGTCTGCGAGCCTCAGCTTCCAATGATCGTATTCTGCTCTCGCTCAGGGAGGTTACAAAGGAGTATGAGCTTCTTCGTGAACTGGAGCGCAGCGTCGCTCGACAGGTCAGTCAGCAGTTCAGCGAACAGATGCTTCATGACATCAGAAATCGCCTTCTTCCCATTATGATCACCGCAGATCTTCAACAAACTCATGCAGATCCTAATGTGGCCGCTGATATGGCGATGATCTCAGAGAGATCCAGGAAGATCGCCAGCCTCGCTGAGTGGCTCTTGGGCCTCTCTCAGCCCAAGGGCCTCGACCAGCAAGCCATCCAGGTCAACAACACCCTCTCTGAGATTGAGGAGACCTTCAACAAGTTCCTCAGACCCAAGCAGATCTCTTTCTCCTTAAAGCTCGATCCTGAGTTGCCCTACACCATGGGGTGTTCGGGTCAGATAGAGCATATCGTCAGCAACCTACTCCTCAACTCCATCCGAGCGATGCCTAATGGGGGCCACTTGGAGATCTCAACTCAGTTCGAAGAGGAGCAGATCATCATCCGAGTCCAAGATGATGGACAGGGGATGGATAAAGAGACCCATGCTCAAGCTTTGACCCCTGGCTTTACTACCCAGCCTGGAGCTTCAGGGATGGGGCTCTCCAGCGTTGCCAGCAATGTACAGAGCTTGGGAGGACAGCTTGAGATTGAGAGTCGCTTGAGCTGGGGCACTCTGGTACAGATCAGCTTGCCTCCCATCAGCTTAGAGCTTGAGCCGCTCTCGGAGCAGGGGCGGATCCTGGTGATCGATGATGATGAGATGGTTCGGCGGCTCATCCGCCGCGCTCTGGAACGCTCCGGTTTTGAGGTAGAGGAGGCTGTAGATTTTCACTCCGCTCTAAAAATTTGCCAGCGCAGCTCTCTACAACTCTTGCTCGTTGATGTGATCCTTGCCAGTGAGAATGGTCCTGAAGTAGTTGGAAAACTACTAGAAAAGTACAATTTTCCGGTTCTTTATATGTCTGGTCATTCTAGAGATACTCTCCTCAATTATGGCTTTAAAAAAGATCTGGGATTGTTGGAGAAGCCTTTTCGGATAGAGACCTTGATCAAGTCAGTACAGCGGGCGATTCACAAATAGTCCATCCCATCCCAAATCCAGCCTCAGCCTCCAAAGTCGCATAAGAGGAGGAACCAACCAAAGCTCCATTGAGCCCGGCGGAGAATAGAGCAAAATTTGAGAGGGTGGATTAATATATTCGAGCCAGACCCAGGGAAAAGGCTAGGCTCCCAAACGAATCTTTAAACTTGGAGGAGACGATGCGCTGTATTCCTGTTTTGATCATCTTAGCGCTCTTTTTGGGCTGTGAGCCCATCGAGGATGAAGAGCTGGACGCAGCCCAAGTCAGTTCAGACGGCTCTCAGAGTGGGGGAGAAGGCGGTGAGGCTGCCGGTGGAGCTGCTGGAGGTGGTGAAGCAGATGTTGGCGGAGCTGCTGGAGGAGGTGAAGCGGGTGCTGGTGGTGAAGCAGATGCTGGCGGTGAGGCTGGTGCTGGCGGCGAAGCAGGCACCGCTGGTGAAGCAGGTGGCGCTGGCGAAACACCTCCTCAGGACTGCGATCAACCTGATCCTCAGAGCTGTGAGCTGGCTCAATGTGTCTGGACTCACTCTGGATGCCACCACCCTGAAGAGGTGCACCCTTGTTGGCTCTTTAACCAGACCATCTGTGCTGGGCGCGGAGAGTGTCGCTGGTTGGCAAATCACTGCGAGCCTGATCCCATGGGTCTCCCCTGTGAGGAGTTGGATGTTGCCAACTGTGTTCAGCGCGCCCCAGAGTGCATCTGGGATGCAGAGCGCTGTCAACCCCGCCCCGAGGGGAGCTGCGAAGAGCTGCGCCCTGAAGCCTGTATCCGCCGTCCCGATTGTAGTTGGCTGGGAGAGCACTGTGGCCCTGCTCAGTTGAACTGTGAGGAGCTAGAGTTGGAGATCTGTGAACGCAGCCCTGGTTGCCATCTGGAGCGGTTGGATGACTGTCAGGATATTGGGATGCCCGCTCCGATGCCCTGTGATTGCCCTCCTGAAGATCCTGAGTGTTTCTGTGAGGCTGCGTGTGCTGCTGATATGGACTGTCCTGAGGAGATGGTCTGCTGGGGTGGCATGTGTCAAGAGGGTTGTGAGCGTCTGGTCTGTCGTCCCGACGGGCCGCTCTCCTGCGCTGATCGTGAGATCGAAGAGTGTGAGGAGGATGATCGCTGCCGCCTAGAGCGTGATGTAGATTGCGGTGGTCCTGTGCCTCCCCCCATACCTGAGCAGCCCCGTATGATGCCCCCCTGCCCAGAGATCCTGACCTGCGTTCCTGCGCGAGGGCTGCCCTGCCTTGAGCTGGATCCTGAGCGTTGCGCAGAGCGCCCAGATTGTCAGGGCAGAGCGGTAGCGGGAGAGTGCCGCTGTGAGGAGTTTGAAGGTCAAGATGAGATCTGTGCTTGCGAACCTGAGTTTGTCTGTGAGGCGATTGGCCCCCAACTCTGTGAAAATCTGCCTCCGGAGATCTGCGAGGAGCAGCGCGGCTGTGGCCTGATCATGGAGGAGATCTGTCACTGTAATGGCGCTGATGGAGAGGAGCCTCCTCCTCCTGATGGAATCCCTATGCCTCCGCCCGATGAGCCCTGTTTCTGTGAGCAGATTCCGGTATGTATATCTCAGGTCCCCCCCCAGGATTGTGAGCAGCTCCCCTTTGAGTTCTGCCAAGAAAATCCAAGATGTGAGTGGGCTGAAATAGAGGAGTGTGAATGTGATGATTCTGGTTGTGGTTGTGCTATTCATGTAGGCTGCCGGTTGCTGGAATGGCCCAGGCACTGTGAGGAACTGGACTTCTGGAGCTGTGATGGTACGGAGGGGTGTCACTGGGAGGGAGATCAAGCTTGTGGCTGTGAGATCGATGAGAATGGGAATGAGCGCTGTTGGTGTGAGAAGCTGATCGCTGAGCCTCCTCCTGGGCGCTGTGTCGCCGATCTTGAGCAGGCCTGTGAAGATCTAGATCCCCGCGCCTGCGAGGCCCGCGCCGAGTGCCTCCTCCTGCCCCTGGATGAACCTGAGCGTCCAGACTGCCCCCCCTGCGCTCCCGACGAGGGCCCCTGTGATCCCTGCGCCGAGCCGGCCAACGCCCCCATCGCCTTTCTGCCTTCCCCTTGTATCGATCATGGGGCCTACTGTGCAGGCCTTGGCCCAGCCTGTGAGGAGAGCCCCTACTGTGAGGTGTCGGGGGAGAGCTGTAATGGAGGAGGGGAAGGCGCCTGCCCTCCCGACGCTCCAGATTGTCGCATCGCCCCTCCTGTCTGTGAGTTGATCTGTGCTCCTCGCCACGAGGAGCCTCAGGGTTGCCAAGATCTCGAGCCCCAGCGCTGTGAGGCAGCGCCAGGCTGTTTGGTTGTCCCTGGTGAGTGCGAGTGTGAAGGGGAGGCCTGCGCTTGCCCTATTCTCTGTATGGAGCAGGAGCGCTACTGCGAAAGCTTGGCTCCCGAGTGTGATGATCCCCGCTGTCACCCTGATGAGATCTGCCCTCCCTGTCGCCCAGGCGAGCTTTGCGAGTGCCTTGAGATCTGCCTACCCGGTCCTCCCATCCAGGAGGCGCTCTGTGAACAGCTGGATCCTCGAGGCTGCTTTGAGCGACCTGAGTGTCTCCTCTTAGAATCTGAGAACGAATGTCCCCCTTGTGCTCCAGACGACGAGATCTGCTTCCCCTGTGATCCTCTGCCCCCCATCTGTGTCAATCATCAACGCTACTGTGCTGAGATGGATGTAGAGTGCGAGGCACCCTACTGTCGGCTTGGTGAAGCTTGTGGTCCCTGTGAAGAGGGAGAGCCCTGCGCCTGCCCCTTAGCTTGCCTACCTGCTCAGAGAGAGATGCCCTGAGTAGTCTAATTGTTCAAGTTTTCACTCTATGAGTGTATCCCTACACTGTTTGAACCATTATTCCTTCACGAACTCATCACTCTTGATTGTGGATGAGTCTTCAGCAGGGGCCTTTGTCTCTTGATCTTCAACAATGGGGGCTTTCGGCTCCAGATAAGCTCCCTCAAAGGTCTCTGTTTTTGCTTCCCAGGAGGTTTCACTCTCGACCTTTCCTTCCAAGAAGGTCTCATCTGGGATGGAGTCTGAAAGCTCTCTCGGTTGTGGTACATACTCTGTGATGGTTACGGATGTCGCGAGGGTCTGGTAATAAAGGGTCTTATCCTCACATGTTTTGCCATTGATGACCAACTCTACCTTACCGAGCCCTGGTTTAAGTGCTTTGGTCCCATGACCCGACCCAATCTTAGATAAAGCCCAGTAGCCCCACATAAATGGACCGAGAGCAATGATATCACAGGTTGAATAAGCGCCTGTGTTAGACATCATATTGCTTGGAGCGAAGTTGAACCAATCATAAACCCATTCCATCCGTTTTCCCCCAAACCCAACCGTATTTGATGAGTTATCTACTCCGGTCCATCCTAGGCTCCCTTGTTGTATCGAAGATCCATTGATGATCTCAAAAGAATAATTTGATGGAGTAGAGGAATACGATGTCCACAAAGCAAGAGCTTCATAAACATCACTGGGGTCGGAATTAAAAGGCTGTCCAGAGGGCACAGTTGGTTGCATTCCTTCTCCCATAGGAGGATAGTTAATCACTTGAACGTAGAGATCATGATTTAGCCCATGAGATGTCCAACAACAGCTTAGATTGTGTTGGCGAGCAAGTTCTTTTAGAGGCGTAGGTGCTGATGAGTTGACTATAATTTCTTCGTATAGAGGCCAGTACTCTACTCCAGAATCGTCCTCACCAGAGGATGCATAGGGTAATTTATAGAGTCCATTCGTTTCCAATGATTTCCCTCGGATGAAACCAACTTGATCGGAACTCAGTACGGTAGCAGCGCTGGGATCATGGCTTGTGATGAATTGATTGTCGGCTTCATCAGAGAAGTCTACCTCTACTTCGAGATTCCAACATTCGCATGGATCATGATCTTGACCAGCATGGCCAGCCTTCTCAGCGGCATCGCGTGCTTGTCTAGCGAGCGCTCGTGCCTTCTCCTCTTCCAATTTTTGACGTTGGCGCTCAAGATGGCCGAGGTAGCAATTAAAACGACCATAGGCTGATTCACCCTCAGGCTTTAACCAGACCTCTGACTGATCTGTTGGCATAACCCACGCTCCCATCTCAAATGGACACAATTCCAGCAAGCGCTCATATTGCGCTGCCGTGAGCGTTCCAATATATCCATTCCAGTCCGCCGTGCTTGAGAGGCCATTGCTGAACGCCTGGCTGAGGAGCGCTGTATACTCTGGGTTGGATAGGCAGCTCTCCATATCTCCAAAAGATGGCCCAGTGCCAGGAGGTCCTGGAGGACAGATGGAGAATTCAGCATCCTTTAGAGGATCGATGGGTGGGTCGATGATGATCTCTGGATCACCGCCCTGGATAATTCCAGCAGGTTCCTCTTCAGATCCACTCTCAGACCCATCCTCTGGATCAGCACCGGGACAATCTACGACGTGACCGGTCAAAACAACCTCATGAGAGATGCCATAGGCGACACCGATCAAGTCTCGATCTTCCATATTTTGTAGTTGTGGAAAGTCTTCGTGGTTTATATATTTGAGCGTGATCGCGGGCACCTTAAGGATCACTTTGATGGTGGCCTGATAGTCACCCTCTAGGGTTCGCCAGTCGCTCTTGAAGGTGACTGGAAAGAAATGTACTCCCAAACTCTCTAAGACGTTTAGGTCCTCTCCTGGAACCTGATCTAGGTTCCAGTATCTCCAATCATATTCAGAGTTATATCGGTCGCTTATGACCTCAAAATCTTCCTCTTGTTGATTTGTCAACACAATCCATAGATCGGACTCCGTAGTCTCTCCAAGGCAGTGGGTTACCTCAGCCCCTTCGACAGGAGCTGGATAGCTTATGGGGAGACCGATGATATTACTGAGGAAAATATAGGGTCCAACCATAATAAAAACATCTGAGTCATCAGATGGATTACTCGGCGGTGGCGGAGGTGGTTCAACATCTGGATCGAGATGAACATCGATGATATCTTCAGGAGGTGGCTCATCTTCATCCAAATCTGGAAACAGCGTGAGCGCGAGGTCTCGAACTTCACCATGGGGAGTAGGGATTTCGATTTCAGCGAACAAACCGGTCTCTAAGTCGATGTTTCGTCCAACATGATCTCCCATATCGGAGATTCCAATGAGTTCACCGCTCGCAGGCTCAATTACCAAGGCTGTAGGTTGAAGACCTGTAGGAAATGGAGCTTCATTGAGAAGTATTCCATTTACATCAACCTCTCGAACAGTGACTTCTGCTCCAACCTCTACCGTGATCAAAACGACATCATCTGTATGACGATAAGCCAACGCGCCGATCACTTCTCCTGCAACAACAGGGAGGCTGCGTTCGAGCACAGCGCTATTCTGGACTGGATCGATTAACGCAACATATCTCCCATTGCCCGTATCTACATCTGCATAGAGAATTCCACAATTGATATCCAATCCACCACCGGGCTCATCTGTGAGTTCTTGTAGAGCATCAATGATATCAAAGACCGCTGTTCCATCGACATCTGATATATGGATCAGATTGTCCTTATCACGAGCATAGAGTCTGCGAGGAACGCCAGGATCAATGGTAATACCCACCAGATCTTCAGCGTGAGATGCTCGTCGAATGGTGCTGCTGTTGAGCAGCTCATACTCCTGCATCTCTATCCCAGGCGGACGGGCGATCACGAGATGGGACTGAGCCTGCTTATCTACACAGATATCAAAGTCTCCATCATCAATAGCGACGGTACCGCCTGGAGCCGCGCCAAACGCTCCCCCTGGCAGAAGAAGGGCCAAAGCCAGCGTTATGGCATGAGGCCATCTTTTTACTGAAAACATGAGCAGTCCCCTATGCTTAGGCCCTATCCGCAGGCCACAGATAAAAAAATCTAGCAGAATATCGCAAAATAACAAGAGTTACTCCCTCAATGCCGAGGGGGTGGCTCTTTTTGCTGGTCATGAAGATCTAATGATTAACAATTACTCCTCAATTCCATATTATAATTATGAACAAAATTCTATATCTCAGCTATATGATTCTCTAATTTCTTTGAAAATGACAAACTCTTGCGGACTCAGCACTACATCTTTATGACTACCCAGGTTATGGACTGTATGAGCAGGTGGGGAGCTGAGTTGGCACTTACAGACGAGCCCTATATCGAGCATCACCCCATAAACACCCATCCAGTCTTCAAACTTGGAGGAAGCAGCTTAGGAAACGGGCGTGGTCATAATCCACGCTGATCCAAGTGAAGCTGCCCGAGGCGGGCCGCGCCCCCCAGCGTCCTCGCTCTCGGAACAGCTCCACCTCCGTCCAGCGCGCGATCTGGGGATCAATGACGCAGCAGACCGCCAGGGGATCATGGAGGGCCTTGCCATAGGGGGTCTGAGGAGCGTGGCGCATGATCCGACAAACTGGGGGCTCCACATGAGAAGCCACCATCACCGGCGAAGCCTCCCTGCGCTACCAAGCGCCCCAGCTCAAAGCCCGGGCGCTTCATCGCCTCTCCCAGGTTCTTGAGGGGGGCTCCGGTGATGAGGATGGTCCCCGCGTCACAGCAGCGATGGAGCAGCTCGCCGCCAGGCTCCGCCTCCAGGGAGGGCTTGATGGCCCCATAGGCCCGCTGATGCCAGGGGGAGACACAGCGCTTATCCCGCCCCAGATCATAGGCCCCCACGGGGATCTCCAGATCAAACCAGGACAGGGCCTTACGCACGAGGCCGATCTGCTCAGCGGTCCCTGGGGTGACGGTCACCGCTTTGAGCCGCACCCGCGGGTGCCCCAGCAGCAATAACAGGCTGAGGAAGTCATCGGGATCCCCTGTCTCCATGTCCCAGACCACATCCAACATCTGCTCGCTTTGCTCCTGGTATCCGCCCCCTCACGTGCTCTTGGTATCCGCCCCTCCATATCACATTCAGGCCATATGGTCAAAGCACAACCTATGGGATTCATCTATAAAATCACAGAGTTATGTCCGCCTTTAAACTAAAAGCCCATCTGCGAGCATCTTCTCTTTCAAAAACAAAAACTTAGAGTTCATTAGGGGGTTTGGTGATGATAAGAGCGGAGGAGGCCACCGAGGCGCTCACGACAGGCAATAGCGTCCTGTACAAAGAAGGCCTCCAAACGCATATTGAGCCAAACGCTCAACCAAAAATCACCAATCTCGCTGCCGAAACCTTTCCTCAATCTAAAATAAAGTAAAATCAGTTGGAGTTGCCATTCGTCCGAATTAAGGTGTTCAAACATGAGAAACTCCTGGGTTTTTGTTGTTCGGAAGCTCCATTTTCTCAGGGCCTCGCGCTTTTGCCTACCGCTCTCCGCTCATCTCCAGATTCGCGCTTTTTTTATGTTCTGGCTTGATAATCCTCCTGCTTTTCCAAAACCAAACTCCCTACTCCCCTGGAGCTCTGGAGCTCATATCGCCATGGGGGGTTTTGGAGCCCTCTTTGGTCTCCTCCTCGGTGTTACCCTCTCCCTGATCTATCCAGACCCTCTCTGGGTTATGGTCAGCCTCCCCAGCTTTTTTGTCCTGAGTTTGGTCTACTCTCTAACCAGCCATAAGCGGCAGCGTCGCGCTTGGTCACACACATATGAGGCTCTGCCGCTCAAAGATCTCAAGTTGAAGCTAAAACGAGCCCGAAGCATCCAGCGGGGATGGCGAGAGTTAAAGAGCCAGATCCTTGTTCTGCGCGCCTCCTCTCCACCGGACGATCGCTTGATCCTCAGACGGAAGGGGGAGGGTGCTCAGAAGATCGGTGATCGCTATTTTGATGAGCTGGTGGAGGTTTTAGGACCTAGAGAGATCTGGACCCCCCTGCTTGATCATAAGACCCGCAAGCTGCTCAGGAAGCTGATGGAGCGCTATGATCTCAGCTTCTCTAATGGGGCTCTCCATGTCCCCCTTGTCTATACCTCACAGCTGTGGTTTCGGAGGCGCTCACAGCTCCTTCAGTTCGCGGAGCTGACACGGCAGCTCAACAGCCCCAAGGATCCTCAGAGGGCGCTGCAAGAGATCATCTCAAAAGATCCCAAGTTCTTTATCTCTGTCCGTGCTCTCTCTCTGCTGCCTGAAGGGGAGCTGCGCTCCTCGCAGAAGGTGCTCTTAAAGCGCGCTAAGAACTCCTCACAGCGACTCCAGGTGGCGGTCGCTTCCAGAGAGGCGGGCAGGGAGATCTTGATCTCCATCTCAGAGGATGAACAGGCCAAGCCCCAGATTCGGGTTGAGGCGCTCACCGAGCTGCTGAAGATCGATCCGGCCGAAGTCAACCGCCTGGATCACTTCTTACGGCACCGGCTCTCTCCTCTGCGCGCCCTGGCTCTGAGCTTTTTAGGCTCCAATCTCCCGTTGGCTGCGCTACTGGAGTGTATCCCCCCTCCTGATAATGAGGTGAATGAGACCCTGCTTAAAGTAGCTGAAGAGCGCTTAGGGGAAGCAGAGCCTCTGCTGATCCAGCTCCTTCCTGTCTCCGCGCCAGCCCTCCGCCAGAAGATCGCGGGGCACTTAGGGGAGCGAGGCAGCGTTCAAGCGGTCGCCGTGCTCCTTCAAGCCAAACAGGAGGCGGGGATCTTTCGCCGGGGGGCCTTCAGCCAAGCGATTGAGCAGATCCAGTCTCGTATCCCAGGGGCCTTTCCAGGACAGCTGACGATGGCAGAGGGCGAGGGAGGAGAACTCTCTCTGGTGGAGACTGGAAGGCTCTCTCTAGTGGAGGGAGAACGGTTCTTTCTGAGCGAAGCGCCAGGGAGTGAGGATGAGGCTGGCCCCTGAACGCATCATCCCGTAGATATGCTCTTATCCTTGAACAGCTGCCCAGAGCTTTATGAACGCCAAGAGAGTTAAATTTACTGATGAGGCCCGCCACGGCATCCCCGCCGGCGTCAAGCTGACCCCCATGATGGCTCAGTATATCGCAGCCAAGGCACAGTATCCTGAGGCCCTGCTCTTCTTCAGGATGGGGGACTTTTATGAGATGTTCTTCGAGGACGCTGAGCTGGGAGGGCGTTACCTCGATCTCAACATCACCAGCCGAGACAAAAAGAGCAGCGTCCCTGCGCCGATGTCAGGCTTCCCCCACCATCAACTTTCTAACTATCTGGCCAAGGCTCTCGCCGCAGGGCTTAAGGTGGCGGTCTGTGATCAACTCACCGATCCCAAGCAGTCTCGAGGGATCGTTGAACGTGGCATCACCCAAGTAGTTACTCCTGGAGTTGTCCTGGATGCTCAGAGCTTGGAGGCGCGTGCTCATAACTTTCTGGTGGCGCTGTTGCGTCAGGGAGAGGGGGAGGAGGCCAGCTATGCGCTGGCGGCCCTGGATATCTCCACTGGAAGCTTTCGAGCAACAGAGGTGATCGGACCTGGGGCCCTACGCTGTGAGTTGAGCCGCCTAGAGCCCCGAGAGTTGCTCCTGCCTCCCGATCTAGAGCTGCCGGAGGCTCAGGAGCGGCTCAAGGAGATCTCTCTGAGCCGCTTGGATCTCTTCCAGCCTTCAGAGCGCTTCTTGGAGCGCCTGCTGGGCCCCAAAGGGGAGCCTGTCCAGCAGGCGGTAGAGCGCTTTGGCTTTGGTAACCCTGAGGCGATCCTCAGCGCTGTCTCAGCGGTGATGGCCTATATCCTGGAGACGCAGAAGTCCCTGCCTGAGCACAGCCGCGTTTTGGAGCCCTATCGAGCGCATGACACTCTGATTTTAGATGAGACCGCCAAACGCAACCTTGAGCTGTTCCGCACTCTCTTGGAGGGTCGCAAACGGGGTGCCCTTTTGGGGGTGTTGGATCAGGCGGTGACGGCGATGGGGGGGCGTCGTCTGCGTCACTGGTTGGCCTATCCCCTGATGGATCCAACGGCGATCAATCTGCGCCTCGACGCAGTAGAGGCCCTTAAAGAGAACACAGAGCACCGTCAACAGCTCCGGGGGCTCCTCAAAGGGGTCTATGATCTGGAGCGCCTCAACGCTCGCTTGGCAACTCTGCGAGCAGGGCCACGCGATCTTTGGTTCCTGCGCCTGAGCTTAGAAGCTCTGCCTGCTCTCCGCAGCCTGAGCGCCTCTCTGCCTGCCCTAGAGAGCCTGACGCGGCGCCTAAAGGATCTGGGAGAGGTGGTGGATCTGTTGGCCTCTACCCTCAATGATGATCCTCCCTCACAGCTCAAAGATGGAGGGGTGATCCGTCTGGGCTTTCATCCTGAGTTGGATCGCTTGGTGACCCTCTCCACCAATGCCAAAGATTGGCTCCTTAAGCTGGAGGCTCGCGAGCGGGAGACCACCGGGATCGGATCTCTTAAGCTCAAGTTCAACCGGGTCTTTGGCTACTTCATCGAGGTCTCCAAAGCCAACATACGCTTGGTCCCAGAGCGTTACATCCGCAAGCAGACCTTGACCAACTCCGAGCGTTACTTCACCCCCGAACTCAAAGAGTTTGAGGAGGAGGTCCTCAACGCTGAGAGCCGTCGTCTGCTCCTAGAGGCCAACCTCTATCAAGCTCTACGAGAGGCCCTGGTTCCCCATGTTGAGGAGATCGCTGAGACCGCCAAGGCTCTGGCCGATCTGGACGCCTTGGGTGCTCTGGCGGAGCTGGCTCAGCAGAACGACTATTGCCGTCCGGTGGTGGATGGTGGAGATCTCATTGAGATCATCGAGGGGCGGCACCCGGTGGTTGAGCAGGCGGTAGGGCGAGAGGCTTTTGTGCCCAACAGCTTGCGCCTGGATCGAGAGCAGCAGAGCCTGATTATCCTTACCGGCCCCAACATGGCGGGGAAGTCAACAGTGATGCGACAGGTGGCGCTGATCAGCTTGATGGCCCAGATGGGAGGCTTTGTTCCCGCCAAGTCGGCGCGGCTTGGAGTGGTTGATCGCATCTTTACTCGTGTGGGGGCCGTTGATGATCTGGCGGCAGGACGCTCTACTTTTATGGTGGAGATGCATGAGACCGCCACGATCCTCAAGGAGGCGACCGGGCGCAGTTTGCTGATCCTGGATGAGATCGGTCGAGGAACCAGCACCTTTGATGGAGTCAGCATCGCTTGGTCGGTCGCCGAACATGTACATGACATCCTGGGGGCGCGTACCCTCTTCGCCACCCACTACCACGAGCTGACCGAGCTGGCTGAGATCAAGCCTCGAGTCGCCAACTTCACCATCGCAGTTAAGGAGTGGAAGGATGAGGTGGTCTTCCTGAGGCAGCTGATCCCAGGTGGCGCCAACCGCTCCTATGGTATCCAAGTAGGACGCCTCGCGGGCCTGCCTGTAGGGGTGGTTGATCGAGCCAAAGAGGTCCTCATCGCTTTACAGGGGAGCAAGGAGGAGGAGCTGCATGGTGCTCAGATTATTGGAGGAGAGCAGCTCAAGATGCCTGAACACAACCTGCAGATGAGCCTCTTTTCTCCTCCCCCCATCCCCGCCGCTCCCAGCCCTGTAGAGCGAGAGCTGCGGGCCGCTGATCTCAACAGCCTGAGCCCCATCCAGGCGCTTAATTTTCTCCATTCTCTCCGTGGGCGTCTGAGTTGATCAGCGCTCAGGGCCTCAGTCGGGAGCGGGATACGCTGCTCCAGGCTTTAGCCCCCTCCGAACTCAAAGTGCCTCTCCTGGCCTTAGGAGGCTATGGGCGCCAAGAGATGAGCCCTGGCAGCGATCTCGACCTCCTCTTTCTGAGTGAGGCGGCTGAGCCAGCTGGCGTTGAGGCGCTGATCCGCGCGCTCTGGGACCAGCGACTTCAGCTGGGCTTCGCCACCCGCGGCCTCTCTGAGTGCCTCTCTCTGGCTCAGGAGGATCTACACAGCGCCACCGCACTCCTCAGCGCGCGCTCGATTCTGGGTCCTCCTGAGATCGCTGGAGAGCTGCGAGTTGCGTTGATGGAAGCCTTGAAAGGGACGCCCACGCAAACCCATCTAAAGGCCCTAGCACAGGGACGCGCTGAGCGCCATGAGCGCTATGGGGGCAGCGTCTATCTCTTAGAGCCCAACCTCAAACAGAGCCCTGGGGGCCTTCGTGACCTACACCTCATCTTCTGGGCAGCAGCGCTCAGCCAAGGTCTAGAGCGCTGGGAGGAGCTGTCCAGCCGGGGCCTCTGTAGTCCCCAAGCCCAGGAGGAGCTTAATCAAGCTCGTGAGCGCCTCTTACGTCTGCGTATCGCGCTCCATCAAGCAGCTCCCTATGGTGGGGATCGTCTCACCTTTGGACACCAAGAGGTGGTCGCTGAGCGTCTGGGCTATGGAGAGGGGCGCGGCGCGGTAGAAAGCTTTATGGCTGAATATTACCGCCTCGCCTCGATCATCAAGCGTCGCTCAGGCTTGATTTTAGAGCGTTGCCTCAGGGCTCAAGGCTTCGCCCCTGCTCAGCGCTGCCTCAGTTTGAGCGCTCCCATCAACGGCCGACGCGCTCTGGCGCTCTTTCTAGAAGCGCAGCGGCAGAGCTTCGGCATCGAGGCCCAGGCCAAAGAGGCGATCATGGAGGCGGTGCCCACCTGGGGGAGCGCTTGGCGACAGGATCCTGAAGTACTCCAGGATTTCTTTGAGCTGCTTTGTGCCCCTGAAGATCCCCTAGATGCTCTGGGAGAGCTCCATGAGGTAGGGATCTTGAGCGCCCTGATCCCTGAATTTGGGAGCATTACCCATCGCAGCCACCACGACCTCTACCACCTCTACACAGTCGATGTGCATAGCCTCCGTGCGCTTCGTTGTCTCAAAGCGATCGAGCGCGCGGAGCCGCCCATCAACCCTCTCCTGCAACAGGCGATGAGCCAAGTCCAGGGTCGGAAGCGTCTCTATCTCGCTTTGCTGCTCCACGACATCGGTAAGGGCCTGGGGCGAGGACATGCGATCAAAGGAGCTCGTTTGATCCCCGGTATCGTACGGCGACTGGGCTTAAAGCGAGAGGCTGGCCAACAGATCGCCTGGTTAGTGCGAGACCATCTCCTTTTGATTCACTGTAGCCAGCGTATGGACCTCAGCGATGAGGGCCTGCTGCGACAGCTCGCCCGCCGGGTGGGGGATCTAGAGGGGCTCTCGATGCTCTATCTTCTCACCTGGGCTGATGCCAGCACCACGGGACCACAGGCCCTCACTGACTGGAAAGCCTCCCTCCTGGCTGAGCTTTATGCTCAGGTCGCGCGCCGTCTTAAGCGAGGTTTGGACCTCTATGAGGATCCAGAGCGGATGGTGGAGCGGCGGCGGCGGGCTCTGACCCGCTGGCTTTTAAGAAACCGGGATCCTCGTCTGATGGATGTCGGGGGGGAGCTTGAGGAGTTCTTCGCCAGCCTACCCACAGCCTACTTCAGGAGGACTCGAGCGCGTGACTTAGCGCGGCATCTGGAGATGCTTCAGGAACTCAAACACAGCCCCCTGGCGCTGAGACAGCGGTCTCGTCCTCGACGAGGCTACACCCATCTGCACGTAGCTGCGATTGAGCGTATGGGGCTGCTCCCTGCGGTAGCAGGGGTCTTAACCCTCCACCGCTTAGATATCATCTCTGCAGATCTTCATCACAGCTCTGATGGTCGCAGCCTTAACCTCTTGAGGGTGAGAGCTGAGGAGGGGGGCGCTCCCGCCGCTGAGCGTTGGGCGCCTGTAGAGCGCGATCTGCGCTTGGCTCTAAGCGGGGCTCTAGATCTTGAGGAGCAATATCGAGCCTTAGATCGTCGCCGCGCTCGACGCTTCTCCTGGCCTGAGGGTCCCGCTATAGAGACTCAGATCTCCTGGGATGATCAGCTCAGTCAAGAAACCTCTCTGCTGATCTTGCGGGCTCAGGATCAACCAGGGCTGCTCTACACTGTGGTGCAAGTTATCGAAGCCCAAGGCTGCCGCCTTCATATGGCGCGAATCACCACCGAGGGAGATGCAGCCCATGACCGCTTCTATCTCAGCGAGTGGGCCAGCGTTGAGCCGCTCTCTACAGAGAGGCAGGCCAGCTTAAAGAGCGCCTTGAGCAAAGCACTCGGTTAAATCTCTCTCCATCTCAAAGGGGAGCTGATTTGATAGCGTTCTCCCCTCGATTTTTCGGTAGTGCTGAAGATGTAGTCGATTGTTAGTCGTCCGACTTTTTTTACTGTAACGCTGATTTCCCGTAAAATATTGCCGTATTTTTCATCTGGATATGTCTGTATTGCTCTAGTTGATACGCCAGTTACGCGAGAAATGCCAGCCAATGATATTCCTTCGAGAAACAGCAATCCTATGATTTTCTTCTTCTCTTCAGGAACGGGCATATTTGTCAGATTTTCAACAAATCATCTGCCACGCCTGTTGCATTTGTATCTTTGTTTGCTATTATGCATAGAACCGTCCTTGACTATATTGTCAGACTCATAATTCATGGCAACTGCCACATTTTCTTGCAAAATACACAATGACATGTCCAACATAGTCCTATCATGCGCATAAATCAAGCACAAACAACCTATACTATTCAATGCCAAAATCGCTACATCTTCATAACTACCAAACCATCATATAGGCATTGGATTTATACCACTTCATTCAGGGGCAATACCCATCCATCACCGAAGAGCGCCTTGAATGAAGCGATCAGTTAGATTTCCGCCGGCTGATGCGTAGACCCACAGCGCTGGGGTGCCCCATCACAGGAGGCTCTAACTTTTTTAAAGTTAATGCGACTTGCTGAATGGAGAACTCTCTGAGAAGCGTATCGCAGATCTCCTCCGCAAGGCGCTCAAGGAGGCGGTAGCTCTTATGGCGACCGATCTCTAAAGCCCGCTCAGCCACTCGACCATAGTCGATGGTATCCTCAAGCTGGTCACTCTTTGCTGCTGCTCGAATAGAACAGTGAAGAGAGAGGCTCAAGCGGAAGCGACAACCCAGGCGACGCTCATGGGAAAACCAGCCGTGTTGTCCGGTGAATTCTAGATCTTCTAGAAAAATAATATCGGTGTCATTCATGGCTCAGGTTTTAAAGCCCAACTTGAAGGAAGGACAAGATCGATGCTTGATTGGATGAAGAGCAAAGGGATCTTAAAGTGATGGGAAGGAGCACATCGAGCGGTTTGAAGCCAGGGTGCTTAAGAGTGTGGGCGTCTACCACTCCTTCTCGATCCTCCGAAGATCTCTGAGCACCCTCTATATATTCCCCGTAATTCCTCTGCTCCTGATTACGATGCCTCCTCTCGTCATTGGATATTTGAAGAGATTCGCTCCTCCCTTCTGCTCGATTCCTCAGGGTCTCGAGATTCCCGCGGTTGTTGAGGACCACATCTCCATACCCCAAGGTCGTACGATTATAACTCTGGACCCGCACATCCCTGAGCTTGACCCCCGCGATCTTGAACATCTCCAGAAAGTTGATGAGGTGATCGTCGGTGGGTTGATAGTGACCGCTGTCGGAGCACAGATCTGAGATTTTTCCATTGATGATACGGATAGATCCTGCACACTGAACCGCCATGCCAGCCAGGATGAGTGATTCTCCGCAACCGCCCCCCTGGTGTTGAAGCTGAAGTGAGGCCCCACATAGAGATCTCTGGCCATGCTCAAGACGCAGAACTCATAGCCGTCCTGTGCGTCCAGCACCTTTGCTGGGTTTCCATAGTGCTGCCGCGTATCGGCCCGTATGAGCTGACCCACGACCGGTCCACGATGTCCGAAATCAAATGGAAACCGCCACGCGACGCCGTTTCTGAAACGGAGCTTGTAGGCCTCTGCCTTGTTTCGGTTCATATAAGCTCGATCGGCACCGCTCTCAATCCCTCGACCATGCGCAGACATGGTCCGGCCATACATCCACTCAAGCTCGTTGGGCAGCGCTTGGACACTGCACTGAAATGACCTCGCGAGAAGGCGCGCGGCGCACTGTAAGAGATCACGGATGGCGCCTGTCCGCTCTTTGTGTGTTCCTTTGTAGTTGAGCTTTGAGTTGCGGAGCCAGTAGTTTGTCGCGAAGTAGATCTCCCCCAGAAGATAGCGCTTCTCATCGCCCTCATTGGAGCGACCATGAAGCTGGACCAGCTCATCAATGCGTGAGAGTGCAGCGTCTTTGCTTCGAGTAGCTCCGCCGACAGAGCTCGCACTCTTCCATGCTTGAAGCCTTGGGATTTGATTAGACATCTACTCTCTCCCATCCTGAATTGGTGGCAACCCTAATATCCTTACTGTCATTTGTCTTGATGCACAACTCAGACTCCAGACTGGATCTCATAGAGCCTATTATCATCGCTGGCCTCCTCTGAAGGGTTCAGCCCAGCCCCAAGATGAAGCTCTCCCCTCACAGCTCCCGTATGGTGCCTCTGGATGTTGCTCCTCGCTGGACACAGCATCTCCGCTCGACGCCGTTCCCTTGGAGCTGCCCATCTCCTGAACATTCCCTTGGACCAAGCCCTCTTCTTCAGATTTTATGTCTGACGCGAAATAGGACCCAAGAAACGCTCCCCAGAGAGGATCTTCTCTTTGAGGAGGCGCTCTACCAGGACCTGATGGGCGCCCTGCTCTCTTTTAAGGATCTCCTCAGCGCGCCTCCGCTCCTCCTGAAGGATCTCCTCTATCGCCTCATCTACCCGCGCTTGATGAGCAGGGCTCTCTCTCTTGCGCTCAGTCATCAAGCCCAGAGGAGACATGCCATACTCCAACACCATCGCCTCAGCGATGAGGGTCGCCTGCCTTAGATCTCGTTGAGCCCCCACCGAGGGCCGCCCCAGAGAGAGCTGCTCCGCTACATAGCCCCCCAAGCCCACGCAGATCTCAGCCCTCAAGTCCGCAGAGTTTAGAGCGTAGGGCTGTGCCCGAGCGCTGCGGAGCACATAGCCCAGAGCACCTCCCTTGGGAGAGATGGAGATCTGCTCAGGGCGGGTCGCCTCGGGGATCATGATCGCCAAGAGAGCATGACCCGCTTCATGGATCGCGACCACCTGCTCCTCCCTCTCGCTGAGGACCACCGCCCGACCACAGCGGCGCTCTAGAGCCCGCTCGATATCTCCCCGTTTGAGCTCGGGTCGCCCGGTCCTCAGCTGCTGTCGCTTGAGAGCACGACAGAGGGCTTGCAGGTGATCCCCCGTCAGAGGCTCTGGGTGTTCGCTGTGTCGCAGGATATGGGAGATGAGATCTTCAGTGAGCCCAAGCCCCATGCGTTCATCGTAGAGTCGGATGATCGCCTCTCGCTCCTGGAGATTTGGAGCAGGGACCTCCATCAGCAGCTCAAAGCGCCCAGGGCGCAGCAGAGCCTCATCAAGGGACTCTAAGAGATTGGTGGTGCCCACCACAAAGAGCAGCTCGTTCCCTCGAAAGCCATCCATCTCTGTAAGAAGCTGGTTGACCATAGAGTGCTCCACCACCGAACCCGCCTCCCCTCTATGCTGAGTAAAGGAGTCGATCTCATCAAAGACGATCACCGAGGGGGCCATCGCCCGCGCTTGGCGAAAGAGCCGCCGAAGGTTCTCTTCGCTTTCTCCTACCCATTTGGACTTTAGCTCAGGGCCAGAGACGATACGGATCGTCGCATCCAGCGCTGTCGCCAGGGCTTTGGCGAAGTAGGTTTTGCCTGTTCCTGGAGGTCCATGAAAGATGATCCCTCGAGGGAGCAGAGCTTCTAGAGCCTCGATCTCCTCAGCTTCCCGCAGACTCTCCTTATGGCGCAGCAGCTCGATGATCTCCTCCTGGAGCCGCAGCTTCAGCTCTCCATAACCAGCGATATCTCGCTTAAGATCAACGGAGGGCAACTCAACATCTTCGTGGGTGGTCTGCTCCCGGATAAAACGATAGATGGCACGCCGAGCTGAGCGTCCTGGGGGCGCCTCACGACGCTGTGCGAGCTGCTGAAAAAGCTTGCGGCAGCGCGCAGGGTTGAGCCCCGAGACATATTTGTAGAGGCCGAAGGGATCAAAGCGCTCTGAGTCCAGCGCGCGGGCCTCTCTCTGGGTGATGATCTGAGGGAGGGCCTCTCGAGGAATGCCAGCGAGGGTGCGGCGAGCGTCAAAGACCTCCTGAATCACCTTAGGGAGGCAAAAGCTGGGATCCTGGAAAGCCAGGAGCTGTACCTCAGGGTTCTCATAGAGCAGGGGGATCAGCTCTCGGGACTCTATGCTGATAGAGCTTCCGCTGGTGGCGAGCACATCAAGATGGGGCAGCACCAAGACGGTCTGCTCTACACAGCCTCGTACCGCTTCGGTGAGCTGAAACATCATATTGCGCATCGCCCCCGCGTCCTCCTGCCCCGCCCGAGGACGACCATCGATGAGGATCAGCCTGGGAGCACCCTGCTCCCTACGAAAGCGCTGTCGTAAAGAGAGGTAGAGGTAGAGGCTCAGCTCCTTGTCACACTCCAGGAGAAGGCTGCTTCCCCTACGGAGGCGGCCCCCAACAAACTCCAAATCGGCGGCGCAGGCGGCATCTACTGCATCCTGAATATGCAACTCCCTGGGCAGCTGAGAGATGGCGAGGCTCCTTCTCATGAGGACTCCTGTGTAGAGATTTTTATAGAGGAGGCTCCATAGATCTGAGAGCCAAGGCAAGGAGCTTGAAGAGGAGAAGCTCAGCGCCTTAAGAAGCTTCTTGACGGTCTCGGATATCTCCTGCGATCGTCACCCATGGCCGAATTTTTTTGGGAAAATTACCCCAGAGATGTTCCGATAAAATTCTGAGAAAACTGTACTATCTTGGACATATATAATGTTCTTCTAGAACACCAAATAAGCAATGATCCGAATATGGCTTGAATTGCCCAAAATAATAACAAAAATTGATCAGTAGTTCTGCCTAGTTTTTTGGCCTGGAGGAACAAGGGGAAGTGATGAGGGGAACGAACCTTGTTTTTGGGATAGCCCTATGCAGAGGGCTGGGGGTGATCAGATCCCAAACCCAAGAACTGCGGCAAGAGCCCAACTTCAGCGCCAAAGAGATCAAACTGGACGATCTTCTCTCTGAAGCTCCCCTGGAGTTCTCTGAGACGGATGCAAAGAACCTCCTCCTCCACCTATACACACTAGAACCTCTATCTGAACGAACTGGAAAAATTTCACAGCGCATCAACGCTGTATTGACTGGGTTAACGCCCTAAGGAGAGTTGATGAGATATCTATACCGGTTGAGCGCCGCTTTTTGCCTTCTGGGCCTCTTAGCCGCTCCCGAAGCTTTTGCTTTGGATGATGTTACTATCATCCCGTGGGTGGCTCAGGCTCCAGGAATTCCTCATGACAGCTATAACGGCCAAACCACCCATTTTAAAGCGGTAGCGCGGGGGCTTGTGGGCTCCGCTCGTTATGAATGGGATTTTGGAGACAGCAGCAGCAGCGGGGTTCTGAACGCCAATAAAGTCAGCAACAATGAGTTCGCTGATCTTCACAGCAGCCATGCCTTCGCAGCTCAAGCTTCCGACCGCCTCTTTATCGCTACAGTCTATGCCTGTGACACCGGCATAGACGGAGCGAACTGTGATCCCCATCAAGGGCTCTCTGCTCAGTACAAAATACAGATCCATGAGCCTGTGAGCCGCTCAGTGCGGGTCAATAAGGCGATCGACGACGCGCTTTGGATGCTTCACCGGAGCTGGAAGCGTCGGGCAAACGCCAACCCTGATGCTCGCCAAGCTTATACCAGCGCTGGAGATCATTGGGCTGCGACCTCTGTTGAGTGCCAAGCCTTTGAGATTCAGGGCCACACTCTAGCCGTCTCAGAAGCCCTGGATCCCTATGTCACCGATGTAAAACAGTGCGTCAATGAGCTGACCGCTGGATTGACAGCTCGTAATATCACGGGTTTACAGCGGGGGCAGAACGCTGATCTCAACGGCAATGCCATCGGCTTTTACACCACAAATAATGCCTATAAAGATGGCATGGTGTTGATGGCTCTGGCCTCTACCGGAGATCCTGATTATGTGGCGATGACCGGAAACGCCACCTGGGTCTTGGGGCGGAGTTTGCGAGATATCGCTCAGGACTACGCCGAGCACTTCTACTGGGGCCAAGCTGAATCAAGCATCGGCGTCATCGATGGGATCGCGCAGTATCGTGGTGGTTGGAATTACGCTCCCAATAACAGCGGTGGAAACAGCGGTGAGGGTTCCACCAACCAGTGGCCTGTCCTGGGTATTGAGGCCGCTCACGCCAACTATGATGTTCCCATCCCTGAGTGGGTCAAGCAGGATCAAGAGAACTGGCTAGATTATGATCAGGTAGATGGAGGTGGTGCAGATGGTGGCCTTGGTTATCGCTATGCGACCCAATACACCAACCTCGCTAAGACCGCTGCGGGAATCGCTGCAGGTGCTTTCGTCGGCTTAGAGGCTGATGGAGATCTTCCTCCGGGTTATCAAGCGGGTCATGGGATGTCCATGAAGCGAGCTTGGGGCTATATTCATCGTCTGTGGACCGCTGGCTTCTACAGTTGGCATCGTTATCACTGGGGTTCCCTCTACGCTATGTATGGAGTTAAGAAAGCTGCCTATTCCTATAGTGAGACCATCTCCTGTGTCTCTACAGATCCAGGTGATTACTACAAGAGTACAGATGCCTGTCATACCGCAGGCGGGCATCCTTGGGAGATTACCTATAGCGACTATTTCACTCTGAGCGGCCAGTGTATCTCAGCCTATGGAATCAACATCGCTTGTAATCCCCAGGGCGCTGATGGAACTTGGTCTGCTGTCAACAGCAACCAAGCAGGACACTATAACGGTGGAAACCGCAGCTTCTCCACCGGGATGGTTGTCCTGATTCTCACTCCACAGATCTTCGAGATCGGTCCTGTAGCTCAGGCCGCTGCTGATCCTCAACAGGCCAACCCCGGCGATCTAATCACTTTTGACCACTCCGGCTCCTTCCATCCCGCGAGCCCTGAAAACAGCATCGTGGTCTATCGCTGGGATTGGGACGCTGCTGACGGTCTTTGGTGGCAGGACGCAGGGATCCCCGTTCCTGT
Organism: uncultured Nannocystaceae bacterium; assembly: GCA_964384025.1. Lineage (GTDB taxonomy): Bacteria > Myxococcota_A > Bradymonadia > UBA7976 > UBA1532 > CAYLJJ01. The sequence goes on from CAYLJJ010000009.1 coordinate 64,936, forward strand.
AGATGGCTATCTCCCTGTAGGTTGTACACCCAATGTAGATTGCCAGGGTTATGTTTCAGACTGTAGCATCGATCCCGATTGTCATACAGCAAACCCCAGCCATATCTATAACGATGAGCTTCTCCCAGGTGAAGAGCGGCTCCACGCGGTGACTTTGCAGGTCCTTGATGATCACGATCCAGCGCTCTCTGATATCGATGATGAGAGTGTACAGATCCGCATCTCTCGCTTTAACCACGCTCCCATCGCCCGCTGTGATCCCAGCCCTCCCAGCGCTCCAGGAGAGCCTAACTATGAGGGTGGCCGCGGCTCCAGCATCCAGCTCAGCGGCGCCGCCTCCTATGATCCCGATGCAGATCAGCCTGAGTTCTGTATGGGGATGCCATCTGATTACATCGTCAGTTATGAGTGGGATCTGGATAATGATGGTGTCTTCGATACGGTGGGAGAGGACGCTGAGTTCGCTATCCCCATCGACGCAGAGGTTGGGATTCAGTATGTGGTCAGCCTACGTGTCATTGATGATGGTACTTGGGCAGCCTGCTTCCCTGGCTCTCAGGACAGCCTGAGCGCAACTAAGAGCTGCCTTATCGAAGTGATCCCCAACCTACCCCCCACCGCTGTAGCCCTACCTGACGATGGGGTCTTTGAGTGCAGCGCGCCTGGAGGCGCTCAGGTCACTTTAGATGGCGGCAACTCCAGCGATCCTGATGTTGGAGACCAGATCAGCTATGACTGGAGCCCAGCGGCGGGCTTGGATGATCCCAATGCAGTAGCCCCAACCGGCTTCTTCAACCTAGGAAGTCATCTGTTTGGCCTGACCGTGACCGATAACTTTGGTGAGAGTGACAGCGATGATGCTTCCTTTATGGTGTTAGATCGTGTTGCTCCTGAGCTGACCTGCGAGAATCTAGCGCTTGAGTGTGCTGGCCCCGATGGTACTCCTGGTGATCCCCAGGGCAGCGCCAGCGACATCTGTGATG
>CAYLJJ010000009.1:66018-106698 GCA_964384025.1 uncultured Nannocystaceae bacterium
CCCAGGGCAGCGCCAGCGACATCTGTGATGCCGATGTTGAGTTGAGCAGCGACTCCAGCGGTAGCTTCCCTCTGGGTGATACCACTGTTACTTGGTCCGGGAGCGATGACAGCGGTAACGCCAGCAGCTGCCAAGCTGTGGTTCAGGTGAGCGACACCACCGCGCCCAACGTCAGCTGCGAGAATCTAGCGCTTGAGTGCACCGGCCCCGATGGTACTCCTGGTGATCCCCAGGGCAGCGCCAGCGACATCTGTGATGCCGATGTTGAGTTGAGCAGCGACTCTCCAGACAGCTTCCCTCTGGGTGATACTACCGTTACTTGGACCGCGACAGATGGCAGCAACAACAGCGATCAATGTTTGGCTGTCGTACAGGTGCAGGACAGCTTGAATCCGCTGATCACCTGCCCTGCCGATCTGATCATCGAAGCTGATGAACTCTGCTTGGGTCACACCCCGCTGCAGGCTACAGCCAGTGATATCTGTGATGCTGCTCCAGTGATCACAGACAACCAGCAAGCTGACTACCCATTGGGAGAGAGCACCGTCAGCTTCACCGCGACAGACGCCAGCGGCAATAACAGCAGCTGCCAGACCCAGGTTGTCGTTCAAGACTCCATCGCTCCTGTGGCGCTCGCGGGTCCTGATCAGTTGGAACTTGAGGCCAATGCGGAGTGCCTGTTTGAGATCACCGTAGATGGCAGTGAATCCAGCGATAACTGTAGCATCGTCTCCTGGAGTTGGTCTGAGGCGGGCGTAGTTTTGGGTGAAGAGGCGCTTTTGACCACCACCCTTGAGGGGGTAGGCGAGCACAGCCTGATCCTGACCGTCTGTGATGCCGCAGGCAACTGCTCCAGCGATGAAGTCCTGATTGACATCACGACCTCCGTGATGAGTTGCTTCCTCGTTGAGAAGGTCAACCTCAAGCTCACCAAGTGGAGCAATGATGATGGTCGCCAAGCCAACGGGCACCTCCATATCGATGGCACCTTTGGCCTCAACGAATGTACTCCGGTAGAGGCTGCCACAGACGCCGTTCGCCTCTCTGTGGATGATGAGATCTTCGAGATCCCCGCAGGTGGTCTGGTAGAGGTGGGTCGCTCAGGGAAGTTCAAGTATCACTTTGTCGGAGAGCTGGGCTTTGACTGGACCTTTGAGATCAACACTCGCAAGAATGAGTGGAAGTTCAAGTCCAGGCAGCATGACACTCAGGCTCTGGATCCCAGCGATGGACTCTCTGTTGAGCTGCTCTTCGGAGATCAGTCTGGATATGAAGAGGTCCCCGTTGAAGGTCACGGTCGTCAACAGAAGGAGTGGGGTTACCACGCTCCTCACGGCAGCCTCTGTCCTTGATTCCTCTCTAAGACTCGCTCCTGGAGCTGCCATCTGAGATCTTTCTTCTCAGAGGCGAGCCGCTCGGGTCTCAAGGCGCTCAAGCTCTTCATGAGCACGCCAACCAACAGCATGACCATGAGCCAAGACGTTGCGAAAATGCAGGAGATCCGTCACCAACTTTTCAAGCTCTGATCCATATCTCAGTCCATTTTTTAGATCGCCCAAGCTATAAAAATCGGCCAATTCAAGCGGGTTGTTGACACATTGATCAACGATCAGGCGCGCTTCAGCTCCCTTCTTTGAGCGATAGCGGTTGAAGATCGCCTTGGCGCTCTCTATCGGCTTCGCCGTCTCATCCGCTCTCCAATGATCACGGATAAGAGCCTCAAGCCAGAGAGAGCGATCCAGCAACCATCGCTGCCAAGGACGGCAAGCTTCTGCAGCTCTAAGTTGCCGTCGAGCGGGGTGTGTGGGGAGCTGACGGAGGAGCGCACGGGCGATCCAGGGCAGCGGCAGAGGTTGCCCGCTGACGACCTCTTCGAAGATCAGATCTTGCTCTGCGAGGAGGATCGAGAGTTGTTCGATGGGAGCAGCGATCAGAGCGTCGCGGGCCGTCTCGGCTAGGCCCAGGAACCAAGCGTCAGACATCTCTCCCAGGACTTGACTCAGCGCAGCATCGTCTGGGTTGCTGGGCAGCCGCCAGCGACGATCACCCTCGAGCGCCCGGCGAACCTCACCGCCCACATGCCAAGCCAAGCGTAGGTGGACGTAGTGGGTCCAACTCATTGAGCGGTTGTTGTGTTGGATGGGCCAAGCTCGATCAAGCGAAATCTGCTCAGCGGGCGCTCGCCCTGAGATCCGCAGCCCGATCCCCAACAAGGCCTCAGGATAGAAAGCTCGAACCGCGCTGAGCACAGCGTTCGCAGCGCCTCGAAGTGGCTCCAGCTGATCAGAGCTTGTGTCGATCCATAAAATCTGTGGTCTATGGCTACAGGCATCAGCCAGATGCTCAGCGAGGAAGGGCAGATCTCCCTCAATATCACCTAAGCTGCGACCCAGAATCCAGAGGGCGAGCCCAGTCCCTTCAGGGACCTCCGCTGTTGAGAGGTATCGGGTCTGAAGCAGCTCTGGAGCGAAGGCGGCTCGGCGCGCTTCCGCTTCTAAGAGCGCCTCAACGCTCTCAGATGTTGCTTGCCCTGAAGCGATCAGCAGCGGGTCCACCCGTCGTCCAGCAAAGAGATCGCTGAACCATACAGCGAGATCGACCATGCCCATATAGAGCCAAGGCCAGGGTCCACACCCAAGCTCAAGTTGCTGGATCATATCGGCATCAATTCAACAAGGGCCCGCAATGCATCATCATGGGAGAGAGGCATCAGGCGATCTCGGGGTAAGCTGGATGGTGCGCTGGGATCAACAGGCAGCAAGCCAAGCTCAAACAGCAGATTCAACGCGGGCTCATCCTCCGCAGTCAGCGGCCTATATTCCTTTAAACCGACCTCTTCAAGCATCTCTTCAGCGGCCAAACACTCCCGCCAAAACCCCACATCCCACTCTCCAATCTCCTTGAGGTCGCTGGCCGCGACCACCAAGCGCAGGAGCTGCCGTTCGTGCGCGCTCAAGGCGATCTCAGGAGCCTCCCCAGCGAGTGCTTGAGCCAGGATTGAGTGTCGTTGGCGCAGCACGTTAAGGAGCTGGCGTAGATCAGCCTCACCCACCACCGAGGACTCACCATGCACCTCAATAATCAGGCGGTCGAGAGTTTCAACAAGCAGGGGGATGCCTGCGGTGGCTTTGAAGATGGGTCGCCAGGGGTTTGCTTCTGCGAACTCGACTGTGCGTACCCCAACGAACCAACCCAGGAGTTGGGCGATCGTCAACCGGTGAAGGGCGATCCGCTCAACCTCCGATCCGCGAGCGATGGCTCTCCGTAGGCCAGCAGCCCCAGTGATCCTCAACAGACGGAGCGTATCAGCCTGGTACTCGAAGCCACGCTCGGTTCTGCGCAGCGCTAGATTCATTCGCGCGCTTAGACCCCGCTGTGGGTCCAGTAAAGGAGCGGTCCAGTGGCTGCCGATCACCACCTCCTCCACCCCCAGCTCTCCCCCCTCATCTCCAAGAGCGATCTCCAAGGAGTCCAGCTCCTCAGGTCCCAGCACCCAGGAGGGCATTGATTCTTCGATATTGATCAGCCTCTCTCGAACTCCGTGGATACGTTGCTCAATATCCTGCTCCAGCAGGATGGGCAGGTGCAGCGCGAAGGCCAGACGATACCCTCCTGACTGAGTATCTTCTATGAGCAGCTTACGGCTCACTAATGTGCGCAGCTCCTGGTTTACGGCTTCATCCCAAGCACCATAAAACAGAGACTCAGGCTCTTTGATGGGTTGGCGAAGACCATAACCCAAGCGCCTGAGTAGGCGCTGAGGTAGATCATCTAGGGCGACACCCACGGCTGAGTTGGCCAGCTCAAGCAGGAAGGTGGCGAACACCAGCTCAGCCCGAGGAGAGCCAACAAAGTTAAGCCAACACACCGTCCGAACATGATCACGAAAACGTTCGTTGCGGGCTACAACGGAGACATCAGCAGGGGTGACAATGTAGCCCTCACGCTTGGCGACGGGGACACGCCGTGCGAGATACTCCAATAAGCAGAGTCCAAAATCGTGTAGGAGCGCGGGCTGCCGCCCACAGCGCCACGAAATATCAGGAGCGACGCTCCTTGCGTCGATACCCAACCGGGCCAGGGGTCCGGCGATGAGCAGCTCTGCATCGCTGAGATCAAGGGGCTCAAGCTGGAGCAGCCCGCGCCAGTTGACAAAGGCCGCCTCAGCTCGCCAGGTTTTTCGGTAGCCACAGAAGACAAAGCGGGCCAGAGGCAGGCCGTTATCGTCCCGAGCAGACTCAAGGTGGTTGCGCATGGCCCATGTCAGATCCTCTTCGTTGGCCTGTCTCTGATATGCCTTGAACTGCTCTTCGACAAAGGTATCCGCCTCATCCAGTAGAAACAGCAGGCTGAGATCGGGGTTCCTGTGTTGGACCCTATCGACCAGGGCGCTGAGGACCTTGATTGGGTGTTCATCAGCCGCAGGTAGAGAGATTTTTGGAATAGCAGCAGAGAGAGCCTGAGCGATCGCCTCTACCACTGAGGTCTCATCCCGCAACCCACCGATGTTGATATGGAGCGCCAAGAGCGAGCGCCCCGAGGGCAGGCGGATGGCTTTGGCGCGCTGGCAAACGCTGCTGAGCAGAGCGCTCTTGCCCAGTTTACGGCCCGCGAAGATACGTCCATAACTGCCATGGCTGACCAGGGCATCGATCTCGCGTGTGCGTCCCACAAACATCTCAGGCTTGATCTCTGAACCATCACCCAAATCAAAGGGTTGAAAATGGAGCCAAGCTTGTTGAGCAAACAGCAACTCCAGCAAGCCGAGCAGTGGTTGTGGTGTCTGCCCTCCGGTGGATCGCAGCAGGCGAACAAGATCAGCGTCGGTCAAGACAGCGATGGCATGAGTCTGAGCTTGGCGTTGTGCTTCAACAAAGGCGGCTCGCATCTGTTGACGACCACCTGGCACCAGGACTACTACCAGATCACCTGCTTCGTGCAAGCTTTGGAGCGTACGAGCTGAGATCCGCACTGAAGCCTGCTCGAGCATCTTGATACGAAGATTTCTAAAGTGAGCGAGTTGAGGGACAAAGGTTGGACCCTCTATGTCGTTCTTTAGCCAAGCGCGTACGCTCTTCAGCTTGACGCGGCGCGCAGATTTCAGGGCGTGGATCGCAGATTTACGCTGTTGCTGTTCAACATCGAACAGCCACTGGATAAAGGCATCAAGTAGGTGATCCTGCTGTATTTGGCTTGGAGCCCGCATCGACCTCTCAGCGAGTTCACACCACAGCTTAACTAAGGTTGTCGCCTCTGGCGTGAGCGCCGGTGATCCCTTAAGCCACCGCATAGCGTCATCTGGCAGCTTAAACGGGATCTCACGTAGACGCAGCGGGGCAGGTCGTGCCCAATCCTGTCGATCTACGCGCTTGACCGCTTCACTCAACTCTCCCTCCTCAAGGAGAGCACGTACACTCTCACGGATCTTCAGGGGCGCCGCGCTCAGCAGCTCCTCACGGCTCTGTTGAACTATAGCTTGAGTCCAATCGACGACCTGAGCCAACCACTCACACCCCAGCCAGATCTCCGCTGGATCTTTCTCCAAGAGAGCACGCCAATCTTGCACCGCCGAGCGCAGATCTTTCCAGCTGAGCGCATGCCCAAGATCATCCAGCTCGCCGATGAGGCGATATAGCTCAGCTGAGAGACTGCTGCCCTGCTCATTTAAAAGCGCTCTTCGCCCTTCAAGCTGTCGATGAATCGCTGGAGGCAAGGGGTGAATCCGCGCGATCATCGCCCAGCGATCAGCGGCTGCGAGCAGATCCAGCAAACCGTTCATCTCTTTGACCGGCTCGACCTCTACTGGGGGATCTCCCCAAGCCAGGGCGACCCGTTTGGGTTGCTTTATACTCCGTAGATCAATCGACCACTCGTTATCGCCGGTGTCGATCCGCTCTAGAGCCTCGATGAGGCTGGGACGAGCGCTTAAATCGCTCACAGTGATGCGCCAGGGATGGGGCTGGCTGGGTTGCAGCGCGATACCTTGCCGGAGCCAAGTCAAGAAATTGGGAGATTTTGTATTGTCAGGCGCTTGTAGATGGTTGATCAATCTGCGTCCAAACACATCAGGATGAACTGAGTTGGCCGCGAGATCGATTCTTCTTTCCAGTCGAGCCTGTAGAACCACCGCCGCATCAATCAGTAATTCGGCGGCATTATCCATCACATTTCGATCATTATGATGTGCGTCACCCGCATCAGCGATAGAAACATATAGACTGTGTAAAGTATGAGGATGAAAGCTCTCTACCGGTTCATCAGCTTTTATTAGAGCTTGGTAGCATGGTCGAAATGTATCGATAAACTTCGTCCAAGCCTGACGACAGTGTGTACGAGGGATCCGACGCCCCACAGCGTGGGCGTTGGCCCACTCTTTAAAGCGCTCCCGTAGCGTCGCTCTCGCAGCGTTGATCTCTCTCTCCAGCATCTCAGGGCGTGGAGGAGCCAGTTCAGCTTCTATCTGTAGGTGAGCGATGGGGTGGCGCCCGGTGACCTTTCGGCAACCCTCAGCCAAAGCTTCAAGCCCTGTCCCATCTAAGCTTTTCTTGGCCAACATCAACCAATCATCATCACGGGCAAAACCCGACACGGTGGCCGCAAAAACCAAGATCTGTACCGCTGGACGCCAAGCAGGTTGATCCTCCCAAACTAAGAGGCAGGCGGCGCTGAACTCCCCTGGACCCACTTTAAAATCGGGGTAGGGCGGCAGATGACCCCGTGAAAGCTCGATGATCGCAGCCAAAGCCCAGAGAAGTACAGGCTTGGGAAGAGGAAGTTGAAGCCCAGATGTTGCGTAAGTCGCCAGCCAAGCACCGCGCAGATCATGCTCATTCAGCGCATAGAGCAGTCGATCTCTCAGTAGAGATTCAAGATCCTCCAAAGCCCAAGGGGCGAGTTGAACCTCTCCTGAACTCACACGGTGATGAGCGAGGAACATGTTGAGATTCAACGGTCTGAGGGGAGACACTGTCCCCAAAGGATAAGAAGCGCCTTCAACAGAGCCTTTGCTGTCGCTGGGCTCTTTAAAACTCAGATTGGAATCTCCAGGAGCCTCAGGGAGTTTAGGGCTCTCAGAAGCTTCAGGGCTCTCAGAAAGCTCAAGGGTTTCAAGGCTCTTAGGAGACTCAGAAGCTTCAGGACTCTTAGGAGCTTCAAGGGTCTCAAGAACTTCAGGACTCTTAGGAGCTTCAGGACCCTTAGGAGGCTCAAGGGTCTCAAGAGCTTCAAGACCCTTAGGAGGCTCAAGGGTCCTTTTGATCGCCACCTCAACCCAGTCAGATGGCTCGTAGAGACCCAAAAAGTCGGCCAGGGGTGCCAGCTGCTCTTCGGCAAGCAACTCACAAAGCTTCAGCCGCTCAACTTCAGCCTGTGACTCATACCACGCGAGCCAATCCAGCTTATCTGAATCCTCAGGAGGCAAGATCAAAGCAGCCTGAGCTCCCCTTAGGGCATCCACCGCTGTACGCTGAATTCGCAGGAGGGCCGCCTGACGACGTTTTGGGATCGCCCGACACTCCAGTCGGCTCAAGCGAAGGTGGAAGCGCTGTAGGCAAAGCTCAGCCAGATCAAGCTGCTTTAGCTCCTTGCAGACTCGCTCAACGGTATGTTCTTTTGATGTGGCCTCTTTCGATGGCCAGGAGCGCTCGATACCCAGCTCATGGGCCTCCTCTAAGGCTTCGATAAGCGCTTTGGTGGCGGCGTTGGCCTCGCCCCACTCTCTCGAAGGGATCGCTATCTCAGCCCCAGCTTTCAGCTTACACAAGGCGGCTTCAAGCAAGCTTATGCTCAGCCCAGTGCGTTCGGAGGCAGCCTTGATTCGATCTACCAGAGATGCCAACACAGCTCAGCTCCCCTCTCATCTGCGCTGTGGCATTGTGCCCTATGGCTTCGCCTGAGCAAACGAGAATGGGCAGCGTTGTCACTCTGGAGCCAGGACCTGAAGGCGCTCTACTGCGGCGGCCTCTACCTCCTCTGGGCTAAAGGGCAGTCGGCGAGGCTGGTTGCTGAGCCAATCGCTGAGGCCATCACCGTAGTGAGGCGAGCTGGGGTGATGGCGCTGCCCCCCTGGGTGCTCAAAGAAACAGCGTAGAGCCTCCACACCTGCGCTGCATGTAAAGCGCATTGAGGCTCCGCTGCGCTGCCCATATTGATGTTCGGCGGCATTGCGAGGAGCAGCTACATCCACCGTAAAGGCTCCTCCATCGTTGGCATAACTGCCATTATCATAGCTGTCGACCCCTGCCGCTGAGAATAGATCTGCCCGCAGCGTCAGCCGATGTAGATAGCCCCAGCGCCAATCATCCTTAGAGGGTCCCAGCTCCTCAACGAGCCAAGCAGCGCTCTCCTCAAAAGCTTGAGCGAGGATCGCCTCAGGGGCCTCGCTGAGATCCTCAGTTGAGAGATCGTCCCAGTAGGCGGCGCCTCCTTGGAGAGCCTCAGGCTCGGTGACCAGACGAATAATCGCTTCATCTTGGGGCATCAACTCAACCCCCGCGACGCTCAGCTCATCGCCAAAAGCCAGTCTGGGGAGGCGACCGTAGAGGAGATGAAAAGCGGTACAGCCGATGGAGGCGGTCGCCTCCGCTCCCTGAGCGCGAGGAGCATCGTCGGCGATCCCCTCCAGGCCTGTGGGGCACTCAAAGTCCCAAGCGCTCAGAGCCTCACGAAGCTGCTCAGCCTCTGGACTGAGCGCTGTATCACCCAGGATCTCTAAAATTGCCGGGGTCATCCGCTCCCCCAAAAGGGAGCGTACATCAGATTGCATCGACTGAATGCTCTCCAGGCTGTGCTTCTCCTGCGCTGCCATCAGCTGCATCAAGCGTTCATGGCGGTAACCAGGATGAACAAAGCTCTGAAAGGCGCCCTGCGCGTCATTGCTGGGATCACCATCCGCCAAGGCCCCGCTCATATCGTTATTGGCGGTGATGATATAGCCGCTCTCAGGATCGAAGGCTTGGGGCAGCTCCTCCAGGGGAATTGGAGGACCCCACTCAGCGCTGCCCTCTCCTGGGAGCGGCAACCAAGCGGGCAGCTCTGCGCTGGCCCAGGGGCGCTGGGGCACCTGATTGTAGGGCATCCAGCCGATCCGCCCTGCTCGATCGATGGCCACAAAATTCTGCCCTGGGGTGCTGGCGAGGGTCAGGGCCTGTCGCGCCTCTTCTAGGTTCTGCGCCCGCCAGAGGTGATAGAAGAAGTTGAGATCGCCGCGGGCATCATGCCCAACCCAGCGAACGCTGATCGCCTGCCCCGCTTCTCGATCTAGGGAGATCACGGGACCATGGTGAGGCACATAGTAGAAGGTCTCAGTCACATCCTCTCCACCATGGATCTCAAAGCGCTGCTCCCTCTGGATAAAGGGCACCACCTCGCCGTTGAGCATCACCCCCTCTCCATCAGGGCTGAGGGTCTCTAGATAGACATCCACCATGTCGAAGTAAGCCACCGTAGCACCCCAGGCGATCTGCTCATTTTGACCCAGGACGACGCCGGGGAGCCCCGCAAAGGAGGCCCCTGCGATATGGATCCCTCCCTCCTGGCGCTTGGAGTTTAGGTTGAGGAAGTACCAGATGCTGGGGTTGCTCATCGCCAGGTGGGGATCATTGGCTAAGAGCGCCTCTCCTGTGCTGCTCCTGGAGGGAGCGATGACCCAGTTATTTGAGCCTCGCTCTCGGTCTGGTTCAGGGATCCGCCGGGCAGCTTCTTGAAGTAAGCCCCGCGCCTTAAAGAGCCGCTGTTGAGCAGCGCTTAGATCCAGAAGCTTGCTTTTCTGAGGGCTTAAACTCTGTAGGATCGTGCTGCTGGAGGTTGGCCAAGGGGCATAGAAGTCAGCGCCCTGAGCGGGGCCAAGCTGAGCGACGGCGGCTCCGATCTGCATCTCCAACGCGCTCTGGTTGGTGAGATCGTCCGCCAGCGTGAGGATACAGGCTACGCTGTCGAGGGGCTCCCAATCATCCAAGCGACTGGAGTCCACCAGAGGGAAGCCATACTCTCCTGGCAGCTTCGCTCCGTTGCGACCCGCGCGAAGATCCTCAAGCCAAGCATTAACTCCGCGGGTGTAAGCTCGAATAGCGGCCTGCATTCCCGGCTCAGTTGCCTCCCAGAAGACCTCCTCTAGACGCACGCCCTCCCTTGTGGTCATAAAACTTCGGTAGTAGCGATCTGAGTCCAGGGTCACAGCCCCCACCAACTCGGTGAGGCGACCTCGCAGGAAACGACGGCGAATATCCATCTGTCCAAAGCGATGCGCGGCGTGAAAATAGCCCTGAACCGCAAAGCAATCCTCATCGCTCTCACATTCGATGTTGAGGACCCCACGCTCATCAAAGAGGACCTCTACAGGAGCGCTCAACCCAGAGATGCGAGGATCGGGCGGCAGCTCAGGTCCAGCGTCGGGAAGAAGAGCGCTGTCTGTAGAGCCGGTATCACTCTCTGTGGGGCCGCTGTCAGCCTCAGGTTGGAGATCGGCGGCGCCTGTATCCTCAGGGAGCGCGAGATCCTGAAGAGCGCTGCCATCATCATCATTGCAGGCCCAGAGCCCCAAAATAAGCAGGAAAAACAGAAATAAGCCTTGTCTCATTATATCTCCTCGGAGGATTGAGAGGGGGCGAAGAGAGTCTCAATTATCGGGCCTGAGGTCCATATGCAGTTCCCAAGAATATAAGAGGAGAAGATCATGGACCTAAGACAGCGTCTCAGCGCGCTCCTGCCCCCTGAACAGGTTGAGGAGGAGGTAGGGCTGCTCTCCCAGGAACTGCCCCGGCTCGAAGCCAGCTTTCAGCCTGGACAGGGAGAGATAGCGGGGCTCACTGCCCTGATCAAGATGACCCCAGAGCAGGCCCCCACTCTTCAACAGCGCCCCTGGTTTCAGAGGCTCTGGAGCCGCCTCACCCACTCTCTAAAACCCCAAGATCAACAACATGCCTTGAGACAGGTGCAGGCTCGGGCGCTCCTGCTCCTGGAGCAGCTCCTCAGGCTGGATCTTTGGCAGGCTGAGGCGGGGCAGATCCTAGGAGCGCGCACTGAACTGTTGGCGCTTCGGAGCTTGGCCCTTAAGTCTGCCCTGGTGCAGATGGGGCAGGCGCTCAGCCAGCGTATGGAGCGCTCAGAGGATCGCTTGACGCGCCTGGAGCAGCGCGGCGATGCTCTGGAGCGTCGCCTGGGTCTGGTGGAGATCTTTCAGAGCGACTTCTCCCCTGGGCTCCAGCGTCCCTATGAGGAGATCTCTGGAGATCTTCCTAGATTCCTACAGATGATCCAGGACTTTATCGACGCCAGTGGAGGTGCTTGGCGCCCTCTGGATCTTCAGCGCCTCAAGCTGCTCCTGGCACGACAGCTCCCCTCGGAGGGGTTTCAGCTCTCTGAAGTGTTGAGAGAGATGCTCAGCCTGGCTCAGGAGGGTCAGGCTCTCCGTTGGCTGGGGGCTCGGGGTTTAAGAGAGCGGCTGATGGCTCCCCTGGATCAGGGAGAGGGACTCCTGCGTGGCTTCTATCCCCTACACTACCTCCTCTTAAGGCCCGGTTGGTATCTGGATCAGGGCCTCCCCCTCTCGATGGGCCACTCTGTGATCTCCCAGGAGTTGGAGAGCTATGGCATCGAGGCAGAGCAGCGCCTGCCCCCCAGCGCCTGGGCTGAGTTTCTCTTAGAGGAACGCTTGGCCTGGGATCTGGAGTCTTCAGCAGAGGCGCCTCTAGCGCTCCCCGCTCCTCGCAACCTGCGAGCGAAGGGTCTTGCCATCCAGCAGCTCTTCCTCCTCTCCGATCAAGTCCTGGCTTTGGGCTATGGTCGTCGAAGTACTCGGCCCACGCTCTTTCTGCTCAGCGAAGGAGAAGAGCCATGGCCCCTCCCTGAGCAGCCCCCGCTGCCCAGCTTTCGCTTGGGGACTTGGAGCGCTTGGGGGGATCAGCTCTTTTGCCTTAATGAGGATCATATAGGAGTGGATGTGTTGCGATCTGAGGGTGGGCGCTGGCTTTGGCGAAGCTTGACTCTGGGACCCAGGTTGGAGGGGATCTCAACAGGACCACGTGGCCTCCTGGCTTGGCGAGGGGCTGAGCTCTATCAGGAGGGGGTTTGGAGTGAGCAGCCAGCGGCCCTCCGTGCCGCCACGGGGCTTATCCAGGGAAGCTATATAGCGGGATGGGAGGAGGGGGCTTTCTTGGGAGAGCCTCCTCAGGCTCTGCCTGGCCCTCCTCTCTCAGTGTTGGGCGTGGATCGTCCTGCGATCCTCCTTAGAGGTGTTGGCGAGCAGCTCCAGCTCTACGCTCGGGAGGAGGAGGGCTGGCAACGCTGCCCCATCCCAGTAGATGAAGCTCAAGCACTCCCTGGGCGGTTTTTGATCCGCGCAGGGCGCCGCGCTTGGCTCTGGATTCCTGGACAGGATCTCAAGGATCCGCTCTCTTCTCAAGCAGAGGCTGTGGGCGCTGAGCCCCAAGGCCGCTTAGCCCTCTATGAGGCGCAGGCGGGACGGGTGGTGCTGCGATGGCCCTGAAGCTCCCTTTGGTTCTAAAGATCCCCCAGCGCTTTGAAGCGGGCGGCTTGAGCTTGGATATGCTCCTCTCTCGCCTCTCGATCCCCTGGTCAAAAGCCTGGAGCCTACGAGGGCGTTTCCAGATGAGTCCAGCGGAGAAGCGCTTCGCTCAGGAGCTGTTGCGACGCCACAGTCGCCTTCATCTCTTCCGCTGTGATCAGAGAAGCTTCTGTGGAGATTTTGTGGTGATCGATATGTCCTGCCCCGATCCTCAACGTCGCCGCGCCTGGGTCATTGAGCTAAAGAGCAATCAACGCCTCAAACGAGCGGCAGGAGGAGTACAGCTTCGTCGCGCAGCGGAGGCGGTGCTCGCTACCGAGATGGCTCAGGAGCATCAACTCTTACTGGGAGATCCAGCAGAGGTGTTGGCCGCTTTCGAGCGTGATCATTAAAATCACATGGACTCTTCAAGTATTGATTGTATAAGATAGAAAAATTCGGATTTTTACTCCTATGAGAGTTGCGCAACCAAGCAAAAAAACTCTTTGGGTTCAAAAGGATTTGACCGAGTTTAGAGAAAAAATGCCGGTTTTAAGCGTTTGTCGGTTCAACTGTGTAACTCCTGATTCAAAGGCCTTTGTCTGATGCGATTACCCCTGCTGTTTCTGTTGTTCTCCTCCAGTGCCCTGGCGCTGCCTTCCCTGATCAATCAAGAGGGCCTCCTGACTGACAATCAGGGGAGGCCTCATGAGGGTCCCGCGCAGCTGCGATTCTCTCTTTATGGAGCTGCTGAGGGAGGTGCTGTTCTATGGTTTGAAGAGCACAACCTCGACCTTACCATGGGCTATTACAATGTCGTTTTGGGTACTCAGAACAACATCACAGCGGCGCTCGCGGGGGACCCTCGCTTCTTAGAGGTCTCTGTAGATGGAGTAGCCATGTTGCCTCGTATTCGTCTATTGAGCGTGCCCTACGCTTTGCAGGCGCAGGATGTATTAGGAGATATCCATCCCCAGAGCCTCAGCATCAACGAGCAGATGGTGATCAACAATCAGGGACATTGGGTTGGCGATCCAACCGGCCTCGTGGGTCCAGCAGGACCCGCAGGCGCGGAGGGGGCGATGGGTCCACAGGGACCTGAAGGCCCTGCAGGGCCTGCGGGGGGAGATGGTTCTCCAGACTCTCCGTTGGAGGTCCTGGCTAAGTTGGTGCAAGTGGATGGTGGCGGGTCTGGCCTGGATGTGGAGTTTCTGGATGGTCAACCTTCAGAGCACTACCTGCAAGTAGGTCAGGCGATCAACGCCGATACCCTGGGGGGGCAGGCCCCTGCCGCCTTTGTGCGCAGCGGCGCTGATCTCCTCGACCGCCTGTTGCCTGTTGATGGCGCCAACTCTGGTGTAGACGCGGATCTCCTGGATGGTCTCGATAGCGCCGCCTTTATCCAAAATGGAGAGCAGGTGATCGCCCTGGTGTTGGCTCGAGATGGGATCAACTCAGGTCTAGATGCAGATCGCCTAGATGGCTTGGATAGTAGCGCCTTTGTTCAGACCGCAGAGCAGATCCTCGCGCTCTTGTTGACTCAAGATGGAACCGGCTCAGGACTGGATGCGGATCGCCTGGATGGGCATGACACAGATGAGTTTATGCTCGTAGACAGCCCCGCTACAGCGGCGCAGATTTTGGCTCAACTTTTGACCGTGGATGGGAGCAACTCAAGTTTAGATGCGGATCGCCTGGATGGCCTCGACAGCACCACCTTCTTGAACGCCGCCGATCCTGGGATCGCCACTCAAATCCTTAACCTACTCCTCAACGTGGATGGCGCAGGCACCGGGCTGGACGCAGATCTTCTCGACGGCCTGCAATCCAGCAAGTTTATGCGTGTGGACGCCAACACCGGCACGAGCGGCTCCCTGGCTGTGGGTACAAATCTCAACATCACCGGCGCACTCTCGGGCAACACCGCCCAGTTTGGGGGCACCTTGGTGGCCGCGCGGATCGAGGCTCCCATCATTCAAACCGAGCAGATTCAGTTCCTGCCCTTGGATCAGGCGCCCAACAACCCTCAAAAGGGCCTGCTCTACTTCAACAACCAAGACAATGACCTCCAACTCTTCAACGGTCAGGAGTGGACCTCTCTAGCCTGTGGTGGTTGTCAGGGGCCTGCGCCTGCGAATTGCGGTAATGGCTCTCTCGATGATGGAGAGGAGTGTGATGATGGCAACCTGGACGATGGAGATGGTTGCTCAAGCGCGTGTGAGTCTGAGCAGCTCGCCGGGGGCTGCTCGAATCAAGCCAGCTTCTCCGCGATGATCGCTCCCGACCTCTGGCTCTGCGCTTACAACAACTCTACCGGTAAGACTTGGCCTCAGACCTATTCTGTCTGCAATGAGGCTGGGGGCTTCTACCTCGCGACGGTCGGCCCGATGACACGTCGAGGGGCGCCGACGGATGAGCAGATCGCCGCCGCGATGGCCCTCGCCTCCGCCAACAATCATGATTACATCACGACTGGGCAACCCGCACGGAGCTGTGATTGGGAGGGAACAAACTACGAGTCATGCAACGGCTTGGGCTACCTCCATGTCAATAACAATTCAAGCAGCAGTAACTGGCTCGCGCTGGTGGATGGCAACACCAACGGTCTGAGGAGCTGGCCCTCCGCGAACCATACAGGAGCGCACAGACTTGCAAGCCTCTGCCAAAACGCATCGGGTGATCCCCAGGCCTATATCTTCGATCACCGCTGGCGTTAGAGCGCTGTGAGCCGCGAGATGTCACGCTCCATCCATCTGCCTGTGACGAGCGCACAGGCAGATGGAGTGCTGCCGTCGGAACAGGTGGTGTGGTCACAGGCTGTGTTACTGGGGCCGAGTCTCACCGAACATTCCAGCTACGCCTGAGTGATATGGGCGTGGTAGATTGCTGCTCACCTCGCTTTAAGTAGAGGCATGGACCATGACACACCTACGCTTAAGCCTGAGCGAGATAGATCTCTCAGGGTAGGAGCCGTCTGTTTTTTGAGAACTTCGTTCCTGAGCCGCTCTATCTATGCGCTTGGCTAGATCAACCACTTCAGCGACCAGAATCTTTCTTCGACGGCTTTAAGTCCATTTTTCCATGAAACCTTTGGGCTTGGAGATCCCCCCTCAGCTTTTACCCTCAACCATCCGTTTGATGAACTCTACGTGCTCAGCGGAGAAAAATCTGGAGAAGATGATGCGAACGTTCTGGGTTTGGACAGCTCTCTTGCTGCTCCCCTTGGCCTGTGATGATGGAGAAGAAAGCGTTAACGACGATGACACTGCGATTAAGGCGGATACAGGTGAGGAGGATACCTCAACCGTTGATCCTGAAGACAGCGCGGTTGATGAGAGCGTCGTTGATCCGGATGGAGGTGGCGATGACATGTTTCCCATCGATGGAGAGGTGATCGACGCTGGAGAGTGTCAAGAGGATGTGGATTGCCCAGAAGATCGCTGGTGTGATGCGGGCAGCTGTCGGCTGGGCTGCCGCGATGATGAGGGCTGCGCAGAGGAGGAGCGCTGCGTCGCGCATCTCTGTGAAGAGCTGACCCCCTGTAACGCCGACGCAGACTGCTCCTTAGATCAATACTGCGCTGAGGGCAGCTGTGAACAGGGCTGTCGCTTGGGGAGCAGCTGCCCCTTGGGGCCTGGCGGTGAGAACCGAGGCTGTCATACAGAGAGCCGCAGCTGTGAGGAGATGCCTGACTGCTGTGACGCTGAGGGCAACTGTGAGCCGCGCTTTCTTGAAGATTGTGATCTAGATGGTTGCGGTGATGAACATCCTTGCCCTGGCAATATGGTCTGTATGGTGACAGGGGCCTGTGTTGAGGTGGAGCGCTGTGGCACAGCTGAGGACTGCTTGGGCGCACGGATCTGCGTCGCTGAGCGCTGCCAGGAGCCCTGCATCGAGGATGCTGACTGCCCAGGATCTCGGAGCTGTATAGAGGGCCATTGCCCAGAGGCGGAGCCCTGTCACGGCGCCCTGGACTGTGATCTAGCGCGGGTCTGCTTGGAGGAGAGTTGTACAGAGCCCTGTGGTCTTGAGAACCCCTGTGAGGGCTCGCAGAGCTGCGGAGAGGGGGGGATCTGTGAGGAGCCTGAGCTTTGTGAAGAGGATCTGGACTGCTTGGGCACGCGTCGCTGCCTGAGCGGCGGTTGTGATGATCTCTGCATCGAGGATGCAGAGTGCCCTGGAGCGCGGCTCTGTGTGGATGGGATCTGCCCTGAGCCGCCGGTCTGTTTTGGAGAAGCTGATTGTGATCAGGGGCGGATCTGCCTCGACACCGTCTGCGCTGAAGCCTGCGGCGCTGCAAACCCCTGTCCTGGTGCTCAAGAGTGCGGCGAGGACGGCTTCTGTCAGGAGCCTGAGGTGTGTGAGAGGAATGAGGACTGCCTCAGAGATCGTCTCTGTGTCTATGGCAGCTGCGAGAGGGCATGCACCGAAGACGCTGACTGTCCAGGGAACCGAAGCTGTGAGTTGGAGAGTGGGCTCTGCCCCGAGCTGGAGTTCTGCTTCTCAGGGGATGACTGTAATCCAGGCCGCGTCTGCCGAGAGGGAGACTGCACTGATGAGTGCGATGAGGCGCAGCCCTGCTCTGGGACTCAAATTTGTAGTGAGCAGGGCTTCTGCTTGGAGAGCGGCGACTGTGGTGTAGATGCTGACTGTGTGGGTAGTCGGGTGTGTCAGGGAGGCGTCTGCCACCCCGCCTGCAATGAGGATGCAGACTGCGAGGGGACGCGCAGCTGTGATCCCCTCAGCGGCCATTGCCCTGAGCCCATACGCTGCTTCGTGATTGAGGACTGTGATGACGCGCGGCGCTGTGTCTCAGGGAGCTGCATCGACAGCTGCGACGAGGAGCGCCCCTGTCCAGGAGCACAGCTCTGTGATGAGGGCCTTTGTCAAGAGGCGGGCTTTTGTGAGCGAGATATGGACTGCCTGGGTGAGCGTCTTTGTGAGGCGCGGATCTGTCGCGATCCCTGCGCTGATGATCTTGAATGTGCAGCAGGACAGCGCTGTGAAGCGGGGCGCTGCTTGGAGCCTGAGAGCTGTGTTCGAGACGAGGCCTGTCTGGGGACCCGCGTTTGCGCCCTGGGGCGCTGCGCTGAGCCTGAGTGTGAGGTCCATGCGGATTGCCCTGAAGCTGAGGATTGTGTGGATCGTCTCTGTGGAGCCCCTCTGGAGGTTGGCTGCGCGGAGGAGTGTGGAGATGAGCTGAGCTGTGGAGGCCAGCTCTGCCTCAAAGAGGGTCCCTGTGTCGAAGATCTGGACTGCCCCAGCAGTCGCCCTATCTGTGTTCAGGGTGGCTGCCGGGCCTGCGCGCTCAACGCCGATTGCGCTCGATCAGAGAGCTGCAACGCGGGGCGCTGTGTGCTCCGAGGAAACTGCCAAGAGGATGAGGACTGTCCTGGACAGCGACGCTGCGTCGAGCGCCTCTGTGTTGTCGCTGAGGGCTGCCCTGGAGATCGCTTTGATGGTCTAGGCGCGGTCACTCTACGCAACCGCAGTTACAGTGATCTCCTGCTCTGTGATGGAGAGATAGATCATTTCCTGGTCACCCTGCCTTCAGATGAGGGCTTGGAGGTGAGCTTGAGCCATGATCCCAGCGGGGATCTGAGCCTGGAGATGTCGGCGGGTCTGCCCCTGAGCCTCCAGAGTGATCATGCGGTGGGCTTTGAGGTCTTGGGGGTGCTGCCCCAAGGTGAGCAGGAACGTCTGGTTGAGATCCGCGTCATGGGCAGCCGTGGAGAGCCGGTCGAGTACAGCCTGGATATTCGACGGGAGGATGGCTGCGCCCCCGATGGTTTGGAGGGACCCTTTGGCAACGATGATGCTGAGCACGCCAGCCTGATCAGGTCGATCCCTCAACTTCTGCGGCTCTGCCCTGGAGATGAGGACTGGTTGAAGATCATGCTCCCTGTTGGTGGAGTGCTGTGGCTGACGCCCGAGGTCTTAGCTGAGGGTGACTTGGAGCTTAGCGTCTTCAACGCGGAGATGGAGAGTCTCCTTGAGGGAAGGGGTCACGTGGATGCTCCAGAGGGTGGTATTTATTATATCCGCGCGAGGGCAGATCAGGTGATGGACCTCCTCCTTTATATTGACATTGAGGCCAGCGCAGGGGCCGCCGCCCAAGCCTGCGCCAACGCGATCGAGTTGAGTGAGGAGCAGCCCGTGCTTTTCCCTGAGCACGCCGCCCTAGTGCGCTTTGGGACCTCCTGCGCCTTCAACCGCTTGGCGGATGAGGTGCTGCGCTTTGAACTGGATGAGGAGAGCCATGTTCGCTTGGAGGCCCCAGGCCGCCCCGACGCCAGCTTCTCTCTACGACGAGAGTGTGAGGGTGAGGAGATCTGCGGCAGCCTAGGCCAGGAGCTGCGCCTGGAGGCAGGGGTGTGGTTTGTTGTGGTCAGTCATGAACTCTTGGCGGGACCTCTGGAGATCAGGATGAGCAGTCTGTCCGCTCGGTGTGAGGGAGAAAACAGCTGTCCTGAGGGCAGCCTCTGCACCCTCGATGGCTGCCGCCCCCCCTGCGTCAACATCGCAGATTGCTTTGGCGCTCAGATTTGTGAGGAGGGGCGCTGTATTGAGCCAGAGCGGTGTGTAACAGACATCGACTGTCTCGGTATCCGTGCCTGTGAGGCGGGGCGCTGCATCGAGCCAGGCTGTGAGCTGCACAGCGACTGCCTCAACGCCTGCGTCAATCGTATCTGTGAGGCGCGCGTGCCCGCTGAGTGCGATCCTCAACAGCCCTGTCCAGACGCTCAGAGCTGCACTCCGCTCGGGGCCTGCCTCCTCGACGCCCCCTGCGTGAATGATGGAGATTGCCCCGAGGCCCGCCCCTATTGCGACGCGGGGCGTTGCTTCAGTTGCCTCCGAGATGAGGACTGTGTCTCCTCTGCAGAGTGTATCCAAGGTCGTTGTAAGTTTACGGGGGTTTGTGAACAGGATGAGGACTGCCCAGGAGATCGCATCTGTGAGCAGATCTTCTGTATGCCTCCCGCCTGTGAAGGGGACCTCCTTGACGCTCAGGGCCAGGTCACCTTGGAAGCACGGGCCTACAGCGATCTGATCCTCTGTGACGCTGACAATGACCTCTATAATCTCCAGGTCCCCGATGGAGAGGGGCTTGTCGTGATCATGCGCCACGCTCCAGAGCACGATCTCCGCCTGGAGCTGCGAGAGGATGGGGTGCCTTTTGCGTTCCAGATCAGCGATGAGCAGGAGACGATAGAGCGCATCGTGATCCCGCCTGCGGCTAGAGAGCGACGCTATGTCTTGGTGGTGAAGGGTCGCGCTGGAGACTCTCCCGCCTACAGCCTCGATCTGCATAAGATCGCTGCGGGTGACTGTGCTCCAGATCTCCTGGAGGGGCCCCATGGGAACGACAGTCAGCTCCGCGCCCGCGCAATACGCTTGGGAGAGCAGAGCTTCAGTCTCTGTGAGGGGGATGAGGATTGGTTCCGTATTCGCCTCGCGGCAGGAACACGCCTGCATGTGGAGTTATCTCATCCTGACCTAGAGTTGGATCTCCTCAATGAAGCGGGCGAGACCCTCTTGCAGGAGGCTGGGGTGATCGATCTTCGGGCGGAGCAGGAGTACTTCTTCCACCTCAGAGGAGATCCAGGCGACTACAGCCTGATCCTCTGGGCTGAGCCCAGTCCAAACGCCATCAGTGAGGGCTGTTTAGAGGCGCCGCTGCTCCAACCTGGAGAGCCCCTGATCCTCTACCCGAACTTCAGCCCTCAGCTGTTCCAAATCAGCTGTGACTTCCTCCAGGGAGGCTCAAGCTTAGCCTACTTTGATCTCTCAGAGCCTACCATCGTGAGCCTGGATGTTCAGGGCGCTCACTTTGGTTTAGCGATGGCTCTCCGGGAGCGCTGTGAAGATCCCAACAGCGAGCTGATCTGCTCTACAACGCAGGTGGGTCGGATCGAAAATCTAGCTTTGGAGGCTGGGCGCTACTTTGTCGTGATTTTGAACGATCGTGAACGTCTGGAGGTGAATCTTCTGCTGGAATAGCATCAGTAGAGGGAACTCAGAAGGTCAGCCCTTAATAGAGCGCTGTGAGTAGCAATACGCATATCCCGTGTGTTTTTGGCGAGGGCCCTGGTAGATGGGAGCGCAGCCGTTGGAGCTTTCTAATTATGCGCCAAAGCCGAGAGTTACGCTCGAGTTGAATTTCCCCCTTTCAAGATCTCGATGGCTTCTCATACCGTGAAAATTGGCTCCAAAATCTGCTCATTGATGTGCCAATGGGCGGGCGTAAGTTACGAGAATGATTCAACCAAGAAATCCAGCAGGCTCAGAAATCAGGGGGAGCGCGAGCGAGAGGGTTCATAAAAAATCCCTCCCTATTTTTTTCTCTTGAGAACCTCCAAATCAGCGCGTATAAGGGGCTCCTCCTCTGGGAGCAGAGGAGGAGTGGCCGAGTGGTCTATGGCGGTGGTCTTGAAAACCACTGTGGGGAAACCCACCGTAGGTTCGAATCCTACCTCCTCCGCAGAAGTTCTTTGAAATCGACAAAGGCTCAATGAGGACTCAAAGAGTTGAGATTCTTGGAGAGGTGGCCGAGTGGCTGAAGGCGCTCGCCTGCTAAGCGAGTATGGGTCACAAGCCCATCGAGGGTTCGAATCCCTCCCTCTCCGCCAATGCACTCGTAGCTCAGCTGGATAGAGCACCGGTCTACGGAACCGGGGGTCGCAGGTTCGAATCCTGCCGAGTGCGCCAGCTTGATTTGAAGTTTCAAGTCAAGCTTTTTAGGGCTCATTTAAGCCCTGATCTCTCCCTTGAGGAACTCGTTGAGCTTTGATGATCACGCCTGGATGGGAGTCTGTTTAAATCTGGCCCGCAGCGCAGGTGCCCAAGGGGAGGTCCCCGTCGGCGCCATCGTCGTTGCAGACCAGAAGATCATCGCCCGCTGCTTTAACCTGAGAGAGAGTTCAGGAGATCCCTGCGCTCACGCTGAGGTGCTCGCGCTCCGCGAGGCTGCAAAGTATAGAGGGCATTGGCGCCTATTGAACACGACTCTTTATGTGACCTTAGAACCCTGCTTTATGTGTGCAGGAGCCCTGGTCAACGCGAGGGTCAAACGTCTGGTCTTTGGCTGCTTAGACCCCAAAGCGGGGGCCGCTGGCTCATTGGCCTGTGTCCCCTGTGATTCACGCCTAAATCATCGCCTCTTGATCAAGGGGGGGGTGAGGGCTGATGAGTCTGCAAAGCTCCTCAGGGATTTTTTTAAGGCGAGGCGGCGTGTTCGTTGAGGAGAGGTGGCCGAGCGGCCGAAGGCGCTTGATTCGAAATCAAGTGTGGGGAGACCCACCGTGGGTTCGAATCCCACCCTCTCCGCTTTATCAAATTTTGGAGGGGTGACCGAGCTGGCCGAAGGTGCACGACTGGAAATCGTGTGTGTCCCAAAAGGGCACCGTGGGTTCGAATCCCACCCCCTCCGCAAAGTGACCGGGCTCAATGACTGAACACCGTGAACTCCGCCAGGGCCGGAAGGCAGCAACGGTAGCGGTTCCTTCAGGGTGTTGAGTTCCGGTCTTTTTTTTTGCCTCTCGCCTTGATACTCGATCGGAATGGAACTCAACAGGAGTTGAGCTCTGGGGGAGCTTGAGTGTCTTATCTTGTCCTCGCCCGCAAATGGCGCCCCAACACCTTTGATGAGGTGGTTGGCCAAGAGCACATCACCCGCACTCTCAAAAACGCGATCACCCAAGATCGGGTCGCCCACGCTCTGCTCTTCACCGGAAGTCGTGGGATCGGCAAGACCTCTTGTGCTCGTATCCTTTCACGCGCTCTTAACTGCGCTCAGGGACCCAGAGTAGACCCCTGCGGTGAGTGTCCAGCCTGCCTAGACATCATCAGCGGAAACTCGGTGGATGTCTTTGAGATCGATGGCGCCAGTAACAACAGCGTTGAGCAGATCCGTGAGATCCGCGAGGCGGTTAAGTTCCTGCCCACACGAGGTAAGCGTAAGATCTACATCATTGATGAGGTACATATGCTCAGCACCAGCGCCTTCAACGCCTTGTTGAAGACCCTGGAGGAGCCCCCTGAGCATGTCCTCTTTATCTTCGCTACCACTGAGCCTCACAAGATCCCCGAGACGATCCACTCTCGCTGTCAGCGTTTCGACTTTAAGCGCATCAGCGAACCCAAGATCATCGAGGCTCTGGAGAAAATCACACGCTCTGAAAAGATCAGAGTAGAACGCGCAGCTTTGGGGCATATCGCCCGTGAAGCCAAAGGGGGGATGCGAGACTCTCTCTCGCTCTTGGATCAGCTCATCGCCTTTTGTGGAGAGGAGATCACTGAGGCTCAGGTTCGAGAGGTCTTGGGTATTGCGGATCGTGGAGTTCTTCACAGTTTGAGCCGCTCTCTCTTGAAGGGAGACGCCTCAGGGGCCTTGGAGGTGTTGGACTCGCTCTTTCGCTTTGGTCTGGATCTTCAGAAGTTCGCGGTGGTCTTGGTGCAGCATCTTCGAGATCTGATGGTGGTCAAGGTCAGCCAACATCCTGAACGCTTAGTTGATCTGCCCAGGGATGAGCTGGAGGCGATGGCGCTTCAGATTAAAGAGGTCCCCGTCGCTCAACTCCACCGCCTCTTTAATGCGACCTTAGCGGGTGCGGAGGAGGTAGCCCGCTCCTCCTTCCCTAAGTTGGTCTTAGAGATGACCCTGTTGAGGCTTTGCAACCAGGGACCCACGCAGCCCCTCGCTGAGGTCTTGGAGGGTCTCATGCGTTTGGAAGCCCGCTTGGAAGAGGGGGGCAGCTCAAGCCCCAACCCGGAGGGACCCTCCCGCCCTTTTATACCTAGGGCGACGGTCGGCCCAACACCTCAGACCGCGCAACAGAGACCGAGGGAGCTCCCTCAACCCGCCTTTAAGGCAACCAGCACCCCAGAGCCTCCCAAAGAGAGCGGAGCAGCCAAAGATCTTGAGGCCAGCTTATCTAAGCTGGAGCGACTGATCTTGCAGATCCCCAACGAGTTCCTGTCCACCCGAATCCTTCACCACGCTCGCTTCTTGGCTTGGGAGGAGGAGCAGCTCCTGTTGACGGTGAGATCTTCGGGTGAGGCGGAGCTGCGTCCCAGCCTCCCCAGCCTAGAGAGCTTAATGCGGGCAGATTTGGCGCGGCCAAATTTTAAAGTAGAGCTTCGGGTGCTCCCTACTGGGCAGCAGAGCCCAGCAGGTGTTAGCCTCTTCCAATGGTGTCAAGCTCGAGATGAAGCGCAACGTCAACAGCAAGAGATGGCCGCTCGAAATCATCCCCGTGTCCAGGCAGCGCTTCGCTGCTTTCAGGGAGCGCGGATTGAGGCTGTGATCATCACCGCGCTTAAAAAACAGAACCCCAAGACAGAATGAGGAGATTTGAAGATGGCGAAGCAGCCAGGAGGTCATGGCAACATCATGTTGCAAGCCCGGCGTATGCAGGGGCAGATCAAGCAGCTCCAAGAGAAGCTCTCCGAGCGAGAATTTCATGGAGCCTCAGGAGGGGGACTGGTCACGGTCACCGTGGATGGTCGCCAAAAACTTAAGAAGCTCAAGATCAACCCTGAGGCGATCAATCCTGAGGATCTGGATGAACTCTCCGATCTGATCCTCGCGGCGACCAATATGGCGGTCACCGACAGCCAGGAGAACAGCCAAGCTGAGATGAAGAAGATCACCGGAGGGATCCATCTCCCAGGGCTCTTCTGAGCCGATGAGGGAGCGTGATCCCATCCGTCGCCTGATCCACGCCTTTTCGAGGCTCCCTGGGATCGGTGAGAAGAGCGCCGCGCGCCTGACCTTCTTTCTCCTGAACGCCGAGCCGGAGATCAGCGAAGATCTCGCCCAGGCGCTCTTGGAGCTGCGCAGAAAGATCAGACTCTGCTCTATCTGCTGCAACCTGACCGAAGAGGATCCCTGCCATTTCTGTAGGGACAAAAAACGCAAAGCGGACACGATCTGCGTCGTTGAGTCGGTCCCCACCCTACTGGCGATAGAGCGCACGGGGAGCTATCGAGGGCTCTACCATGTTCTTCATGGTGTCCTGGCTCCCTTGGAAGGCATTGGTCCAGAAGAGATTCACCTCAGAGAGCTGCTCTTGAGGCTCCAAGTTGAAGTGAAGGAGATCATCGTCGCTACCAACCCCAGCGTAGAGGGGGAGGCGACGGCCATCTATATCCAGCGCTTAGCTGCCCCCTTGGGAGTCAAGACCAGCCGCATCGCCAGCGGGGTACCCATCGGCTCTGATCTGGAGTATGCCGATCAGGTCACCCTAGCTCGCGCCCTGGCTGGGCGACTGCCCATCTAGGAAGTTGAAGAGCAGAGCCTCTGAAGACTCCTGGCAAAACAGGCTGAGAAATCTTGTTTGAGAGAGAGCTGGGTGTTAGCTTGCCGCAACAGCTCCTGCGGTCCTCACCAGGAGGTTGTCCCTGAAACAAAGCGGGGAGTGGATGAACGCTCAACTGATCTTATTCGAAGAGGAACACCAGCAGATCTTGGGGATCTGCAACATCCTCCAACGAGAAGCCTCGGCGAAGGCAGTGTTCCTTGTGGACAAGAATGGACAGCTCCTCGCTCACAGCAGCGATACGGGGGGAGTGGACACCACCTCCCTAGCGAGCCTTACAGCGGGTAATATCGCAGCGACTGGAGGTTTGGCTCAGCTCTTGGGAGAGAAGGAGTTTGCCATTCAATTCCACGAGGGAGAAAAGGATAACATCCACATCTCTCTTGTCGGCCAACGAATCATTCTGGTCATCATATTTGATGAACGCTCCTCTCTGGGTTTGGTTCGCTTACGTGTTCGTAAAATGAGCACCGAATTAAACAAGATCTTCATGAAAATCATTAACAAAGCCCAGGACCAGGGCTCGACGGTGTTCTCTCAAATTACCGACGACGACATCGACAACCTGTTCGGGGATATGTAGGGGATATGTCGTTTATTAATTATTCATCTCGGGAGATCAACTGCAAGATCGTCTACTACGGTCCAGGTCTCTGTGGCAAGACGACGAACCTGCAATATATCTTCGCCAAGACCAACCCTGAAGCGAAGGGAAAAATGATCTCTCTGGAGACAGAGACAGAGCGTACTCTCTTCTTTGACTTCCTTCCTCTCTCTCTTGGCGAGATTCGCGGATTTAAGACTCGATTCCACCTCTACACTGTCCCTGGGCAGGTCTTTTACGATGCCAGCCGCAAGTTGATTCTCAAGGGGGTCGATGGGGTTGTCTTTGTCGCCGATTCTCAAGTTGAGAGAATGGATGCCAATGTTGAAAGCCTGGATAACCTGAGGGAAAATCTAAAAGAGCAGGGCTATGATCTGGACAATATCCCCTATGTTGTCCAGTACAATAAGAGAGACCTCCCCACAGCGGTGGATGTTAATTATATGCGTGATCTCCTCAATCCCACCCGAGTTCCAGATTTTGAGGGGGTAGCGACAACGGGGATGGGGATCTTCGATACCCTCAAGGCGGTCGCTAAGCAGGTCCTGATCGAACTCAAACGGGGTCGCTGATAAAACCTCTGATCAGAGCAGGCTTAAAGGAACTCTGGAGCCAACTCAACCAACTCCAACAGCGACGCCAGAGGCGTGTAGATCTGGATCGTGCTCTACGTCGGCAAGCACGCACGCGAGACCTCCAACTCATCACCCTAGCCCAAGCTGCCCTGCTGGAGCCTCCACCTGAGATCAGCGCCTTCGTCAAAACCCTCTCAGCTCTCAAGAAAGCTCGGGCAGGGGCTGAGGCGGCCAGACAGACCGCCGTTCAGGATGGAGAGCGTTGTGGAGAGGAGCAGGCTGAGCAGATCAGAAGCTGCGAGGCGGCAAAAGAGAAACTCCAAGAGCAGCTCAAGGTGCTTAACCAAAGCCTCCGCAAAGAGCGCAAGCGGCATAGAGCCCTAAAGTCGAGGCGTCTCCTTCGTGTTCAACTGCGACAACGCTTGGAGAAAGAGGAGCAAGAACTCCCCAAGCTGCGCTCTAAGCTGGAGGCGCTGGAACAGGAGCTGAAAGCACAGGAGCCTGAGTGGAGGGAGTTGATCTCTCGGCTCAAGCAGCTCAGCGAGGAGCATAAAGAGAAGCGTGAAGCGCTCCAAGAGCTAAAAGAGCAGGCTCAAGAGCTACGAGATGAACGCAGCGCGCGATTGGAACTCTTTCAGCACGCAGAGGAGGCTGCCGCTGAGAACCTCAGCCGCTTCAAGCGTCAAGAGCGCGGCGCCCTCTTGGATCTGGGTTGGGAGCTTTGGGAGGAGGAGGTCCTCTCCAGCGAGCTTAGGGTTGCTGTTAAAGAGAGCTTTCTAAAGCTGGAAGAGCTAGAGGAAGCACAGCGTGCTCTCCAAGCCGAGGAGCCAGAGCAGGGCTGCATGTTCAGAACTCTGGCTGGCTTCGCTTTGCTCCTGCTCCTCTGGCTCTTCTCACTCTAGAGCCTGCTCTAAATCAGCTCGCAGATCCTCCAGATGCTCTACTCCTACGCTGACTCGGATCAGGCCATCGACGATACCCAACTCAGCGCGGATCTCGGGGGGTATGCTGGCATGGGTCATGATAGCGGGGTGCTCGATCAGAGACTCTACACCGCCCAAGCTCTCCGCTAAGGTGAAGATCTGACAGCGCTCCAGGACCTGACGGGCCTTAGAGAGCCCCCCCTTGACCACAAAGCTGATCATCCCTCCAAAGCCTGACATCTGCTGCTTGGCCAGCTGATGCTGGGGGTGACTCTCCAAGCCGGGGTAGACGGTTCGCTCCACCTGAGGATGAGCTTCCAGCCAACGCGCTAGGGCTTGAGCGTTGCGCTCATGGGCCTGCATCCTGAGGGCAAGGGTCTTGGTTCCTCGTAGAGCCAAAAAGCAGTCCAGGGGACCTGGGACCGCGCCTACAGAGTTTTGGATAAAGCGCAGCTCTTCAGCCCACTGAGGATCATCAGTGATGGCAACCCCCAGGATCAGATCGCTGTGTCCTCCTAGATATTTGGTGGCGCTGTGAACCACCAGATCAGCGCCCAACTCCAGGGGGCGCTGAAGGTAGGGAGACATAAAAGTGTTGTCGACGATCACTCGGACGCCCTTAGCGTGCGCTTCCTCTACCACATGAGCGATATCCACCAGCTTGAGCATGGGGTTGGTGGGGGTCTCGATCCAGATCGCGCGGGTCTCTGGTCGGAGGTGCTCCCTGATCGCTCCAGGCTGGCTTAGATCAACAAAGCTAAAGCTGCGATCTGCCTTTGTGAAGAGCACGTTCAGCAGGCGATAGGTACCCCCATAGCAGTCATCAGAGACGATCATATGACCGCCCGCTCCCAACCATTGAGCGATGGCTGAGGTCGCTGCACAGCCGCTGGCGAAGCAGATCCCATGCGCTGCTCCCTCAAGAGCGGCTAAGTTCTCCTCCAGGGCGCGGCGAGTCGGGTTGTCTGTACGGCTATACTCATAGCCCTTATGTACACCCACCCCGGTTTGAGCGTAGGTGCTGGTCAGATAGACAGGGGTGCAGACCGCGCCGGTGCTGGGATCGGGAGTCTGACCGGCGTGGATGGCGAGGGTCTCAAAGTGGTATTTCATCGCTGTTTCTACCCTTTCCGGTGCGCTAAGTAGTCAATCACGTCGATCTTGGTGATCAGCCCCCTCACCTCACCTCGTTCCCAGACGATGATCACGCGACCTCGGCTGAAGATATGATTGAAGAGGCCCACAGGAGCATCAGGATCAACCACCTCATAATCCTCGCTGATCGCGGTAGAGATGGGCATCTCCAGGGCGCTGCCGCCATCATCTAAGACCTTCTGAAGGAGGCTGGACTCAGTGACAATCCCCACCAAGTGCCCACGCTCCAAGACAGGGACCTGACTGATCCCCTCTCGCTTCATCAGCTCCACCACCGCGCGAATCTGAGCATCTCGCTGGACCGTGAAGATCTGAGAAGGCTTCCCCGCTAGGAGATCTCGAATGGTCCCTAAGCCCTCTTCTGGATCAAGAAAACCATGCTCCTTCATCCAATCATCGTCGAAGATCTTGCCGAGATAGCGCACAGCGCTGTCAGGCAGCAGCACCAGGATATTCAGAGGGCGGTTCTGCTTCTCAGCGTAACGGATGGCGCCCAACACCGCCGCGCCGCTGCTGCCTCCAGCATAGATCCCCTCTAAGCGAGAGAGCTTGCGGGTGGCCGCGAAGCTCTCTTTATCCTTCACCTGAATCACATCATCGATGAGGGAGAGGTCGATGGTGCTGGGGAAAAAATCCTCGCCGATCCCCTCCAAGAGATAGCTATGCGCCTCGATCACTTGGCCGCTCTTCCAGAAATCGTAGTAGATCGATCCCTGACAATCCACGCCGACAATCTGGATATCGGGGTTGCGCTCCTTGAGATACTTGCCGACCCCAGTGACCGTACCTCCTGTACCCAGACCACAGACCAGAACATCCAACTCTCCTCCGGTCTGCTCCCAGATCTCAGGAGCAGTGGAGCGATAGTGAGCCTCAGGGTTAGAGCTGTTGTGGTACTGGTTGGCGTAGAAAGCTTTGGGGGTCTCCTCTACCAGCCGCGCGGCCACAGAGTAGTAACTGCGGGGATCCTCAGGCTCTACGTTGGTGGGGGTGATCACCACCTGGGCTCCCGCCGCGCGGAGCATCTTGACCTTCTCCTGGGACTGCTTATCGGGCATCACAAAGATGGTTTTGTAGCCCTTCACCGCCGCCACCATCGCTAGGCCCATTCCGGTGTTGCCGCTGGTGGCCTCGATGATGGTGCTTCCAGGCTTGAGCTTCCCTGAGCGCTCCGCCTCTTCGATGATCTCCAGGGCGATGCGATCTTTGATCGAGCCGCCTGGGTTTAGATAGCCCAACTTGCAGAAGATCTTGGCCTTAAGCCCTGCCCCCAGGGCGTTGAGCTGGACAATGGGAGTGTCTCCGATGGCTTGGGTGATGTTGGCGACCGCGCCCTTCATAATGGATCCCTCTCTAAAATTTCGCCCTTTGGTATCGTAGATGGTTCGAGATGACCAGAGCCTGTCACTGGGCTTTTTAAGCCTTGGGTCTTGTGGTGGCTCTGCTCTGCTGAACAGGTGTTGAGTTTTAGAAAGGCGTTATAATCTGTCGTAATGCTTAGAGATGCGATTTTGAGGACAAGACGATTTGAGGCGTGATGAAATTAACTCTCCTGTTCAGCCTCCTCTTAGGATGTGGTTCCACCTGCGAGCAGATCTCAGCTGATCGTAGGACCTTCTTAAACCGAAGCCAGAAAGCTTCGGGAGAGCATGGCGCACTGATGATCCCATTTCCCCTCCTAGAGCAGCATCTCAACAGGGAGATCAGCGCAGTTCCAGCTTTTCAGCTCCCCCTCAAGGGCCTCAAAAGTTTAAAAACACTGAAGTTACAGCCCAAGGCAGCGCGGCTGCGCTCAGCACCTAAAGGATCTCTAGGGCTTGAGTTGATCTTAGAAGCGCAGAGCGGTAAACGCTCCCTCTTTGAGCTGCGCGCTGAGGGCCGTATCAAGCCCAAACTCAAGCAAGATCGCCTGAGCTTTAACCTCGGACCAGAGAGCCTAAGAGAGCTGAAAATCCGCTTGAGCAAAGAGAGCAGCGCTGCGCTGCTCAAGTTGCTGCTTAAGAGGCTACCCAAAGTGCTGATTCGAACCCTCTCTAAGAGAGAGCTACGCAAGATGATCAGTCGAGCTTTGGAGAGGGCCATCAAGGGAGGCTACGCGCTTATCCGCGAGCATCTCCTCAAGGAGCTGATCACCCCAAGTCGAGTTGAGATCAGGCTTCCCAAGCTGCCGATTGAGTCGATCAGCCTCAGCAGCCAAGCCTCCGATAAGCAAGGCCCTGGCTTCCTCAGACTGAGCTTTCACAGCAGCCTCCCTGTTCAGAGCAGCTTGCCCAGGCTCTCTCCTCTTAAAGCCAGCCAAGAGATCCAACTTCAACTCTCAGCCGCCCTCCTGGCCGAGTTGGTGAATGAGGGGATGAGGCAGGGTAAGCTGCCCAAACGTTATAGTCAGGAGGGAAAGGCAGATCCTCAGGGCGCGCTGGAGGCGGGGATGGCCTGGGTAGAGGGAGAGATCCCGTTGCGGGTCCTGGTTTGGCGCAGAGAGGGGAGCTGTCTCAAGGCAGAGCTGGGAGCACGGCCTCAGGTTAAGCTCTCCTCAAAAGGCAAACTTCAGCTCTCCGCTCAGGAGATCCAGCTTATGGATCTGAGAGGTCCTGCGCTCTTGGAGTGGGGCGCCTGGATCTATCGTTTGGGGGGGTACAGCATGGAAATGAGCCGAAGTTTAGCTGCAGAGACACGCTTTAAACTGGGTGGAAAAGCTCTCAGTTTGAAGATCTCCCAAGCCAGGATAGAGGGGATGGCGCTGTCGGTCTCAATGGATTTGGAGCAACGATGATGCAACCGGAGAGAGAGATCTCGATCCTCCTCGTAGATGATCATGATCTCATGAGGCAAGGTCTCTTACGTCTTTTAGAGGATGAGGAGGACCTTCAGGTCTTGGGTGAAGCTCAAAATGGTCGAGAGGCGATCGCTCAGGTGGGGCGTTTAAAGCCTGATGTGGTGGTTATGGACCTGAGCATGTCTGGGCTCAACGGCATGGACGCTACTCGCAGCCTGCGCCAGAGCGCTCCTCAAACGCGGGTCTTGGCTCTCTCGATGCACACAGAGCGACGCTTTGTAGTGGGAATGTTGGAAGCGGGGGCGATGGGCTACCTCCCTAAGAATTGTGCCTTTGACGAGCTGGCGGGAGCAATCCGCGCGGTCAATTCAGGCTCTATGTATCTAAGCCCTACCCTCACTCAAGCTGTGGTTGAAGATCTGTTGCGTCTCAAGCGAGAAGGCGCTCGCGCGCTCCAACGCAGTGCTCTCAGCGGACGAGAGCGCGAGGTCCTCCAACTGGTCGCCGAGGGGAACACCTCTAAAGAGATCGCAAAACTGCTCGGAGTCAGCACCAATACAGTTATCCGCCACCGACAAAACATCATGGATAAGCTCAACTTGAGGAGTGTCGCCGAGTTGACCCGCTATGCTATTCGTGAAGGGCTCACGGGTATGGATTAGGCCCTGTTAGAGGGGCTGATCTCGAGCTTCTCAGGATTTACAGCCTCAACGCCTTCGCTCCTCAGATATGCTACCCTCTCCAGGTCGGAATCATTGGAGAGAGAGATGATCAGTAGCCTTATGAGCCTCCTTCTCTTAGGCGCAACCCTCCCCAGCGTTGACAGTCCTGTTCGTACAGGAGACAGATCCAAGAAAGACGCTGCAGTGATCGTGGGGATCGAACATTACCCCTATCTGGGGGTGGATGTGCCTTTTGCTCACCGAGATGCAGAAGCCTTTATGACCTTCCTGCGCTACACCCGTGGGATCCCCAGGGATCGCATCCAAATGCTCACCGGAGGGACTCGAAACCAGATCCTCAAGGCGGTCAAGTCCGCCGCCAAGAGAGTCAAAGGAGGCACCCTCTGGGTCTACTTCAGCGGTCACGGCGCCGCCTCTCCTAAAGACTCGGGGCGGATGCTGCTGAGCGACGCAGTACGAGTAGATCTCGATGAGTTTGAAGCTAACGCAGTGCGAGTGGATGAGCTTCAGAAGATCGGGCAGAGATCTAAAGCCAAGAGGGTGGTTCTGCTCCTGGATGTTTGCTACGGCGGCGTTGGGCGAAATAAAAAGGAGCTGCTGGCGGGCAAGCGCTTTGCGGCTCCAGCACGCCTGTTGGGTGCCTCCAAGGTGGTGACCTGGAGCGCCACCAGCAAGAATGAGCTGGCGGGACCTCTCTGGAAGGCTCAACATGGCGCCTTCACCTATCTGCTCTTAGGCGCGCTGAGGGGCTGGGCGGATGGTGAGATCAGCGGTGAACGCGATCATAAGGTGAGCCTGGAGGAGGCGACCGCTTATGTCGAACGCTCTCTACGGGTCATCGAGATCCGCGACCAGCGCCCCAAGCTGGTGACCAAGGCCAAAGACTGGAGAAATTGGGTTCTGGCTGAGGGCTCTAAGCTGCAGCCCCCTCCTGAACTGGGGGGAAGCCTACCCCCCTTAAGGAGGCCCAGCCATCAACTCCCTCTAAGGCGAGATGATCCCTATGCTCGCCTAGAAGCTGAGCAGCAAGAGGAGGAGGCGCTCAAAAAGCGCCTCGCCGAGATCGAGAAGCAGAAGCGTCTTGATCGTGAAATGCGACGGCGACGCTTTGATGAGGAGCTTCGAGAGGAGTGGAAGAAGGCAAAACGTCTGGGTAGAAAAGGAGGCAAGCATGGGGAAAAAGCGCTTCAGCTCTTCCTCTCACGCTGGTCCAATCAGGAGTTCCCCAACCCCAAACAGCGCGAAGCTGAGGCCCTCATGGAGCAGCTAAAGCAGAAGCAAAGCTCCAGAAAGCCTGGAAGGGTTGGAATTGAGTGGATCTCGATCCCAGGAGGACGTTTTCAAATGGGCTCCAAAAAACACAGCAACGAGAAGCCGATCCACTCTGTGCGGGTACCTGATTTTGAGTTGGCCAAGACTGAGGTAACCGTCAGACAGTACCGCCAGTGTGTTAACGCCAAGGTGTGCAGCGCGCCCAACACCTATGACGCAAACTCTAAATGGGGAAAATTCTGCACTTGGGGAAACCCCAGCCGTGAGGATCATCCGGTCAACTGTATCGGATGGGAACAGGCCAAGACCTTTGCACGATGGGTGGGTGGAGCGCTGCCCAGCGAGGCAGAGTGGGAGTATGCGGCGCGCAGCGCTGGAAGAAAGCAAAAGTTTCCTTGGGGGAACTCTCCAGCCAGCTGTCAGCGCGCGGTGATGAGCCCACGAGGCTTTAATAAAGAGGAGGATTGGGGCTGCTATCAAAAGAGCACCGCGCCGGTCTGCTCCAAAGCTGGAGGGGTGAGCGCTCAGGGTCTCTGCGATCTGGCGGGTAATGTTTGGGAGTGGACCGCAGACAGCTATAAGGGCAACTACAAATCGGCGCCCAAAGATGGCAGCGCCTATACGGGAAGCGCTGAGAAGCGGACCACCCGAGGGGGGGCTTGGAACGCCCCCGCTGATAACCTGCGCGCTGGTTTCCGCAACCATGTCAAGCCCAACACCCGAGGGGTCGATCTAGGCTTTCGTCCGGTTCGTAGATCTTCAACGCTCAGGGGAAAGGCGGGAAAGGCGGGAGTTCGCTGGCTCTCGATCTCAGGGGGGCGTTTTAAGATGGGCTCCAAGATACACAGCAATGAGAAGCCGATTCACTCTGTGAGGGTGCCCAGCTTTGAGTTGGCCAGGACTGAGGTGACCGTTAGACAGTACCGCCAGTGTGTCAACGCCAAAGTCTGTAGCGCTCCCAACAGTTATGTGGCGGGATCTGAATGG
Source organism: uncultured Nannocystaceae bacterium (assembly GCA_964384025.1). Classification (GTDB taxonomy): domain Bacteria; phylum Myxococcota_A; class Bradymonadia; order UBA7976; family UBA1532; genus CAYLJJ01. The sequence goes on from CAYLJJ010000009.1 coordinate 99,816, forward strand.
GGACAGTATTGCAACTGGGACAATCCAGGCCGTGATGATCACCCGGTCAACTGCATCAGCTGGGAGCAGGCAGGGGCCTTCGCCCGCTGGGTCGGAGGGCGCCTACCCAGCGAGGCGGAGTGGGAGTACGCAGCGCGCAGCGCTGGAAGGAAACAGAAGTATCCCTGGGGAAGCAGTGAAGCCAACTGCCAACGTGCGGTGATGAGTCCGGGGGGCTTTAACAAGAAGGAGGATTGGGGCTGCTATCAGAAACGTACCGCGCCGGTCTGCTCCAAAGGAGAGAGTGAACTGGGCCTCTGTGACCTGGCTGGGAATGTCTGGGAGTGGACCGCAGACAGCTATAAGAGCGATTACAAATCGGCGCCCAGGGATGGCAGCGCTTATACCGGGAGCGCTGAGAAGCGAACCACCCGAGGAGGAGCTTGGAACGCCCCTGCTGATAACCTCCGCGCAGGCTTCCGTAACCACGTTAAACCCAATGTTCGTGGAGTCGATCTGGGCTTCCGTCCAGCGCGCGATCGCTAGAGATTTTAAGGAGAAAAAACTGTGGCTCAGTTGAACCTCGCGAAGCGAGAGATCCACTGTAAGGCGATCATCTGTGGAGCCCTTGGGGCAGGAAAGAGTACAATTCTCAGGTGGTTGCATGCCCAGGCTCCTGCGCTTGAGCGCGGTGAGCTGCGCCAGGGCGTGGGGGGTAGTCTCTCCTTTGAGCTGCTGATCCCCAACCCTTTGGACCCTCAACGGCCACGCCTGCGCCTCGAACTCTACACCTTCCCCAGTGCGGTAGAGCATTTCAGGGGCAGCTTGAGAGAGGCGGATGCCCTGCTCTTTGTAGCTGACTCAGCCTTCAATAAACGGGAGGCCAACCTCAGCGCTTTCACCAGCCTGGACATCAACCTAAAAGCTCTGGGGCTCAAGAATCTCCCTCGAGTCCTCGTCTGGAACAAGCGAGATCTACGCGGCACTCTCCCCTTAGACGACCTCATAGAGAGCCTCAATCCTTTGGGGCTGCCCGCCTTTGAGGTCGTTGCTCTCAATGGGCGGGGCTTGTTTCAAGCTTTTGGAGCGCTGAGTTGGTTTCTAGCTCAGGAGTTAGAGGGGCTTGAAGGGAGATCAACTCAAGCCTCAGCGATGGAGCTGCCTGGTTCAGCCCCTCAGATGCCTGCACCATCAGGCTCAGCTCCTCAGGCACCTCCCCCGCCGATCTCTGTTCCAGAGACCCTTTCTATCGAGAGTCCGGTGGAGCTGGAATATCCAGAGATGGAGGAGGATCTTGATAAGAGCCCTCCTCCGCCACCCTTAAAGCCAGCCCCACGACCAGCAGCTTCCAAAGCCAAGGCGGCGAAGCGCTCTCTGACCGAACGTGAGCGCCTGAGGAAGGCACCGAGCGCTCGAAAGAAAGCAGAGGAGCGCTCAGCGATTCAGCCCGCCCCTGCAGCCCAGGACTCCTTGAAGGCCATATTTGAACAAAAAACCTCTGAGGTGCCCTCAGCGCCTCAACCTCAAGCGAAGGAGCAGGCTAAGCAGGCTCCAGAACCTGAGGAGTTCTATGGAAAGCTGAGCGATGATGAGATGGGGGCGACCCAAGAGTCTATCGAAGGGCTGTCTACGGAGGAGGCAGTCCTAGAGGAGCAGGAGGCGCTCATCGAGAGCTTCGAGCGCTCTGCCACCGTGCGCTACTTCGAGAAGATGTATCCCCACCACAACTACCCCCTGATGGTGATCCTCTCTCAGCGCAAAATTCAGGAGATCTTGATCAAGCGGGTCGCTCAAGTCAGCTCTCAGCAACGCCTCTCCATCAAGCAGGACAATCCCATCCTGCATATCCGCCCTATCGTACCGGGCTGCCTTATTCACCCTTCCGAACAGAGCTTGGATGTGACCCCCAAGCTGGCTCAGGCTCGCTTCTGGATCACCCCCCTTATCTTGGGGAAGATTGAGGAGGCCAGTGTAGAGATCAGCTATGAAGGGCGGGTGATCGACCGCATCTCTATCCCGATCCGGGTGGGCAAGCAGACCATGGCTAAGCTGAGCGCCCTCTCCTCAGCCGCCACCCCTGGCCTAAAATACCTCCTCAAGACCTCAATGGGCAGCAAGCTCAAGATACAGGCCAGCAGCGCAGCTCCAGCCCTGGTCTCCTGGATGATGGAGCGGGGGAGCTACCTCTTGGGGGGGGGGCTGGCGCTCCTGAGCCTCCTCCTTTACCTCTGGAAGCGCCCCAGAGCGGCCAAGCCGGTGGAATCTTTCTTTGACTTTGATGTGGAGGATGAGAAGGAGGGCAGCTGGTTTATCAAGGATCTCAAGACCAAGCTGCTCCTCTTCCACCCTCAGCCGCGCTGGCTTCAGCTCTCTGAGTTTAAGACCCTCTTGGGCCAGGGTGAGATGGCGGATATCCAGATTCAGGGCCTCGCGCCTCTCCACGCTCAGATCGACTACAACCAAGAGCAGGGCTTCTCGCTCTTCCCCTTTGAGACAACCCAACTTGAAGGAGGAGAGATCAGCGCTCGCAGCGCTCTTGGGCGTGAAGCTCAGATCCAACTGGGGACCCAGCACCTCTGGTTCTATGATGAACGCCCCGACGCTCGCCTGGACGCTCGAAGTTGCCGTAAGCGGGTCATGAAAGCCTTGATCAAGCTTAGCTCGAGCAAGGAGGCTCAGATCCGTGACACCTTTGCGGCGGGCAAACAGGTCCCCCTGAGGCGGGTGGTCTCCAATCTGATGCTGGCTCAGAGCATCAGCTTGGATCACTGGCGGCAGGTTCGTGAACGCCTTAAGCTGCCCAACTAGATTGGGCCCTTCAAATCATCTATCCCTCCTCCTGCTTCTCTGTATCCTCCCCGCTCAAGCGGCTCCTCGCCAGAGAATCAGCTTCGCGGCGGTGGGGGATATCATCTTTGGTCGTGGAGGGGAGCTTCATGGCATGGATGACCCCTTCCGCTATATTAAAGAGAAGCTCCAGGAGAGAGAGATCGTCTATGGGAACCTAGAGACCCCCATCTCTAGGCGAGCCTACCGTTTCAAGCGAACCCCCTGTGCTTGGGGGGCTTGTCAGAGTGAGTCGGAGCGGCGTTATCGACGCCTCGCGCGCCTCAGCTTTCGAGCACACCCTCAAGCAGCGGGGATCCTCAAAGAGGCGGGTTTTACCGTGATGGGCACAGCCAATAACCACGCTGAGGATCAGGGCCCTCTTGGGCTCCTAGAGACGATCCAACATCTCAGGGATCAGGACTTATCCTGGGTGGGGACAGGGGCTCAACCAGAAGAAGCTTGGCGACCTTTTCTTTTTAAGAAGGAGGGGCTCTCGGTCGCTCTCATCGCGGCCACAGCAGTCTGGAACTTTAAGCCCAGCCGGGCGGGGGCTTTCTATGCGGGGGCCAGCTTCAAGGAGCTGACCAGAGATCTCCCAGGGCAGATCCGGGCGCTGCGCTCGGAGGTGGATTTTATCATCTTGGCCCTCCACAGCGGGGGAGAGTCCAGCCGTGCTCCTTGGACGAATGAGCGGCGCTTGCTCAGGCATCTAGCTGAGGCGGGCTTAGATCTCTTCATCGGCAGCCATCCCCATGTGCTTCGGGGTGTTCAGCTTCTCGGCTCGACCTTGGTATTTTGGTCGATGGGTAACTTTCTCTTTGACAGCAATCGAGGAGCTTGGGGAGAGAGCGCTCTGCTCCGCTTGGAGTTTATAAAAGAGGGAGAGCGTCGGTATATGGATAAGATCAGCCTCCAACCTATCACCCTGGACGCGCGACCTGGAAAGCTGCCCCGTCCAGCTCAACCCAAAAAGGCGCAGAAAATTTTGGAGGAGGTGTTGCGAATATCAGAGCCCTTTAAAAACCCCCCAGGGAGCTTAAAGATCGAGGGAGGGGAGCTTAGGATCAAGCTGAGAGATTCTCAGGGCTAAAGAGGCTCTTGGAGTTCTGGGTTGCTCACTGCCTGTCTATCCGAGCTTATATGGCCAACGATAAAGTAAAGATCCACCCCAGAGGGTTGATAGGGCTATATTGTCGCCCCCTTAAGGGAAGGAGTTGATAAAGATGGCGATGAGTGAGAGCACACTCTCTGGATTGATCAATGACCTTAGAGAGCGCCTCCTCCAGCTCGGGAGGTATCTTTGACGCCCCACGCAAACGGGAGCGTCTGGCTGAATTAGATCATCTGAGCGCTGATCCCACGCTCTGGAATGATCAGGAGAGAGCCCAGCTTCTCCTTCAGGAGCGGACTCAGATCTCCGCCCTCTTTGAGAGGCTATCTGGTCTAGAGGAGCGCCTAGATGAGGCAGATATCTTGGTGGAGATGGCAGCAGAAGAGGAGGATCTTGAAAGCTTAGAGGAAGCTGAGGCACAGGCGAAGGCTGCTCAGGCAGGGCTCCGACGAATGGAGCTTGAGCGGATGCTCAGCGGTCCCCATGATCCCGCCAACTGCTTTTTAAATATCAACGCTGGAGCGGGGGGTACAGAGAGTCAAGATTGGGCGGAGATGATCCTCCGTATGCTTCTGCGTTACTGCGAGTCTCAAGGCTGGAAGACAGAGATCACTGAGTTTCGCGAGGGGGAAGAGGCGGGGCTCAAGAGCGCCACCTTCAAGGTGAGTGGGGCGTTCTCCTTTGGCTACCTCAAGGCGGAGAACGGCGTTCATCGTCTGATCCGCATCTCACCCTTTGACTCTCAGAAGCGTCGGCACACCAGCTTCGCCAGCGTCAGCGTACTGCCTGAGTTGGATGATGATATCGAGATCGAGGTGCTGGAGAGTGAGCTGCGGGTAGATCGCTATCGCTCCAGCGGAGCGGGTGGTCAGCATGTCAACAAGACCGACAGCGCGGTGCGCCTGACCCATCTACCCACAGGCATCGTCGTCGCCTGTCAAGCGGAGCGGAGCCAGCATAAGAACCGCGCCACCGCAATGAAGCTGCTTAAAGCCAAGCTCTATGATCTGGAGATGTCTAAGCGCAGCGCTGAGCGGGATCAACTCTATGCAGGGAGATCAAAGATCGACTTTGGCAGTCAGATTCGCAACTATGTCCTCCATCCCTTCCGTATGGTTAAGGACCTACGCTCCCAGTATAAAACCAGCAACGCCCAGGCAGTCTTAGATGGGGATCTGGATGATCTCATCGAAGCCTTCTTGCTGGCTCGCGCAGAAGGTGGGGCCTCTTAAGGAGCGCAAAAGAGCGTACTCAAATCGCGCATCTCACATCAGCCTCACCTGTCAAATGTTATGACTTGCGTAAAACAGAAAACGACAGCGTTCATGTAGGGGAGGGGTGAGGAGGGGACACTGCTGTTTTCACTCGCATGTTTGAAGATCACAGGGTTGGTATAGGTAGGGAGCCTTCGTTAGAGTTCATCAAGTTTTCCCCTCGAGGTGTTACCAGACCTTCCCGGCTTCTTCTTCGAGCCTCCTCGCTCTCACCATGATTCTTCTGTTACTCTCCGACCGAAAAATTACCGTGAAATGAGCGAACCCTTTAGCTCAAAGGAGAGAGGCAATGAAAAGAGGATGGCTTGTCTTGATGTGGATGCTGTTCTTCACGGCGCCGCTTGTGGGGTGTGAAGCTGAGTCAGAGGGCGCGGCGGATCCTGACGCCGTGGTCGATGCAGCAAATGTCGAGGTCGATAAGGGGCCGCCTGAGTGCGGTAATGGCTTTGTCGAAGAGGGTGAGGCCTGCGATGAGGGTGCAGAGGGCAACAGCGACGAGCTGCCCAACACCTGCCGAACTGACTGCACGAATCCAAAATGCGGTGATGGTGTAGCTGACTCTGAGGAGGCGTGTGACGATGGGAATGAGGAGCAGAATGATGCCTGCCTGAATACTTGCGAGGCGGCCAGCTGTGGCGATGGCTTCGTTTACAGGGCTGAGGAGAGCTGCGACGACGGGAATGATAATGACACCGACACCTGCCCAACGACCTGTGAGGTCGCTGCTTGTGGGGATGGCTTTATTCATGCCGGTGAAGAGGCTTGTGATGATGGAAATGAAGATGAGACCGATGCCTGCCTGAGCACCTGTGAGGCTGCCAGCTGTGGTGACGGCTTTGTTCATGAAGGTGAAGAAGCCTGCGACGATGGAGACGCGAACAACAGCGATGGCTGCCTTGACACCTGTGAGTTGGCTGCTTGCGGCGATGGATTCATTCATACAGGCGAGGAGGCATGTGACGATGGGAACGATGATAATACCGATGAGTGTCTCAGCAGCTGTGAAGACGCCACTTGTGGGGACGGCTTTGTTCATGCAGGTGAGGAGGCATGTGACGACGAAAATGATGACAATACCGACAGTTGTATAGATAATTGTGAGGTTGCTGCTTGCGGTGATGGATATGTTCAGGCTGGGGTGGAGGCATGTGATGATGGAAATGAGGATGAGACGGACGCCTGTCTCAATACCTGCGAGGTGGCTGCCTGTGGTGATGGCTATGTTCAAATTGGGGTAGAGGCATGTGACGATGGGAATGGAGACAACACCGACAGCTGTCTTGACTCCTGCAGAGCGGCTTCCTGTGGTGATGGTTATGTTCAAGCGGGTGTAGAAGCCTGCGATGATGGCAATGATGATAACACTGATGCCTGTCTTGACGTTTGCGTGGCAGCAGCTTGTAGTGATGGTTATGTTCAAGCGGGTGTAGAAGCTTGCGATGATGGCAATGATGACAACACCGACGCCTGTCTGGAGAGCTGTGAAGTCGCCGCCTGCGGTGATGGATATGTTCAAGCAGGAGTAGAGGCCTGTGATGATGGTAATGACAACAACACCGATGCCTGTCTAGAGAGCTGTGAGACCGCCGCCTGTGGCGATGGTCATGTTCAGGCAGATGTAGAGGCCTGTGATGATGGCAACGACGACAACACCGATGAGTGTCTAGAGCGCTGTGAGGAAGCTGCCTGG
>CAYLJJ010000010.1:0-106659 GCA_964384025.1 uncultured Nannocystaceae bacterium
TATGTTAACCTAGAGGATGCTGTTCGGTTGTTTGCTGACTGTATGTTCGATGGAATGGAGCCTGTTTGCGTTAATGGTGATCTTGAAGAGGGTGAGGAGTGCGACGATGGCAACCTAGAGCCCGGCGATGGTTGTGATGCTGACTGTATGTTCGATGGAACGGAGCCTGAGTGCGGTAATGCTGAACTTGAAGAGGGCGAAGAGTGCGACGATGGCAATCTAGAGTCCGGTGATGGCTGTGGTGCTGACTGCACGATCGAGAATGGAGCTGAATGTGGCAACAGTGAACTCGAAGATGGTGAGGAATGCGATGACGGCAACCTTGATACGGGTGATGGCTGCGATGCTGAATGCCTGATTGAGGGAGATTACTATCGGATCAGCGAGCCTGACAGCCGGGATGAAGCCCTAACGCTCAGCTTTGGGGATGTGGATATTCTCACCGTTATGATTGATCTACCTCCAGGAGATACAGACTGGATCGCCATCAACTTAGAGGAACCCACGACTTTGATGGCGCGTACCGAAGCCCCCAACCCAGAAGGGGCTGGGCAAAGCTGCAATGGTGATACCATTTTGGAGTTTTATGAGGGAGATGCTCAGAGCTACGTGGAAAGAAGCGATGATGATGGAGTAGGGCTCTGCTCTCTCCTCGATCCTCGCGAAAATATAGGGATGGTAAATCTCTCTGCAGGGATCCATTACTTCCAAGTCCTCAGTTACAGCGGACGAGGCACTGATCAACCCAACCTCTTGATCATCGAACGCATCAACCCCCTGGAGATCGGTGATCCCTGTGGTTTTGAGGTGCTCAACCCCTGCCCCTTTAACTCCTGGTGTGACTTTGGGGAGACCTCTACCTGCATTGAGAACAGCTGTGGGGATGAGCACGTCATGGAAGCTGAAGAGTGTGAGGATAGCAATGAAGAGTTAGGAGATGGCTGCGAAGAGTGCATGATCGTTGAGATCCCCGTAGGCAACGCCTGTGTACCTCCCTACCCCTGCGCAGAGGGGAGCTTCTGCCACCCAGAAACTACCGTCTGCTCTATGATCGCCTGTGGCGACGCCGTCGTCTCCGAGGGAGAGCTCTGTGATGATGGCAATATGATCGAGGATGACGGCTGCACTTCAGGTTGTGAATTCAACCCCTATAACGGAGAGGTTGAGCCAGATACGATGGAGACCTCCTATCCCCTGGACTTTGATGAGACAGGTCGTGCAGCCATCGTCTTTGATCTGAACCCCGAGGGTGATGAGGACTTCTTCTCCTTTGTAGTTGAGGAGGCAACAGATATCGTTATTGAGACAGTCGCTTTGGGTTATGAGGGCTGTAATGGAGACACAGAGATCTTCCTCTATGCTCAGGGAGCTGAAGCGGTTTTGGAAAATGATGATGATGGCGGACAGGGATTCTGCTCACGGATCTCTCGAACAGGCGAGGATCAGCTTGAGCCAGGCGTCTATATCGTTAAAGTGGCTCCTCTTCGTGAAGGAGCGCTCGTCGGAGGCAACTGGATTATTGTTCAGCAGATGTATGATCTGGTTGTAGACGATCCCTGCGTTCCTCATGATCCCATCATCTTCTGCCCTGAGGAGAGCTACTGTCCTGAAGAGGCTGAGACTCCGATCTGTACACTGCATCTCTGTGGTGATGGAGTCATCGGACCCGAAGAGTTCTGTGATGATGGCAATGAAGATCTCGGTGATGGTTGCGAACTCTGTGAAATCATCGATATCCCAATCGGGAACCTCTGTGAAGTTGGTGGCTTTGCCTGCGCAGAGGGAGGGTACTGTCCTGAGGGGGTCGAGGATCCTGTATGCACTCTGCATGTTTGTGGTGACGGTGTCCTGAGCAATGAGGAGGACTGCGACGACGGCAATGAAGATCTCGGTGATGGCTGCGAGCTATGTGAAGTTCAAGATGTACCCGATGGCAACTCCTGTGAGCCGGCTGGGTTCCGCTGCGCTGAGACCAGCTACTGCCCTGCTGATGTAGCAGAGCCTGTCTGTACAGCTCACTTCTGTGGTGATGGGATCATCGCTCCCCAGGAGGATTGTGATGGTGGCGAGGGGTGTGGTGATGACTGTTTGCCCCTCCCTGATGGAGACATCAGCGCAGGAGGTGATTTTGAGGGGGGGTTTGAGCAGAACAGCTACAATGAGTTTATCCTAAATGTCGATGAAGACAGTTTCATCATTCTTGATACCGGAGGTGTTGAAGGAGCTTGCCCAGGCGATACAACCATGAGGGTCTACTCTATTGAGGATCAAATCCGTGTAGATTTTGCCTATAACGATGATGGTGGCGAGGGTAGATGTTCTCAAATTGAAGAGGTCTTCCCTGCTGGAGCGTATCGTGTACGTGTACAGGGATTCTCTGGCGCAACAATTCCTGAATACCTACTTAGCATTGAGATTGAGCCTCTCCTTGATCCAGGCAGCGCTTGTGAGTTGGATGGTCTCCCATGCCGCCTAGACACCTACTGCCCTATCGAGCTTGAGGAGGGCGAGGAACGCCTCTGTACGCTACACGTTTGCGGTGATGGCATCCTCTCCACCGAGGAGGCCTGTGATGATGGCAATGAAGAGCTGGGTGATGGCTGTGAGGAATGCCAGTTCGTGGGGATTCCAGCTGGAAATACCTGTGATCCTAATGGCTTTGCCTGTATCGAAGAGTACTATTGTAACAGGGGTGAGGGAGAAGAGCTGGGTGTTTGCGCGGCGATGGGCTGTGGCGATGGCATCCTCGCTGAAGATGAGGAGTGTGATGATGGTAATGGTGAGGAGGATGATGGCTGTGACAGCAGCTGCCACTACAACCCCTATAGTGCTGAACCCAATGATGAAGAGAATCCCTACATCTTAGAATTTGATGAATTTGGCATCGCTGGTGTAGTCTTTGCTATTGAAGAGGAGGGAGATCATGATTGGTTTAGCTTCACCTTGGATGAGCCCGCTGAGATCGCTGTTATCACCAGCGATATCGATGGAGTTGGCTGTCCGGGTGACAATGAGATTCGTCTTTACATCGACGAAGAGAATTTCATTTACGATGATGATGGTACCTTCAGTGATATTTATGGCGCCTGTGGCCAGATCAATCCGGTCCTAGATGGTGAGGCTGCCTCTTTAGCAGCGGGCAGCTATCGGGTGCGCGTCAACGGTCTAGGCGATAACAGAGTCATCAGCGCGATGTGGATAATTGTCCGCATTTTGAGCGATCTAGAGACCGGTGATATCTGTCTACCGGGCGATAACTTGATGCCCTGCCCCCCCAATGATTTCTGTCCTGAGGAGGGGGAGATGGTCTGCACGGCGCACCGCTGCGGTGATGGTGTCGTTGCACCCAATGAGTTCTGTGATGATGGCAATGAGGAACTGGGCGACGGCTGTGAAGATTGCATGATCGTCGACATTCCCATCGGAAATAACTGTGACCCAGAGGGAGCAGACTGCGTTGATGGCTCCTACTGTGATGATGGTGGGATCTGTGTCATCTTTAGTTGTGGTGATGGCGTAGAATCTGGTGAGGAAGAATGCGATGATGGCAATCAAGAGGGTGGTGATGGCTGTGAAGAATGTCTTATTGTCGGAGTGCCAGTAGGCAATGCTTGTGAAGCGGATGGGTTCGATTGTGTAGAAGGCAGCTATTGCTCTGAAGGTGATGTTCCTGTTTGCACCGAGCATTTATGTGGAGATGCTGTCGTTGGGCCAGATGAAGACTGCGATGATGGCGGCAATGAAAATGGTGATGGATGTGATGCTGTCTGCATCATTGAGCCGATTGCTGAGGTCACAGGTGGAGGAAACTTCCCCAGCAGCTTTGAAGAGGGAGCATATGATGAATTTGAAGTCTTCTTAGAAGTACCCGCCACCATCATGGCTGAGGTGACCGATGCTGAGGGTACCTGCGATATGTCTGGGGCAGATCCTTATCTAGAGTTATTCTCTCTGGAAGAAGGCGCACGTGTCCAGCTCGACTCCGATGATGATAGCGGTACGGGTCGCTGCTCCAAGCTTACTCATCCTGTCGAGGCAGGCATTTACCGTATTCGAGTCAGAGATCTGGGCAACAATGATGCCATGGCGTACACCCTCCATGTCAACGTCCTTATCCGTCCTGCGGAGGGAGAGGCCTGCGATCCTGAAGATCGAGATCTTCTCTGTGGAGAGGGCTTCTACTGTGCTGAAGATCAGACCTGCACCGCTCATATCTGTGGTGACGGTCTGCTCGGCCCGATTGAAGAGTGTGATGATGGTAATGCTGAGGATGGAGATGCCTGTAGCGCGGCCTGTGAGTTGGTCATCCATGAAGGTCTAGAGCCAGGTGACTTTCTCCAACAGATCTATCCTGGGCTTTGGATGGATGGTAACTTTGAAGCGGAGAATATCCCCAACCTCTGGACCTTCTCTTTGGAGGAGAATGTTCTCTTCAGCGCCTACTCTCACAATGGAGAGATGGGCTGTGATTTTGACACTCGCTTCATCCTTTACGAGATCATCATCGATGAAGAGGGCGAAGAGGTACTCGATTGGGTAGACAGCGATGATGATGGTGGTGTGGATAGCTGTAGTCTCCTCTCCGCTATGCTTGAGCCGGGCGACTACCTCCTCAGGATTACGAGTAATGAGCCTGTACCAGAGTATACTCTTACGGTGGCTCATGGCTTTGAATCAGCTGAGGGAGAGGCCTGCGACCGTAGAAGCATTAACTCTTTCTGCGCTGAGGGTCTTTTTTGCAATATGTCAGATGTGGATGGTGTTGGTGTTTGCGAAAACTCTGCCCTTGAGTTTGTCGAGGAGATCGAGCCTGACAGCACCAGTGAAGAGGCTGGACTCATGCTCCTGAACCCCGGCAGTGTTGTTCATGCCAGCCTGACCCCTGTAATGGATGTGTACGATGTGTTTGTCTTGGAAGTCTTGGAAACCAGCCTAGTCAACATCGATACCAGTGACAATATGGGTGGGTGCCCTGGAGATACTCAACTTACCATGATAGATCCAAACATCATGGATGAAGAAGGCATATCTGAGGCTGCAAGTTTTTCTAATCGCCTTGGATTCAATGATGATGGAGGCGTAGGCCTCTGTTCTATCCTCTCCTTAGAACTTGAACCTGGAACCTATTATTTTGCAGTGAATGAATTCCTCCGAGATGGAGCCCTCGATTACTACATCCGTTTCTGGATTCCTGAATACCTTGGAGCTGGAGAGCGCTGTGATGCAGAAGGAGTTATCAACCAGTGTGGAGAGTTCCTAGAGTGTGTCGATGAAAATGAAGACAACGATGGGATCTGTATTGATCCTCGTGGTCAAGAGATGGGTGAAGGTGAAGCCTGTGATCGCAGCCATGTTGAGTCTTTCTGCTCTGATGGTCTCTTCTGCAACATGACCGATGTAGACGGCATAGGCATCTGTACTGTTCATGACAATAATAATGCCATCGCAGAGATCGAGCCAGATGAAACTAGCGAAGATGCATCCGTAATGCTTCTGAATGTTGGGGATACTGTCCATGCCAATATAACTCCAGATGAAGATGAATTTGATGTTTTTGTTGTTGAAATCCTCGAGGCTGCTACAGTCAATATCGAAACCAGCAATAATGAGGGTGGATGTAGCGGGGATAGTCAACTGTCGATGATAGATCCTGAAGTCATGGATAGAGATGGCGTGTCTGTGGCAGCGAGCAGCGCTCAACGCCTTGAATTCAACGATGATGGTGGTCAAGGTCTCTGTTCGATTCTCACCTTGGACCTTATTCCTGGGATCTATTATTTTGCAGTGAATGAGTACCAGAGTAACAATGCGCTTGAGTATTACATCAGCTTCTGGGTATCTGAGTTCCTCTCAGAGGGGGAGCGCTGTGATGCAGAGGGGATCATCAACATCTGTGGAGAGGATCTGGAGTGTCTTGATGAGAATGAAGACAACGACGGTATCTGTACGCTCGTAGCTCCTTAATCCTGCCTTACTCACCCAAAGCGATCCCAGCGCAGCCCTCTTGGGCCTTCTCTTCTCTTAGTTAGGCGACTTAACTCTTTGGCATGCCCCTGAATCTACTACGGGTTGATTAGAAAACTCTAATCCTGTGTACAGACTACATCATCGATGTAGATATAATCCTGGGTAAAACTGGCATAAAAGATGATGCGCATATCCCGAGAATTGCTGCGGATCTCAAAGGGTACTTGAAACCATTCTTCGCTGTTGACTTCAAAGCGATCTGTATAGGGGTGCCAGCCATTAGAGCCATAGCTCCTGATGCGAAGCTGTCCGTGACCTCTGACCCAGAGGACACATCTAAAGTGACCCGGAGGTACCAAGAAACCCTCACTGGTGAAACGATCCGCCTCATTGGGATCCTCAAGTCGGCAGGAGGAGCCGCCCTGGCGCCCAGGACCACGCTGAATTTGATCAGGGCGAATCTCAGTATCTCCGGTATTGTCTGCGCCAAAGTCTAGGCCATACCAACCCAGAGGGAGCAGGTGCTCTCCATCGCGATAGGGGATCTCATAAAGTTCCCAAAGTTCAAAGCCACCATTGACCACGATATTGCTCTGATGATCCGCAGATTCACAGCGGTGGTGATTGATGTTACAGGCAGGCAGGCTGCCCAGACAGTCAGCACTGCGACGACAGCGATCAGGAGCGAGGCCGCAGAGGGCGTTGCCGGGGTTACAGCGCTCCCACTCCTCACACTCCACCTCTGCACAGGGATCCCCCTCTATACAGCTGTGGCTCTCAAAATCGCAGACGGGGCGCTCTCCAGAGCACTCCTCGATGGAGCTGCATCGCCCGGGGCTGATCACACAGCGGTTCTGTTCACAGCTCTGCCACTCTCGACAGTCGGCTGCCTCAGCGCAGCGACCTGAGAGGGGCTCACAGCTCACACTCTGAGGATCGCAGCGGGCCCAATCGGGGCACTCCAGCTCATCACAGGGCTCCGCCAACCTGATCAGCTGTACATCATCTAGATCCAGACCAGGGGCACTGCGAACGGAGAAGATCAACTCAAAGTCGAAGATCTCTTGGGCCAGATGAAAGCTGTACTCCATCTGCTGCCACTCCTGGCTGTGGATCGCTTGGTAGTTGCCATAGCGATGATCACCATCATAGCGCCCACTGCGGATCTCCCCCTCTCCTCGCACCCAGTAGCTCAGCTCATAGTAGCCTGGGCTTAACTGAAGCGACTCGGTAGTGAACCTCTGATGAGGGCTCTCTTCAGGGTTGATCAAACGACAAGCACGACCACAACGTCCAGGCACCTCCTCGATCCAGAAGAGGTTGTTCTCTGCTCCCATCCAGGCTTCTGGTCCCCCTCCACTCCACTGCTCAAAGCTGGGGTTTCTCAGGAGACCCTCCAGAGGCTCACACCCTGGATCAGGAGGATGCATATCCGCCGACGGCAACATATCGGACTCAGGAGGATCCATATCTACTTCAGGGATCCCAAGGTCAAGCTCAGGGATTCCAAGGTCAGGCTCAGGCAGCTGTATATCGAAGTTATCAGTATCCAATCGCAGGGGAGGGCGATCTTGAAGAGGGCCCTGATCCTGGAGAGGAAGGTTCTGATCTACCCTGATCAGCGCATCAAGCCGAGGCTGGGCTCCATCCTGAGAAGGCGAGATGAGATCTTGTGAGCGTCTTAAATCTTGGAGCCCCTGATCCAGTGGGTTGGAGAGGTCATAGAAATACTCCGGCTGTTCGTCATCATCATTACAGGCCAGGAGCAGACAGAGGAGGGCGAGGATCCATCTCATTTAAAGTTCTCGACAATCTTCAGGGAGATCAGCGGAGCCAAAGGAGTAAGGGCGAGCCTGCTTGATCACCAAGACTCGCTGCTCACCGATATGCTTGGACTCTATATCCATGGCGAACCAGGGGTTCAGACCCTCTGGATCGATCAGAGGTTGAAAGTGGTCATGGATCACGCGAAGTGTACAGGCCAGATGCTCCACCTCCTCTTCAGAGAGAACAACATCTTCGATGAGGTTGGAGCGGGCTAGGTATCGGATTCGAGGCCTGCGACCAAAGCGATGTAGGAGCTGTTCGGTGGAGACGCCAGGGGCTGGATTGGTGACGCTGGCTTCTCCTCTTTGCAGGTTTAGATAATAATCACTGCGGATCGGCTCCAGGACATTACGGCTCACAGCGACTCCATTGACCTCCTCCGAGAGAAAGGCGGGGTGTATCAGGACCCCCATAGCAACACCAGCTTGATCGATATGATGATGCTCACGCTCGTCATAGGCTCGCAGAAGCCAAAGGCTGGCCCAGACCTCTCGTAGAGCATCTTCTACACGGCGCTCAGGATCACCCAGTTGAGCGCTCAGGCTGGTATAAAGCCCCGCTCCATTGAAGCTGGGTAGATCTTCGGTGTTGCTGCTGCTGCGGAAACGAACTCGCCGTGCTCCGTAGCGCTCCTCTACATATCCTTCGATCTCGGTCAGCAGCTCAGGATCGACCGCCTGCGTCCTGATCTGCTCACGCACCGCTGCCAAACCCTCAGCTCTCACTTGAGGATCTGCCCGAAAACGGGGCTCCCCCTCAAGCTCCTCAAGGAGGGCAGCAGCCCCGCTGACTTCAAAATGCTCCAGAGAATGCACCAAGGGGATCGCCGCAGGGCTCTGAGGCAGATAGAGCGCTCCTTCACAGCCCTCCCGATCGGAGCGAATCTGAAAAAGCTCAGCCAACTGAGCTGCCTTAGCCCCCAGCGCGGGTAGATCACCTAGACCTCGCCCCTGGAGAGGGATCACTCCTCGTGGTTCCAAGTTGAGACGGGGCTGAATTCGAGGACCCTGGGGCCTTCGGCTGGCCCAAAACCTCTCCGCCTCCTCTGGATCAGCTGGGCTGACCTGAAAACCGGCTCCCCCCACTTCTAGGCGTATGAGGCTCCCCAGATGAGGCGCCAAGCGGGGATGCTCTCGTGCTGCGACCAGGGCCATATTGGGGGTATCTCGATTGCGGCTCAGCAGGTTGACATGGGCCAGAGGGGTTTGAAACGCCTCGGTGATCAGCCCTCCGGTTAGAGAGATATCATTGGGAACCTGATCGGTGAGGACGATCACCTGTGGACCCAGAGAGGCCTGATCCAGCTCTTGAATGGGAATAAAGCGCAGGACTCCATAGCCCAGGGTCTCGGTGAGGGGCTGATAGCTCAGCCCTCGAAAGGGGGCCTGAGGATCGACAATGGGGCTCTGCCCCTCGATGAGCCGCATCTCCTCCACCTGTCGCCCTGTCTGTGGCCTCAGAGACCAGCCCTCGGGCTCCATCACATGAGCCATAACAGAGAAGAAGGCGCGTCGCATCTGTTGGGCGCTGATCTGATCCCCGGGGGTGAACTCCAGAGTGTGTAGATCCGCTCCCCCATGGTGGATCAAGGTACCCAGGAGGAAACGGCGGCTCTCCTGCTCGTGATAGTTCTCCCGACTGAACTCTCCCCAACCCTGACGAAAGAGCCGATTCTCCTCAGGATCACAGCGATTTAAGTGAGGAAGGCCATCGATCTGCTCACGGACAAAGGTGTAGTGCAGATCCCAGGCGCCGGAGTCCAGGAGATGAATCACCCCCTCTGCTTCCAGATCTAAGACAAACTTGACCGACTCCATGCCCCGCGCAAAGCCTCCCATCGCCAGAGTCTTGAGATCTTCTGGAGTGCGTAGATGCCGGACTCGATCTCCAAGCGCTCGGCGCGCTAAGGGCTCACAGGGCTGATTGGCTTCACCGGGGCTGAGACGACTACAGAAGCGATGCCGCCCGCTGGAGTCAGGGATACGGCTGAGCGCGGCCCTCTCGGGCCAATGCATAAAGTCGATCTGATCTACAGGGTAACGTCGCCCCTCCAGCCAGAGGCTCAGCACCCCCTCAAAGTTGGGATCTGCCTCTAGAGCGCTGGTCTCCTCCTCTTCGAGGGGGATCACAGCGCGCTCGCCAGGAGCCAAAAGGCTCCCCTCGGGGATAGAGAGGAGTTGACCCTCTTGAGCAGTCGGCCAGGGTAGACCGGGTGCATGAGGAGCCAGGCGCAGACTATAGGGTTCTAGAGCGAGGGGCTCTGCCCCCTGGTTCAGCAACTCGACGAAGCCCGCAGGGCGCAGCGCCAGCTCAGAGATCAGAAGAGGGTTGGGAGGCTGAGGCCAGGGCTGGGACCACTCATAGGCAGCATAGTCGATCTCCTGAGGCATCTCAGGGGGAGGGGGGGGACCACAGCGAGCGCCGTTGAGGCGTCCTGGAGAGGCCCAGGGACAGCGCTGAACCTCAGCAGAGGCGTCGGGGAAGCGTTGAAAGCTGTCATTGGGCTGAGCGGAGAGATAGCTGAGGCGATCCACCTCCTCTCCCTCTGGGTTGATCAAAAAGAGAGTCTCTCCACTGGCGGAGAGCTTAAAGGGAAGGTGCAGCTCTCCCTCTCCCTTGTCAGCCCAGAGAAGGAGGATCTCGCCGGGCGCGAGGATCCTCTTAGGCAGGGGGTGAAGTTCATCAAGACGATCTCCTGCGCTCCAGCCCTCCAGGGCCAGAGGCTCTGCTCCTGAGTTGATCAGCTCAAACCAATCGTCGGTCTCTCCCATCTCATCCACCCAAGCCCCCTCATTTTTAGGCATCAGTTCGTTGATGCGGAGCCCGCCCTGCTCTCCTCCCTGATCTTGGCCTTCATCAAAGAGGCGATGATCAGCGAGGAGATGATCTGGGCCGCTCTCTTCAGCTCTCAGATCTCCAACGCCCAGATCTGAGAGCTGAAGATCTAGAGTTTGATCAAGCAGCTGAACCTGATCTGCGTGGCTGTCTGGGGTGGAGCTTAGAGTGCCTGAGTCACAGGCACTCCAAACGAAAGGGGTAGAGAGGAGCAGGAGATATCTCAACATGGTCGTAGAGGATAACGCCAAGCGCAGATGATCTCTAATGAGTATCAGCTCTGCACTTAGGTTTAAATAACACGACTTTCCGCCGCTCCTGCTCTTGATACCCTCCTATTTCGCCTAAATATTGAGCTTCACATTCGAGCACATCCTCGGTTTTTGGTTGGAATCTAGACCCTGGCAGATCATGAAGTCCTTTTATGCTCTACATAGGTTCAGGTACCAGAGGCCAAACTACCAAATCCGGCGGACTCAGCCCCATGGCGGAGGAGCAGCGATTCCTAAATTAGAAATGTAACTAAGAAGTTGAACTTTCAAGGAAATCGATCACAGATCTGGAAATTTCATATCTTAGATCTTTGATCAATTCAACATCTATATTCAATTCTTCATGAGTGAGGTATTTGTTAATATTTATTAAAGAGATATCTAGTAGTTTTTCCAAGTTGGCTCTATGTTTCTCTGGAAATTTCTTCAAGTCATTTCGTATCATTTCTAATTCATTTCTCTTCTCAATGATAAACAGATCATATTTAATGGGTATTGAACTTGAATTCTTAGCATTACTTAGATTGATCTGCTGATAGAGACTTGTTAAAGCCATTTCTATCTCTGTGATATTCTTCTCCGCCGAATAGAGCAGTTTCAGTTGAGATTTGAATACAGTCTCTCTTCGAAATGAAGTTTCTTGAAGTCTACCTCCAACCCAGTTAATACACCCGAATACTGCGAATATCGATAAGATTGGGACAAAAATAGCTCTAATAGTTTTTGTCCACTCTAGTTGGATTTTATGTTTCCTGTCATTTTCTATCCTTGTTTCGCTTTTCTTTGATTCTTCTTTAGCGGATTTACTGTGCTCATACGCAATATACGTGTTTTTTCTATATTGGTTTAGAGCATTTGCTGCATAGATGCTATTGATAGACTGCTCTATGCTCATGCTTTTTCTTAAATAATCATCCAGTTTCAGTGAAAGGATCATCTCTTTAACAAAAACCGTATCATTTTTGTCGTTTAAATTTTCGTATATATAAACAAATGCTTCTTCTCTTTGTAGAACATTTGCGCTTTTTAACCGGTCAAAAACATGAGAATTCATTATTTTTTCCTGCTCACAGCAACATAAGTTGACATCTATCAATAGCCCGTGCGTTTTTCCAGGCGAAGCGAAAAAAATGTTTTAACATACCGAAACTATTCCGACAGTGTCTTGTTGTATTCGCCGTTGGGTCGGTCAGCTCACTGACCAGGAGACAGCAGTATAACTACAAACCCACTCGTTCTGCTTTCGATATTCCCAATTTATATTAAACACTTAGCCTGTTTGTTGCTCCTCTGCCCGGGATCTTCGGCGGTTAAGTCTCCAGAGCTTTACATCACCATCGCGTTACCTGGATCCTGATATGAAAGGTGAGCGAGAACCAGAATAGAAGCAGCGGTTGCAGAACGGTCAATCATCATCATCGTCATCCTCGCTCGACTCTCCGTCAGGCCCACAGAGATCTGCGATGATGAGCGCGGGATCTAGGATCAACGCCACAGCTTCACCCGGCAGGCAGGCGAGGTGAGCTTGATCGCAGGCATAGCCCTCCTCTTGGCGACAATCCGCAGAGGTCTCGCAGGCCAAGTGCCAGAAGTAAGCCTCCGCACCCCTCGCGTCGCTGAGCAGCTTGACGGCGCCCGCAGGCACGCAGCTGCCCCTGACATGCGGCTGGACGCAGTACCCCCCACTCCAATAACCGTGGCGGTCTTGGAGGACGCAAAGCCCCTCTACCCCGCAGTCCGCGTCCACGGAGCAGGTGGCGCCGAGGGGTACGCCGCAGTCAGGCGCCCTTTCTGACTCAGGCTCATGGCATGCCATGGGCAGCCGCTGCGCGGTGAAGCCGGGTGAGAGGGCTCGCCCCGTAGGGGAGCCCTCCGCGTCGAGGGCGCGCTCCACGAACAAGAGCGCTTGGTTCTGAGCACCTCCCCGTAGTTCGCCCAGATCAAAGCGGCCGTCCCTGTCCAGGTCCTCATAGATGAGGATCAACCCCACCCGATACGCCGCGCCTATCTCCGCCCAGGCCGTCTCGGGCGGTGGGGCAAATACGTTGATCTCAAACTCTCCAGGAAAGCGCACCTCCATGGAGATATCCTGCTGCTCCACCAGCTTTGAAGTGATGGCCGTATCTCCGTCAGGGGACCAAAAGAGGGCGGCGCGCAGCGGCCCCTCGTAGCCCCTGGGGCCGCCCACCGAAGCGATACGACCCGTGAAGGTGTAGAGGGGGACGCCCAAGAAACCACGCTCGGTCAAAGCATCGCCGCACCCCAGCGAGAGGACGGCGAGGGTGAACCATAAGAGCCTCACAGGCGCACCTCGAGCCCAAGCCCCGCGCGCCAAGTGAGGCGGCTGGTGACCTCGGCGCCGACAGCCGTGCCGTTCTCGACACGGGCCAAGGAGAGGAGCTGGGTGATGGCCCCGCCTTCGAGGCGCGCGGCCAGCCGCTCGCTGAGGGGCAGGGTCCATGAACCCAAGACCCCAAAGCCCAAGCCCCACGAGCCGCGATCCTCAGCGTTAATCGCCTCAGCATAGCGCTGCTCTAAGTGGAGCCCCTCGATGAAGAGCCCCAGCCCCACGCTGGACCAAGGTAAGTCCACGATACGGGCGACGCCCAGCCCCAAGCCCACGACGTACATTTCGCTCTCAGCGCCACCCTCGCTCGCCTCGCTGGTGGAGGCGCGGCCTCGCAGCGAGAGTGTCGCCTTGGGTAGATCGACGAGGTAGCCGAGGCTCAAACCGTAGTCGGGGCCACGCCCCTTCAGGGCCGCCCCGCCGGCGCCCCCTTGCAGGAAGAGGCCGTGGGATCGCCCACGGGCCCCGCCCTTGCGCACCAACTGCGCGTAGGCCACGCGGCGAGATGGGACCTTGCTCATCGCAAGCTCCCCGTTGGGGGGTAGCGTGATGGAGGACTCCTTATAGTGATCCGCGTGGCGCTCTTGGATGAAGTAGCCCCCCGGAGGCAGCACCAACACGGCGTAAGGCACCTCCGTGGTGATCTCGGACACGAGCGGGCCGCCTTCGCTCTTGGCGCGCACCAACCACGTGGCGGGCGCGCCCAGGCGCAGGCGCCCAGAGGAGGCGCCGCCCTCGAGGCGAGTCAGGACCAGCTCACCGCGCCCCTTGATGTCGTACGAATAGGTGGGGTGCTGGAGGTTGGGGGTCTGGCCACTGGAGCGTAGCGTCTGCTTATAAGCGTAAGCGTAGGCCTCCCCCAGCGTAACCTGTTCGTCCTTGTCCATGTCGCCAGCCCCCTTCAGAGCCGCCAGCAGGTGGTGGGTGAAGAAGGAGCCCCTCAACCGCTCGGACTCATGGCTGTCCTCCCCCGCCGCGCTGGATGTCATCACCGCCAAGCCCTCTACCGCGAGGTTGTCCTCGAGCTTCAAGGAGAAGGTCTCCGCTTTGCGCGCCCCCTTCACCCGCGTTAGCCCCCCCGCGCGGCACCCGTCGAGGATCAACACCCGCGCCTTGGCCGGTGAGGCGCTCACAAGAGCCTTGAGATCCGCGTAGCTGAGGCTGTCCTCGCCGAGGTGTAGCCCGTGGGCATCGGCGTGACCCGAGTAGTAGACGATGAAGACGCTGTCCTCGGGGTCGGCGGCGCCGACGCGCTGGTTGACAGCCTCGAGGGCTCGGCGAACCTCCACGTCAGTGGGTTCCTCCAAGAGCACCAAGTCCTGAGCTTGGACGCCCCCGAGCTGGCGGAGTGCGCGGGCAAACAGCGCCGCGTCTCGGCGCGCGTAGCGGAGGGGGATCTCATTGGAGCGGCCGACATCGCTGCCGATCGTGATGGTGTAGGTCCGCGCCGCGTGGCTCAGCTCTACCGAGAGGAGCGCCGCGAGGAGAGCAAGGGCCCTCACGGCTTCAACAGTTCGAGGCGGTCCCCCCGACACTCCTCGGGCAAGATCAACTCAAGGGGGTTGGTCCTGGGGCTGAGATCGGTGAGGCTGAAGGGCGCGGGGCACCACACAAGGTAGGCCCACTCCCGTCCCTTAGAGTCATCCACCTCCGCAGCCCCTGGGAAGCTCCCACCAGGCTCGAGCGCGTCGGTGGGGATAGAGCGTTCAGCGCCCACGGGGGCGTAACTGAATATATGCCCGCTCGACTCCAACCCCACCACCAAGGCGTGCCCCCCCTCAGGCGCCTTGTTGATCTTGAACCGGAGGTGATCACCCGGGTAGATGTAAGCCCCGTTGAGCAGGGCCTTGGTTTTTCGAGCGCTGCGGCAGAAGGCCTCGAGGCTCATGCCGCCCTTAGCGAGGATCACGTCGCTGGGGGGCGGCTCAACCAGGGGCGGCGTTCCCCAGTTGATGTAGAAGGCGAGCGTGGCCGCGATGAGGGCGCCCGCTAAGGAGAGCCCCCGCCAGCCAAAGAGTCGATCCACCCATGGAGGGTTGGGTCGCGAGCGCTCGATCGCTTGGGCGTGTAGGCGACCCTCGATCCCTGACAGAATTTTTGCGGGACTGGCCATCGGGAGCGCGTCGAAGCCCCGCTCGCGGGCCTCCACGATCGCTTTGAAGGTCTTGTCTTCAGCGCAGTGAACCTCGACGGCGGCGATCTCCTCAGGCGTTGCCTCGCCTACGACGTAAGCATCAATGGTCAGCTCAGAGGGCACCTGAGGATCGTGCAGGTCCCACGGTGCGTCTTTCATGCGTGCCTCCTCTCCTGTCTCTGAAACCCGTCGCGCCGTGGGCCTGGGCAAGGGGCCATCTAACTCTTCTCCAGCCGCTTGCGTGCCCATTGAACGAAGCGATCACAGAGGTTACCCACTGTGCGGCGCGAGACCTGGAGCACCTGGGCAGCTTGAGCTTGGCTCATGCCATCCACATAGACCGCCACCGCCGCCTTCGCGCTGCGCGGCTCCGCCTCCGTGAGGAGGTCGCGGAGGGCCACCATCTTGATGGGATCCCGCTCGAGGCTGGCGGGTATAACCGCCTCATCGCCGCGCTCCGCCCACAGCTCACGCCGCCGCCCTGCGTCCCTCAGCTTGTTAAGGCAGTAGTTGGTGGTGATGCTGTAGAGCCAGGTGGAGTAGCGCCCCTGGGGATTGAAGCGATCGATGGCGCCCGCCGCGCGGATGAAGACCTCCTGGGTCGCCTCTTCCGCCGCTTGAGGATCCCCAAGGAGTTGCAGTGCACGGCGGTAGACGCTGGCGCCGTGTTTCTCGAAGAGCGTGCCTATCCTCGGATCCATCGACCTCCGTCCTCGCAGGAGTGTGGGGTACTCCTTTACGATCACTGACCTGCGAAGTGGAGTTTTTTTCTGCGCGCCTTGCCCAAACCCCGCCGCCACGCATTTCATCAACAAACCATGTCACTCGACCGGACTGGAGGTTTACGATGAAAGGCCGACGCACCCTCACCCTCTTCGCGCTCCTGGTCCTCGCCCTCAGCTTCGGCTGCGACGACGACGACGAGCCCGACGGCGTCTCGGGCGCGACGCAGACGGATCAAGATCTCGTGAACCAGGGCCAGGCTCTCTACCAACCCCACTGTGAAGATTGCCACGGCGCGGATGGGAGCGGGGCTCCCGAGTACCCCTGGTCGATCCAAGGCGCGCGGGGCATCTCAGAGATCGTGCTCAAGGGCGCCGATGAAATGCCTTCTACTCAGCTGACATCCGATGAAATAGAGGCGATCGAGGCCTTCCTCGCTGCGCAGTAAGCCCACGCGACCTCGACAGCTCCACGCGCGTCGAAGAGCGGCGGGGTTTCAGGCTCCTCAGCTCCACCACCCTCTACACCCACACGCAGCGGGCATGGTCAACGATCACGAGGTGGGCTGCTTTTGGTACGCCGAGGCGCAGGCGCCGCTGATCTTATCCTTCGGCCCACTACACCGCGAGGTCGAGATCCATCACCCAGATCGATCAATGTTCCGAGGCGGGTGATGGATACGCATCCAACGGGAGCAAGAGCGACGAGCGCGCCTCGACTTCAAGCCGCCCGAGGTGTTGACTGACCGTGGACTGGCAGCTCCCCAACGCTTGGGCGGCAATCAAACTGCCCAGCCGCGCCACATCCACAAGCTTCGTCAGCTCCCCCAGGTTCGCCTCCTGGGTCTGGCCGGTGTTGTTGTAGTCTGGCCGCAAAAGGCCAGAAAAACAGCACACTAAAGATCAAGAGAGAAAAGACTATATCTGTAAAACCGTATCATCATATTTCCAACCAGAGTGGGTGAAAAGATGCACCAACACTGCACAGATGGAAAAAAATAGGCAAATAGAGACACTATCCCTGAGGAAAAAGAGAGAGATGGTTTAAAGTGCCGCTCCGGTGAGGACCCCAGGGAGAGGAGAGCCTGTATGGCAAATCGCCTTCTGTTGATCGAGAAGAATTCCAGGCTCAAGCGTTTACTTAACGGCCTGTTGTTGGGCATGGGTTATCAGGTCAGACAGGAGCCCGATTTTAACGCAGGATTGAAACACTTATCCGACTTCAAACCCGATATCGTCCTCTTAGGGCTCCCTCTTCAAGAGGAGGGAGGCTGTCAGGTGCTTAAGGAGAAGGGGATCCCCTGTATCTTGATGGGAGACAAAGAGCAGATTAAAGCTCTAGGGCCTGAACCCCTCCAAAAAGCCAACGCTTCTCTTCTTGTTTCACGACCTTTTAGAGCCGCTCAGCTCCTGGTCGCCATCGCAGATTGTCAACGCAAGAGTTCTTCCTCTGAAGGCCCCAAATCCCTGCCCTTTCGAAGCGGCGCGATCTTCCCCGCCAACATTGAGCGCTCCTCTGAAAAGCTGGGAGAGGAGCCACTCCTCAACCTAGAATCTTTTGAAGAGGAGCCAAAAGAGCCCGGCGAGGAACCCTCCTTGGAGAGCATCACCCTCCTGGAGTCAACCGAGAGAGTGCAGAAGAGGAGACAAACTGGACCTTATCTCTACAGCCCTCAAAAAGAGGAGCCACTCCTCAACCTAGAATCTTTTGAAGAGGAGCCCAGCGAAGGACTCGCTTTGGAGAGCGCTGCAACCCAAGCACCTCAGCAAACATGGAAAAAGCAGACAGGGCCCTATCTCTTTAGCCCCCAAAAGGAGCAACCCAAGCTTCTGATGGATGAGATCTGGTCTCTGAGTAGGGAAGGAGAGGAGCCAGGAAGCTTTCTCCTCCTGCCCATGAAACCTCAGAGCCCCAATGATCCCAGCGGAATCTATGGAGAGAAGGAGCTATCTGAGCTGCTCTTTCTCTGCTTTCGAGACCTCTTTACAGGCCGCTTACTGCTCCAACAGGGAAAACTCGAGAAGGAGATCTTTATCGTCCAGGGGCGCCCAGTCGGCGCCATGAGCAATCAACAATCTGAGTCTCTAGGACACCTCCTCTTTCGGAAAGGGATCCTGGATGAGAACCTCCACCGCGAGAGCGTAGAATGGATGCAACGGGAGGGGATCCGCCAAGGAGAGGCGGTGATCAAGATGGGGCTCATCTCAGAGGATGATCTTGAGCTTTATCTAGAGATGCAGAGTAAGCAGCGTATCATGAGCTGCTTTGAGCTGAGGGGAGCAGAGTATGGTCTCAGCTATGATCCTGAGTTGGAGGAGCGCAAGGGCAACAGCGCGTTAAATCCTCTGGTCCTTGTCTTTGATGGGATCAAAGAGAAGCTCCCCCCAGGGATGTTAATCCGCCACTTTGACACCTATAATCGTCGGATCTGCCGGCTCACAGAGCGTCTCAAAGATTACGCTACACTCCTTAAGGATTACGCCTATGAGCTGCGCCTTACTGAACTCTGTGATGGTAAGCAGACCCTAGGAGAGATCCTCTCAAAGAGCGGCTATGGCCTCTTGGATACGCTGCGGGTCCTCCGCGCTCTTGAGGTTCTTCAGTGTGTTCAGTTTGGGAGCCCTCGTCAGCCCTCACACCATTTTATGGGAGGCCCCGTGACGCACCCACGAGGGCTACGTTCTATCGCTAAAAGCTCAGATTCAGAAGAGAAGCAAGTTCCCAGTTCCAAGAGCCTGGAGAGCACCCCAGAGAGTCAAAAGCCCCCCCGTCCAAGGATGAACACAGAGGAGCGGCGCAAGGTCTCTGCTTGGGAGGCCCTCAACCGTCGAATGGGGCGCCATCAGGAGGAAAGGGATCCTAGGGTGATCTTTGAACAGCTCAAGGATCGTCTCGAGGAGAGCAACCTCTATGAGTTCATCGGGGTTGAGCCTGGAAGCTCTCAAATTCAGCTTGAGGCCCTCGTCTCTGCGCAGTTTGAGCAGCTGAGCAGCCTAGAGGAGCTGTCTCAATCTGAATTGGCTCCCATCTTGGCTCGCCTCAAGGTGGTTTCTGAGGTCCTCTGTAGTCCAGGACGAAGACGCTCCTATGATACCCTGCACGGCTTCCCCACCCCGCCAGAGCCAACACGAAAGTCTCAGAACTCCAACATCCCTGTTGAGCAGAGCAGCCCCGAAGGGAATATAGAGGAGAGATCGCGCGGCTACTCTAACACTGAACAACCGCGCCACACAGAGGAGCGCAGATCAAGAGCAAACGGTGGACGACCCAAGTCGGTGGGACCGAGCGCCGACTTCTCCGTCGAGCGAGTCACTCCTCTCAGTGGAATTCGAAGCACGGCTGGAGGGCAACGAGCGAAGAGGAGGGCACCCACCACGGGGCCTCAAAAGCGAAAAAACGAAACAGTAGAGCGTTTCGAGCGGGCCAAAGCGCTGCTGGAAGAGGAACCCAGCAGAGCTTTGAAAGAGTTTGAGTTTCTGGTGCAGGAGAGAGACAGACCCCTTTTTCGTATGTATTGGGGCTGGGCCAGCTTTCTCAATGCAGATCCCAAGGACAAACGCGCTCGTACACTCGCGCATCAGACGATCAAGAGTGCCCTCTTGGATGAGCCTGGGTTAGAGTTGGGCTATCTGTTTTTGGCTAAGATTTATCAGCAGGTTGGAAATATGAAGATGGCTCAAAAGCTTTTTAGAAAGGCATTGAGCTTGAACCCTCAAAATGCTGAGATCCTCGCCGCTCGCGGGGAGTTCTGAGGGCTCAGCCCCAACCCCTCAGCTTATTCTCCTCACGGCGGTAGAGTCGAAGAGCCTCATCGATCACCTGGAGCGCTTCATCTCGCCCCTTCATCCCCTCGACCACCACGCTCTTCTGTTCCAGAGCTTTGTAATCCTCAAAGAAGCGCTGAATCTCCAGCAAGGTGTGCTTGGGAAGCTGGTCCACGTCTGAATATTCGTTAAAGGCGGGATCATCGATCAGTACCGCGATGATCTTATCATCGGCTTTGCCCTCATCAGCCATATGCATTACACCGATGGCCCGAGCGCGGACGATGGCCAAGGGCATCACCGATTCGTTGCAGAGCACCAGCACATCTAGGGGATCTCCATCATCACAGTAGGTGCGGGGCAGGAAACCATAGCTGGTGGGGTACATCACTGAGGAGTAGAGGATGCGATCAACGCGAAGCTGGCCAGAGGGCTTATCCAGCTCATACTTCACTTTGGAGCCTTTGGGAATCTCGATAACGGCATTAAAGCCTTGATCGATGGTGTCAGCGTTGTTGGGTAGGTCATGCCAAGGGTGCGCCAAGGAGTCTCCTTCTTTTAAAGAGTTCCAAAGGTAAAGCAAAGAAGCCCTAATGGGAATCCAAGTGAGTTCAAAATGCGGTGAGGATCTTTGCCACGATCCGCCTTGAAATCTCTCCCCAATTCTTAGAGCCTGGGATAACTGAGGTGATTATGACGACTCCGAACGATCCCCCCCAAACTGAAGAGCAGCAAGAGCCTGTCGAGGAGGCCCGCTTCGATGCCCTCAGAGTGCTGGCTGAGTTGGAACTTGTACAGCGTAAGTCCGATCTCCTAGAGCGTAGAATCGTTGCTTGGGAGAGTGAGCTGATTCGGATTCAAAAGCAACTCAAGGCCCTAGAGAAAGCTCGAGATCCCCAAGCACCAGAGTGGCAAGAGAAGCTTCAAGATCTGCAGCACCGAGTGCAACGTCTGGAGCGTCGTCGGGAGGCTCAAGCCGCGCCCCCCCCCTCCCGCCTCTCCCTCTCTTCCTCTGGCGGGCAGCAGCCTCTCCACACTTGATCTTGAGAGCGTCGCCATCGTGCGAGCTCATTGGGCCCCCAGCGACGCCAAGCCGGGAGAGATCGTTAAGATGTTGGCCACCTGTGATGGAATCCCAGCTGGAGAAGAGGTGCTCTTTTGCGTCCGCTCTCTGGTAGGTGATACTCCTCTGGCCAAGGTTCAGGGAGAGAGCGACGGGCAGCAGCTCCAAGCTCGTTGGGAGATCCCAGATCCTCCCAAGTTCCGAGAGCTCTTCTTTGAGCTGAGCTATGAGGGTGCTCAAACTCGCTCTCCCGTCTTGGTTCTCCCCGAGGCTTGAGCGATGAAGGAGCGCAGAGATCGCCGTTTAGACGGTCTAGGGCAGAAGCAGAGGCAGGATTATCGCAATCGTGTAGCTGGTGCGGTGATCGGGATCGTCAGTAATAACAAAGATCCCGAAGGTATCGGCCGCGTCAAGGTTCGCTTCCCCTGGCTTCATGACTCTGAAGAAAGTCACTGGGCCCGCATCGCTCAACCCTATGCGGGTAAGGGTCGAGGCTCCTTCTGGATCCCTGAGCTGGGGGATGAAGTAGTCCTGGTCTTTGATCGCAATGATCCCAATCATCCCTATCTCCTGGGGGGGGTTTGGAACGGTCAAGATCCGGTGCCTCCTCCTGGGAACCCCGAAGGGGAGAACAACCATAAGATCTGGCGAACTCGAAATGGCCACCAGATCATCTTTGATGACAGTGAGGGGGGAGAAAAGATCACCCTCATCGACGGCGTCAGTGAGCGTCATCTGGTGATTGATATGGTCGGGGACACCATATCAATCACCGCAGATCCAGGGGATATCACCTTCGAGGCCCCTAAAAACACCCTAAAGCTGGAGTGTAAGGATCTGGAGATCCAAGCACAGAACAGCAGCAGCTATACGGTGCAGGGAAGCCTCAGCGAGAGCAGCGATACGCGCTCCGAGAGCATCACAGGCGCAGATACGATCAAGGTCTCCAAGACCTGGAACGTCACCGGCAGCTCAACCTCTGTCAGCGCGGGACAGTCCAGTCTCTCTGCCAAGCAGATCTCCTGCTCCGTCAGCGGGGGGCTCAGCTTGAGTAACAGCGCTGGGCGGGAGATCAGCTCTGACGAGCTCCGCCGAGAGACTCTGGCTTCAGAGACTGTGACCGCTCCCAAAATGAGCGTGGAGGGTGCTGAGTCGATCAACTTTGTGAGCAATGGTGCGATCACCCTCAGTGCCGCTGGGAAACTTGATCTCAAGTCGGGGGATGCCACCCTGAGCACCACCGCGATGTTGAGCCTCCAGGCTGGAGATCTTCAAATTGAGGGTAAGGCTGGCCTCGCGATCCAAGGCCAACTCCTCAAGCTCTGTTGAAGAGACATTCAGAGATAAATCATAATGCCCCTCACCTGCTGTGTTGGTGGAGGTTCTTGCGACCTGACGAGATTGAACATTGAGCAGGAACAGCGGTTTCGACTTTAAGCAGGATCCAAGATTTTCAATTTTCATGGAATCTTTGAGCTTGGAGATCTTCTCCTTAGCTTTTACCCTCAACCACCTGTTTGATGAACGATGTTCGTTCAATCGAAAAGAATCAGGAGGACGCGATGCGAATGTTCTGGATATGGACAGCTCTCTTGCTGCTCCCTCTGGCCTGTGACGATGGAGAGAGCATCAGCGATGATGATGCCGCGCTCCTTGTGGATTCAGGTAAAGAGCGTGAGGATACTTTAATCCCAGATCCAGAAGACAGCGCTATCGATGAAAGTGTCGTCGTCGAGCCTGACGGGGGCGATGCACAGCCTGTTGATGGAGAGCTCAGCGACGCAGGGGAGTGTGAGGAGGATGAAGAGTGTTCCGAGGAGCGTTGGTGTAACGCAGGTCACTGTGAGTTGGGTTGTCGCGACGATGAGGACTGTGAGGAGGGAGAGCACTGCATAGCGCATCGCTGTGAGGAGACTGGGCTCTGTGATGCAGACGCAGATTGCGATCTAGATCAATATTGTGCTGAGGGTGTTTGTGAACTGGGTTGTCGTCTGGGGGAAAATTGTCCTTTGGGACTCAACGGAGAGAACCAAGGTTGTCACTCAGAGAATCGTCGCTGTGAGGAGATGCCGGACTGTTGCGATACTGAAGGCAACTGTGAGCCTCGCTTCCCTGAAGATTGCGATCTCGAAGGCTGTAGTGACGAGCGCCCTTGTCCAGGGAATATGGTCTGTATGGCAACAGGGGCCTGTGTTGAAGTGGAGCATTGTGGCACAAATGAGGACTGCTTGGGTGCGCGAATCTGCGTCACTGAACGCTGTCAGGAGCCCTGTAACGTAGATGCTGACTGTCCTGGCTCTCGAAGCTGTGTGGAGGGGCGCTGTCCTGAGGCGGAGCCCTGCCATGGCGCCCTTGACTGTGATCAGGCGCGGATTTGTCAGGAGGAGAGCTGTATTGAGCCTTGTGGCCCTCAGCAGCCCTGTCCAGGTTTGCAGAGCTGTGGAGAGGGGGGGATTTGTGAGGAGCCTGAGTTTTGTGAAGAGGCTCTAGACTGCTTGGGAACGCGTCACTGTGTTCATGGGAGCTGTGATGATCTCTGTATCGAGGACGCCGAATGCCTTGGATCGCGGCTCTGTGTAGAGGGGAGCTGCCCTGAGCCCCCGGTCTGCTTTGGAGAGGCGGACTGTGACCCGGGACGGATCTGCCTCGACATGATCTGCGCTGATGCCTGTGGTCCAGAGCATCCCTGCTCAGGCGCTCAAGAGTGTGGAGAGGATGGCTTCTGTCTGGAGCCAGAGGAGTGTCAAGATGTGGAGGACTGTCTTGGGGATCGCCTCTGCATCTATGGCCGCTGTGAAGAAGCCTGTGCTGAGGACGCTGACTGTCCAGGGAGTCGAAGCTGCGAATTGGAGAGTGGGCTCTGCCCAGAGTCTGAGTTCTGCTTCTCTGGGGACGACTGTGATCCAGGTCGTGTTTGCCGAGATGGAGACTGTATCGATGAGTGCAATGAAGCCCAGCCCTGTCCAGGGTCTCAGACCTGTGGTGAACAGGGCTTCTGCTTGGAGAGCGGAGAGTGTGGTGTAGATGCCGATTGTGTGGGAAGTCGAGTCTGTCAGGGAGGTGACTGCCAGCTCGCCTGTACTGAGGATGCGGATTGTGAGGGGACCCGCAGCTGCGATCCCCTCAGCGGCCACTGTCCAGAGCCCCTGCGCTGCTTTGTAGCTGAGGACTGCGATGGAGCACGGCGCTGTGTCTCAGGGAACTGTGTAAACAGCTGTGGTGAGGAGCGCCCCTGTCCAGGCGCTCAGATCTGTGATGAGGGCCTCTGTCGAGAAGCAGAGTTCTGTGACAGAGATGCAGACTGTCTGGGTGAGCGGCTCTGTGAAGGGGAGGTCTGTCGTGATCCCTGCACTGAGGATCTTGAGTGTGGTCCTGAACAGCGCTGTGAAGCGGGGCGCTGTCTGGAGCCGGAGCACTGCCTCCGAGATGAGGTCTGTTTAGGGGGCCGTATCTGCGCCTTGGGGCGCTGCGCTGAGCCTGAGTGTGAGGTTCATGAGGATTGCTCAGAGGCTGAGGATTGCGTTGATCGTCTCTGTGGGGCTCCTCTGGAGATGGGCTGCACTGAAGAGTGCGGGGCCGGGTTGAGCTGTGGAGGGTTGCTCTGCTTGAGAGAGGGACCCTGTGAAGCGAATCTGGACTGCCCCAGCAGCCGCCCTGTCTGTGTTCAGGGCAGTTGTCAGGCCTGCGCGGTCAGCGCCGACTGTGCTCAATCGGAGAACTGTAGCGCGGGGCGCTGTGTTTTGCGGGGAGATTGTCAAGAAGATGAGGATTGCCCAGGGCTACGGCGCTGTATAGAGGGGCTCTGCGCCATCGCTGAAGGCTGCTCTGGAGATCGCTTTGATGGTCAGGGGGAGAACAACCTGCATAGCCGCAGCTATAGCGATCTCTTGCTCTGTGATGGAGAGATGGATCGCTTCCTGGTCACCCTGGCTGCTGATGAGGGCTTGAAGGTGAGCCTGAGCCATGATCCCGACATGGATCTAAGCCTGGAGTTGTCGGCGGGCTTGCCTCTGAGCCTTCAGAGCGACCACGCGGTTGGCTTGGAGGTTTTGGGGGTTTTGCCCCAAGGAGATCAAGATCGACAGCTTGAGATCCGTGTTATGGGCAGCCGTGGAGAGCCGGTAGAGTACGCCCTGGATATTCGACGGCAGGAGAGCTGTCCTCCTGATGGCCTAGAGGGACCCTTTGGCAATGATGATGCTGAGCACGCCAGCCCGATCAGGGCGATCCCTCAGCTTCTGCGGCTCTGCCCTGGGGATGAGGATTGGCTCAAGTTGATGCTTCCCGTTGGCGGGCGGTTACAGCTGATACCTGAGGCGCTGGGAGAGGGAAGCTTAGAGTTGAATGTCTTCAACGCGGAGTTGGAGAACATCCTTGAGGGAGGGGGCAGCCTAGATGCTCCAGAGGGAGGAATCCATTATATCCGCGCGAGGGCAGATCAAGTGATGGATCTCCTCCTCCATCTCCATATTGGGGCCAGCGAAGAGGCCGCCGCTCAAGCCTGCGCCAACGCTGTTGAGCTGAGCGAGGAGCGACCCGTCCATTTCTCCGAGCATGCTGCTCTTTTGCGCTTTGAAACCTCCTGTGCCTTTAACCGCTTAGCTGATGAGGTGCTCTATATCGATCTTGATGAGGAGAGCCATGTTCGCTTTGAGGCTCCAGATCGTCCAGATGCCAGCTTCTCTCTGCGGCGTGGTTGTGAGACTGAAGAGATCTGTAGCGATCCAGGCCAAGAGCTGCGCTTAGAGGCGGGGATGTGGTATGTCGTCGTCAGTCATGGGCTCCAGGCAGGATCTCTGGAGATCAGGATGAGCAGCCTGCCTGCTCAGTGTGAGGGAGATTGCCCTGAGGGCAGCCTTTGCACCCTCGACGGCTGCCGCGCTCCCTGTGTAGATCCCTTGGATTGCTCTGGTGCTCAAACCTGCCAAGAGGGGCGCTGTATTGAACCAGAGCCTTGTCTGACCGATATCGACTGTCTGGGCCTCCGTGTTTGTGAAGCGGGGCGCTGTATCGAACCGGACTGTCACGAGCACAGTGACTGCCCCCAAGCCTGCGTCAACCGTGTTTGTGAAGAGCGTGTACCTGCTGAGTGTAGCCCTCAACAGCCCTGCTCAGGCACCCAAAGCTGTACTCCTCTGGGCGCCTGTCTCCTCAGCGCTCCCTGTGTCGGTGATGGAGATTGCCCCGACGCCCGTCCCTACTGCGAGATAGGACGCTGCTTTAGCTGCCTCCGAGATGATGACTGTGTCGCCTCGGAGAACTGCATTCAAGGTCGTTGTGAGTTTGCAGGGGTCTGTGAGCGGGATGAAGATTGTCCAGGGGACCGCATCTGCGATCAGTTCTTCTGTATGCCCTCTATTTGCGAAGGAGACTTCCTCGACGCTCAAGGCCAAGTCAGCCTAGAGGCTCGGGCTTACAGTGATCTGATCCTCTGTGATGCTGACAATGATCTCTATGATCTTCAGATCCCCAGCGGAGAGGGACTCGCCATCATCCTGCGCCACGCTCCAGAGCATGACCTTCGCTTGGAGCTGCGAGAGCCTGGGGTGCCCTTCGCCTTCCAGAACAGCGATGAGCAGAACACGGTGGAGCGTCTTGTGATCCCGCCAGGGGCTGAAGAGCGACACTATGTCCTGGCGGTGATGGGTCGCGCTGGAGACTCTCCAACCTACAGCCTTGACCTGCGAAAGATCAGCGCTGAGGAGTGCACTCCAGATATGTTGGAGGGGCCACATGGAAACGACAGTCCGATACGCGCTCAGGCGATACGCTTGGGAGAGCAGAGCTTCAGCCTCTGTGAGGGAGATGAAGATTGGCTCCGTATCCGCTTGGGGGCGGGGACACGCCTCCATGTAGAGTACGCAGATCCCAATCTGATGTTGGATCTTCTCAATGAAGCAGGCGAGAGCCTCTTACAGGGAGCGGGGGTGATTGACCTGCAAACAGAGCAGGAGTACCTCCTCCACCTCCGGGGAGCTCCTGGTGATTATCGCGTGGTTCTCTGGGCCGAGCCGAGCCCTGACGCCATCAATGAGAGCTGCGCAGAGGCGCCTCTCCTTCAGCCTGAGGAGCCCCTGATTCTCTACCCAAACTTTGGCCCTCAGCTCTTTCCGCTGAGCTGTGACTTCCTCCAAGGGGGCTCAAGCTTGGCCTACTTTGATCTCTCAGAACCCGCTTTGGTGAGCGTGGATGCTCAGGGTGCTCATTTCGGTTTGGCGATGGCGATCCGCGAGCGCTGTGAGGATCCAAACAGCGAACTGAGCTGCTCTTCAGCACAACAGGGTCGTATTGAGAACTTGGCTTTAGAGGCTGGGCGCTATTTTGTCGTCATTTTGGATAGCCAAGAGCGCCTGGAGCTGAACCTACTGCTGGAATAGCTTCAGGGCTTGAATCTTCAACCTCTTTTGGAGGTTCAAAGGTGCTCTCTTGCTTAAGAATTTTCTCTTCAAGCTCCTCCACCCGTAACCCCAGATGACGCCAGCTTGAAGCAGAGATCCCATATGCTTGCCAAAGGCGGCAGGTTTTTAGGGCCTGTTTGGGACGATCCAAACCCTCATAGAGAGCACAGAGCAGTTGGAGAGCGCGAGGACCTTGGAAGCTCTGTTCAGCGCTCTCCAGGAGCTGGAGGGCCTCCAGGCGTCGTCCCTCCAGTAGCGCCTGAAATGCTTCTCCCAAAAGCTCTTCATAGAGGAGTGAGGGTGCTCCTTTGCTGGGCATGTTCCAGATCTGAGCAGCGCTGACGATCTCAGAGGAGAGACGCTGGGCTTCAGCTTGGCTGAAGGGGTGACGCCCCAGCATGGTGCGGATGCTCTGGGCGGCTTCCAGCTCTCCGCTCTGTAGATGTGCTCGCCCTTTCTCCAGCTCTGCTTGCGCGAAGCCCTGTTGAATTTGAGACCTCAACTCCTCCAACGCGGGGCTCCAGACGCTGCCTTTTAGGGCAAAGAGAGCTGGAGACCAGCGCTTGGCCTCTACCAGCGCCTTGAGATCAGCCCAGTGGTCCCAAACCAAAACCTCTTCTTGATCTATAGAAGGAGGCTCTGAGGTTTTGGGAGCCAAGTTCTTAAACCAATACCCCCCCAAAAAAAGCAGCATGAGCATAAGCACCATGAGGCTCTTGTTTCGATTCCAGCCCCGCTCCCAGAAGAGCGAATAGAGGAGGGTGTATCGTTCTACTTTTTCAGCATCGTGCTCCTTGACCTCTTCTAAGCCGCTCGTAGGCGCAGGGCTCAAGCTGGGGCTGGGGAAGGGGGTCATTAAGGGCTGGAGCTGGACGAGCCGGGGTTGTCGATGGGGCTGAACTCTTGAAACACGAGGTTGCTGCTCAAGAAGCTTACAGAAGCTCTGAATGTTGGGAAAGCGCAGGCGAGGATCTGGAGAGAGCGCCATCTGCAGACCATTCTGTAGATACTCAGGAAGATCCCCTTTAAAGCTGATCTCAGATCGAGCTTGAGCTCTCTTTAAAGCCGCAGGTCCAAAGATCATCTCGTAGATCAAGAGCGCCAGGACATACTGGACGCTGCGGGGTCCGGCCTGGGCTCCGCTGAGGACCTCAGGGGCGCTGTAGCGCTTGGAGGGGCTGAAGCTGGAACAGAGATCCATGAGAAGCAGCTCTTTACCGGCTCGCCTCTCGATTTGAATCCGTCCCGGATGGATCTGTTCACAGTATAGACCAAAACCGTTGAATTCTTCTAAGAGTCGCCCTAACTGCAAGCCCAAATTTAGGGCCCTGCCCAGCTCAAACTTTTCCTTCTCAAGGAGCTGCTCTAGGGAGGGTGCTCCGCTATAGCGACGGACGATATAAAGGGGAGCCTCACCGCTGTCTATAATGTTGAGAAGTTGGGGATGCTCTAGACGAGACCAGCGCTGAAAGAGCTTACGCTCCTGAGGGTGGATAAGACGCAGCCAGACTAAGCGCTTCAGATGGCGGTGAAAAGCGAGATAGTCTCTCTCTCTACGCTTGATCAGCGTGTATTTGTGGGCGATGTGGCGTCCCAGTTCAGGATCATTTCCGCATATAAGTAAGACCCCTTCCCTCGCACAGCGTTGTCCAGGGAGTCCCCAGCTCTCCAGGCGACAAACTGGACAGCGCCAAACCTCAGTCTGCATTCCAACTCCAATCCCTGAGGAGAGGATAGCGCGAATTTCTCAGGCTCTCTCAATAGAAACTGGCGATAAGCGCCACGATGCCCAACAGAGCGCTCACGCCACCGCCAACAACAGCCAACTGAGCGTTGCTTTTGCTGCTTCCCAAAAGCTCCTCTTTGCTGCGTGTGGAGATCAGAAAAGTCAACCCTCCTTTCCCTAAGCTCAAACGACCCCCCCTCTCCTTAACCTCTCCGATAAGCGTGAGGGGTAGATCTGGAGGGAGGATATGCTCTCGGTAGCTAAACCCCAAAGTGTGGCGCATGGGGTGGTTGCTTTTGAGCGAGAGGTTAAAGCGCTCAAAGCGTGCGTCAGGCGCCTCTCCGGGCTCAAAGGTGTCTATGCTCTGAGAGAGCCCATCAAAGGAGGCTCCATCCGAGCGGATCTCCAGGGCCTCCTCTCCCTCCCTGAGTTCAAAGTTAACATGCTCGACCTGAGTGGACATCACCTCTGAGCCTCGACGGGTACGTTGTCGGCTCTTTCCCTCTGAGTCCTTCTCCTCATATTGTTCCTCATACTCACGAGAGATGGACATCTCATAGTAAAGGCAGAGAGCATCACCCAAGGGAGAGCGCAGCGTTCGCTCACATTCAGGTACCCCTCGCAGCTCCACCAGCTCTTTAAAGCAACCTTTGCCTACCTCAGGCTTTTGTGCTGTGGCGTGCTCAAGCAGCCCTTTAAGATTCCACCTTCTGGCCTCCAGGAGCGCAGCGATCTTCTTCTTGGTAAAGAAATGAGCCCCCATCATGGTGATCGCGATGATGAGAAGCAGGGTCGCGAGGATGAGCATCTTGATCTCCAGGAGCTTCGGGCGGACTTAAGTTGAGCGGCTAAGGATAGGGAGGGAGACCTTGGAGATCTACAGTTGAAGCCTGACTTGCCAGCGGGCCACCTCTCCTTCACAATCCTCACATATGAGCATCCCTGAGCGATATCAAGCCCTCGCCCAGATCTGGGAGCAGGGCTCTCCCTTCCACCGTCTCCTGGGACTCAAGGTGGATCTATTAGAGGAGGGGCGCTGTCTGTTGCGCCTCCCCTGGTCTTCAGCACTTCAAGGGGATCCTGTGCGTGAGGTCGCCCACGGTGGGATCATCGCGACCTTGGTCGATGCTGCCGGAGGGGCCGCCTGCTTCTCCCACTTCAGCTCTGCACAGGAGCGAGCGGCCACTATCGATCTACGGGTTGACTATCTACGCCCGGGTCCAGCTGGGGAAGATCTGCTCTGTTGGGGAGAGATCGTTCGTATGGGGAGCCATGTTGCTGTTGCTCAAATGAGGGTCTACTCCAAAGATATCAACGCTCAACCCATCGCTACAGGGCAGGCGGTTTATCATCTAGCTCGTACTCGTCGGGGAGAGTGATGGTACATTTTTTTGTTCTGTTTTGTTTTCTTTCGCTCTTGGCTTGTGACACTGAGGAGCAGCTCCAACCCACCCTCTCCGGCCTGGAGAATGGCGGGAGTTGTCGCCACAGTGAGACGGGCTCAGAGAGCTGTCGAAGCCGTCACTGTCTCTCCTTTAATCAAGAGGCGGAGTTTGGTGTCTGTTCGGAGATCTGCGAAGACCGCTGTGAGCACGGGGGGAGCTGTTTGGGGACAGAGCTGAGCGACGATTTTTATTGTCTCCTTCCCTGCCAAGCCAACAGCGACTGCGATGAGCACAGTCGCTGTGTCCCCTTTGGGGACGCTCAGCGCTGTGATGAGGAGGGCTGTGAAGAGAGCTCTGAAACTTTCTGTGTACCCTCATGAGGCGAAGAGGTCAGGGCAGACCCCTAAGCATCGCGCCGATGATGGGGCGAACAGATCGACACTTTAGAGTCTTCCTCCGAGGGCTCAGCCGAGAGACTCTCCTCTACACCGAGATGTTAAGCACAGGGGTACTCCTATACGGTGATCGTACGCGGGCCTTGCGACATGAGCCCCTAGAACATCCCTTGGCGGTTCAGCTTGGAGGTTCAGATCCCAACGAGTTGGCTCAGGCTGCATATTTGGCGTGGAGTTGGGGCGGCTTTGAGGAGATCAATCTAAACGTGGGCTGCCCCAGCGACCGTGTTCAGGGAGGAGGCTTTGGGGCTTGCCTGATGTTAAAACCTGAGCGGGTCGCTGAAGCGGTGGCGGCGATGCGCGCTGCGGTCCCCTGTCCGATCACGGTGAAGCATCGCATCGGTGTAGATCAGCACGACAGCTTTGAGGAGCTGCTGACTTTTGTAGATCGTGTCGCTGAAGCTGGCTGTGATGCCTTCACCATCCATGCTCGTAAAGCTTGGCTTCAGGGTCTGAGCCCCAAAGAGAACCGCCGCATCCCTCCACTGCGTTGGGATTGGGTTCAGCGCCTTAAACGGGAGCGTCCACGGCTCTTTATCGAGATCAACGGGGGCTTTCGTAGCCTAGAGCAGGTTCAGCAGCAACTTGAGCATCTGGACGCGGTGATGATTGGCCGCGCTGCCTATGAATCACCTGAGCTGTTTTTGGAGGTGGATGAGGCGATCTTTTCTCATCCCGCCCCCTCAAAGAGCGCAGAGGAGGCGGTGAGGCGTTATCTGCCATATATCGAAAGAGAGCGAACACAGGGGAGCCCCATTGCGCTCCTCTTAAAGCCCCTGATGGGGCTCTTTCTGGGGCAGCCTGGGGCGCGACGTTGGCGCCACAATCTGGGGAGCGCGCCAAAGAGCGCGGGGCCGGAATATCTAGAGCGGGCTTTAGGAGAATTTCAGGCGCTTGCTCCTGAAAAAACAGCGCGTTAATCTGCGCTCTAAATTGCCTTTGAGTGCAGAACAGCAGCCTGAGGAGCCTGAGATGCCCACCCCTCCAGAGAAGCTGAAGATCACCTACACCACGGATATCAGCGAGCTGGATCTCTTCCACCGCTACTATGACGAGGCTCTGAGCGCTCTACTGGATCAGCGCGGCCAGGAGTACCCTCTCTATATCAATGGTGAGGCGATCATGGTGGATGCCCCTCTCCTTGAAGATCGTTGTCCCGCCGATGATACGCTCCTCTTGGGGCGCTTTCAGGCGGCCACCGCCGCTGAGGTGGATCAAGCTGTTGAGGCCGCGCGCGCCGCCTGGCCTGCTTGGCGGGATACTCCTTGGCAGGAGCGTGTCGCCACCCTCCGTCGCGCAGCGGAGATCATCCGTAAGCGCAAGTTTGAGTTGGGCGCTCTGATGTCTTTGGAGGTGGGTAAAAACCGTATGGAGGCGATGGGAGACGCTGAGGAATCCGCTGATCTCCTGGACTACTACTGCCAGCAGATGGATGACGCCAGCGGCTTTGTTCAGAAGATGAACAGCATCACTCCGGTAGAAGAGAACACCGACATCCTGCGACCCTATGGAGTCTTCGCTTGTATCGCCCCCTTCAACTTCCCCGCCGCTTTGGGTTTTGGTATGTCCTCAGCGGCCCTTATGGCGGGAAACTGTGTTATTTTTAAGCCCGCTACAGACACCCCTTGGACCGGCCTAAAGCTCTATGAGATCTATCGAGAGGCGGGGGTCCCTGCGGGGGTGATCAGCTTTATCTCTGGGCGAGGCTCGGTGATGGGTGATGCCCTCAGTTTGCATCCCAAGATCGATGGCGTAGTCTTCACCGGCTCCAAAGAGGTGGGCCTGCATATCTTCCATGGTCTGAGCCAAAATTGGGTTCGCCCTTGTCTGATGGAGTTGGGCGGCAAGAACCCCGCTCTAATCATGGCCAGTGCAGATCTCGACAAGGCCGCTGAGGGGGTCTTTAAGTCAGCCTGGGGCCTTCAGAACCAGAAGTGCTCCGCCTGCTCACGAGTCTATCTCCATGAGTCCATCGCAGACGCCTTTTTAAAGAAGCTCATCGCCCTCACGGAGAAGATAGTTATGGGCGATCCAACGAAGCGAGATGTCTATCTGGGGCCGGTGATCAACGCCCGTGCGCTCAAGAAATGGGAGAGGGTGGTCAAGCAG
The DNA here is from genome assembly GCA_964384025.1 of uncultured Nannocystaceae bacterium. Taxonomy (GTDB): domain Bacteria; phylum Myxococcota_A; class Bradymonadia; order UBA7976; family UBA1532; genus CAYLJJ01. The sequence goes on from CAYLJJ010000010.1 coordinate 33,006, forward strand.
GGCCGCGAAGAGGGAGAGATCCTCTACGGCGGAATGCTCCCTGAGGGAGAGGCCTTCGCCAAAGGGCACTTTGTAACCCCCACGATCATCAAAGCCCCTGCCGAGAGCAGCCTCTTCAAAGAGGAGTTCTTTGTTCCCATCCTGGCGGTCTCCATCGTCAAGGGCTTTGATGAAGCGATCCAGCAGGCCAACGCCGTGGAGTATGGCCTCACTGCTGGGATCTTCAGTCAGGAGCAGGAGGAGATTGACCGCTTCTTCAATGAGATCGAAGCGGGCGTCACTTACGCCAACAAGAGAACAGGCGCTACAACTGGAGCTTGGCCTGGCGCTCAGCCCTTCTGTGGCTGGAAGGGCTCCGGGGGCTCAGGCAAGGGAGGATGTGGTCCTTACTATGTCGCTCAGTTTATGCGTGAGCAGTGTCGGACCATTATCCGAGACTGAGATCTGAAATAGAGAGAGAACTGCTTATGACTCAACGAGATTATCCCCGTATCCTTGTCACTCCTCCCGGCCCCAAAGGTCAGGCCATCGTCGAGAAAGATCAGCGTTTTACCTCAACCTCCTATATCAAGGAGTACCCCCTCGTAGTTTCGCATGGCCGTGGGGCGATGGTTGAGGATGTAGACGGCAACCGCTTTATCGATTTTATGGCGGGCATCGCTGTAGCCAGCACCGGCTATGCGCACCCCAAGGTGGTCAAAGCTACCCAGGAGGCTGCTGGGCGCTTCTTCTCCATGTGCGCAACCGACTTCTACTATCAGGAGCTCTCAGATCTGGCTGAGCGCCTCGCCCTGTTGGCCCCTGGAGAGGAGAAGAAGCGGGTCTTCTTCACTAACTCTGGAACCGAGGCGGTGGAGGGGGCGATCAAGCTGGTGCGCAACTCCACACGCCGAGGCGATCTCATCGCCTTTAAAGGCGCCTTTCACGGTCGCAGCTACGGGGCGATGAGCCTCACCAGCAGTAAATCTAAGCAGCGAGCAAGCTTTGGCCCTATGCTGCCTGGAGTACACCACCTGCCCTACCCCGACGCCTACCGCTTAGAGACTGGAGGTCAGGAGGTTGGGGCCTTTGTCATTCGACAGATCGAGGAGCTGTTTGAGCGTCACATCGGCGCTGAAGATGTTGCTGCCATCTTTATCGAACCCTTCCTGGGCGAGGGCGGCTATATCATCCCACCCCGCTCCTTTATGCGTAACTTGCGCGCTCTCTGTGATCAGCACGGCATCCTTCTGGTCTTTGATGAGATCCAGAGCGGTGTAGGCCGCTCTGGACAGATGTGGGCGGCTGACTACTTTGATGTGGTTCCTGACGTATTGCTGACCGCCAAGGGCCTAGCTTCTGGGATGCCGATCGGCGCGATAATCGCCAAAGAGTCGATCATGAAGTGGTCCCAGGGCTCACATGGCTCCACCTATGGCGGCAGCCCGGTCTGCTGTGCTGCTGCGCTCTCCACTCTGGAGCTTGTAGAGGGTGGACTGATGCAGAACGCCGCGCGGATGGGTGAACATCTGATGGCTGGCCTTAGAGCGCTACAAGAGAAGTATGAGGTGATCGGAGATCTTCGCGGCGTAGGCCTCTTTATCGGCGTCGATTTTGTCAAAGATCGGGTGACGAAGGAGCCCGCTCGAGAGTTTGTAGGGAAGCTGGAGATGGCTGCCTTCCGTAGAGGCTTGCTGCTGCTTCCCTGTGGGCAGAGCGTGATTCGTCTCGCTCCTCCCCTGATCGTAGATGAGTATGATATTGACACGGGCCTTGCTATCTTGGACGAGTGCTTGGCTGAGTTAACCGCCGACCCATAGATCGAGCAGGAGCGAAAGATGAGTGACTGGAACAACCTCGATGAGATCCTCGACTTCGCCATAGAGAGGGAGCAGGAGGCGGGTGAATTCTATCTGCAGCTGGCCGGAGATGTAGAGGATCCCAACCTCTCCACATTCTTTAGAGATCTCGCCCGAGTGGAGATGGGGCATAAGGCTCGCCTGGAACGGATCAAGCTGGAGGGTGCTGTAAAAAGCTCTCGGCGCAAGATCCTGGATATGCAGATGGCGGACTATCTCGTCGATGTGGTCCCCAGCCCTGGGATGGATTATCAGGAGGCTCTCATCCTGGCGATGAAGCGAGAGCAATCTGCTTACAAACTTTACTCAAAGCTGGCGGCGATCACTGAGGAGCCTCTCAGAAAAATCTTCCTCTCTCTGGCTCAGGATGAGGCCAGCCATAAGATGCACTTTGAGTTGGAGTATGACGAACGCATCTTAACAGAAAACTAGAGGGCTCTAAAATCTGAGTTATAGCGTCTCAGATGCCTCAGGAAGAGCCGAATTTCCTCCTCTTTAAACAAGCCCCGCTCCATAAAGAAACGTCCGATAGGGCGTTTGAATCGCTTCTGATAGCCCAGGAGCGCTCTACGTTGATAGTTGGAAATATAGCCTTGGTGCTCTGCGAAGGCGGCAAAGGGCTCTCTCCAAGCGCCCAAACCCCGACGCAGGTTGAGGAGCTTATCTACCTCTGTGGGGTTGAGATAACCCCAATCTACAGCAACCTGACCGATGAGAGGGCGTCCACTGCGCTGCCAGTGGAGGGCTTGAACTAGGCTCTGCCAGCTGATGCGCCCTGTGTAGTAGAGAAACTCAGCGAAGCGGAGGTGTCGTTTGGGGATCACCCCTTCATAGCGCCCCTCTGAAGATCTCTCGGAGCGGGCTCGTACACGACCACTCTGAGAGAGCAGGAGTTGATAAGCCTCAGTCATCAGCTTAAAGCGTCGCTCTAAAAACTTTGGATCTTGCCCCAAGAGCGTGGCGCGATCAGGGTGACTCTCCTGGGCTCTCTGATGCCAGATCTGTTTGAGCTGTTTGGGAGAGAGGGCTTGGAGCAGGGAGGTTTCTCCCCAGTCGCTGCGTTGATAGAGCATGTTCAGGGCTTCCAGCACAGCGGGCCGAACCTGCATCCTTCCTTTCTCCTTGGATGAAGAGATCTCAACAGTTTAACTCTGAGCCCAGACCTCAGGCTAGAGTTTAAGCTCCCCAACGCTGTAGATACAGCACGCTCTCCGGTCACCTCTAGCAAATATCATAAGCAACATTCTGAGGCGAGCATCTGTAATATTGATTCGCTGCCTTGCTGCGGTTTCAGGCTCTGTCCAGCAGTTCAAAAGTGGAAATAATGACAGCCTCTCTCCAACGAAGTAGGCTTCCGCCGTTCGCAGATTGGAGAGAGATATGAGTGAAGTGGCGATCGGCATTGATCTGGGGACCAGCAACAGCGTGGTGACGCTGGTTGAGAACGGTCGCCCCAAGGTGATCCCCAATGAATGGGGAGAGTTGATCCACCCATCTGTCGTTCACTTCCCCCCCGACGCTGATCCTGTCGTTGGCAGCCGGGCCAAGAAGAGCCTGCTGCTGGCTCCTGAGAACACCTTCTACTCCTTCAAGCGCCTCATGGGGCGCTTCTTCTTCTCGGAGGAGGTCAAGAAGGCGCGAGAGATGCTGCCCTTCCGCTTACTGGAGGGTCCTCACCGAGATGTGCGCGTCGAAGCTCATGGCCGACAGCTCGCTATCCCCGAGATCAGCGCCTGGCTGCTGAAGGAGCTGAAGCGCACTGCAGAGAACTACCTGGATCGGCCCGTCAGCAAGGCGGTTATCACGGTTCCTGCACACTTCAATGATAACCAGCGACAAGCGACGAAGGACGCCTGCCGTATTGCGGGCTTAGATATCCTCAAGATCATCAATGAGCCCACCGCTGTTGCTCTGGCCTATGGCTTTGACAAGCAACTCCAACAGCGCGTAGCGATCTATGACCTGGGTGGTGGAACCTTTGATGTCAGCATCCTGGATATCAACCTGGATGTCTTTGAGGTGCGCTCTACCGCAGGTGACACCTTCCTGGGTGGGGATGACTTCGACACCCGCATCATGGAGTATCTCATCTCCGCTTTCCATCAACAGACCCATATCGATCTTCGGGAAGATCGAGTGGCGATGCAAAAGCTGAAGGAGCACTCGGAGTGGGCTAAGATCCAGCTCTCTGAGGCGGACAGAGTTGAGGTCTCCATCCCCGATATCACGCGGGATGCTGAGGGTTCTCTGACCCTCTCCGCTATCCTAAGCGTCAAGCAGCTCGCTCAGATGACCTATGATCTGGTCCAGCGTACCTTCGCCGTCTGTGATGAGGCTCTGCAGTCAGCAGCCTGCACCGTAGATCAGGTAGACGCGGTGGTCCTGGTAGGTGGGCAGACTCGCAGCCGCTTTATCCGCTCCGCTGTCGAAACCTACTTCAGCAAGCGTGTACAGACTCGGGTTCATCCTGAGGAGGCGGTCTCTCTGGGGGCTGCGATTCACGCTGATCAGCTCGTCAACCGCAAACGAGACTCTATCCTCATCGATGTGACTCCGCTGAGCTTAAGAGTGGGGACGGTGGGGGGCTACACTGAAGTAGTGATTCCCAAGAACACCCCCATTCCCATCGAACACAGCAAAACCTTTGTCACTGCCTCAGAGCATCAAGATCGCGCCCGCATCCGCATCTATCAAGGGGAGCATAAAGAAGCGGAGCGTAATGAGCTGTTGGGAGAGTTTGAGTTTAGTGGTTTTCGCATCGCCTCTCGGGGGGAGCTTGAGATCCTGGTGACCTTTGAGATCGATGTCAACGGCATCGTGCATGCCCACGCTATCGAGAAGGAGAGCGGGGCTCAGGGGAACACTCGGGTGCGGCTCTCCCAGAACCTCTCTGAAGCGGAGATTCGCCGCCTGACGGGCCTCTAAGATCACTCAAGGGATCCTCAGGGATCGTCTTAGGCAGGAGCTACTCTAAAGCTCAGCGATTGCCTTGGCTCCTCTCAAGATGGTAGCCATGCCCCTCAGCGTTTCCGTGAGACCCTCTATGTCTGCGATCCTCCTCTCTCTCCTCCTCTCAAGCCTGGGGGGAAGCTATCCCAACCAGGGCCGCTTTGTCTCCTTCTCCTGGTCTCAGGAGTGGCTGCTCCTCGAGGTCCGAGAGCAGCTCCAAGTAGAGGTGATCGAGGGGATCCTTCATAAGGTCGCCCCTGAGGCGATCTTGGCGGATCTTCGCCCTATGGGACCAGGACGCTTAGCGATTCAGGTGCCCAATATAGAGGAGCCTCGCCTTTTGGCTGAAGCCTTGATCAGAGGAGGCTTTGCGCAAGCTTGGTGGCCGGTGGGGACACGCGGAGGAGGGCTGGCCTTCTTTGATGATCAGCTCACTCTCGCGCTCTCTGGGGCTCCAGATCCCCAGGCCCTCAAGGCTCAGGGAGTGCAACTCTTGGAGGAGAGCCTTATCCCGGGAGTCTGGCGAGCCTGGGCGGTTGAAGGAGACGCTCTCTCTCGAGCCAAGGCGCTGATGGGTCAACAGGGGATTCGCTGGGCGGAGCCCAACATGCTGCTGTTTAGAGAGACCACCGAGCTGCCCACAGATCCTCGCTTCCCTGAGCAGTGGCATCTTCAGTCCGACCGTGCTCCTGGAGAGATCGGCCTCAAGCTGGCTTGGAGCCAAACCCGAGGAGATCCACAGGTGGTGGTTGGGGTCTTTGACTCTGGTTTTGATCTTGGACATGAGGAGCTGCGAGATCGCTTTATAGGCGGCTTTGACGCCCTAGATAATGATGATGAACCCAAGGCGGAGTGTATCCAACGCCACGACGGCAACGGCCGCGCAGAGAGCTGTCCTGCTGAGCGCCCTTTTAGAGAGAGCCACGGTACGGCGGTGGCGGGGATCATCGCCGCAGAGGCTGACAATGGGACTGGGGGCTCCGGCATCTGTCCAGAATGCAGCCTCTATCTGGTGCGGATGGTTGGAGATGGGGGCCTCCGCTCTCTGGGCAACGCGGAGGTGTTCCATCGCGCTGAGGAGGAGGGGGTCTGGCTGATCAACAACTCTTGGGGTCCCTCTCTGAGCAACTTCTTTCCCCTCTCCACCGCTGAGCGTGAGGTCTTTGATCGCATCACCACCACAGGGCGTGGGGGCCGTGGGGTGCTGATCCTCTTTGCCTCAGGGAATGAGTCTACAACTTCAGACAACAACCCCTACTCTCTTCATCCAGGGGTGATGAATATCTCCGCCAGTACCCGCTTTGATGACTATGCCTGCTACAGCAACTTTGGACGCTCTATCTCTATCTCCGCTCCCAGTCAGGGCTGCTTCCCAGAGGAGGAGGGGATCGGCACCAGCGATGTAAGCGGCCCTGAGGGTTATACGAGGGGGGATTTTACTCCCAGCTTTGGCGGCACCAGCGCCTCCAGTCCGGTCGCAACAGGGGCCGCAGCCCTGCTCCTCTCCAAACGCCCCAATCTCAGCGCTCAGCAGCTCAAGCTTATCCTGGAGGAGAGCGCGAGCCCCATCACCGCCTCTCACGCTGATTGGGAGGGGATCTTTGATGTCGATCTAGAGGAGGCCTTTGCCTACAATGAGGAGGGGCATAGCCTGGGCTTTGGCTATGGTCGTCTTGATCTGGCGGCAGCGATGGCGCGCTTAGGGAGCTGGGATGATCTCACCGGCGCTCTCTGCGATGATGCCTGTCCTCAATGCCATGAGGAGCGCTGTGCACCCCCCTGTGATCCTGAGTCCCCCAACTGTCCAGGGAGCGCACGCTGTCAGGAGCTGAGCCCCGATCATTGGGGTTGCCTCATCCCTCAACCCGCATCCACAGATCCAGGAGAGCCCTGTAACGCCGACTGCGATGCCTGCCTTCAGGCGAGAGACAGCGACGGGGAAGGTACGGAGATCTGTACGACGAACTGTATCTATGATGAGGACTGCCCTACGGGCTTTGACTGTCGTGCTCTAGAGAGCGGCCTGGGCCTCTGTTTTCCTGGCACTGCTGACTGTGGCAGCTTCTTCGGTGAGCGTTGCCGCAGCCGTATCCTTGCGGTGGGGAAGGTACGGGACTACTGCTCCTGTGAGTGCCAGCGTGAGGAGGAGGAGAGCTGCCCTCAGGGCTTCCGCTGTCAATCTGCCCAGTGTAGACAGAGGGCGAGTGGCTTGATCTGTGAGCCCTCCTCTCTTGGAAACTTCCTCCCCATCTGCTTTCCTCAGGAGCGCGACACCTGCCTGAGGCATGATCAGTGTGGCCCTGGTCTCTTCTGTATTCATGAAGGCTGTCGCCAAGATTTTTCCAGATCGGGCTGTGATCTCTGTGCTCAGTGCGCTGAAGATCGAGACTGTCGTTCTGAAGAGCGTTGTCTCCTTCTGCCCGGAGGCTTGAAGCGTTGCACCCTGCCCTGTGAAGGAGATGATGTCTGTCCAGCAGACTCGGTCTGTCTCGACCTTCCCCCCCGTACGCTGCCTGAGGAGGCGGACGCGGGCAGCCCAGGGCCGCTGCGTTTCTGCCTTAACCCCAACTCTGAAGAGGAGGGTCTCTGCCCTGACTCTTGGCGCTGTTGGCCCTCAGAGCGTTGCTTTACAGATGAGGATTGCGCTGAGGGCAACTGCGACGATGGGAGCTGCTTTCAGCCTCCCCCTCTCTTTATCCCGACAGATGCAGGGCCAAGCGAAGAGTTGGATCTGGGTTTTGAGGATGGGGGGGAGCCAGATCCTGCGCCAAAGTTGGGGGGCTCAAGCTCTTGTCAGCAAGGATCAGGAGGGCAGTCCAGGCTCTTGCTCTTGATGCTACCCCTCCTGCTGCTGCGATCACGGAGGTGATCCCAGGGTTAGAGATTCTGCGCAAGTATGCATAAATCAAGGCTCAATATGCGTTTTGAGGTCGTGAAACTTTTAAAAACTATTCCCTCTCTCAGCAATGTGGTCATTTTGAAAACATCATCTTTATTCAGATCTAGTTCTTTTGATATTTGACTATTGGATAGGTTCAACCCCATAAAATACAATACTAGCATCCATATCTTTAATGTCTGATGATGCCTTGAAAATATAGCCCCTGTTAAATCATCAAACCGCCTAAAGCACCCCTTACATTCATAACGCTGCTTTTTTGGGTGCTTATCATCCCAACCTCGTCGAATTACTCTATGTCCATCACAGAATGGACATATCCCGGCCTTCCGGCCAGCGCATCTCACGGAGTCGATCAGAGCACTGACTGTCATCCGTCAGATCTTGAACTTAATATCTCATTGTCAAAGCCCTAGACCTGCTTTCACAGTTCTTAAACATGAGTGTGGGAAAGGTATTTAAGCACTCCAGCTTTTAAAATCGTATCGCTCATCTACCAACAGCTCCTCAGGGCTGAAACTCCAAAATAATCTCCTCATCCAAGAGCTGCCTCATCCTCTGAGCGCTCTCTCGATGTGCTCGATAGGCCTTCACTTCGATGCGCTCACACTGGACACGGACTTCTTGTTGAGCGAAGATCTCTCCCTCTCGCTGCTCCACCGTTCGCTTGAGGCTCAGGCACTCTGAGCGCAGCTCGTCGCTGTGAGGCAGTCGCTTGACCTCTCCTCCCTCAGGCAGCTTGAGCCGCAGCGCATAGCGCAGCACACGAGGGCTACCCAAGAGGATCGGGTGGAGGCGCTCAGCTAGGCCAAACCAAGTTTCTGGGCGCCAAGCGAAGGGCAACTTAAAGCGCAAACTCTGCCCCTCTCGATGCCCCAGGGTCTCTGTCTCCACCTCTATCTTCACCTTCGCAGGCTCAAAGAGATCCTCTACAGAGAGGGGGGTAACCTCATTGAGTTGAGAGCCGGGGAGGTTGCGGCTGATCTCCTGCTCTAAGAGCTGCTTGAGCTGGCTCAAGTTACGGCTGCCTTTGCGGATCAGTGCACCTCCACGCCCCCGCGCCTGCATCTGAACCTCTCCCTTGGCGCCCCCCTTAAGGTCCAGCTTCAGGTCCATGCTCAGACGCGCATAGTCATTCTCAGGTGGGTCGAAAGGGATCTTGATCCAGCTGTGCTCCTTGGTCTCTGGATCATAGACCGCTGAGAGGGTCCCTGGATCATCATGGCGAAGCACGCCTACATCTAAAGCGTCTACAGTGGCGTCGTAGAAGCGCGCCTGAGGGATCCCTTCCTGAGCAGGTATATAGACGATGGCGTGGTTAAAGACCTGCCCAGGGACCTCTAAACGCAGAGGCCCTGAGTCTCGTGTTCTCACCAGAGCAAAGCGAGCCTTGAGGCCCATCAGCCGCGCCAGGGTGATGAAGAGGACCGCCTTATCTTTACAGTCTCCATATTGTCGCGCCAGGACCACAGCTGCGGGGTGGGGTTTCACTCCGGCGATGGGGTGTTCATAATCCTGCTGATAGCGGATCCTCTTCATCAGATAGTTGTGGATCTTCTCGATCTTCTCCTGAGGGTTCTTGGTATCCAGGGCCAGCTCATCAGCCAGAGCCTTCACCTCTGGGCTCTCTCGGAAGGCATCCTTGAGCAGCGCCCGCTCCCAAGCCCAGACCGTCTCCCAGTCGGAGATGGTGCTCACATAGACATGAGCGGCGGTCTCTGAGAGCTGTGGCATACCAGGCTCTCTGATGATGGGCTGAGCATCTGATGAGGACCAAACGATGCGTATCAGATCCCCCTCAGGGGTCTCATAGCGCTCGATCTTACCTTGGCGATGCTCACTCAGCTGAGTCTTAGCGGGAGCCCAGAGGACCCAGCGGCCTCGGTAGATCTGGGTCAGGGGCATCTGGAACCACCACTGTCGGCTCATATGGTGAGCGAGGTAACTGTCTGGGCGCTGATCGATGCGGTACTGGAGGACCACGGTGGAGCCCACCTCCAGTTGGCGAAAACGCAGCGTGCGACCTCGGATGGAGGAGGCTTCATTACGCTGCCCCTTGGGATCTATGGAGTAGGCCGCCAGGATGCGAGAGCGCCCCCCCCCACGCAAGCTCATCCGGGTGTAGCGATCCCGCCCAGCTTGGTTGAGGATATAGATCGCCTGGGTGACCACGTTGATGGTGCTGCCATCAGCGGCCAGAGAGGTGACCTCATCATCCATCAGAAAGATGACATTGGCGCCCTCTACGGTCTTGATGCTGGGCGCCTTCTGAACGAGCGCGAGGATCTCCACCTCATCAGGAATATCTTGAGACCAGGGGCCCTCCTCTTTGGGCGCCAAGAAGGCCAAGCGGTTGGCGATCTTCTCATTCTCAGGATCTCGCAGCAGGGCCTCTTTAAAGTAGGCCACAGCTTGCTTCTGCGCTCCCCTCTCAAGGGCGAGGGTCGCCAGGAGTTGATAAGCCTCTGGCGCTTGGGGGGCGATACGACGAATCTCCTGGATCGCCGCTGCGGCCTCCTCAAAGCGCCCCGCTCGGCGAAGGCTCTCCGCCAGACGCCGCCAAGGCTCTCGCAGCTGAGGCCAAGCTTGGGTCATCTTACGAGCCAGCTGAACCGCCTCCTCATAATGATCATTCTCCTGGATCTGGCGATGCAGCTCTCTGAGGAGGCCGAGAGCATAGGGCAGGCGTTGGAGCATCGCTCGGTGGAGCTGCTCCGCCTGAGGATAGAGTTTAAGTGACTGAAGGGACTCCGCCCACTCCTCCTCTATGAGGGGCCAAGCAGGCCAGCGCCGGTTGAGATCCCTGAGGAGCGTAGACTCCTCCTCATGCCAACCCTCCTGGCGAAAGAGCCGGGCCAGCGCCAGGATCGGGAGAGCTCGATCGGGCTGAGTCCGCGTCAGCTCCTGCAGCAGCCTCCTCGCCTTAATCTCCAGCTTTTGTTGGCTCCAGAAGCGAGCCTGCTTAAGAGAGAAGCGCAGCAGGGAGGGGGCCTCTTTATGGAGTGTCTGAAGGAGATCTGCGGTGCGACCTCGCTCCTGGTTGTTCCAAAGGGCTACAGCGAGGTGGTAGCGGGCTGAGAGGCTCTTGGGCTGAGCGCTGACCCACTCCTCAGCCCAGCCCGCTACAGGTGCCTTGAGGCCCAAACGAGCCCCCCAAGAGAGGCGCAGGCGTTGATGATGTTCAGGGCTGATCTTCTCCAGGCGCTGCTTGATGAGCCCCTTCTCATCAAGCACTCCCTTTGCGGGAGGGGCACCCTCGCTTGGAGTCTGATCGGCGGGCAGAGCTTCAACCGCCGTCGGCCCCAGGAACTCTCCTCCAGGCCCTGTAACCCTCAGGACCATCAGCCAGGAGCCTCTCTCTTGAGCGCTCTTGAGCAGGACGCGGTTGACCCCCGCTCGAAGATGAACAGGGATGATCACCCCATCAAAGACCCAACCGCCCAGACGACGACCGGCGAAGACCAGCTCATCGTTGACCCAAACCTTGAGGGGATCTGAGCTGCCGATGCGCAGCTCATAGGTTCCAGCCTCTGCTACCTTGAGGCCAGTAGCAGCGTAGGCGACCAGCCAAGTGTCCGGCGCCATCAGCGCCTCAAAGTTGAGCTTACCTCGGGGATCCATCCGATAGCCTGTCCGCCAGCCCACCTTCATCAGGTGTCCCTGGTACTGCTTGGAGAGATTCAAATCTTTCTCTGGGGGATAGCTCAGATCAAAGCCCTTACCCTGATCATTGCTCCAGGTGCCGATCACCGCTAAGGGAGGGCGAAAACCCACCTCCGCCAAAGCGATATCTCGCCCTGACTCATCCCCTCTCAAGTGGGCTGCGTGGGCTGCCATCCAGGCTGCAAAGGCGCGCGCCTCTGCCCTGGGATGCTTCTGGCGCAGTTCCCTCAGCAGCGCCTCAAGCTCGTGTCGCTCCTGAGCGGTCCAGGAGAGATCAGCCAGCTCGTGGAGGAGGTCCAATGGGTCCTCCGCCTGAGGATCTCTGAGCGCGGCCAGGAGGTGCATGATCTGCTCCCGAGGCTTGGCCTCCAGCTCAGCCAGGTTCGCGGCCAATTCATGAGCGGTCGCGCTGCTGGGAGCGGCGTCCTCAGCGGCTGCAACAGCGGCGTGCATCGCGGCAGGGTTTGAGGCGGCGAAATAGGCTTGAACCGCCGCAGCCAGCGCCTCTTGGTCCCGCTGGGGAGGCGATGTCGCTGGAGCTCCTTGGGAGAGCGCTGGGAGGAGAAGGAGGAGGAGGGAAAGAGGCTTCATCAAATCTCCATCTGCTTACGATTGTATCCTCGATCACTTTGAGGAAGGGAGCAACACCGCATGCTCATGGAGTTGTTCCTTAGCGCTCCAAGCTCAGCTCCCAGATTGGACTGTCCTCAGGGCAGCCCTCTGGTTATCCTGGCCCGATGCAGAGAAAGACCGTCCTCATCAGTGGATGCAGCTCAGACTTTGGATTTCGCTCAGCCCAGCTCCTGGCGCGGCGAGGCCACCAGGTCGTCGCTGGGATCAGAGAGCCCCAGGAGCGAGGCCGTGAAGAGGCTCAGGCCCTAGACCAGCTTCGTCAGAAGGGCCTCGATATTCGCTGTGTCGATCTGGATGTTAATGATGAAGAGAGTGTTGAACGCGCGATCCCCAAGGGTTTGGAGGTCCTGGTCAATACCGCCGCCTATAGCGTCTTGGGTCCTCTAGAAGCCTGCCCACCTCAGCAGCTCCTCGATATGCTCAACACCAACCTTGTGGGGGCCTTACGCCTTTTTAGAGCGGTGCTTCCGGGGATGCGTGCCGCAGGACAGGGGCGGATCATTCAGCTCACCAGCGGCCTGGGTCGCGCAGCTCTGCCCTTTATGGGGATCTACTCAGCCAGCGCCTGGGCTCAAGAGTGCTTCGCTGAGGTCCTCTCTTATGAAACGGCCGCCTTTGGTGTCGAGGTGGCGATCCTAGAGCCTGCGGGATATCGCCAAGGAGGGCAGCCCAAGAAGCCTGTAGGAGATCAAGATCGCCTCGCGATCTATGAAGAACAGCTCCTCAACTTCGCCGATCAAGTTCAGGGGGCTGAACAGGGGCCTGGAGATCCAGAGGAGGTCGCCACCGCAGTCCTTCGAGCGGTCGAAGCAGATCGGCTGCCTTTGCGCACCCCTGTGGGAGAAGCCACGCGGCGTCTCCTAGAGCTGCGTCGTCGCCTCAGCGCCGATGAATATGAACGTGAGATCCTAGAGCGCAGTGGTCTCAGCACACCCTCTTGAGAGGAGATCTAATGTCTGTCCAGATCTATGAGTTCCAGAGCACCCTCCTCCAAGGCAACCCTCTGGGAGACTCTCCTTTGCGGAGATTCCCAGTCTACACCCCTGAAGGACCAGGCCCCTTCCCTCTGCTCTTTGCCCTGGCAGGCTTCACTGGCACCGGCCTCAGCTTCCTCAACTACAACTTCTATAGCCCCAACCTTCCTCAGCGTCTTGATCAGCTCATCGCTGAGGGGATGCCTCCTGCTGTGGTGGTGATGGTGGATGCCATGACCGCCTTGGGAGGGAACCAGTATATCGACTCCTCTGCGGTGGGTCCCTGGGCGAGCCATATCGTTGAGGAGCTGATCCCCTGGGCGGAGGAGCATCTCCCGGTCAAGAGAGGGCGAGCTTATCGTGGAGCCTTTGGCAGCAGCTCTGGGGGCTATGGAGCGCTGATGCTGGCTCTAAAGCACCCCGAGGCCCTCGCCGGGGTAGCCAGCCATGCTGGAGACGCCTACTTTCAATATTGCTATCAAGCGGACTTCCCCGCCGCCATCAACGGTCTACGGCGCGCGGGGGGCCTCAACTCCTGGATGAAGGGCTGGCGAGGCTATGATCGACTCCCTGGCTGGGCCTTCCCGGTCGCCAATATCGTGGCCATGAGCGCCTTTTACAGCCCTGATCCTGAGGCGGAGATGGGTTTTCAGCTGCCTTTTGATCTCAGCACAGGGGCACTGCGACCTGAGATCTTTCAACGCTGGCTGGAGTGGGACCCTGTGCGGTTGCTGCCTTCCAAGGCAGAGGCCCTCAAGGCCCTGCGTCTGCTCTACCTCGATGTTGGGGAGCGGGATGAGTACCATCTACAACATGGTGCTCGTATTCTGGTTGATCAGCTCAAGCGGGCAGGGGTTGATCATCACTATGAGGAGTTTAACGGGGGACATCGAGGTATCAGCTATCGCTATGCCCGCTCTCTACCGATGCTGGTCAGGGCGTTGGCCTAGAGGCCACTGGATAGGTATCCATCGAAGTGCTTGTAATAGGCCTAGAATGGCCTCGGCGTCCTCAAGTTCCCACCTGCTTACCTTTTGATGTCCATGCTGCCGAGCATTATGGGCTCATCAGATCCGAAACAGGAGAGGGCATATCAGATCCCCAGATGCTGCATAAAGTCCTGGATCAGAGCCTTCATCAGCCGCTGAGCTTCCGCCTCTCCGTTAGAGAGGGGCTCCTCGCTCTTCAGGGGGCGCACCAACTCAAAATAGAACTTGATCTTGGGCTCGGTCCCTGAGGGCCGGGCGCGGATCAGGCTGCCATCGGAGTAGCGAAAGAGCAGGACATCGCTTTGAGGGAGGTTGATGAGGCTGCGCTGCCCTGTTTGAAGATCTAGGGCGCGACCTTGGAGTAGATCTCGTAGCTCCAACAGCGCTCGCTGACCCAGCTTCTTGGGAGGGCTGCTGCGGAGCTGCTCCATGAGCGCTTGAATCTGTGAAGCCCCCTTTGCCCCCTCCAAACGCAGGCTGCGCTGAGCGCTCAGGTGGAGACCATGCTCTCGGTAGAGCTTCGTGAGGCGATCCAAGATACTGATCCCTTGCTGCTTACAGCGCGCGGCTAGATCGCAGAAGAGGAGCCCGGCGGAGATCCCATCTTTATCCCGCACCTGCTCACCGCAGGCATAGCCCAAAGCCTCTTCATAGCCCATCACAAAAGCTCCCTCGTGGTGCAGCGCGCGATCTGCGATCCACTTAAAGCCGGTGAGGGTTTCAGCGAACTCCGCCTTGTATGAGGCAGCGACGCGGGCGAGGAGCTGAGAGGAGACAAGGGTGGTGGCGACGAGGCGGTTGGGGCCTTGTACTCCGTAGCGCAGCAGCTCGTCCCCCAGGAGGACCCCCACCTGATCTCCTGTCAGTACTCGCCAACCTGGATCGTCTGGGACAGCGACAGCCAGACGATCTGCGTCGGGATCATGAGCGATGAGCAGCTCTGCCTCGACCTTGGCCGCCAAGGCCAGGGCCAGATCAAGGGCTCCAGGCTCCTCAGGGTTGGGGAAAGAGACGGTAGGGAAGTCGGGATCCGGCTCCACCTGCTCCGCCACCATATGAAGATCTGTATAGCCGCAGCGGCGCAAGACCCTCTCCATCCCACAACGACCAACGCCATGCATCGCGGTATAGACCAAGCGCAGATCCACAGGACCATCAAAGCAGCGCAGGGCATCGATGCTCTCCAGATAGGCCCGCTGGCAGTGCTCAGGGACAGAGCGCAGGCGTCCCTCACTTCGCAGCATCCCCAGATCAGCCACCCCGATCTCGCCGAGTTGAGCGATGCTGTCGATATGCGCGCTGATGCCTTGATCATGGGGGGGGATGATCTGCGCTCCGCTTCCCCAGTAGACCTTGTAGCCGTTGTCCGCTGGGGGGTTGTGGCTGGCGGTGATCATCACCCCCGCAGCGCAGCTCAGGTGGAGGACCGCGTGGGCCAGATGGGGGGTAGGACCCTGTTCATCAAAGAGCCAGATCTGGAAGCCCAGGGCTCCTAAGACCGCTGCAGTCTCCTGAGCGAAGGCGAGTGAGCCATGGCGAGCGTCATAGCCGATCACCACGCCACGCTCCAGGGCTTGATGAACCTCAGCCAGGAGATAGTGACCCAAGCCCGCGCTGACTCGACGTATCGTGGCTCGGTTCATACAGCGAGGTCCCGGCCCCAGAGGACCACGCATCCCCGCTGTGCCAAAGTGCAAGCGGCCCTCAAAGTGTGCTCGTAGGGCTGAAGGATCTCCAAGGAGCGCCTCCCCCGCTGCGCGAGTTTTGGGATCTGGATCCTCTCCGATCCAGCGCCGCGCGGTGCTGATTAGAGTCTCCATCTTCATCGTGACCTCAAGCTTTCGTTGCTGTCCGCAGAGGGGATATCCGCCGCCAAGCGAATCCCCACTGCGCGGTGAGTGAGATCTGTAGCCCCTGTGACCCGCGCGCCTAAGCGGCAGCGATCAGGCCAAGCCCGCCAAGACCCGCCTCTTAGGATATAGCGCCCCCCCACATCTGCGGGAGTAGAGGTCCACTCCCGCACACTTCCCGCCACGCTGCGCATCCCAAAGGGGCTCTCATCTCCCGGAAACTGGCTCAGAGGGGCAGGGCCTGTGGCTCCTCGCCGTCGTGCATCAGCCAAGCCAGGTACAAAGCGATCTCCCCAAGGGAAGCAGCGACCATCGGCGCAGCCCCCAGCATAGCTCCACTCCACCTCACTGGGCAGGCGCAGATGCATCCCCAGACGGCGCCCCAGCCACTCAGCATATCTCATCGCGTCTGTGTGACTCACCGAACAGATGGGGCTTCCTGGTGCAACCTGCTGCCCTGAGCGCCAATGCACTCGATTGCTTCGGATATAGACCAGAGGACCCTCTCTACTTCGGGGAAGATGGGGCCTTGCATCAGCGCCCACAGCGATGAGATCCTCCAGAAACTCAAAGTAGGACTCCCAACACACTGGCTGTCGAGCGATGCAGAAAGAGTTGAGGTCCCAGGCGCGGGCCGAGGCTGCTCCTGGCGCGAGAGAATCAGCGCCAAAGAGGAAGCGTCCCCCTGGAATAAAGAGGAAGCCAGGGGGAACATGGTTGCTGTGAGGCAAGCTCAACTCGAGGAGGCGTGATTCGCCTGGCTGTAGGTTGAGGGGGAGACGGAAGACAAGGCCATCGGGGGCGATGAGGCGCAGGATCAAGCGGGTCGCGCTGACCGTACGCTCTGAGAGCGGAGTGCTCCCTAAGCGCAGCAGCGCGCCTGGGCTCCAGACCGGCACATGACAGTCTAATTTGGAGAGCTCTGCGATGACCCCCTTGGGCTGAGTATAGATACTCAGGGTAGCGCGATTGCCCAGCTCAGGAGTCAGCGCGCCGGTATCAAAGTGCTCTGCTCGGGCGCGATGAAAGAGGGCTGAGATCAGATCACCTCTTCCTCTGGCATCACGAGAGGCGGCCAGGTGGAGATGAGCTAAAGCATCTCGGGCTTGCTCGGGGTACTCCTCTTCAGCGCGGCGGAGATCGATCACCGCTTGGCTCAGATGCCAAGCCGCTTGCTCACGCCGCTCTAGGGCGCTGGCCCGTTTACGCCAAGCAGGTCGACGCTCCTCAGGGCTGGCTTCATAGGGTAGAAGAGCTTCTTCTCTGGCAGATTCATTCTCCAGCAGCTCAGCCTGCTCCAATAGGCGCTCAAAGGCAGCAGCGTCAGCGCGGCCATCGGTGAGAGCCTCAGTAGCGCCGGCGCCAACGCTGGGGTTGTTCTTTGGAGGGAGCAGCTGTTTGATCGTATCCCTACGCTCAGCAGGGATAAGAGAGAGAGAGGGCTGCGCCTGATACTCTTCGATATTGACCGCCAGATCCAAGGCGCTCTGGAAACGCTCTTTGGGATCACGAGCCATCGCTTGGAGGCAAAGCGCCTCTAACTCTGGGGAGATTTCTCGATGAGAAGCTCTTTGGCTGGGGCTCTCCAACTCACCTCGGCGGACGGCGCGGATCACCTCAATGGCGCGGCTGCCCTCGTAAGGGCGAGTTCCGGTGAGGATCTCGTAGAGGATCGCTCCCAGGGCATAGATATCTGTTCGATGATCGATCCGCTCTAGACGGCCTTCAGCCTGCTCAGGGGCCATATAAGCAGGGGTGCCCAGCACATCTCCGATGCGGGTCACATCCCGGGAGCGAAGAATGGGAGCCTGCTCGCTTTTGATCTTTGCCAAGCCCCAGTCGGTGAGCACCACCTGTCCGTACTCCCCTACGAAGATATGAGCAGGTTTCAGATCGCGGTGGATCACCCCATGATCATGGGCATAGGCGAGCCCCTCACAGACACGAGCAAACCAGGAGAGCAAGCGGCTCTGTGGACTCCGATGCAGCAAGCTGCGTAGAGGACGACCCTCCAGGAGAGACATCACTAGGCAGGGCAGGGCTTTATTGTCAGGGAGATCGATGCAGCCCTGATCATAGGCCACTACGATGTTGGGGTGGGAGAGTTGGGCACAGATGGAGGCTTCGCGGAGGAAGCGATGACGATGACGCTCGTGCTTCTTTAGCTCAGGGCGCAAGCATTTGATGGCGACCGCTCGCCCCAGGATCAGATCCTGGGCGCGATAGACCACTCCTACAGAGCCTCGACCCAGCTCAGCGTTCAGGAGATAGCGTCCTGAGAGATCCTGAAGCATAGCGCCGATGCTACTCGCCTCGTCTCTCTGGATCATGGTCTTTGTTTCTTGGGAGAGCCCAGGCTGATCTTTTTTGATCCCTCTAGGCTCTTAGAGGCAGCTTCAGACAGGCTACTATTTCCGCTGGATCTCTCCCTCTTTGAGGGCCACGCTGAGGGCGGAGATGGCAAGCTTTTTATCTTTAGAGAAGGCGAAGGCGACCTCCATTCCCCTTTGAACCAGTTCCATATGGGGGCGTGGAGCCTTCCTCTGCTCGTAGACCTTGCGCAGCGCAGCGGCAAAGGCTTGGGCCTCCTCTAAGCTGTCCCAGGTGGAGAGGGTCAGGGCCACGCTGCGCTCTTGAGAGAGCTGTAGGACCGTATAATCCCCATCCCAACCCTCAGCGGCCTCGCTGGCTTCCGCTTGGGGGAGGCCGCTCATGAGGAGCTGGCGAAGATGAAACTCTCCGACGCGCCCCTCCCAGGGACGACTCCAGCCCTGAGGAGCGGGAGGCAGCTTGACCACGCTGGGGAGATCCCGCTGAAAATAGCGCTTGGGGTGGAGGATCTGCTCGGTGCTGTGAGGGGGGTTGGAGTAGATCTGGGCCATCTGCTTCATATCGATCCCCTGCTGCCTGACCGCTCCCATAAAGAGCATCCCCTGTTGATAGGGGAAGATGAGGGACTGTTTGAGATAGCTGGGAGCTGAGGCCATCACCGGAAACTGAGGACTGGACATCTGCAGTGGGAGGCTGGCGGCCAACATATTGAGGCTCAGAGAGGAGCGCGCGATATCCTCAGCTTGGGGATCTATCATTCTGCGGGGGTAGTTGAAGGTGAGGATGGTGGCGTCTCCCTCCAGGAGCGCGGCATGAGCCAGGATCTCATCATGAGTGTACTTCTTAGAGTCGATCAGCTCCCCTGCCTTCCAGTGAGCATCCTGGATGGCGTGCAGAATCTCATGGGCCATGATCGGCTCCTGCATGAGCTTAGGGAGCCACTCGGCGATATGCAGCTCCTGCCGGGTGTGATCATAGAAGCCCGCCACCTGCTCGGTCAGGAGGCTGGTGATGAACTCCCCATAGTTGAGTTGGGGAGGCAGGAGGCCCTGAAGTTTGAGCAACTCCCCCTCCGCCTTAACCTTCACTGGGCCGTACTCTTCGCGGAGCCGCTCTTGGATAAAAGTGGTGATCTCCCCCTTACTCTTGACTCCCATCTTGAGAGGCTTACCCAGCTTGATCCCTCTCATCTTCTCAACCCGCGCGAGGGCACCGAGGGCCATAGATTTGAGCGCCATTTCCTTGGCTGTGGGGGCTGAAGGGGTGGCTAAGGTGGTGACCTTGACCAGGAAAATCAGGAAGAGGATCGTCATTGAGGCTCCTTCTCTTTACTTCGAAACGGTTCCTGGTCTCACTGGGGAGAACATGCTAACCAGTTTGACCATGCTCCGCTTAACACTCTGCGTCTTGGTCCTCTGCCTGCCATTTTCAGTACAGGCCAACATCTTTGACGCCTACGGCTTTGGGGCCCGCGCCAGCGCGATGGGGAACGCCCAGGTCGCCGCCAGCCGCGACTACAGCGCCGTCCATTACAATCCAGGCGCTTTGACCTATCGGAAGATTCCCCATGTGGGGACGGGTATACAGATCATTCAGCCAGATCTCTACCTGGACCGAGACTATCTCCCTGAGGAGGGCAGTCCGCCGGATCGTCTCCCAGAGGGAAACGCAGGGATCCATTTGGGCTTGCTCTTTCCTCTGGGGGGGCTGATTGAGAACCGCTTTGCCTTGGGGATAGGCGCCTACTTCCCCGCGGTGAACATGACCCGTGTGGAAGCTCCAGATCCACAGACCCCCCACTTCTACCGCCATCAGGCTCTCTCTGACAGAATGGCGATCGCCTTTGGGATCGCCTATGAACTTCATCCCATGCTCTCTCTGGGCCTTGGTTATCAATACTTAGAAAGCTTGAATGGTGAAGCAGAGATGGAGCTGGATCTCTTCACCCAGCGCTTTATTCGTAAGAATTTAACCGTGGATATAGAGATCAAGAGCGCTCTGATCACAGGCTTGGAGTTGCGACCTACAGAGAACCTGCGTTTTGGTTTTTCTTTTCGGGATGCTCTCGCCCTGGACTATCGTATCTACAACGAGATCAAGATCCGCGACATGGGCAACATCACCACAGAGATGGAGGGCAACTCAGTCTATACTCCACAGCGCTACACTCTGGGAGGTGCTTGGGAGGGCAAAGAGTGGACCGCGACCGCCGATCTGGTCTGGTCTCGTTGGAGCGAAGCACCCTCTCCCTCAACCCACTTTGTGATGCTCGTTGAGGGAGAGCCTCTCAATCTGGAGAGCATGACAGCGGAGGGAGATCCTTCCCCGCTGGGCGCGGTGGACACCTTGAGCCCTCGTCTGGGCTTAGAGCATCGTCTGGGGGATTGGACCTTGAGGGGAGGCTATGCCCTCTATCCCAGCCCGCTGCCCTCTCAGAGCAGCTACAGCAACTACGCGGACAATGACACCCATCAATTTGCTCTGGGGGGCGGTTACTCCTTCCCTGATCCTCTCGCCATCCGGGAGGCACCCATCACCCTTGATCTCACGATCCAGTTCAGTTGGCTCCCTGAGCGTCGCATGGAGAAAGAGGATCCCGATGATGCGGTGGGATCCTACTCAGTTGGGGGAAAAATCTGGAACAGCTGCTTGACTATCCGGCACGATTTTCATTGAACAGAACAGCGTCCGGTCCCATAGCCGGGGAAGAAGAAGCTGCTGGCATAGGGGCCCCAAGGAGCGGTCTTGATCCCAAAGCGTGTGCTCCCTTGATAAAAGCGGCAACCCAAAGCAGCCTTAACTTTCACCAGCCCTCCCTTATGATCGATCACGCCGGCGTGGCGCGCAGCTCTACAGAGCGAGGAGTCCGTGGTGTAGATCTGATTTCCCCAGACCATCCCCCCGATTGCTTCAGGAGGACAGCGGCAAAGGAAGCCCATCACCGCCTGCTCCTTGGGGAGCATATTGAACTGGGCTGGACAGACTCCCCCCTCTTTGAGAATAGGGCAGCTTGGGCGCCCTTTTTTGGGAAAGAAGAAGCTGCTTTGGTAGGGACCCCATGAACTCGTTTGAACACCGTTCGCCTTTGAACCTGTATAGAACGCACAACCTGAAGCGGGCTGAATATCGACCCAGCTTCTCAAGGAGGAGAGCAATCCGGCGTGCTGTGCTGCGCGACAAAGATCTGAATCTGTGGTGTAGAGCTGGCTGCCCCAAACCGAACCTTTGGAGCCGACCGAGCACTCACAGCTCAGTGAAAGTCCTTGGAGTTTTGGAGGTAGATCTTGCCAGCGTTGAGGACAAGGCTTGGCCCAGGTTGGAGAAGCCAAATTGATGAGGAGCAGACTCATCAGGCTTAGAATCAGAGGAGACATCTCTAACTCCAGATTGAGGGTTTTGGGATGATAAGCTCTCATCCTGAAAAACACATCTGCCTTTTTGGAGATCGATGAGCCTCACCCTCAAACTCCTCAGCTTGCTCAGCTTCAGCTTCGCCTGTGGGAGTCCTCAAGAGGGACGCTTCTCAGAGGAGCTGCCCAAGGGGATCTATATCGACCATCTCAAAGTGTATAAACAAAAGGGGGTCATGCAGACTTGGTATAAAGGAGAACATATCAAAAGATATAAAATCTCCGTGGGCCGAGGAAATTCAGGGCCAAAACGTATCGAAGGAGACAAAAAGACCCCAGAGGGACGTTACTATATCGATGAGCGCCACAAGAGCAGTCGCTTTCATAGATTTCTGCATATTTCCTATCCGAACGCTGCTGATCAGATCGCCTTTCGTGCTCTAAAGAGATCTCAAAAAGGGATCCGTATCGGCAGCGCCATCGGGCTGCATGGTGAACAACGCGGCCTGAGTTGGCTGCCTCACAAATGGATGAACTGGACCTCGGGTTGTATCGCTGTAGATGATGATGAGATTGAAGAGTTGTATCGGGCGGTTCAGCCTGGAGCGCTGATCGAGATTTTCCCCTGAGGCAGAGGGCTCAGCGATAGCGCTGGAGCACAGCGCGCACCTCAGCGAGGTAGGCGTGGCCAAAGAGCTTGAGATGGTTGAGCAAGTGGTAGAGGTTATAGAGCGGGAAGCGTTGACGCCAGCCCTGCTCCAAAGGGCGCTCAGCGATATACGCCTCGTAGAAGGCGGGCTCAAAGCCCCCAAAGAGCGCGGTCATCGCCAGATCCGCTTCAGCCCAACCCCAGTAACAAGCAGGATCGATAAGGGCAGGCATCCCCTCAGGATCTACATGGGCGTTGCCTGACCAGAGATCTCCATGCAGGAGCGAGGGAGGCTGAAGAGGGATCAGGCGCTCCAGGCGGGCACAGAGACGATCTACCGCGCGGACCTCCCCTCGTGCCAAGAGCCCCGCGTCTCGACAGCATCGCGTGAGGTAGCCAAGGCGCTGCTCAGCATAGAAGCTATAACCATCCTTAGAGGCTCGATTGGGCTGAAGCGTCTCCCCGCAATAGGTGTTTCGCTCAAAGCCAAAGTGAGGGCCCAGATGTTGATGTAGTTGCGCCATCCCTCGACCCAGGCGCTCACTGTAATCTGAGACTCTGCGACCTTCGAGGAGATCCTCTAGGAGCAGAAACTCAGCTTGGACCTCCAACACACGAGGGACCCGCAGAGTCTCTGTAGCCCCCAGGGCTTGAAGACCAGCGGCCTCGGCGGGGAAGAGATCTACAGCTACTCCCGCCTTGCTCTTTAAGAAGAGGCTACGCCCGCCTGAGAAGCGTAGACGCTGCGCCTGAGCAATACAGCCCCCCGAGAGAGACTTCAACTCCAAAGGCAGCCCCCAGCCCTCCTGCTCCAACCAAGTTCTCAACGTCGAAGGGAGATTGAAGTTGGCCCTCATCTCAACGACCCTTTACGCTGGGGTGTGCGGGCCGAGAGCGGTAGGGGCTGGGGAAGAGAAACTCTACCTCTCCTAGAGGCAGGGGAGGGCGCTCCTCCTGCACCTGCACCAGCTTTTGGGAGATGGGAGGCAGGGGGGGTCTCAGGACCAGATCGGGGCGCCGCGTGCGCCCCAATTGAAAGCCCGCCGCGAAGAGGAGCCCAGAGAAGAAGGTGGTCCCCAACACCAAAAGCAGCATTTGAGGAGGATCAAGGCGGATCTCAACTTGGTTGCGCTTGCGCATGAGGACTCCAGAAGATCGAGGCGCCTACACTAGCCGACATCTCCTGCGGTTCCAAATTTCCGGCGCTCCTCGTGATCTGTCGGCTTAGTGCAAGAGGAGACAAATCGGGACTGAGCGATGCGATCAATCTAAGAGTTCTAAGGCTCGCTCAAGCCCTTTGGTCTCAAGCACGCGATCAACCTGAACCGATACATTCACGTTCACATTATCAGAGGTCCAGATCGAGATTAGAGCATATTGGCGCACCTTTACATCCCAATCCAAGACCTCGATACGAACATAGCGGGTATAGTCCCGAGATGCAGGAAAGAGGAAGCTGGCGTCCACGTTGATATCATGAAAGTTAGCGAAGGCGAAGAAGCCAACCTGTTGGATATCCAAGTTGATCTGATTGCGAGCAGAGGCCTCATGCATTGACGCAGCGGTCTGATTCAAGCCCTCCCAGCGATCTGGATTATCGATATAATCGGACCAAGCAGAAATCAGCTCATGTAGATGTTCTCTATCCATCGCTTCGATTTTGGCCAGAGCCTCAGCCTTAAAGTCGGGCTGCTCCTCGGTGCTCTCATCGTAGATCCCATCCACGCGATAGTTATCGAGTGTGTGATCTTTGATCAGCTGCTTGAGATCAACCTTGATCGCCTCTGTTGAGGAGGGCTTCAGCTCGCTCAAGCGATCACTCAGGTGCTGAGCGGCGCCGCTGATAGACTCTCGCAGCATGATGCGGGGACTGCCCGCTGGATCGATCACCTTCCACAACAACGAGAGCATAGCAAGCTGCTTCTTGAGGTGGAGACCGCTCGACCAATTATCTCGAATCTCGACAGCGTCTTGGATCTTCAAGTTGTCGAAGATGCTGCGATCGATGCCAAGGTAGAGCTTGCGCCCCTCAAGGGCCATCTCTTCATCCACGATATGCTCTGGACAGAGCAGGAGGGTGTCGAAGAGTCGATTTGGGTATCCGCTCAGATCTTCATGTAGGTTTTTGAGGAAAGTGACCGTTGAGCGAACCTGCTGCTGGAGAGCTTCAAGCTCAGCATCACTGTCGATGTCATCATCATAGCCCCAGCGATCTTGCTCGGTGAAACAGTCATCTCCCTCCACTTTGATCTCATAGAGCGTAGAGATGCTCTCCACATTGACGCCTCGACGACTGAAGGTCTTATCCAGGGCCGGCTGGGTGCAAGCCAACAGATCATTGGCGTATTGGGTCAGCGCTTGGACGCGCTTGCTGGTCTGCGTGTGCCCCGGAAATTTCTCTTCATCAGGGAACTCAACAAAGCCGCAAGAGTAGTAACTGTCCTCCTTGCCCACGTCCTGCTCAGGCCTTGTTGGGGGTTGCTCCGCTTGTTCTGCATCAGAGGTGCTCTCACCGCAAGCACTCAAACTCAAGGCGAGGCTCAGCGAACTGAGGAGGGGGTAGGGATATTTCATATTCAGAATCTTTGGGCTGTTTTTTTGGGGAGCTGGGGTATCAAGATGCTCCATAGGAATGATGTGATCAAGCTAAAGTTTTGTTCTCTCTTTGGGGGGGGTGCTGAGAGTCCTGAAATATATTCCCAGTGTCGTAGTATTCCTCTCTGCTTGTTCCGAGACTCTAGCTCACTCCGAGAAGAGCTGCCTTCAATCGAAGACAACGTTTATTTTGCAATCAGTTTCCAGAGAGCCTCTGTGATTCCACCGCAGCGTTTCAACTCCTCAGCGGTGATATGCTCCAACGCCATTGATCGCCAAAACGGTGCGTCCGAGACAACTTGTCGGATAATCACTCGCGTTCTAAGCGTCCTCTTCTTCTTTTTCCCTGACCAATGCGCACGTTTCAACCACTTTGTATGCTTGATAAACCAGTTTGCATCTTGACCAAAACAACTAGATACTCGATCGACCAATATCGTCATCTTGGGGCTCCACTCAACCCAGGGCCACACACCAAACGGTCCCTCCTCATCGCATTTTACAACCCAGCGACGCTCATCTGCATCTCCGATAGCCAACGCAATGATCACCTTCCGACCATGAATTTCCTCATCACCCTTAGGCGGCGGATAGTACTTACGGATAGTATCTCTAAATTAGAGCTTGCTCTTGAATGGGATGATTTCGACCCTATAAGAGTACGTATAAATAAGACAGCGGTTAGATGTTGCGATGATGGACAGGAACTAAATTCACGTATAGAATGTTGCGGTCCGAGCGATATTGAGATTTGTGATGGGATCGATAATGACTGCGACGGTGAAATTGACGAAGGTTTTGATGTAGGTGAAGCGTGCCAATTAGGAACCGGTGCTTGTCTTTCCCATGGTGTGGTGGTATGTGGCGATAGTGGTCAGGCAGTATGTGATGCCCTGCCAGGAGTACCACATCCTGAGCAGTGCAACGGGATTGATGACGATTGTGATGGTGAAACGGATGAAAATCTTGGTGTAGGTGAAATATGCCAATTAGGAATCGGTGCTTGTCTTTCTCACGGAGTTAATATTTGTATTAATGGTGATATGGTGTGTAATGCTCCGATAAAGTCACCAAATCCTGAACAGTGCAACGGAATTGATGATGATTGTGATGGTCGTGTCAATAATGATATTAACCCAGTACAATTGACGATGTTTAGAGGAGAATCACGATGTTGCGGAGGATTTGACAAATTATCCGGCGGAGAAAGTGTAGTTGGTCCTGGTTTCGATGTGGAACGAGATTCTCGTCTGCTTGTGCGCATTGAAACTGCCGTTGATGAACATTTATCTTGTTCTGGGTGCGCTCCTGGATGTGAACATAGAGAATCCCAGGAAAACGAATCTATTTCAGTATTTCTTGAAAACATTAACACAGGCGCGCGAATCCATCTTGGTAATACTGAAGATTGGGGTGGAGTGCATGGATGTGTAAAAAACCGCTCTGACTATGAAATTCACCCAGGGACTGGACGATTTCGACTTTATCTGGAGCATGCTCCAGGTGGTAGAGGAGCACAGAGTGTGATCCTGCATGAAACAACAGTACACATTCTCTGTGACTGAAGAGCAGTTTACCCCCCCGCTCGATGCTTCATCCAAGCCTTGATCGTCTCCAAAGCGGGCTTTCCTTTGGGGCAGTAGCTGTTATCCTGAGGCCCTCCATAGCCCCACCAATTCCAGACAAAGAGCCCTGAGAGCCCAGGCTCATCTCGCCAGACCTGCGCGAAAGCCTCAAAGCAGAGGCGCTGCTCATCTAGATCGATGGGGCGGCTGCCGGTGTAGTCCCAAGGGCTGCTGGCGGCGCCATCTACGCTGGGGTAGCCCAGCTCCGTAAAGATCAGCGGCTTGCCGATGCGCTTACGCCAGCTCATCAGGCGCTGCCGTACCCGAGACCAGCTCTCTACCAGCTCCTCCAACTTGGGCTCTTTGCTCTGGCTGAGGCGGTAGTAAGCAGTCAAACCGATGAGATCCAGAGCATCCCAGAACTTCACCGGTTCATAGTGATCCCAGTTGGCTGAATAGAGCAGCTTACCTGAAAAACGGGCTCGGACCTTGCGGATAAGGGCTCGCCAGCGCTCCTCTCGATTCTCCAAAGAGGCCAGCTCACTGCCCACGCTGTAAAGCTTGGCCCGCTCCTCCTGAGCTATATCAGCATAATGGAGGATAAACCGCTCATAGCTCTGCCACCAGCGCTCCTCATCCTTGGGTTTTAGGGTCCCACGCCACTCGCCCAAGGCCCGCTGTTCAACCCAGAGGATCGGAAAGAGCAGGACCTTGAGGCCATGACCTCGAGCGCGGCGGATGATGCGCCGAACCAGCTCTTCATCCTGGGTCTCCTTGGGGTGGGGCTGAATCTCATCGGTATAGATATCTCTCTGAGACCACTGCACCACCACCGAGATGTGATCCACGCCCAAGGCTGCGATCTCATCCACCATCTGATCAAAGCTGAGGCCCACAGCACGGTTTTCATAGTGAGGGGTGAGAGCAATCCCCCTGATGGAGATCGCTGGGCTGAGGAGGAAGAGAGAGAAGAGGAGGTTCATCAGAGTTGTAGCTCCATCCCCTCTCGAGCGAGCTGGACACGGAGCCCTGAGGCAGACCCTCTCAGTTGTCGCTTAACCCACTTCAGATGTCCATCCAGGAACTCATCATGGTGTCCAGGAGCATGATGGCTCCCCAAGAGCCAAGGAATTCCAGCGGCCAGGGCCAGCTCAAGGCCATGCTCTAAGGTAGAGTGCCCCCAACCCCGACATTGGCTCAGCTCCTCTTGAGTGAACATGGCATCGTAGATCAGGATATCACTCCCCTGAATCCACCTCAGCAGCTCAGGATCTACTCTATCCTCCTGGTGCTCTGTGTCGCAGAGGTAGGCTACGCTACGCCCCCCTCGATTGATTCGCAGACCTAGACAGCCACCTGGATGATTCAGAGGCTGGGTTTGAACCTCCACATCTCCCAGCTTCAATCGACCATGTTGGGGCAGCGTGAGGAAACGCAGATCGGAGCTTAAAGCTGAGAGATCAGCGGGAAAAAAGGGAGAGATCATCTGCTGTCGAAGCGCCTCCTCTGGACCCAAGCTCAGATCTGGACCATAGATGTTGATCCCCTGTCCAGGCAGATAAAGGGGATCGAAGAAGGGCAGACCCTGGATATGATCCCAGTGGTAGTGCCCTAAGAATAGATGGAGCGGAGAGCTTGGGCGCTGAGTTAGGGAGCGTCCAAGGGCACGGATCCCTGTCCCAGCGTCGATGATAAAGGTCTGCTCTCCGAGACGAATCTCTAGACAGGAGGTGTTGCCCCCGTAGCGCAAAGTCTCTGGGCCGGGAACGGGTAAGCTTCCACGTACTCCCCAGAACTTGAGAATCATCGTTGACATGGGCGCGGAGTATTCAGCACTCGCTCTCAGAATACTAGAGAACAAGCAGGGAAGGGTTCTTTGGAAAGCTTGTGAATTTGCTGAAGGGAGGTTTTAGACGATCAGATGTCGACTGCGTCTAGATCAGCCTCAGGTACGCCGACGGTGAGGAGGATTTCACGGGTCAGGCCGTTGCGCTTAGCATAGTTGGGGAGCATCTCCAAGAAGCGGCGATGCAACTCAGCGGGAGCGCTGCGGGTCAAAGCAGCCTCTAGACTGGCTTTACGAGCCATCCAGATCGCGCGCTCGGAAGGCAGGAGAGGAAGCTCCTTCTCTACGGTGCCAACGCGCTTGCCATCCTTAAAAACGGGAGCCTTCTTAATGCGTGAGCCTCGCTCGAGCATGGCGCTGATATCAGAGATCTTCTTGCGCTTACGCTCGATGGCTCGCCCCTGAAGGGACTTGATGTAACGGTTGAACAAGCCGCGCTGGGACTTAGACACTGCGCCCAACTCTCGAGCTTCTGTGGTGATGTTGCCTCGTCGGCCCTTTTTCTTGGTTTCGGCCATTTTGTTGTCCTCAAATTTGAAAGTTATGGCTCGCGAATGAACCCTTTGGATTCTGAGAGAATATAATTCTAAAGGAAAGAGTGTGCAAGCTCTCTTTTTACTCTTGTTCAAGAAGAAGGTCTAAAACCTGAATCTCGCTCCTCGAATCGGAGAGATGATTAAGGGAGTGGTATTATAAGAGCTGGGCCGGAATTAAGCTTTCGAATATTCTTGGTTTCGGAGGAGCTGGGTACGATATTGTTCTATTTTTCTAGGCGGGCATCTTTTGGGTATAAGGCGTAGAGCTAAGAGCCAGCCTAGGATATTCCCGAGGCCTGCACTCCTGTGGTATTAAAGAGTTTGAATCCAAAATATGAGCCCCCAATTAAGTCTAGATGGTCGTTTTCCTCAAAGAACATGTCGAACCAAGCAGTGTAGAGAGCGCGCTCAAAGGTCTGGGACTCTGGACTCAGGCTCAACACGGTGCCCAGGGAGAGATTCAGGCTTTCCTTGTCCAATCTCCCTCTCCCAAAATCTCTCCTGAGCGGCTTCGGGCTCTCCCTGGGGTCTCCCAAGTCCTGAGTCCTCAAAGCCCCTACCCTTTAGTAGAGGCTCAAACAGCACAGCAGAGAACGCTTCCTCGTCTTATCGCAGGGCCATGCAGCGCTGAATCTCGTCAATCTCTGATGGATGTGGCCGCCCTGGTAGCATCCTTGGGAGGAGAGATGTTGCGAGGAGGGGCCTTTAAGCCGCGTAGCTCTCCCTACTCCTTTTCAGGTCACGGCCGTAAGGCCCTGGGCTGGCTAAGAGAGGCCGCTGACGCTCAGAAACTCGGCCTTGTGACCGAAGTACTCTCAGAGCTGGAGGTGGAGGCGGTGGCTGAGGTAGCCGATTGGGTTCAGATTGGCTCCCGCAATATGCAGAACTTCGCCCTCCTTCAAGCTGTGGGTCGCACAGGAGCCCAAGTCCTCCTTAAACGCGGAATGTCCGCTCGCATTAAAGAGTGGCTACTCTCCGCTGAGCATCTCCTTAAGGCGGGAGCTGCTGGGGTGGTTTTCTGTGAGCGAGGCCTCCGCAGCTTTGATCCAGAGACCCGCTCTCTCCTGGATCTGAGCGCCGTGGCGCTGCTCAAAGAGGTCTATGGTCAAGCGATTATCGTCGATCCCTCTCACGCTGCTGGGCGCCGTGATCTCCTGCCCGCTCTGGCCCGCGCGGCCTGCGCAGCGGGGGCTGACGGTGTGATGCTGGAGATCCATCTAAACTCAGCGGCAGCTCGCAGCGATGGACCTCAAGCTTTAGATGAAGCTGGGCTGCGCGCAGTGGCTCAGGCGGTCGGGGTCTCATGTCCCTAAAATATCTTGATCTTGGGAAAGCTGAGCTGCGCTGTCGCCTGAGCAGCTTGGGACCGGAGACTCATCTTCTCTTAGAGCCCAGGAGTTCGGCTGGCTTTGAATATCAACTGAAGTTGCTCAAGGAGGGCCTGAAGAGCGCGCTTAAGACTCAGGGGTTGGCCCCAGAGGGCTTGACCTTCCTGGATCTCTTCCTCAGCGATCCCTTGCATCAGCCGATCCCTTCTGAGGGGCTCTTTAATGGCCCTCTCCTCTCAATCAAAGGGATGAGCCCCCTGGGTCCTGCTCGCTTGGCATTGAGGGCGGTTCATCTACAGGGCCTGCACAGAACCCAGCTCCCCGGTGGGCTTCTCTTAGAAGGACAGGATCAGCGACAGCTCTGGCTTGGAGATCTACATAGCCTTCAAGGAGGGGCTAAAGAACAGACCCAAGCCCTCTTGAGCCAGTTGCAGAAGCACGCCTCGAAGCAGAGCTTCTCTCTTCGAGAGCACCTAGTTCGCACCTGGGTCTATGTTCAAGATATCGATCTTCGTTATTCGGCAATGGTGCAGGGGCGAGCCCGCTTCTATGAGGCTCTAGGCTTCTCAGAGGCTCTGCGCTTCCCTGCCAGCACTGGCATCGGGGCTCGTCCTCTGCCTCTCAAGGCTCTGGTCAGCGTCAATGCTCTCTTGGTGAAGGGTCCTGAGATTCGGCGGATGGAAGCCCCTGGTTTTATGCCCCCCGCTTCCAGCTATGGCGTCGGCTTTGATCGAGGCATTGAGCTGCGCTTCTCTGAGCATCGCCAGCTCCACCTCTCAGGGACCGCCAGCATTAACGCCCAGGGCCAAATTCTACATGCTGAGGTTGAGGCTCAGACTGAACGAACCTTGGAGAACCTCGAAGCCCTCCTGAGCAGCTCAGGGGCTGGCCCTCAAGATCTAGCCTATCTCCTGATCTACCTGCGAGACTGGAAAGATGGAGAGCGGGTCCAGGAGCGCATTAAGGCCCTGGGTTGGGGGGAGATCCCCAGCCTCAAGCTCCACGCTCCGGTCTGTCGTCCTGGCTGGCGCCTTGAGATTGAGGGTCTCGCCCTGAGCGCTCTCTGATGTCTCTTCAACTCCCCTCTCTGGTGGCGCGTTGGCGGCCACAGCTTCAAGAACATCAACATCGAGGAGCCATCACCCTGTTGGGGCCTCGCTCCTGGGGCTATGCTGAAGCCCTCGCGCTGGGATCAGCCTGCTTCTGGCTCAGCGATGAGCCCCCCCCCGAAGTAGAGGCCCTGCCTCCATCACGCGGCCTTGAACTCTTGGGCTGTGAACATCAGATCCTCATCTTAGATCTACACACCGCCCCAGGCCCTGACACTTTGGGCGCCCTCAGCGGAGTGGTTCGGGGAGGTGGCTTCTTGATCCTCCTTATGCCAGAGCAGAGCCCTCAAGCCGCGCGTCGTCAGCGTTTGGGAATTCTGGGTTTTGAGGAGGTCTATGATCGCTTCCCTCGACGCCTCCGTCGAATCCTGCTCAGCGATCCCCATATGCTCCTCTTAAGGCCGGGAGGAGAGAGCCCTGAGTTGCCCTCTGTGGAGCCTCAAGCCCCCCTCCCACCCTCTCCCGATCCAGATTGCCTGAGCCTCGATCAGAGCCGAGCAGTAAAGGCGCTCATCCAGGTGGCCAAGGGGCGTCGTCGGCGCCCTGTAGTGCTCAGCTCTGATCGAGGTCGCGGGAAGTCAGCAGCTCTAGGGATCGCCGCTGGGCGCCTGCTCAAGGAGTTGGAGCTGCGGATCGTTGTCACCGCTCCTCATCGAGCTTCGGTACAGCCCCTCTTTGATCATGCGCGTCGAGTTCTGGGGCTCTCAGGACGAGGGCGGCTGCGCTTTGGCCAGGGAGAGCTGCGCTTTATGGCTCCCGGAGAGCTGCTGCAATCTCCCCCTGAGTTGGATCTGCTCTGGGTGGATGAGGCCGCCGCCCTACCCATCCCTCTCCTGAGCCGTCTCCTCCAGCGCTACCCTCGCGTCGCCTTCTCCAGCACGATCCACGGCTATGAGGGCACCGGGCGGGGCTTTGCTTTGCGCTTCTGTGCCCTGTTAGACAAGCGCGCCCCAGGTTGGCGCGCTGTGTATATGGAGAGCCCGATCCGCTGGGCTCCAGGAGATCCTCTGGAGCGCCTCCTCTTTAAGGCCCTGCTCCTGGAGGCACGCCCTCCCTCAGTTGACGCGATCTCTGGGGCTCTGCCCCAGGACTGTCAGCTTCAGCGTTTGGGACGTGAAGCTCTGTTGAGCGATGAGGAGCAGCTCTCCGCCCTCTTTGGTTTGCTGATCATGGCTCACTATCGTACCAGCCCTGGAGATCTAGAGCGGTTGCTGGATGCTTCTAACCTCATAGTCTTTTCTATGGCCTGGGAAGGGCAGATTGTCGGCGCGGCCCTTATCTCTCAAGAGGGTGGCCTCTCTGCTGAGATGAGCGCGGCGATCTATGAGGGTCGCAGGCGACCTCGGGGGCATATGTTGCCTGAGACCCTCTGCGTTCACAGCGGCCTAGAGGAGGCTCCTCAACTTCGAGCCTGGCGGGTGATTCGTATCGCCATCCACCCAGGGGTTCAGGCGAGGGGCTTGGGCTCTCGCTTCCTGGCCTGGCTCCAGGCTCAAGCTGGGGAGGCGGGGGTTGATTATATCGGCTCTGGCTTTGGGGCCACCGCGCAGCTCCTGCGTTTCTGGCGACGGGCGGGCTTCCTCCCTCTGCGCCTGGGAGTGCGACCAGGTAAGAGCAGTGGAGCTTATTCGGCGGTGGTGGTTCACCCGTTCTCTCCCCGGGCCCAACAGATGCTCGCTGAGGAACGACCTCGCTTCCGCGCTCAGCTCCCGCTCTTGTTGAGCCATGTACTTCCTCGACTCGAGCCGGAGTTGGTAGAGCAGCTCCTCTGGGAAGAGGAGCGTGTCGAGGTTGAACTGAGTCCTCGCGGCTGGCGCGATCTGCTCCGCTGCGTCTATGCTCAGCGGGGCTATGATCTCAGCGTTGGTCCCTGCCAAGCGCTCTGCTTAGCAGGTCTCTCCGATCCAGAGCTGAGAACCTTGTTGAGTCCAGAGGAGCGTTACTTCCTGATCCGTAGGATCTTTCAGGCTTGGCCTTGGGAGCGCTTTAACCTGGGACCTCGGGGAGGAAGCCGCCGCGTCGCGCGCCTGCTGAAGCCTTGGACAGAGCGTCGTTGCTCAACACCAGGGCTCATTGAGAGGTTTGGCGGTAGAGGCGCAGTAGAGGGGGGAGCAGGAGTGAGCAGAGCCGAGGAAGCTGACGAGGGAGGCGTCGAGGCTGCCCTCCACGATTGAGAGCCACCACCCGGCCTAAGATCCGCTCTGGAGAGATCCAACCATCTCCTCGAAGAGCAGCATCTCCTTTCACCCAACAACGCCCCCCTGGGAGCCGCAGCAGGACGCGATGGAGAGGACCCAGTCCACCACTATCCAACAACACTACATCACCAGCACGGGGAGGAAGGGGGCGGATCCAGACTCGATCTCCCTCTCTTAAAAAGGGCCACATTGAGCCTCCCAAGACCGTCAACTGGATCTCCACACCGCGCTGGAGTTGAAGCTTGAGCAGCGCATCCTCAGCAGCTCTGAGATCATCCTGTGCTCTTGATTGACTCACTCATAGACTCCGAGAAAGAATCGGCGTGATTTTTCGCCTTTGGAGGAGATGAGATGTTCCCTTCTTTCCCTGTTGACAAGAGCTTTCGCTGGGGCCTCTATCTGGCTGCTGGCTTGGCGCTCCTTGCTTGTGATGATGGGAGTGGTCAAAACCCCACCTTGGATCTCGGTCAGAGCGATGGGGGTCAGAGAGACGCACAGCCTAAACTGGACACCTCTCAAGACGACACATCCCTGACAGACGGAGCTCCCAACAGCTGTGAGGCTGCTGAGGATTGTCCCGAGGATGAGGATCCTTGCACAGAGCGAAGCTGTGAAGAGGGGATCTGTGGGCAGGAACCCATCCCAGGCTGTGGCGAAAGCTGTGAAACTCCAGAAGAGTGCCCCGAGGATGAGGATCCCTGTACCGAGCGGAGCTGCGAGGAGGGGATTTGTGGACAGGAGCCCATCCCCAACTGTGGTGAGAGCTGTGAGACCCCAGAGGATTGCCTTGATGATGAGGACCCCTGCACCGAGCGGAGCTGTGAAGAGGGGGTCTGTGGACAGGAGGCTATCCCTGACTGCGGAGGCTGTGAGGAGGACAGCGACTGTCCCGATGATGCTGATCCCTGCACTGCCCCCCGCTGCGCCGCAGGAGGCTGCTTCCTTGAGCCCATCCCCGGCTGTGGTGAGGGCTGTGAAGAGGACAGCGACTGCCTCGACGATGAGGACCCCTGCACCCAAGCCCGCTGTGTTGATCAGCTCTGTGGTCAAGAGGAGATCCCTGAGTGTTGTCATGAGAGCGTCGAGTGCGCCGATGACAACGCCTGCACCGACGATCTCTGTGTAGAGAATCGCTGTGAGAACCCTGAGGTCCCCAACTGCTGTATGGCTGACGGGGACTGTGGTGAGGGGGGCAGCTGCCTTCCCAACCATCGCTGCGCTCAGCCCAGCGCCCCTGGCGCCTTGGTGTTCACTGAGATCATGTTTAACCCTGCGGCGGTGGGAGACTCAGAGGGAGAGTGGCTGGAGATCCACAACACCACCGAGGCGGAGATCGATCTCAACGGTTGGACCCTACACGACAACAGCGAGGAGGGCTTCCGCTTTGAAGCAGCTCAGCCTCAACTCATCCCTCCTGGGGGCTGGTTTGTGTTGGCTCGCAATGGGGATCCAGAGATCAACGGTGGGATCCTCGCGGATCTGGCCTTTGAGAACCTCGCCCTGGGCAATGGAGGGGATGAGCTGCGCTTGTTAGATCCCTTCGGCAGCCTCATCGACGCGGTGAGCTACGGCGATGGCTGGCCCTCGGCTTCAGGGGTCTCTCTGAGCTTGGCCCCTGAGATGATCTCCGCTGAAGAGAATGACCTGCCTGAGAGCTGGTGCCTCTCCCTGGCCCCCCCCCTGGAGAGCGGTGATCGAGGCAGCCCTGGCGCGGCCAACCCCTCCTGTGTCCCTGAAGTTGAGGAGGTGGACTGGTGTCGGCTTCAGTGGCCCTTAGAGCTCAGTCTCGCCGCAGGTGAGCCCTTTACCGCCTATGTTCGCCTCTATGAAGAGGGGCTCACAGATCTCTCTGAGGCGACCGATCCCAGCCCAGCCCTCTTTGTCGAGTTGGGCTACGGCCCAGATGCCAGCGATCCCGCCAGCGCTGAGGGCTGGATCTGGTTCTCTGCTTATCCAAACAGAGAGTGGAACGCGGGTGAGGCGGGAGAGCCCGACAACGATGAGTATCAGATCGAGCTGCCAGCGCCAGCGCCAGGGACCTATGACTTAGCCTTCCGCGTCAGCGCTGACGCAGGACAGAGCTGGCTCTACTGCGATCAGCAAGCTGAAGCGGGGGATGGCTCTGATGGGGGCTATCAAATCGAGAACGCGGGTAGCTTGGTCAGCGAGGCCAGCCTCTGCAGCCCTAATCCCTGTAGCGAAGAGCCTCTACGGAGCTGTGAAAGCAACATCGTCCACAGCGAGATCCATAACCTCTGTGTTCTGGACGTAGAGGCCGCTGAGGGCTACCGCTGTGATTTGGGCGCTGAAGAGGAGGAGGATTGCGCGGAGCTGAGCTGCGTTGATGGAGTCTGCCAGCTCCCTGGCACCCTCCCCCAACCTGGAGAGATGATCTTCACTGAGGTTCTCTATGATCCCCACGATGTTCTAGAGGAGAATCACGCAGAATGGTTTGAGATCTACAACCTAAGCGAAGCTGTGCTCA
This sequence comes from uncultured Nannocystaceae bacterium, assembly GCA_964384025.1. GTDB lineage: Bacteria > Myxococcota_A > Bradymonadia > UBA7976 > UBA1532 > CAYLJJ01. Next base: position 68,793 of record CAYLJJ010000010.1, read on the forward strand.
GCCTTCACGGCTGCACCGTCTCAGACAACAGCAACACCATCGATATCCAGGGAGTTACGCTGGAGCCGGGAGGCTATGCCCTCTTCGCTAAGAGCGATGATCCCGCCCTTAACGGCGGCCTGCTCCCTGATCACCTCTACAGCTTTGGGTTAAACAGCGGTGGCGATATCCTGACCCTGAGCTGCGCTGAGCAGATCATCGATATCCTGGACTTTAATGAGGATGGGGGCTTCCCCAACGCTCGTCGCGTCTCTATCCAACTTGATCCCAGCGCCTATGACGCTGACGCCAATGATGATCCAGACAATTGGTGTGAGGCCAGCGAGGACTACTTCATCAACGCAGAGAATGAAGAGTTCAATCACAAGGGCAGCCCAGGCTTGCCCAACCCAGAGTGTCCTGATCCCGATCTGACCGTAGACTGGTGCCGTCTAGATCGTCCAGAGGAAGCTTCGATCCCTGCAGGTGCTCAGTTTGAGGTCTATGGCCACCTCTTTGAGGCGGGGATTACAGATCGCAGCGGAACCACGGATCCCGACGCGATCTTGGAGGGACAGCTTGGCTTTGGCCCTCAGGGCAGCGAGCCCAATTTGGAGAGCTGGACTTGGTTTGATGCCCGTCCCAACGATGAATGGTTGGATGATGAGGAGCCGGGCAACGATGAATATATGGCTGCGTTTGTGGCCCCCGCGCCAGGCAGCTATGACTTCGCCTACCGCTTTCGTCGCGCTGAAGCTGAGTGGCTCTACTGTGATACCCGTGGTGCCGAGGGTGATGGCTCCGATGGAGGCTATCAGATCGAGAACGCCGGTCAACTGACCTCCTTGGCGAGCCCCTGTGAGGGCGATCCCTGTGCCCAGGCTCCCGCTCCCATCTGTGCCGAAGATGGCCTTCGGCTGATCAGCTATCTGGCTCCTGGGAGCTGTACGGTGGATGAAGATCAAGCCCTCTGTGAGTTTGAAGAGGAGCAGCAAGATTGTAGCGTGGATGGAGGGCGCTGTGAGCAGGGTGCCTGTGCCGCTGGGCTCTCTTGGCCCGCTGAGGGGGAGATCATCTTTACAGAGTTCCTCTACGATCCCCACGGCCCCCTCGCCGATGGAGAGGCTGAGTGGTTTGAGATCAAGAACCTCGCAGATACGCCTCGCAGCTTGCACGGCTGTGTCATCCGAGACTCCGCCAACGAGGAGCCAATCATGGGGCTTAACCTGGAGGCAGGTGCCCTCGCTCTCTTTGCCCAGAGCGACGATCCAACCATCGATAATGGTGGCCTGACTCCAGATCACCTCTTTGGCTTTGGCCTCAATAACAGCGGTGATAGCCTCAGCCTGATCTGTGGAGAGGGTGATGCTGAGCTGCTCATCGACAACATCAGCTATCAAGATCTGAACGGGCGTCGTCGCGCCTATCAGCTCAACCCAGAACAGTTTGACGCGGTCGCAAATGATGATATCGCCGCTCACTGGTGTCTCTCCGAAGAGATCTACTACAGTGTGGAAGGGGCAGAAGAGGAGAACCACTTTGGAACTCCAGGCAGAGAGAACCAAGCCTGTGTTCAGATCAACCGCCCTGATTACTGCCGCCTACACTCCCCTGAACTGATCGACGGTGCTCCTGAGGATCTCTTTGAGATCTATGGAATCCTTTATGAGGCAGGGGTCACTGATCTCAGCGATGCCACCGACAGCAGCGAGCAGGTCTTGGCTGAGCTGGGTTATGGCTTGGCGATCATGGATCCGGCGGGCTGGGACTGGATCGCTGCTGTTCCTGACGCGAGCTGGAACGCTCAGGAGGGTGGAGAGCCCAACAATGATCGCTATGTCGCTGAAGTTCCTGCGCCTGCTGTGGGAACCTACGCTTATCTCTTCCGCTTCAGCGTTGATGGGGGGGCTAACTGGGACTATTGCGATCTGGGAGAGGGCAACTCAGATGGCTACCAAGCTGAGCAGACGGGGCAGATGAGCATCCAGGTCCCCGATGACCCTCGCTGTAACCCCAACCCCTGCACAGATCCTCCTCCGACGATCTGCGATGAGGAGGGTCTAGCTCGTCTGATCTACCAGAGCCCTGGAGAGTGCTCTGTGGTTGATGAAGCCCCTGCTTGTAGCTACAGCGCCCTGCCGGAGCCCTGCGCAGATGAGGAGGTCTGTCGCCGGGGAGTTTGTGTAATCCCAGGCATCCCGCCCGCTGAGGGCGAGGTGATCTTTACAGAGTTTATGTACGATCCCAGCGGAGCCATCATCGATAATGATGGTGAGTGGTTTGAGATCTATAACATAACCGAGAGTATCCTGGATCTAGAGGACTGCACCGTCTCTGACAGCAACGGCGTAGAGGGGAGCATCTCGATAGAGAACCTACGCCTTGGTCCAGGTGACTATGCCATCTTCGGGCGCTCTAATGACCAGGAGGTCAACGGCGGTCTTGAGTTCCATCAGCTCTTTGAGTTCGCGTTGAACAACTCCTCAGATACCATCACGCTTCAATGCGCTGATGTTGTGGTGGATGTAGTAGCCTATGATGAGGCTGAGGGCTTCCCTGCCGCTCGAGGCAACTCTCTGATTCTCGATCCTCAGAGCTGGGATGCAGCAGCCAACGATGAGGGCAGCAACTGGTGCCGCTCCAGCCGCCCCTATCACTCCAATAACACCGGTTCTCCTGGTTTCCTCAATCAGGATTGTGACAACTCCATCGATTGGTGCCGTTTCCAGGCTCCTTTGGAGCTGAACAGTAACCCAGGAGCTGATGAGATCGCCTTTGGGCGCTTCTATGAAGAAGGAGTCAGCGATCAGACTCATGGCTTCGACGAAACTCTCTTTATCCGCGCAGAGTTTGGCTTTGGTCCGGTCGGCAGCGTTCCAGGGGAGGGCTGGGAATGGTTCCTCACCAGCCCAACCCCAGGCTGGGACGCTGACGCGGCGGGAGAGCCCGATAACGATGAGTTTCGCGCGCTCTTTGTCGCTCCTGCGGTAGGTGAATATGATATGGCCTACCGAATCACCGCTGATAACGGTCGCAGCTGGACCCTCTGCGATGGAGATGGTAGCCAGAATGGCTATGACTCTGCTCAGGCTGGACATCTGCTTGTAGAAGGGCTGGAGGATCCCTGCGCTGGAGACCCTTGCCAAGATCTCCCCGAGCCGAGCTGTGATGGAAATGTTCGCATCAGTTACCTGGGTGCTGAGTGTGAGGTGATTGAAGATCAAGCGGTCTGTAACTGGCTGGAGGATCGCTGGGACTGTGGCGAGATGGGGATGGGCTGCGCGGCGGGTGAGTGCATCTTTGGTCTACAGGAGGGGCAGATCATCTTTACGGAGCTGATGCCTGATCCACACACCCCTCTCGCAGATGTCAGCGCAGAGTGGATCGAGCTGCGCAGCTTAGTTGAGATACCCACACTCCTGGATGGTTGTATCTTGGACATCAACGGCAACCAGCAGGCTTTAGATGGCCTTGAGATCCCGGCAGGGGAGGAGTTCTTGATGGTGCGCAGCGATGATCCTGTCCTCAATGGTGATCTGGTGCCCGATGCCTTGTTGAGCGTCAGCGTGGGCAACTCAGGCGCCACCGTGAGCCTGATCTGTGATGAGCAGCTCATCGATACGATGAGCTATGGTTCTTCTACTCGCCGAACCGCTTGGCAGCTCCACCCCAGCGCCTATGATCACCTCTCCAACGACAACGCGGAGAGCTGGTGCCTCGCCAGCGAGATCTACCTGGACTCTGTAGAGGCCGACCACAGGGGGACCCCAAGGCTGCCCAACACTCTCTGTGAGGGGTTGGAGAACCCCTGTGAGCCCAACCCCTGTGATGTTCCCCCTGCAGCGGAGTGTCTAGATGAAAACACCATCCTGAGCTATGCGCCTCTGGGTGATTGCTCTGTGGTGGGTGGTGGACATCTCTGCAACTACCCGACCGAGGAGATCCCCTGTCCAGAGGCTGAGAGCTGTGTTGAAGGAGCCTGTCATGCTCAGGGCGGTGATGGGGTCATGGTGATCAATGAGGTCGATTATGATCAGCCCAACGATGAGGTTCTGGAGTTCATCGAGCTGCTGAACAGTGGGACAGGGCCTCAAAACCTCACCGGCTGGCGCATTGAGCTCATCAACGGCAGAAATGGGGAACTCTATATGACGATCAATCTGGAGGGGAGCCTTGAGCCTGGAGCCTATCTACTGATCGCCGACGCCACGCTCCCTACACCTCCAGAAGTTCAGACCATCCATCCTGATAACTTCTCGATCCAGAACGGCGCCCCTGATGGCCTCCGTCTCCTGGACGCTGATGGTGCCTTTGTCGATGGCTTGGCCTATGAGGGCGATATGGATGGAGTGGGTGAGGGAGGAGGGGTCTCCGATGGTGATCTCAACGAGGAGGGCTTCTCTTTGGCGCGCTGTCAAGGCGGCGTAGATACAGATGACAACGCCACCGACTTCCAACGCGTAAATCCACCCAGCCCAGGGCTCCCCAACCCTGTCTGTGTAGAAGAGAACCTCTGCGAGCCCAACCCCTGTACTGAGCCTCCACCACCGACTTGCGCTGATGAGATCACCCGGCGCACCTTCAGCGCCCCTGGGCGCTGTGAGGTCCAAGAGGGTCAGCCCGTCTGTGACTATAATCTTACAGATGAAGCTTGCCCCGAGTGGAACGCTTGCCAAGAGGGGGTTTGTGTCGAGGTCGCTCCCTGTGAAGCCTACTGCTTTCTTGCCCTGAACAACTGTACGGGAGAACACGCTGTCTTTGAGGAGGGGGGGATGCTGCCTCCTGAGATTCAATGCATGATGGCTTGCTCTGAGATCTTTACGCTGGGAGAGCCTGGGCAGCTTCAGGGAGATACCCTGGCCTGTCGCGCTACCCATGCCTACCTCGCCTCTGAAGATCCCGCCATGCACTGCCCCTCAGCGGCGCCAGATGGGGGCAGCTACTGTCATAACTTTGGTCTGGTCTACCCCAACTTCAGCGCAGGAGATTCTCAGATCTGGGAGGGACGTCGACGAGGTTCAGAGATGGGGGGTTACTTCCTGGGTCTGAACACCTTTAACGCCCGTGCTGATGATTGTGTGATCCGCTTTGGAGAGACCATCCTGGATTGTATCGATGCAGAAGGGGGGGTCTTCTGTGAAGTGCCCCCAGGGAGCGGTTGGGCTGAGATCAGCTTTGAGAAACAGGGAGAGCGGGTTCGTTATCCCGACTGGTTCGCCTATGAGCCCATCGACTATTGCATACAGCTGTCTCCAGAGGCGCAGGGAGCTGAGGGCGCTGCGATGAACTTCTATGGCCACGTCTATGAAGCGGGAATCACTGAAGCGGGAGGGGCTGCTGAGGAGATGGAGGTTCAGTGGGGCTATGGTGAGTTTGGGACCGATCCAGCTTTGGTCCCAGCAGAGTGGATCTTCTTCGATGCTCACTTCAGTAGCCAAGAGGGAAACAACGATGAGTTTGAAGCCAACATACTCCTGCCGGGCGTTCCGGGCGCTCTCTACTCTCAGGCCTTCCGAGTTCGCCTTGGTGATGGAATTTGGACCTACTGTGATGCCAATGGCACGGTGAACAACATCCTGGGCTCAGATAACCAGTTCAGTCCAGATGACACCGGCTTCCTCCAGATCGACGAGTAGAGCGAAGAGAGGCTCTGGGCAGCCCAAAAATAATCCCTTCTAAGAACCTTGCCTCGCTGAGCGCGTTGGGGTCCCATCGTCATTCCCTAGGACGGACAAAAGAAGGGACTCATCATGGGAAAAACGCTGCTGTTTCTCGCCAGCCTCCTATTCCTTATCCCCAACACACAAGCTCAGACTTTTGGAAAAGTCCAGGGCCAAGTCAGCTCAGCCAGCGGCCCTCTCACGGGCGCTCAATGTAGTCTACTGGGCCAGAGCAAGACCACTGGCGCGGATGGTCGCTTCCTCTTCGCCAAGGTGCCGGCCGGAAAGCAAACGCTGAGCTGTCGTAAGGCAGGCTTTAAGGCGCAACGCAAAAGCGTAACTGTCAAAGCAGGGCAGACTGCACAGGTCAATTTCAAGCTGGTGGCTCAAGTCGTTAGAGTCTCTGATGATGTTGCTGAAGCGGCTGAAGCACCTGAACCGAGGCGAGAAAAGGCTCGCTCCCGAAATCGTCGAAAGAGCAAAAAGGTGCGAATGAAGCGCCCTGCGTTGAGACGGCGGGCTGCGCCGGTAGCAAAACCCCGCAGCATGTCGCGCCCCGCTCCGATGGCTCTCGCGATGCCTGCCCGAAGCGCGCCCCCTCCATCCACAGCGATCGCTCTGCGCCAAGCTGAGTTGAGCCCTAGGCCCGCCAGCCGAGAAGGCTATGACAAGATCAAAGAAAATGAGTTTAAGTCTGCGCTCAAGGAGCCCCTCTCTACTTTCTCTATCGATGTAGACACAGCGGCGTATGCCAATGTCCGCCGCTTCCTCAACATGAGCCGCCTGCCCCCCGCAGATGCTGTGCGCATCGAAGAGCTGATCAACTATTTCAACTATGACTACCCCAGCCCCAAGGAGCAGCCCTTCTCGGTCAACACCGAGATCTCAGCAGCGCCCTGGAACCCAGAGCATCGCTTGGTGCATATCGGTCTACAGGGGAAAAAGGTCGACTTTCAGGCGCTCCCTCCCAGCAACCTCACCTTCCTCCTAGATGTCTCTGGCTCGATGGGCAGTCCGAATAAGCTGCCCCTGCTCAAGGCAGCCCTCAAGCTGTTGGTCAATAACATGCGTGCCCAAGATAGAGTTGCCATCGTGGTTTATGCAGGTGCTGCGGGCTTGGTCCTGCCCTCCACCCCTGGTAAACAGCGAGGTAAAATCATTACCGCCCTCAGCAGCCTTCGCTCTGGTGGCTCTACTGCGGGAGGAGCTGGAATCAAGTTGGCTTACAGGGTAGCTCAGGATAATTTTATCAAGGGGGGTAACAATCGCATCATCCTGGCCACTGATGGGGACTTCAACGTTGGACAATCTAGTGACGGAGAGCTTGTACGCCTCATCGAGGAGAAGCGTAAGTCGGGGGTCTTCCTCACCATCCTGGGCTTTGGTATGGGCAACTATCAAGACGCCAAGATGCAGAAGCTGGCCAAGCATGGCAACGGCAATCATGCCTATATCGACAGCATCCTAGAGGCTAAGAAAGTCTTAGTGAAGGAGATGGGCGGCACCCTCTTCACCATCGCTAAGGATGTAAAAATCCAGGTCGAGTTTAACCCCAGCCGGGTCAAAGCCTATCGCCTCATCGGCTATGAGAATCGTATGTTGGCTGCTAAAGACTTCAACGATGACAAGAAGGATGCTGGAGAGCTGGGCGCAGGGCACACCGTGACCGCGCTCTACGAGATTATCCCCGCAGGCTCTAAGGAGCAGATCCCCGGCATCGATGAGCTCAAATATCAGAAATCAGCCCTCTCTCCAGCGGCGGGTTCTCAGGAGCTGATGACCCTCAAGCTGCGCTATAAGGCCCCAGATGGTGATAAGAGCAAGCTGATCTCCCAGCCGATCCTAGATCAACAGCTCAAGGAGACCTCCAACAACTTCCGCTTCTCGGCGGCAGTGGCGATGTTTGGGATGATCCTACGCGATTCCAAGTTTAAAGCGAGCAGCAACTGGGAGAAAATCAAGGAACTGGGCCAAAATGCTAAAGGCAAAGACAAAGAGGGCTATCGTTATGACTTCATTCAGCTGGTAAAGAAGGCAGAGCTACTTAAGCAGATCAAATAGATCGCTATGAGTTGCAAAATTCCATGCTCCAGTCCACAGACCACGTGCGATACCGACGCTACGCGCCTCCGGCGAGTGCACAGGCGCAGACGGGGCCGAGTCCGGTCGAGCATCGCCGTCGTGGGTGATGTGGGCATAGTAGATTGCTCCTCGTGTCGCTCTAGTCATCAACCCCCAACTCATCCCTCCTAAAAGAGTAAGGAACACCCTATGAAAGAGAGACTTCTACTGAGCATTATGCTACTGCTTTGGGGCTTGAGCGCCCAAGCTCAGGGCTTCGGCCAAGTCGCCGTTGAACTCAAGTCAAAACAAGGTCCTTTGGCCGGAGCGCACTGTCAGATCGCTGGACAGAGCGGCTCTACAGCGGCTGATGGCCGCCTCCTCTTTAAGAGGGTCCCCGAGGGAACACAGAGGTTGAACTGTAGCAAGCTGGGCTTTCAAAGTCAGAGCCGCACGCTGCTGGTCAAAGCAGGAGAGACCCTGCGCCTGAGCCTTCTCCTTAAGGCTCAAATCCAGGAGAAGAAAGGGGAGAGTTCTGCCCCCAGCCCAGATCCTTCGCCGATGAAGCGCCCCTCTCCCAGCCCAAAACCCCCACCGATGATCAAGCCTAGGCACTTCAAGAATGGTGGAGCAAAGGGAAAGAGGGATTATCGAGCGAGGAAGCTGAAATCCTTCCGTTTCTCTGAGCACTCTGTCGAAGGCCAACTTCTAAGACCCAATAAGCCACAGCTCCCTGGAGAGCTTGCTCCTGTGAGTGCAAGCCGAGAGGGCTATGACAAGATCAAAGAGAATGAGTTTAAGTCAGCTCAGAAGGAGCCCCTCTCGACCCTCTCTATCGACGTTGATACAGCGGCCTATGCTAACGTTCGTCGCTTCCTTAATATGAACCGTCCTCCTCCCGCTGACGCTGTACGCATCGAGGAGCTGATCAACTATTTCAGCTATGATTACCCCAGCCCTAAGGAGCAGCCCTTCTCGATTAACACAGAGATCTCAGCGGCCCCCTGGGCTCCAGCACATCGCCTGATACATATCGGTCTACAGGGAAAGAAAGTCGACCTCCAAGCGCTCCCTCCCAGCAATTTGGTCTACCTCCTGGATGTTTCTGGTTCGATGAACAACTCCAATAAGTTGCCTCTGCTCAAGGCCGCCTTCAAACTACTGGTTAAGAACATGCGTGTCCAGGATCGAGTTGCCATCGTGGTTTATGCGGGTGCTGCAGGCTTGGTCTTGCCCTCAACGCCAGGCAAGCAGCGAGGAAAGATCCTCACTGCCCTTGATGGTCTACGCGCCGGGGGCTCTACAGCGGGCGGAGCGGGGATCAAACTGGCCTATAAGGTGGCTCAGGACAACTTTATCAAAGGGGGCAACAACCGCATCATTCTGGCTACCGATGGAGACTTTAACGTCGGGCAATCCAGCGATGGAGCGCTCGTTCGCCTCATCGAAGAGAAACGAAAATCGGGGGTCTTCCTGAGCATCTTGGGCTTTGGGATGGGCAACTACCAGGACGCCAAGATGCAGAAGCTGGCCAAGCATGGCAATGGCAACCACGCCTATATCGACAGCATCCTGGAGGCCAAGAAGGTCCTCGTCAATGAGGTGGGGGGCACCCTCTTCACCATCGCTAAGGATGTGAAGATCCAGATCGAGTTTAACCCCAGCCGGGTCAAAGCCTATCGCCTCATCGGCTATGAGAATCGACTGCTGGCAGCCAGAGACTTCAATGATGATAAGAAGGACGCTGGAGAGCTGGGCGCGGGGCACACGGTGACCGCTCTCTATGAGATCATCCCAGCGGGCTCCAAAGAAAAAATCTCCGGTATCGACGAGCTAAAATACCAAAAGTCGATCCCCTCTCCAGCGGCGGGCTCCCAGGAGCTGATGACCCTCAAGCTGCGTTATAAAGCTCCAGATGGCGATAAGAGCAAGCTGATCTCCCAGCCGATCCGAGATCAACAGCTCAAAGAGACCTCTGACAACTTCCGTTTCTCAGCGGCGGTGGCGATGTTTGGGATGATCTTGCGTGATTCTCAGTTCAAAGGCGAGAGCAGCTGGGAGAGGGTCAAGGAGTTGGGCCAAGGCGCCAAGGGCAAAGATCTAGAGGGCTACCGCGCTGAGTTTATCCAGCTTGTAAAGAAAGCGGAGCTGCTCAAAAAGATCAAATAGCTTCACTCTTCAAGCGATCGATGATCGAGAGCCATCTCCAAGATAAGCCCTCCTTTGGCGACGGTGGCGAGCCACTCTGGAGGGATCTGAGAGAGGCCACAGTAGGCTCCTGCGGGTTGGCTACAGACCGCCCCGGTTGAGTCTATCTTTACGGCGCTCTTAACAGGACACTTTCTCTGAGTGAAGATGTCTGCTGGGCAGCCCTTAACCTCAGGAGAAGGATTATGCTCCTCTGCTATAGCCTCGCCCTCCTCGCCAGTCTTCCCAAGATCAGCGTAGGCCCTGAGCTGAGAGAGGAGGCGCGGCGAGTACAGCTCCCCATCGTCGAGGTGATGGTCTTCAGCGATCGCGCCCAAATATCACGGCGAGGGCTGCTCAAGTTGAGCCAAGGGATCCATCGACTGCGCCTACCTGATCTACCAGGGACCCTTTTGCCAGGGACCTTACGGGTCAACAGCTCTGGGGGACGGGTCCTCAGGGTCATTCATCAAGAGTCGCTCAAGACACAGCGAGATCTCACTGAGGCTGATCACCAGATTAAGGCCCTGGAGGCTCTCACCGATCGCCTCCGCGCTCTCAAGGATGAGGAGGCGATGTTCAAGCAGGAGTTAGAACTTCTGGCTCAGATCTCTCCCCGTCCCCCTCCCAAAGAGGAGTCGCGTCTAGGCAAGGCTCCTCTGCCCATCGCCCCAGACTCTTGGCGACGGGTGCTGGACTTTATCCAGGCTCGACGAGCGAGCTGCCACCAAGGGCTTCGCGCTCTATCTACTTCCCAACAGGTGCTGTTTAAAGAAAGTCTGGAGCTTGAGGCTCAAATCAGGGCCCAGGAGCTTCAGGGGTCGCTTCCCAGAGAGGTTCTGTTGGTCCTGGAGGTCTCCAAAGCGGGGAGGAGCAGCTTGGAGGCGGAATATTTCGTCTCAGGGGCTCACTGGAAGCCCAGCTATGCCCTCTATTATCAGCCTGATCCAGAGCAGGTAGAGCTGCGCTCTGCCGGTCAGGTTCAACAGGAGAGCGGCGAGGATTGGCCTGAGGTTAAGATCGCGCTCTCTACCAGCATCCCCAGTCAGGAAGTCAAGCTCCCCAAGCTGGCCACCTGGACCTTGGGGGAGCGTCGTGACTTTCTCCCCCGCTCGCGGCCTCGACCGCGCCGCGCCTTGGAGTCTCCAGCCCGACCTCTACCCCAACCCCAGCAAACCCCCTTGGAGCGAGAGCGGGCTTTTAAGGAGCGCCTCCTTAAGGAGCAGCTGGAGGCGTTGAAGCAGCTTATGAGCGGTGAGGAGCAAAAGAGCAGCGACGAAGCGCCACGACAAGGAGAGGATGAGACGCTCAGGACCATCCGAGGGATCCTCGCGCAGCTCCAACGTAGAGAGGAGGAGAAGAGGGCACGGCGTGATCTCCTTGAGCTGAACTGTGTGCATGAGCGCTTGGTGGCGGTTCACGCCCTCCTGAAGCTTTCAGAGGCCGCTCTACAGCGTCTAAGGGAGAGCAGAGATCCTAAAGTCCAGAGGCATGAGCGGAGCAGGCTACAGATCGCGCGCCAAAAAGCCCTCAGCCTTCAAGCTGAGGCGGAGGGCTGTGTTGGCCAGATGCTCCAAGCGGTCCATGTGAGCGGGAGCCCTATCGCAGGGATCTCGGTTGATGATGAAGGAGATTGGGATTCCGGAGAAGAGGAGAGCTTTCGAGCCAGCGATCTGATGGTCGAGGTGAGGCGAGAGCGACGCAGGAGATCGGTACGCCGCAGCCCGCTCAATCTGGGTGGACAACGCCCTCACGGTGGCCAGCGTCCACTCTCCTCTGATCTTCCCGCGAGCCTCGCGGGAGGGCTGGACTTTATCTACCGTTGCCCAGCTTCGATCAGCATTCCCAGCGGCAAGAGCGCCATTCAGGTGCCCTTGAGCGCTGAGCGCTACCCGGTGACAAGCTTCTATGAGGCTACCCCCAGCCTAGAGGAGCGCGCCTACCTCAAGGCAGAGGTAAAAAATCAAGGAGCGCGACCCATTCTGGCGGGGCCTGTCGATATCTTCTTGGGGAGAGAGTTCGCGGCGAGGGGCTGGCTAAAGACCACTGGTCCGGGAGGGATGCTCAGCCTGCCCTTGGGCGCAGATGAAGATCTCCGCTTGCGACGTATGATCAAGAGCCAGACCCGTACAGAGGGGATCCTCAGCAGCCAAGAGATCAGGCGCTACTCTGTGCGCATCGAGGCGGTCAACTATAAGCGCCGCTCTATTCGCCTGGAGATCGTTGATCAGATCCCCAAGAGCCAACAGGAGGAGGTGGAGGTCAAGCTGCTCAAACGAGAGCCCTCCGCCTCCGCAGATCCAGAGGGTCTGCTGCGTTGGAGCTTAAAGGTAGAGCCCGGTCAGAAGGGCCTTGTCGAGTTTGAATATGAGATCAGCCACCCAGAGGGCTGGCGGCTGAGCCAGTAGGAGGATCTGATGAAGTTGATCTCTCTGTTGATATCTCTCCCCATATTGAGCTGGGCTGCTGCACCTCAGATTGAACGGGTCCTGATCTTCGCTGATCGCGCAGAGGTGCAGCGAGGCGCCAAGATCAATTGTCTCGGAGAGGGCACTAAGATCCGCTTTGGGCCTCTCCCCGCCTCTGTAGATCCCCGCAGCCTCCACGCCCAGGCTTCGGGGAAGGCTGAGGCGGTGGGGACCTCCAGCCGCTTAGAGTCTGAAGGTGAACAGAGCGCCGTTGAGCGGGCGCAGCTCCTCCAAGAGATCCAGAGAGATGAAGCTCGCCTCTTGGAACTCAGCGAAGATGAACGCGGTGCTCAGGAGCGGGCCAAGCTTCTGGGAGACTACGAGCGTTACTCCCTGGCGCTCATCTCAGAGGAGGCGCGCTCCTCTAAACCCAAGCTGGAGAGCTGGACCCGAACTCTGGAGATGATACGACAGGAGGGGCGACGCGGAGCCTCAGCGCGAGGGCGCCGCGCCAAGAAGGTCAGAGAGCTAAAGCGCCAGCGTGAGGAGCGAAGGCGGAAGCTCAAGGGCCTCTCTCTGGCGGCAGCGCGAGAAGTTTTAATGGTAGAGGTAGCTTTAGCCTGTCATGGGGCGGGCTGGACTCAGGTAAAGCTCTCCTATGTTGTCCCCAGTGCGCTCTGGCGCCCTGAATATGATCTCCGTTTTCTACCGGGGGCTTCTCCTGAAGAGGGGCAGGTGGAGCTGAGTATGGCGGCGATCATCCAGCAATCTACTGGAGAGGATTGGGATGGAGCGGAGCTGCTCCTCTCCACCGCGCGACCTCGCCTGGGTGTTGAGGCTCCGCTGCCCGCGCAGCTTCAGCTCTGGGGGCAGGAAGCGGAAGAGGAGCAGGTCTTGGTCGAGGCTTGGGAGCGTCGTGAAACCCTGTCAGCGGGAGAGCAGCCCTCCTCTGCGCGCCCCAAGCGCATGGAGCTCAAGGATCAGGGCCGTGCCTTCCTCTTTCGCCTACCTCAGCGGGTGATGATCCGCGCAGATGGTCGTGAACACTGGATGCCTGTTGAGTTGAACCAGAGTAAGGCTCGGCTCAAGTGGATCGCCATCCCTATGCTCAGCCCCTATCTCTATCAGGTCCTCCAGTTTAAGAACCCCCTCCCTTACCCTCTCATCCCTGGAGCCTTACATCTCTTTCGAAGAGGCTCCTATGTGGGCGATGGCCAGCTCTCCTATGTCGCCCCTGGTGAGGCTCTGGAGATCTCCTTGGGAGTGGATGAGGAGTTCAAGCTGAAGCGTCGGGATCTGCTCTCTCGGGAGGAGGGAGCCAGCTTCCTCTCCTCAACCAAGAAGCTTCTGCGCGCTTATCAGATTGACCTAAGCAACAACGCCACACAGCCTCGCAGCGTGGAGCTTCGTGAGGCGATCCCGGTGAGCAAGAGCGAGGAGATCAAGGTGCTGCTCGATCAGGAGGAGATTACCAAGGATTATCAACTTGATAGAGAGCGTGGGCTCCTCAGTTGGAGTTTAAGCTTAAAGAGCGGGGAGCAGCGATCTCTCAAGCTGGCCTATCAGATCGACCTCCCTGATGATTGGGAAGTCAGGCTTCGTTAAACTTGAGATTTGGGCCCACAAGTCTCAACATCTACTGGGTTGAGGAATTTTGCCTTGAACTCCTCAAATTTGCACTATTTGATATATATGTACACCGGTAACGTAGAGATCGTAAAATCCTAAAAAGGATCGCTGCCCTTATCCACCCTATCCAAGGTGTTCCTTTTGAGGGGCTCAGGAAACCAGAGCTTCTGAGGTATGGATTTAAGGGCTGCTGGTCCCGCCACACCAACGCTGAGAATCGACTCGTCTGGAACCCCATGCGATATCCCCTTGTGCTTCTTGTCGCGCTCCTCATTGGCTGTGGTGGCGAGGAGGATTCCACTTCACCCGCCTCAGACGTGGCAGTTGGAGACACCACCCCTGTCGAGGATGCTGCCCTGACCGAGGATACTGCCCTGGTGGAAGACGCGAGCCCCACCGAGGATACTCAACCCGCCGAGAGTTCCTCCTGCGAGGCCCTCGTCACCGAGATCCGCAAGATCACCGAGAGGTCAAGCCTCCGTGGCGCCGTCATCGGCGTCCAGACCTTTGACTGCCCCCCGATCATCGAGGCAACGGGCATGGGTGCCCCCAATGTTGACCTCCAGACTGATGATCTCCTCCGTGTCGGCAGCGTCACCAAAACTTTCACCGCCGCCGCGATCCTCAAGCTCGTAGATGAAGGGGCTCTCTCCCTCGAAGACACCGTCAACCAATACATTGATGGGATCCCCAACGGAGAACTCATCACGATCAGGCAACTCCTCAACCACACCAGTGGCCTCTTCGATCTCCTCAACGACCAGGAGTTCATGCGCGCCGCTGCCCAGGATCCCATCACTCCCATCAGTCAGGAGACGCTCATCGAGGTGATCATCGCCCATGAGCCCCTCGCTGAGCCTGGCGTCGTGGCGCGCTATAACAACTCGGGATACCATCTCCTGGGAGTCATCCTCGAGCGCGCCACGGGCGAGGCAGCTGACGTAGTCATCCGCGCCCGAGTGCTCGAACCGCTGAGACTGAGGCGCAGCTTTATGGAGGGGGTCGAGCCGCTCGATGGGCCCCTCTCTCCAGGCTTTAACTCCCAGAACGACGATGTCACGGGGGTGCTCCACCCCACGCTGCGCTGGACCGCCGGGGCGATGGTGACGACGGCGGCGGATCTCCTCGCTTGGACGGTGGGGCTCTATGGCGGCGAGCTGCTGAGCACTGAGTCACACACAGAGATGGTGAGCGCGCCCGTGGAGGCAGGGGAGCTTCGCATCGGCTTGGGGGTGATGCTGCGTGAGGTGGAGGGTGTGGGGGCTGTCTATGGGCATGGGGGAACGGTGCCGGGGTATCACGCCTCGATTCTCTACGCGCCGGAGCACCACGCGGCGGTAGCCGTGATTGTCAACCATGCGGACACGGACGCAGGGTTCATCGCCGAGGCGCTCATCCAAGCCGCTGTCCGTAACGCACGCCCGAGGTAGCCAGAGTCCAGACCTCAGGATCTCCTGTGGGCATCCTGTCATCATGGGCCAGGACCTCCTCTACACCAAAGTCCTGGGGAGATGCTTCAAGAATAGCTGAAATTTATATTGTGATTTCTGTGCCTTTTCTCGCTTAGTTTTACATTCCAACGTTGTATATCAGTTAACTGTTTGTACGTTGGGGGGGGTCGAGATGGCCAACCGAAAATCTGAGGGATGGAGCATTGATGGAGAGACTGATTAACCGTTAAGGCCTCTGAGCCTGTGACTGAGACGCCGATCATCATCGTCCATGTCGTGGAGTATCCAAGGCCACCGAGCCTGCGTTGACAAGCCTGGCAGGCGATAGAGCAAGAGCGATGGCCTCTTATGGCACACTCCCCGATGAGATTTTCTGGCTTGGGCTGCTTTTAGGAGTGCCTCAGGCGAAGATCAAAGCCATGTAGCAAGAGGTCAGGGGCTACTGGCCAATTTCCTCTACCATGAGGTAATTTTGAGGTGCACCCATACCCGCTCTGCAATGGTTCGTTCGGCTCGCGTCAAGGCGAACAAACTGGATCTTATAGTTATGAGATCCGGCGCTTAAGTCGTTAAGGACCCACTGCATCTTTCCGTATCCAAAACGCCAACCAGTCGCCTCACTGTTATAGCTGCTGTAGAGGCGCCCCTTGGGCTGATTGTCTACCATAAGCCGCCATTGACAACCCTGGCCTCGCAGAAGCATCTCTGTTCCTACACTATCTACATAAGTGACCCGGACTTGACTCCCCGCCGCTTGCTTTGCATGGCTGAGATCCCGATTTGTGATATTTGTCCAAGCTGCAGGGGTGCTGGACACATCGGAGAGGTTCTGTCGGATGGCGATATTATCGCTATCCAACTCTTGGACTACCAGAGCGTTGGCCACTGTGGCGTTAGGCCAACCAGAGGCGCATTGACTGACACCTGCAGATGCTTTTTTGACCTGAATCTTGAAGGTGTGTTGTCCCTGAGGAACATCGGGAACGATCCAAGAGAGGTTGTGCGGGTGCGTCCTCCAACCATCATGGCTGGTGTTTGCGTAGTTCATTGTCTCCTTCTGAACTACAACATCATCCATGAGCAAACGCCAATTGCAGGCCCAATTTGAAGAAGACATGTTATAGCCCAAATTGTCCATGTAAGAGATTTTCAGGAAAGTTGGATCTTCCTGTTTTTCATGGACCAATGTGCGACCGGGAATATCCACCCAACTTGTAGAACTGGTTGCGCTTTCGGCCATATGCCGCGCGATGCTCACACGATCGGCCGCCAGTTCCTCCGCTTCAATGAAGTTCTCTGCCTCTCCGTTAGACCAACCCGCATAGCATTGAGAGACCCCAGTTCCTTTCAGGACCTGGATCTTAAACTGATGAGCTCCTTGAGCAAGACCCTCCAGGTGCCATTCCAGGCTTGTAGGCCAGAGCCGTACTCCCTGAGCCTTGCTGCTGCGGCTCCCAAAGGTTCGAGTGGCTACATTGTCCACCAAAAGACGCCAGGAACAGGCAGGACCCTCACTGGTCATGTTATAGCCCAGCGCGTCACTGTAATTGAGACGCAAAACAGTTTCGGCTGAGGTCTTGTTGAAACTGAACTCTCGCCCGGGCAGATCTGTCCACTCCCCAGGGCTTAACGCTGTATAAGCGAAGTAGTCACTCACCTCATTGCTGGCTGCACGAGATGGCAAATCTTGGGGAGGCTCAGGAACAGGGACTTCATAACCAATTTCCTCTATTTGCAGAGAGTTTTCGGCGCTGAAGCCCGCGTAACAATGCGAACTGGTGGTAGAGTCTGGGCGGAGGGACTGTATGCGATATCGATGGGCCCCTTCGCTCAAACCGCTGACGACCCACTGGAGACGGCTGTGATCCATTCTATGGCCTGTAGCATTACTGTTATAGCTGTTATAGGGACGACCCTTAACCACATTATCTACAGTAAGTTGCCAACGGCACCCTAAGCCTCGAAGAAGCATAGTGGTTCCCAAACCATCTGTGTAGGTTACTCGAACCTGAGTATTTGCTTCCTTCTTTACATGCGAGATATCGCGTGATGGAATGTTTGTCCAAGCATTGGGGCTGGTATTGCTGGCGGCCATGCTTCGCGTAAGGAGTATCTCATCTTCGTTAAACTCCTGAATACTCAGGCGATTGGCAACCTTCGTGTTCGGCCAACCGGAGACACACTGACTGACTCCCGCTGATGACTTTTTGATTTGGATCTTGAAAGTATGCTCTCCCAGAGCAGCACCGTAGATGAACCAAGATAAATGTCTTGGATGAGTGCGCCAACCATCATGGCTGGTATTGGCATGAGATGAGATCTCTTTTTCGACGACCCGGTTATCCATGAGCAAACGCCAAGAACAAGCAGCTCCAGACGAAGACATGTTATATCCAAAGTTGTCGATATAATTGATTTCCAATCCGCTCTTATCTTCTTTCTTCTCATAAACCAAGGATCTCCCTGGGATATCTACCCAACTCGTAGAAGCGGTAGCACTTTCTCCCATTCCCTTAGTAACGGCCATATAGTAGGGGTCAAGCTCTTCAACTTCGATGAAGTTCTCCGCATTATTATCAAACCAACCGGCGAAGCATCGAGAAGCCCCAGATTCTTTCTTAACCTGTACTTTGAAATCATGGTGTCCTACAGGCAGATCCTCGACGAGCCATTCCAGGTTTGTAGGCCAGACTCGCAGCCCTAGAGCCTTGCTGGTACGACTTCCAAAAGATTGAGTCGCTGCACCATTGACCAGAAGACGCCAAGAACAACCAGGGCCTTCCGCAATCATGCTGTAACCCAATGTATCGTTGTAGCTGACACGCAGGACACTCTCAGGCGAAGTTTTTTCAAAACCAAACTCTCGTCCAGGCAAGTCTGCCCAATCCGCGGGGCTCAGCGATGTATAGGCGAAGTAATCGCTCACCTCATCGCTGACTGCTCGTGGTGGGAGATCTAGAGGAGGCTCAGGGACAGGAATTTCACGACCAATTTCTTCGATCTGTAGAGAATTCTCGGCGCTAAAACCCGCGTAACAATGCGAACTGGTGTTAGCATCTGGGCGGAGGGACTGGATGCGATACCGATGGGCTCCTTCGCTCAGATCGTTGATGACCCACTGGAGGCGGCTGTGATCCATCCGCCAGCCTGTAGCGTTGCTGTTGTAGCTGTTGTAAATACGACCCTTAATCACACCATCCACAGTCAGTTGCCAACGACACCCCAAGCCTCGAAGAAGCATAGCGGTTCCCAAACCATCCGTATAGGTTACTCGGATCTGAGAATCTGCTTCTTGTTTTGAGTGTGTGATATCACGTGATGGAATATTTGTCCAAGCATTGGGGCTGGTGTTGCTGGCGGCCATACTTCGCTTAAGGACCACCTCGTTTTCGTTGAATTCCCGAATACTAAGACTATTGGCAACCTTTGTATTAGGCCAACCGGATACGCATTGGCTGACTCCTGCTGATGCCTTCTTAATCTGAATCTTGAAAGCATGCTCCCCTAAAGGAACATTAAAGAGGAACCACGAGAGATGTCTTGGATGAGTACGCCAACCATCATGACTGGTGTTGGCATGAGACGAGATCTCTTTCTCGACAACTTGGTTATCCATAAGTAAGCGCCAAGAACAAGCTGCTCCTGAAGATGCCATGTTATAACCGAAGTTATCCATATAATTAACCTCTAATGCGCTATCTGGCTCCTCTTTCTCATAAATCAGAGATCTTCCTGGTATATCTACCCAGCTTGTAGACGCAGTAGCACTTTCTGCCATATTGTGGATGATCTCCATATAATGGGGATCTAGCTCCTCTACCTCAATAAAGTTCTCTGCGCTTCCATCATACCAACCTGCAAAGCATCGGGAGACTCCAGCACCTTTTTTAACCTGAATTTTGAAATCCAAGCGACCCATAGGCAGATCTTCAAGGAGCCATTCCAGATTTGTTGGCCAGAGCCGCAACCCTAGAGCCTTGCTGGTGCGGCCTCCAAAGGCTAGAGTAGCTGTATTACCCACCAAAAGACGCCAGGAGCAGGCAGGACCTTCACTGGTCATGCTATAACCAAGTATATCATTGTAACTAAGTCGTAGAACACTCTCACCTGAGGTCTTATTGAAGCTGAACTCTCGTCCGGGTAAATCCATCCAATCCCCAGGGCTCAATGCTGTATAGGCGAAGTAGTTGCTTACCTCTGGGCTGGCTGCTCGATCTGGTAGATTTAGAGGAGGCTCAGGGACAGGCAACTCACGACCGATCTCCTCGACCAATAGAAAATTCTCAGGGCTAAAGCCTGCATAACAGTGCGAACTGGTGTTAGCATCTGGGCGGAGAGCCTGAATGCGATACCGATGGGCTCCTGCACCGAGATCATCTATGATCCACTGAAGACGGCTATGGTCCATCCTCCATCCGGTGGCATTACTATTATAACTGATATAATTACGGCCTTTAATCTCATTATCTACAGTAAGTTGCCAACGACAACCCAGACCTCGAAGAAGCATAGCGGTCCCCAAACCATCTGAGTAGGTTACCCGGACCAGACTCTCCGCTTCCTGTTTTGTGTGTGTGACATCGCGTGATGGGATATTTGTCCAAACATTGGGGCTGGTGTTGCTGGCAGCCATTCCCCGTACGAGGGCCATCTCTCCCTCATTGAATTCCTGGATACTGAAACTATTGGCTACCTTGGTGTTGGGCCAACCAGAGACACATTGGCTAACTCCTGCAGATGCCTTCTTGATCTGAACTTTAAAAGTATGCTCTCCCAGGGGTACACCAAAGATAAACCATGAAAGATGTCTAGGATGAGTGCGCCAACCATCATGGCTGGTGTTGGCATGCGATGAGATCTCTTTTTCGACGACCTGATTATCCATGAGCAATCGCCAGGAACAGGCTGCTCCGGACGATGCCATATTATAACCAAAGTTATCCATATAATTAACGCCCAAAACACTTCCATGCTCTTGTTTTTCATAAACCAAAGCTCTTCCAGGTATATCTACCCAGCTTGTAGAAGCAGTAGCACTCTCTGCCATGTTATGGACGATCTCCATATAATGAGAGTCTAATTCTTCCACTTCAATGAAGTTCTCGGTGTTTTCATCGTTCCAACCAGCGAAACATCGAGAAACCCCAGCACCCTTCTTAACTTGAATCTTGAAATCCAGATGACCTACAGGCAGATCCTCAAGAAGCCATTCCATATTTGTTGGCCAGAGCCGTAATCCTAGAGCCTTGCTGGTACGGCTTCCAAAGGATCGGGTTGCAACATCGTTCACCATAAGACGCCAAGAACAACCCGGAGCCTCACTGTTCATGCTGTAGCCCAGCACATCGTTGTAGCTAAGACGCAGAACGCTCCCGGCTGAAATCTTATCAAAGCCAAACTCTCGTCCTGGTAGATCTGTCCACTCCTCAGGGCTTAATACTGTATAATCGAAGTAATCACTCACTCCAGGGCTGGCTACTCGGGGTGGCCACTCTAGAGGAGGTTCAGGGACCGGAAGCTCTCGACCAATTTCCTCGATCAATAGAGAGTTCTCGGCACTAAAACCCGCGTAACAATGCGAAGTAGTGAGGTTATTTGGTCGAAGGGACTGGATGCGATATCGATGAGCCCCTGCGCTTAGACCACTTACGACCCACTGAAGGCGGCTGTGATCCATCCGCCAGCCTGTAGCGTTGCTGTTGTAACTGTTGTAGGGACGACCTTTAACTACACCATCCACAGTGAGCTGCCAACGGCATCCCAAACCTCGAAGAAGCATAGCGGTCCCCAAACCATCTGTGTAGGTGATCCGAACCTGACTCTCTGCTTCCTGCTTTGTATGTGTGACATCACGTGATGGGATATTTGTCCAAGCGTTAGGGCTGGTATTGCTGGCAGCCATTCCTCGTACGAGGGCCATCTCTCCCTCATTGAACTCCTGGACACTGAAACTATTGGCGACTTTAGTGTTAGGCCAACCAGAGACACACTGGCTGACTCCTGTTGATGCTTTCTTGATCTGGATTTTGAATGTATGCCTTCCCATAGGAACATCGAATAGGAACCATGAAAGATGCCTTGGATGCGTACGCCAACCATCATGGCTTGTATTGGCATGGGATGAGATCTCTTTTTCAACAACCTGATTATCCATGAGCAAACGCCAGGAACAGGCTGCTCCAGAAGATTTCATATTATAACCGAAATTATCCATATAACGGACTTTCAGAGCACTTTCATGCTCCGTTTTCTCATATGCAAATGATCTTCCAGGTATGTCAACCCAACTTGTAGAGGCCGTGGCACTCTCTGCCATGTTATGAACGATCTCCATATAGTATGGATCAAGTTCCTCCGCTTCTATGAAGTTCTCTGCATCTCCCTGTTGCCAACCTGCCAAGCATTGAGAAGCTCCAGTGCCTTTCAACACCTGAATCCTGAGCATCTTGGGGCCTTCAGACAACCCTTCAAGGAACCACTCCATGTTTGTTGGCCAAAGCCGCAGACCGTGAGCTTGGCTGCTGTGACCTCCAAAGCTGCGTGTAGGTTCTCCATCTACGGTAAGACGCCAAGAACAGCTGGGACCCTCAGCGACCATGTCGTAGCCCAAAACGTCGGAATAGGCTACTCTCAGAATGCTCCCAACCTGCTCTTTATTGAACTGAAAAACTCGTCCTGGCAAATCTGTCCATACTCCTGGGCTCATGCGACTGTCAGGAGCATAATCGCTCACATTTGAAGTAACATCCCTTCCTTCTGTAGGCAGACTGTCATCAATCACCTCAGGATTAACTTCTTTAATGAAAAGGAAGTTTTGAGCTGAACTTATCGCAGAATAACAATTGCCGTTTGTAGCTGAATCTGGGCGAAGCAGTTGTATTCTGTAACGATGGTCTCCAGGTTCTAAGTCATTGACCACCCACTGAAGTTGGGTGGGATCCATACGCCAGCCTGTCGCGTTGCTGTTATAGCTGTTATAAGGCCGACCCTTCACCACCCCATCCACGGTGAGACGCCAACGACAACCCCAACCCCGGGTCTTCATGTCAGTCCCTAAAGTATCCAAATAGCTGACCCTCACCTGAGTATCAGCACCTCGCTTCCTATGAACTAGATCCCTGGCGCTGATATTGGTCCAGCTGTTGGGTCCGGTGTTCTGAGCGCTGAGATTCCGAATGATGCTGGTCTCATCAGAGTCAAACTCCTGGATCACGAAGCTGTTCCCAACATCTCCATTGGGCCAGCCTGTGAGGCATTGACTGACCCCTGTAGATGCTTTCTTAACCTGAATCTTGAAATTGTGTTGCCCTATCGGGATGTTAGGAAGGAACCAAGTCAAATGTCTGGGGTGAATTCGCCAACCATCATGGCTGGTATTGGCGTGGTTGGTGACCTCTCGTTGCATGGCAGCCCCATCCATGGTCAAGCGCCAAAAGCAGCCTACATTTGCAGACTTCATGTTGTAGCCTAAATTGTCCATATAGGAGACTTTGAGAGTCGTATCTTCATACTGCTTTTGATGGATTATGCTGCGACCAGGGACATCCACCCAGGCTGTAGAGGCGGTGGCAGACTCAGCCATCGTTTTGGTGACAGCGATGCGAGCAGAGTCTAACTCCTCCACCTCGATAAAGTTCTCTGCCTCCCCGTCAATCCAACCCGCGATACACTGTCCAGCGCCAGGGAGTTTGCGTACCTGAATCTGGAAGTTGTGCACTCCAGCCTCCAGCCCCTCCAGATACCATTCCAGGCTGGTGGGCCAGAGTCGAAAACCCAACGCCTGGCTGGAGTGTCCAGTGAAGGGTTTGTGGATGACACCGTTGGCTCGGAGACGCCAAGCGCAAGCAGGGTTCTCACTGA
Organism: uncultured Nannocystaceae bacterium; assembly: GCA_964384025.1. Classification (GTDB taxonomy): domain Bacteria; phylum Myxococcota_A; class Bradymonadia; order UBA7976; family UBA1532; genus CAYLJJ01. Next base: position 92,028 of record CAYLJJ010000010.1, read on the forward strand.
TCATGTCGTAGCCCAAGACATCTTCATAGTTCAGTCGAAGGGTCGTATCATCGGCTTTTTTCTCAAAGCTGAAGCTGCGTCCAGGCAAATCCTCCCAGTCAACGGGAGAGTGGCGACTGTCAGCAAAATTGCTGCTGACGTCGGGACTGGGAGCACGTGCGAGGATGGGAACGCCGTGATCTCCCACCGCCGGAACTGGACGAATTTCCTCTATCAATAGATGATTTTGTGGACCAGACAAGCCCGCACGGCAGCCCGTAACGCTGGCAGTTTCGGGGCGCAGCACCTGAATACGATAACGGTGAGCACCAGCAGGTAGACCGCTGATGATCCATTGAAGATGGGTGGAATCCAACCTCCAACCTGTAGCATTGCTGTTATAAGTGTTGAATGGACGCCCATAAGCTGCTCCATCAACGGTGAGGCGCCAACGACAACCCCAACCTCGTGTAAGCATATTGGTACCTAAACCATCCAAATAACTGACACGGATTTGAGTCTCTAACTCAAGCTTGGTTGCAGTCAGGTCTCGACCTGAAATATTGGTCCAAGCAGCAGGTGTGCTACTTGAATCAGCCATTTCTCGAATAATATTTATAGAGGATGGCTCTATCTCCTGCACTGAGAGACTGTTAGATGTAGCTCCATTGGGCCAACCCGAAAGGCACTGACTTACCCCTGTAGATGCTTTCTTTACCTGGATTTTGAAGTGGTGTTGTCCCATAGACACATGGGGTACAATCCAAACAAGATCTCTTGGATGTGTTCGCCAACCATCTTTATCTGAATTGGCGTGCGCATTAGCCTCACGTTGGATTACCGCCCCATCCATCGTCATCCTCCAATGACAACCCCAGTTCGCGCTCTTCATATTATAACCCAGGTTATCAATATAGGAGACCCGCAGTAACGTATTGTTATCTTGCTTAGCATAGAGCAACTGTCGTCCAGGGACATCTACCCAACTTGTAGAGGTGGTTGCGCTCTCACCCATATGTTGAACAACGCTTAGGCGAGATGAATCCAACTCTTCTACAGAAATAAAATTCTCGACCTCCCCATTAGACCAACCCGCTAGACATTGAGCAGCACCAGGGCCACGAAGTACTTGTACCTTCATCTGGTAGTCTCCCGCTGGGAGATCTTGAAGGTACCACCTCAGGCTGGTGGGCCAGAGCCGCAAGCCCAAAGCTTGACTGGAATGGGCTGCAAAGTTACGTGTTGCATCTTCATTTACTAAAAGACGCCAGTAACAAGCAGGGCCTTCTGCTTTCATATCATAGCCCAGAACGTCAGTATAGTTGACGTGTAGGGTGCTGCTATCTCGTTCTTTGCGAAAGTTGAAGCGTCGTCCAGGGAGACTTTGCCAACCATCAGGGGTCAGTCGAGTGTCTGGAAAGTAACCGCTGGCGTTCAGAGTAGGGGCTCGAGGGCCACCGATACCATCACCACCATCACCACCGCTGCCCCCTCCGCCCTCTTCAAGAGGCCCCCAATCTACGCCGCTACAAGCCATGAAGGTCTCTACCACGGTGTCGAAATAGATGGAGCCTTGGTTATGAGCCATACAGAGGACAGGTGGTCCCGCATGACTGAGCGTATAGAAGAGGCTGTTAATGCGAGCGCTTCCACCTACAGTAATATCCTGACCACTGCGCAAGAAGGTGCTGCTGTCCAAACCATCCAGACGATCTGCGTCCACCCCAGAACCAGTACCATCTACTGTAACAATCTCATCTCGTACCGCTTCAGGAGCGCGGATAAATTCTGTGCTGTCAAAACCATCCAAGCGCTCTACATCCAAGCCTGAACCAGCGCCATCTCCCATAAGGGTGCCGTTGAGGACCTGAGCAGGTGTGCGCGCAAACTCTGCGACATCATGGCCATCGAGGCGATCAAAATCGAGATTGGAGCCGCTGCCATCTACCTGCATAAGGGCTGTACGGATATGCTCAGGGTCATTGCCCACAGTTCCAGCTGGTCCCTCGGGGCCTGCTGGGCCCTGTGGGCCGCGCAGCCCCTCGGCGCCTCCCACCCAGTCTCCCTGAGCGTTGATGATCGGCACCCCCCCCACGGAGAGGTTCTCAGCGTTGATTGGGCCCTCAATTCTCCGCGCCTCCTCAGCCACAAACGCTCCTGGCAGCTTGAGGATGGGGGTTCGAGGGCTGAGATCTGCGCCTCCATCAACACTGATAGAGAGGAAGAGGTCCACCCACATCAGCTCAGGCGCGAGGGTCTCTATGCTCCCAATCTGAAGATTGTAGTAGGCATTAAAGATGACCACATCAGGATGTGTTTCTTCGAAGAGGACCTCCCCCCCTTCGAGCTGATCCCAGAGACGCAAGCGCAGCTCGTGCTGTCCGCTGAGGCGACGTCCGCTGGGGGCAAAGAGGAGGCCTTCATGAGCTATCTGATCCGGGAGCGCTGAGGCTATCTGAGGGATACAGATGCAGGCTAGGGTAATCAAAAGGAGGAATCTGAGCATCTCTCATCTCTCCACGGCGCCTATGGCCCATGAGCCCTAAGCGTTGGCGCTGTTCTAAAAAACCTGTTCTAAAAAATCTCTACTCAAGTTGGAGGGTGAGGGAGAAATTCCCTCCCTCTCCAAAGTCCGCGCCGTCGATGAGGAGGGCGTGGAAGCCAGCGGGTAGATCTACAACGAGTTGTTGTGACTCCCCCAATTCGGCACAGAGGGGCTCCGCTTGGCAGCCCCCCTCAAGGAGAGCCAAGACCGCACGAAAACCAGATGTGTTGAGATTCAGGCTCAACTGAGCGGGTTCGTCTAAGCGGAAGGGTAGGAGCAGATCTCCACCACCATTCCTCACTCCACAGGGGCTCGCATCAAAGTCATCTTGAACTGCACCGCTGTTCCCTTCCAGTTCATACAACTCTCCCGGCTCCAGAAGGAACGCACCCTCTTCGACGCAGCTCTCTCGAAACTGCAACACGCTCTCCAGAGGCTCAAGTTCAAGGCTGAGATTCAGAACCCCGCTGCCCTGAGCAAAGATCCAGTAAGGGCCTGTTTCAAGAGGGATCTCAACCTGGGCTTCCTCTCCAACACGACAAGCCAAGATCTCAGCAGCTTCACACTCTCCCCGAAGAGAGAACATGGCATCCTCTCCCGCTCCCTCCAGTTGGATGAAGGCGTTAGATGGCTCCAGGACCTCAAAGCGATAGGAGGCAGCGGGTAGTTCAGAGAACACACAGTTTCCTTGATGGTTAGAAGGTCCTTCAGGCAACTCAACAAGTTGAGGTTCACCTGGAATAAGGGGCTGAGGAGCTTCACAGATGAGAGTGGGGGACTGTAGCTCAGCCAAGAGCTGTCCTTCATAAGGACCATCTATTACGATATACCAGCGCCCAGACTCTAACTCAGCGCTTAGTTGAGACATTACGCCACAACTTACAGGCTCCGCCTCACAGTCTTGATAGAGCAGCAGCCCCCCGCTTCGATCTTCACCTATCAAGCTGAGGTTGATGGTTCCAGGCTCTTGAAGCTCCAGGAGGAAGACCTGCTCAGGGCCGTTGCTGAAACGGCACTCGGGGGCGAAATCATCAGGTCCTTCCCGGATGCTGATCTCCAACAGCTCGCCCAGAGGGAGCGGAGGTGCTTCTTGACAACGACTTGCGGCGGCGCGCTCTGGGCTCAAGCTCAAGCGGTAAGCGCCTGTTCCCGAGATCCCCAATCGAGTCACACCTTCAATCACCTCACCGGAGACCTCTCCCTCCAGTTCCACCTCCACATCACCCTCAACAGAAACCCGCGCGGGAGACTCCCCCTCGTAGAGGAACCAATCCTGATCTCCAGGGCAGAGGTTCGCTTCCAGGCTACCCAGACCGATTCTCTGGGCGGTGTCGGGGTGATCATTGCGCCAGGGACGCTCATATCTGTCCTCGGCGCAGGTGACCCCTCGCTCTGAGAAGAGGGCGTAGGGGCCACTGCCCCCCTCTACCGTCTGGACTTTGAGGAGATATTCTCCAGCCTCAGCGGCGATCCAAGCACCTCCAGGGCCGCTCAACGCCTCTTGAATTGGGCTGTTCGGATCCACGCTGTGAAAAAGCTGAAGCTCCAACGCAGGGAGCCCTTCGGTGCGCCAGACCCTGATCTGGAAGGAGGCCTCCTCACCCAGATAATACCAGTCACCATAACCCTCACAGGCATACATCTCACTGAGCCAGAGCCCAGGAAGAGGGAAGGCCGTGTCGGGGCTCTGGTTTTCCAGACCATCATCTCGACAAGCGCTGAACTCCAGGCCACAACGCCCCGCTTCACAACGGTGCCCCCTCAAACACTCAGCATCCTCTACACAGTCTAAGGGATCAAGACAGCGACCATCCAAACAGCGCTGGGTCTCAGAACAGTCCAGGTCTTCCAAACAGCGTCCACAGCGTCCATCCTCTTGACAGAACCAGGTATCAGGACATTCTCCACAGGGACCAGGCTGTTCACAGCGACCTTCAGCGCAGTTCCAGCCCTCAGGACAATCACAGAGTTCAGGTTCGGGAACACAGCGCCAATCCAAACAGGAGCGGCCATGGGTACAGTCATCATGAGCTTCACATTCCACTAGACGACAGCGTCCTAGACGACAGCTGAGACCCTCATCACAGCTCTCATCCCCATCGCAGGGGGCTTGGCAGAAGTCAGCCACACAGAGCATGTCACCTTCGCAAGGCTCCTCCTCAACGCAAGGTTGAGCGCAGATCTCAAGATTTGGGTGACAACGTAGAGGGGCTTCACAGTGAGCGTCCTCACTACAACCTGCCCCTGGCAAGCAGACCCCCTCAACGCAATCTTCATTCGCCTCACAGGGCTGCTCCTCGGAGCAAGGGCTGACACATCTACGCTCTACACAAACACGCTCTCCCAGACAGTCTATTGGACCGTCACAACGGGCAGGCTCTGCGCAGCGCCCCTCTTCACAGCGCATCGCTCCAGGACATTCAGCGTGCTCAACACAGCCCGCGATGCAGCGCTCTCCCTGGCAAAAACGACCACTCAAGCAGCCTGCATCGCTCAAACAGGGGTTCGCCTCTCGACAGAAACCTTCCACCTCATCACAGCTGAGTTCTCCCTCACAGGGGAGCTCTGGGCAGGGAGTTTGACAATGTTCCTGGACACAAACTCGACCGGCGTAGCAGTCTTCAGCGCTGCGACAGATCTCCGGCTCCTGACAACGGCCCGCTTCACAATGTTGCGTTCCGCTGCACTGGGCATCTTCCACACAAGGATCTTGACAGCGACCCGCTTCACAGAAGCGATCAAGGAAACAACCCCCATCATCCAGACAGGGATTCAACTCCTGACAGCGCTCCTCTTCACAGCTCAGGCTTCCAGGACAGCCCACCCGCTCGCAAGGATCTGCGCAGCGCTCACCTTGGCAACGTCGATCACCCAGACAGTCTAGATCTCCACTGCAGGGCTCAGGCTCCACACAGCGTCCCGTCTCGCAGCGCTGCGCGCCCGCACAATCGGCAGGTTGCTCACAAGGATTCTGACACTGGCCCTCTATGCAGATTCTCTGGGCAAGACAGTCTATCTCTGCTTCACAAGTCTCAGGCTCTAAGCAGCGTCCGCTTTCTTCATCGCAGCGCTGTAGACCAGAGCAGGCGTTCGCCAGACAACGAGCCACACAGCGCGCTTCTACACAACGTTGATCGGGGGAGCAGCCCTCATCATCTTCACAACGAGGCGCAACGACACAGATCTGCTGGGCCATCAGGCAACGCTCTCCCTCAGGGCAGTCTGTGTCACTTCCACAGGCCGCGCGGCAGAGTCCATCCACACAACGGCGCCCTTCCAGACAGTCCTCATCAGCTTCACAGATCTCAGGCTCTTGACAGACTCCATCCGCGGCGCAGCGTTGGCGCCCAGGGCAGTCACAGCCAGTATCGGGAGCACCGTCTTCTGGAGATGCTACATCTTGAGTATCTATGGTTTGGTCTAAACCTTGGTCAACCAACACGATTTGATCATGAGAACTGGTATCGAGTTGAATGTCCTTCGAAGACTCAGAACCGCCATTCCCATCGTCACAGGCGTTGAAGATACTCAGGATTAGGTAGAGTAGGAGAAAGCGCAAGTGCATGTTATTGTATTTCTTCGATCATAAGGAAGTTTTGAGGGGAATTTAGACCTCCTCTACAATGGGAGGTTGCGCCTGACTCAGGACGAATTACCTGGATGCGGTAACGATGAGCACCAACAGCCAATCCATCTACAATCCACTGCATATGGGTTGGATCATTCCTCCAACCGGCTGCGTTGCTGTTATAAGTATTATATGGACGGCCATGAACAGTGCTGCCAACAACAAGTTGCCAACGACATCCCCAACCACGTGTAACCATGTTAGTACCCATGGTGTCCATATAAGTTACTCTGACCTGAGTCTCTGCTTTAGCCTTGGTATGGCTCAAATCTCTACCAGGTAGATATGTCCAACTATCAGGAGTGGTACTTGCGTCAGCAAGATCTCTCTTGATTGCGATATGAGTACCATCTACCTCCTGAACAACTAATGAATTGGCGACTGTGCCATTAGGCCATCCAGACAGGCACTGACTGGCCCCTGTTGTAGCCTTGATAACCTGGATTTCAAATGTGTGTTGCCCAACTGCTACTCCGTCGACGAGCCAAGCCAGATGCCTTGGATGGATTCGCCATCCTTTGGTCGAAACACCGTGGGAGTTGGCAAATCGGCCTACAACAACTCCATCCATTACTAAACGCCAAGAACATAAGTAATTTGCTGAGTTCATGTAAGAACCCAGGTTATCCATATAGGAAACTTTAATGAGAGTTTGATGGTCTTGTTTCGCATAGATCAAGGTTCGGCCTGGTACTGTAACCCAAGCTGTTGAGGTAGTTTGAGACTCACCCATGTGCTGAACTATCCCTAGGCGGTGAGAGTCAATCTCCTCAACCGAGATGGAGTTCTCGGCGTCCCCATCTGTCCAACCCGCCAAGCACTGCGCTGCACCAGGACCCTTCTTTACCTGAATTCGCAGAGTATGATCTCCAGCGCGTTGTCCCTCCAAGTACCATTCGAGACTGGTGGGCCAGAGCCGCAGTCCCAGAGCTTTGCTGCTGTGCCCTGCGAAGGATCGTGCGGCTACTCCATTGATTGTCAGACGCCACTCACAGGCAAGGTTCTCAGAACTCATATCATAGCCCAACACATCTTGGTAGTTGACTCGCAACGTAGTGCTGCTTGCGGCTTTAGTAAAACTGTATTCACGACCTGGGATATTCGTCCAAACATCAGGAGAAAGACGATCATCTGCGAAATAGGGGCTGACTCCCACTATGGGGATTTGAGGAATCGTTGCTTCACCATCTGCATCTCGGGGTGAATCTCCACCATCCCCACAGATTATTTCTCCGCCGCCACCGCCACCGCCACCATCACCGCCACCGCTTCCTGATCCAAAGACATGCCATTCTGTGCCGGTACAACCTACAAATGCGCCAAGATTACTGTCATAGTAGAGTGCACCCATCTCACTTGCATCGCAAACAGCAGGAGCACCTGCATTGTGGTATAGGTTAAGGAGACCTTCCAGGCTCATTTCTCCATCAACGATGATACTTCCATCAGCACGAAGGAAGTCCCCGCTGTCCAAACCATCCAAGCGGTCAGTGTCTACCCCAGAACCGCTACCATCCACCTCCTTGAGCTTCTCTCGGATTTGAACTGCAGTGTGGATGAACTCTGAACTATCGATGCCATCCAAACGATCTGCATCCAGGCCAGAGCCTGCCCCATCGACCTGCACCAACGCGGCGAGGATCTGCGCAGGTGTGCGGAAGAATTCTGAGCTGTCTATGCTGTCCAGACGATCCGCGTCGATACCAGAGCCGCTGCCATCAACCTCCAACAACTTAACACGAATCTCCTCGGGGGTGTCACTATCTCCTCCCAGACCGGCAGGCCCTTGAGGCCCCGCTGGCCCTGGAGGGCCTTGGAGACTGCCTGGAGCCCCAACCCAGAGCCCCTCCGAGTTGATCACCTCAACCCCCCCAATGGAGAGGCTGTCCAGATCAAGGTTTCCCTCAATCCCCAAGGCGACCTCAGCGACCATCGCTCCAGGGACTTTGAGGAGGCGGGTTCTGGGCTGAAAATCAGCCCCTCCACCCACTGAGATTGAGAGATAAACCTCTCCCAGCATCATCTGAGGTTCCAGAACTCCTACGCTCCCGATGGCTATCGAATAATAGCCCTCACGAAATTCAATATTGGGGTGGACCTCATCGAAGAACGCAGCGCCGCCGGCGGCCTCTCTCCAAAGACGTACGCGGACCTCATGTCTACCTTGAATTGGATCCCCAGCTGCATCCAGGGCGAGGCCCTGTTGATTGATCTGGTTGGGGAGAGCCAAAGCAAGAAAAGGGATCAACAGAGGTGTCAAGAACGACAAAATTAGGTGCTTGAACATCACATCCTCCAAGAATCGAATCACTTTATTTAAGTAAATTTATTCTCAAAATCAATAAGAAATGCTTGTATTTTTCACATATACTCAATATTCATAATCTTTGAGCGATCGAGAGCAACTACATTTTCACCACTCAAACTGCCATTTTTTCTCCATGGATTCGCCCCTGTATAGAAACCCTCTCACTCTGAAATCTTGGTTAGAGAAGACGCACCATCTCTGCTATGCTCTCCCATCCCTCTCCCATCCCTCTCCCATCCCTCTCCCATCCTGGTAGAAAAGTGGAGGCTGACACGCAGTCACATCCAGAGATGCCGATCTGTTTATTTTGTTGAATTTGGCCGAGGTACTACGGGCACCCGTACGGTGTGGAGATGAATCTCTTAACGAGGAGAACGGTTAAGCAGGTTGACATCTACGGGGGGTTCAGGAGCGCTGGATCAATCTTCCTTCTTGGAGTCAGCGATGATCTTATCGACGACATGGGAGGGGACCTCCTCATAGCCATGGAAGCTGCGGGTATGAGAGCCCATCCCCTGAGTCATTGAGCGCACTGAAGCGGCATAGCCGTAAAGCTCCGACTCAGGGACGATCGCCTTGATGGTGGTGTGACCGCCCGTGGTGTCCATCCCCTGGATGCGCCCACGACGGTTGCTGACATCGCCGCTGATGTCGCCCAGATAGTCGCTGGGGGCAGTGACCTCGATATAGAGGGTGGGCTCCAAAAGGCAGGCCTCTGCTTTCTTCATGGCGTTACGGAAACCCAAGGAGCCCGCGACCTTAAAGGCCATCTCGCTGGAGTCTACGGCGTGGTAGCTCCCAAAGTAGCACTCACAGGAGAAGTCAACGACAGGGTATCCTGCCAGGAAACCGCGCAGTGCTGCCTCTTGAACCCCTTTGTCCACAGCAGGGACATATTTGCTGGGGATCACCCCTCCGACGATGGAGTCGATGAACTCATAGCCTTCGCCAGAAGCCCTGGGGCGGAGACGCAGATGACAATCGCCAAACTGCCCACGACCACCAGTCTGCTTCTTATGGCGACCCTGCGCCTCAGAAGTCTTCTTGATGGTCTCGCGATAGGCGATGTGGGGAGCGGCGGTCACTACGTTGACGCCATAGCGCTCCTTGAGCTTGTCAAACTGAACCTGTAGGTGCAGGTCTCCCAGACCGCGAGCGATGGTTTGGCGCAGCTCTGAGTCGTAGTTGGCAAAGAAGGTGGGATCCTCTTCTCGCAGCTTGGAGAGCGCGTTGCCCAGCTTGTCATCATCCGCGTGAGTAGCTCCGCTGATGGCCACGCGGGTGTCTGGGCTGGGGAAGGCGATCTTCTCTAGGATGTAGGGCTGAGCCTTAGAAGAGAAGGTTTCGTTGGTGTGAGATTTCCTCAACTTGGCAATCACGCCGATATCCCCTGCGTGGAGGATATCAACCTCTTGACGACCCTTCCCCAAGGGGATTGAGAGGTGTCCCAGCTTCTCTGGGGTCTGAGTGTCCGCGTTATAGACCTCACCACCGTTCTTGATCGCTCCAGAAAAGACCTTGAAGAAGAAGAGATCTCCCACATGCTGAACATTGGTGGTCTTGAAGATCAACGCGCTAAAAGCGCTGTCATCCTGGCACTTCAGCTCAACCCGCTCCCCCCTATACTCAAACTCCTCTGTGTGATGAGAGGGATCGGGGACAAAGTCGATCAAGCCCTGGAGCAGCTCACGGACGCCATAGGCATTATGTGAGCTTCCACAGAAGACAGGCACGATCTCACCCGCATAGATCATCTTTGAGAGGCCCCCAAGCAGCTCTTCACGCTCTAGGGTATCCTCCTCCAAGAACTTGTCCAAAAGCTCTTCGTCGCTCTCAGCGACAGTCTCCATCAGCTCAGTGCGCATCTCCTCAAACTGATCTGCAAGATCTGAAGGGATGCTCCCCAAGTCAAATTCTCCCTGGGTACCCTTATAGAAGCGAACCTCTCCTGTGAGCAGATCGGCGATCCCTTGGAAGCTACTCCCTGAGCCGATGGGGAGCTGTAGAGGCAGAAGCTTTCGATCTTTCCCCAAGACATCACTGACGCTGGTCCAAGCCTCCTCAAAGCGAGCCCCCTCTTTATCCATCTTGGAGATGAAGACGATGCGGGGGAGTTCGCGTTGGTCCAGACGCTTCCAGAGCTGCTGAGTGCCGATCTCCACGCCTGAATTGGCACTGACGACGACCAGGCCAGCGTCTACAACGCGGGTCGCGGCGTCTACCTCACCAAAGAAGTCCAGATATCCAGGAGTGTCCAGGAGGTTAATCTTATGCTTGGCCCACTCGGCATAAGCGGGGGTGCAGTAGAGCGACATCTCACGCGCCTGCTCCTCCGACCGGTACATGGTCAGAGAGGAGCCCTCCTCTACTTTTCCATGCCTTGTGTTTGTTCCGGAGACGTAGGAGAGCGCGTCGATGAGGCTGGTCTTTCCACAGCCGCCATGACCGACGAGAACCACATTGCGAATCTGCTCAGTCCTATATTCCTTTGCCGAGGCCATGCTGTCCTTAGGGGTCATTGGTTGACAGTTAAGTGGAGTTTGCGCTCCACAGGGTGAAGCAAACTACTGAGTAAGGACTGGAAGGCCAAGCCTTTTCTCTAAGATCTCCTGCCTCTCCCTCTTACAAGCTCACCAAGCACAACGAGCGCCGACAAAGCGTGTCGTGTAGCCCCCCATAGCGCCCACCGGAGCTTTAAAGATATGGCTCACGCTTTCGATAAAATATTTTCCATCAAAGCGCGGCCCTGCGCGGGAGATCTCCACGGTAGAGCCAGGGGCCAGGAGGGTGCTGCCCTGGATCTCGACATCGGCACGGATAAAGGTGCGAGCGTATTCGTTGAGTTTGCTCTCGGCGATCTTAGCCGCTTCCTCCTGGCTGAAGACCTTGTAGTCTACGAGCTGGCGCTCTGTCTCCCCCCACTTCTCCTGCACCTCCTCGGTGGCTGAAACTTCTCCACCCATCTTGTCATAGAGAGAGAGAGAGGCGGTCCCCAAGATCTCCTCTTTGCGCTTAGGGTCCCAGCCCCGAACAATCACCTCAGAGACCACCCGAGCGAGGCTGAGGCGGCCATCAAACTTACGGAGGTAAACCTCAGGAGGGCTAGAGGCGCTCAGATTGGGGTTTTCATAGACCGCCTTGATCACTGGATCTCCACCCACGTCGGGAGGAGCAAAGCAGAGCTTACTCGCATCCTCTAGGTGGGGAATACGCAGGTCAAAGTCCAACCAGGCGGCGATCCCTCGGATAAAGTCCAGATCGGTCTGATTGTGTTGGATCACATATTCTCGAAGGAACTGGGTGTCCTCAACATCAGCGCTGAGGCTCCAATCCCCTGCGACCGCCTGTACGATGTCGCTGAACTTCATCTCCAGGAAGGTGCGGGTCTTACGCCCCCGAGTCAGGCGATGAAGGAAGTCAAAGGCCCGCAGGGTGAAGGTCTTGGGGCCATTGTCTAACATCTTGACGCGGGTACCGATCACCTCCCCCTCAAAGACCTTAGTGAGCTGCTCCCCCTCATAGCCCAAGCTGACCTCGATCACCTTTCCTGGAGAGAGATGATTTCGGCTGTCATAGGGGGGATCACTGGAGAGTTCAGACTGCTCCATCACTTGGTTATCAAAGAGGATCTCAACGCTGGCGGGGGCTTGGCGGCGCAGCTCTATATTGATCTGTAGGAGATCGGTCTGCTCCTGCTGACTGATCTCACTGCCGTCTGCTTTGACGTGAAACTTGGGGACCCTTTTACTCATCGGTCCTCCTAACGCAGGATCGGCGGGATCATCAAGCGCTGACCCGGCTGTAGACGCATCGGATCATCGATCCCGTTGGCGTCAGCGATACGTCGCCACTCAGCGGGATCATCATACTCCCGCGCGGCGATATCCTGGAGGCTCTCTCCGCGCCGTATGGCGTGGAGCTTGGCATGATCTGGGCTTTGAGGTCCGCCATCATTATCCTGCGCCTGCTCTGAGGCAGAGTCAGCGCGTCGGATGGTCAGGGAGACTGTAGCCCGCACCGGGGTGCCATTCTCTAAAAACATCGTGAAGCGGTGAGAGACAGACTCGATCACCCCCTTAAACCGCAGCTTTGACCAGCTCACGATCACCATCGGAGGACGGTGAAGCTCTTTGTCGATGAGGGCCATAGCGTGCAGCTTTTTGGTATGCTCCGCTACATTCGTACCCTTTTCATAAGTATCAAAGAAGAGCTCAAGGGTCAGAGTCGCGCCCTGACCCGTCGTAAACTGCATCTCCGGTGCATCCAGGCCCGCTCCTGGCTGGGGGTTCCAGGGCACGCTCTTGGCGATGGTGTACTCTTTGGGATTGAACAGGGCTTGAATGGGGCCCTTGGCGGCGCTCTTGGGCACCGGCTCAATATTCAGCTTGGCTAATCCCATATATCCTCTCCAATCCGGTCAGCGTCAAACTCCAAGTTGCGCTTGAGTTGGCTGATCGCCTCCTTGGCGATAGTCTCTACCTCTTCAGGGCTTAGGTTGTCATCAATCTGGCTGGAGGCCAAACGGTGTCGGGCTTCTTCATTGGTCTCTGCTTTGCGCTCAGGTCGTTGCCCTGGAGTGGATCGCAGAGCCTCCTGGGTTTGGGGTAAGCGCCTAAGCATGGTGGGCTCACTGGGCGCCTTGGGGAGCTGAGGACCTCGGTCTCCAAAGAGCTTCCCCGCTTCGACAGAGAGCACGGGCCTCGTCTGGAGAAGCTCCAGCACCTCCTCCTTGATCTCTGCATCTTTGGTGGCTCCGAGAGGAGAGAGAGCAGCTCCCAGGTCAGAGCCAAAAGAGCTTCCTCTGTGAGGAACAGAAGAGGAGCTTTGAGAGCGGGAAGAGAGGAGCGCGCCAGGCGACTCTGAACTCCAGGGCGATGCCCCCTCTCTGAACTTTGAAGCGTTGGACTTTAGCGCGCCGCTCTCCAAGCTTTGAAGCATACGCTCTGTAGAGTGGCCAAAGCCCCCCTGTACATTTTGGCTTAGGAGCAGGGCCTTGAACTCTCCAGTACCCAAGCTGGAGGAGCGAGGGCGCTTAAGCGAGGAAAGCTGTTCAGCAGCCCTGAAGGGCTTTCCTCTCTGGTGACTTAAGCTGAGAAGCTGCTTTCCCTCTGAGCTGCCCAGATCTAAGACCTTAAATCGAGGTCCAGAGAGGCTCCATACAGGTCTTCTATGAGCAGCTTGATAGCGCTCAGGACTCAAACCTCTACTTACGGAAGTGGTCGCACGGGACCCTGTTCGTAAATTTGAACCCCCTCGCTGGGTGGTGACGCGCTGATGTGAAGCTTCTCTAGCGCTTTGAACCGCTCTTGGAGTCTGAACGACCCGCCTTCGGGGCCCTCTCTCCTCTTGTTGAGTCGGGTCCTCTCTCCAACCCTGGAGCAGCTCAGCCTCAGAGGGTTCATGAGCCATTTGGAAGCCTGAGATCTGAGCCTTGGCCTCTTTCTCCGAGCCTTGGAGCGCCTCGGCGAACTCAAGGCTGGAGCTTGAGAGTTGAGGGATCCAGCCACCCCCAAGCGGCCAAGGTGCTGTGGAGGAGTCGCCGAGGCTCCCCAACTTTAAGGGCTGCATCAAGCGAGCTGGGTGCTCTGAGCTTGGAGACCTGAGAGCGCTCCTGGGCTGAGCGCCAAAGCTGCTCTCCTGCTCCTCTCTCTGAGCTTGTACAGCTCCTCTCTCTCTTCGAGGAAGGGGAGGTTTTCCTCTCCATGCTTCTTCAGTTTGGCTGAACTCGGAGTATTTCTCAGACTTCAACAGGACCCCAGCAGAGGCCCGGAGGGAACGCGAAAGCAAGCTCTCAGGGCTCTCCTCAGCTCGGCTCAGAACCCTCTCAAGTATGCTGGGCTTGAGACCTTGATCCTCTAGGACGCGGAGTATCCTGGGGCTAAAGCCTCGCTTCAGCAAGCCTGGGAGCGCTCCAGGAGTAAAGCCCTGCTTTAATAGAATTTGGATCTCTCTCGGTCTGATCCCCTGAGAGAGCAGACCCTGGAGCGCCTGAGGCTGAACCCCCTGAGAGAGCAGACCCTGGAGCGCCTGAGGCTGAACCCCCTGAGAGAGCAGACCCTGGAGCGCCTGAGGCTGAACCCCCTGAGAGAGCAGACCCTGGAGCGCCTGAGGCTGAACCCCCTGAGAGAGCAGACCCTGGAGCGCCTGAGGCTGAACCCCCTGAGAGAGCAGA
>CAYLJJ010000011.1:0-97411 GCA_964384025.1 uncultured Nannocystaceae bacterium
CTGGGATCCGAAAAGCCCAATGATTACGCGAGAGGGCTGAGAGTCACACCCCTCCAGAACCTTTTCAGCAGGCAGTGTGGGATATATCAGAATATTATGTTGGACGCTCATCGGAGATAAAGTCAGTAATTTGCCGGTGTTACCTGAAATGACACAAATCGATCTTCAAAAAACTTCGGAGTGCTGTATTCTTCCAGAATCATCAAAATGGCATTTGAGGTCAACTATGCGCTGGATGGCTCTGGTTCTACTCCTCCCCTTCACAGTTCTAGCGATTCCCACCACAATCCACCAAGAAGGCTTTCTGACGAACGCTCAAGGGATCCCCCACAACGGTCTCACTCAGCTGCGTTTTGCGCTCTATGATCAAGCTGAGGGGGGGGATGGGCTGTGGTCCGAGGAGCATAACCTTAACCTCAACGAGGGTTACTACGATGTGATTTTGGGTGCGCAGATCGCCTTTGGGCCCAGCTTGGACGGAGATCCTCGCTTTCTGGGAATATCTGTAGATGGTGTTGAGATGCTCCCAAGGCTCCTCCTCTCTAATGTCCCTTACGCTCGGATTGCAGAAGATGTTGTAGGTGATATCAACCCTCGTAGTATCCGTATCGCCGATCAACAGATCATCGATGAACAGGGAAACTGGGTGGGACCTCAGATTCCTGGCACCAATGATGGTGTTGGCTATGACACTCCAGAGGAAGCTATCGCAGCAGTCAAAGTCGTGGATGGAGCTGGTTCAGGTCTGGACGCTGATCTACTGGACGGTTTGAGTAGTGCTGCCTTTGTTCAAGGCGGTGAGCAGGTCTTAGCTCTGATTATAGAAAGGGACGGCGGAAACAGCGGTCTGGATGCTGATCACTTGGATGGCCATGATAGTAATGCTTTTATTAGAACAGCTGCTCAACTTATCACGCTTTTGCTTACAGCCGATGGAACAGATTCAGGTTTAGATGCAGATCTCCTGGATGGACATGATAGCGGTGAGTTCATGAGCGCTACAGATCCAGCCGTTGCTGCTCAAATTCTCAATTTTCTTCTCGATGTAGATGGTGAGGGCAGTGGTCTGGACGCTGACCGCCTGGATAATCTGGACAACAGCGCTTTTATGAGAAGTACAGATCCGGCCACAGCAGTGCAGGTCCTCAATCTGCTCTTGACAGTAGACGGCGCAAACAGCGGCCTGGATGCTGATCTGCTTGATGGCCTCCAAGCCAGTAAGTTTATGCGAGTTGACCAAGATACAGGAACGAGTGGTAATCTCGATGTTGGTGGTTCTTTTTCCAGCAATGGTGGCCAATTTGCTGAAACTCTCATCGCTGATCGCATTGACACTGAAGTACTTCAAGCAGAGGTTGTACGGTTTACTCCATTAAATAATCCTCCAGATAATCCAGAGAAGGGAATGCTTTATTTTAATGGACAAAACTATGAATTATACGTTTTTGATAGCAATAGATGGAAACCAGTAGGTAGAATTCAAGGCGAAGGTGGTCTTAGTTGTAAGGATATCTTTGATCGAGGAGCCCTGCATGGAAGTGGGATATACAGAATAGATCCTAATGAAAATGATGGGAACGATCCGTTTGACGTTTACTGTGATATGGAAACAGCTGGTGGTGGATGGACTATGTTACTTAACCTTGATACTTCAGATGGTCATGTAATGTGGTGGGCTAATCCATTATGGACTAACGAAGAAACTTATGGTGATGTTACAACCCCCCTAGTTGGTGACCATAAGAGTCCAGCGTATATGCAGTTATCAGAAGCCACGAGTGTTCTTATTATGATCCACGAAAATGGGAACATTGTCGGCTGGAAATCTTTTGTTAAAGATGGCGTAGGAAGTTTATATAGCTATATGCAAGGGAATGACAACACTGTTCTTGGTAGTTCGGTACAAGACTCCGATATCGCTAATATTTGGGCGAATGAGCGATTAGTGCGCACATCAACAGCACTTTTTGCAAATCACTGTTTGCAACATGGTGGAAACTGCGTTACATCGAATGGAGGCTCTCCCGATGGTGATCGCATCGGTTCTCACGAGAGTGACCCAAGCAATAACAATGGTGGTGGGCTGGGAAACTGGCATGACATGAACTATTGCTGTTCTGGACAGACATATGCCGGTCATGAATGTAATGGTAGTGCCTTTCGCACCGCATCTGAAGCACAAGCAGGTTGGACATATAATGGTCAACATGGTACATTTGGAACAGATAGCGCTGGTGCAATGACTGGCACTCAAAATAATACAAATTGTGGTAATGCAAATTGGGCCATCGCTAATGGTATCAACTACGATTATGCAATTTTTTTCCGATGATATTGATCTAGTCATCATTGACTTCGCTTTCTATAACATCATCTAAGATAAACATACGACCTGAATCATCGATGTTCATTTGATTTCACCAAGTAAGAGTCAATGCTTGTTGTAAACACGGCTAAAACGGCCTCCGGATGGAGCTTAAGGGAAAAGGTATGCAGAATGAACTTTACCGATTGATTTTAGTTGTTACTCTAATACATTTACTATTTTATGGATGTGATAGTACTGATATTGAAAATATTGCCGACATCAACACTATTGAAGATGGTGGTACTCAGAACAAGGATGTAAATGGGCATGATATTGATGTTAATCGAATGGATAATCAGGTCAATGATACCAGCATGAGTGAAAAGATCGACATTTCCGAATTAGATATGAAATTGGATATTCATGATATGAATGAACAAGATATTATGGATTTTGCGTATATTGATAGCCAAATAGACGGTTTTGAAGATGATATTGATCATCAACCTGAAATAGGTATCGAATCAAGTTGTCTTTTTGATGAAGAATGTTCTCAAAACCAGATATGTTTTATCCGAAATGGAACAATAGAAGGCTTCTGTGTTGAAGGTTGCCACATGGATAATCTTTGCCCTGATGGTATGATATGCATCATACAAGAGAATGAAAGTTACGGTACTTGCTCCGATGGGTGTCGTGATGATAATGCATGTTCTCTAGGTGAATATTGCGATCTTGATGTATTAATATGTATTGAAGGCTGTGTTAGTGAAGTAAATTGCCCTGAAAACAGCTTTTGTTCTCAGCAAAACAATGAATGTATCTCTTATCAATGCATCAGTGACGCTCAATGCAATGATCATGAGTTTTGTTCAATGTTAGAGGATACTAATTACGGAAATTGTGCGGAAGGTTGCCGTCATATCTATGATAATTGTCCAAATCGGTATGTTTGCGACGTAGAAATCCACGAGTGTACTTATTCTGGATGTGTTGCTGATGATGATTGTTCTTTATCGGAATTTTGCAGCATTTCTATTGGCGAAAATATTGGCGATTGTGAGATTGGTTGTCGCTTAGATCCTGACACTTGTGAAGGAACGATGGAATGCGATCCAGTTTCCCATAACTGCGCTGAATTATCACCCAATGGTTGCCTAAATTACTGTAGTCTAATGGAAGAAAATTGCAGTGGAATCTTCCATGGTGAAGCAGAATGTATGCAACTTTGTGCTAAGTTTCCCTCCAATGGAGAGATTGATGATTTGGTTGAAAATTCCCTCCAATGCCGCATCTCTCATGCTCTATTGGCCGAAACTGAGCCTGAACTATGCACAGCCGCCCAACCTAATGGTGGGGGTATCTGTGGTCATTATTGTGAAGTCTACTGTGCTTTGCTCAGCGTAGATTGTAGAGGGCTCTATTCTGAGTTGAGTCTCTGTCTGGAAACCTGCGAAGGCTTCTCCTCAGGAGAACATTGGGGTGAGCTGCGAGGTGACACTCTACAATGTCGTATGAATCATGCCTTGATCGTAGATGAAGATCCCGAGCTACACTGTGCCGCAGCCAGCTTCGAGGGTGGTGAGTTCTGTACCTCTCCCCAGATTCCCGAAGTTGAAGAGCCTGATGGCTCTGAGGAGCCCCTACTCTTAAACTTTTCTGATGGCTTGGCCCAGGCCCTCTTTACCATCGAGGAGCAGGATGATGTGGATTGGCTCCTCTTTGAGTTAGAGGCTCCACAGGATCTAGCCATCTGGACCGAGTCAGAATCGGATCCTGGAACCTGTAACGGAGATACCTTGATAGATCTCTATCTGGAAAGAGCAGAGGTGCCCAATTTTAGTGATGATAACACCGGTCCAGGCCTTTGCTCAGCTTTGAGCCCCAGCGCTGATCCCTTTATGCGCCAACTGCTTCCCGGTCTTCATCTCGTCGCTCTACGCAGCCATCAAGGTCAACCTACAGGCCGCAATCGCCTACTTATCTCTATGCTCGATCCTATCTTCGAAGGTGAACCCTGCGGCATTGATGCCCGTGCCTGCTCTTTTGATCTCTGGTGTGACGAGGAACAAGAACCAGCGCTCTGCATCAGCAATCGTTGTGGTGATGGCGTACGCGCAGGTACTGAGAGTTGCGATGATGGCAATGCGATCGATGGTGATGGCTGTAATGGCTGCGCCTTAGTGTCCATCGCTTTGGGGGATCCCTGTGAGCCCTCTTCGGAGTTCTATGTTTGTGTCGAGGGCAGTTACTGTGATTCCTTAGCTTTTGAACCAATATGCCAAGAAAATCCTCCTGAACCCTGTGACATCTTCTCCTTCTGCCCTGAAGGAAGCTATTGCGATTTTGATAGCCAACCATCTTTTTGCCGTGAACATGCCTGTGGTGACAATTTTGTATCTCTTAATGAAGAATGTGATGATGGGGATGACGTTAATGGTGATGGTTGTGAGAATTGCCAGATTGTGCCTATTGAGGAAGGCTTTCCCTGTGAAATTTCAGAGGGTGATGCACAGGTTTTTTCTTGCTCTGAGGGATTAATCTGCAACCCAGACACGTTTGTCTGTAGTGTTTGTGACAATGAAATAGGAGAGTGTGAAAACGCCAACTGCGGTAATGATATTGTCGATGTTGACGAGGAATGTGATGATGGCAACAGGGTCGATGGTGATGGTTGCAATTCCTGTCGTATCGTAGCAATTCCTGTAAACAGACGATGTGATCCTTTTTCTGAAACCTATTTCTGTGTTGAAGGTTCGGATTGTGTTGCTTCCAATATGGAATTCTTCTGCCAAGAAGGGTCTATGTTGGAATGTGACTTCTTATCGGTTTGTCCTGAGAACAGTTATTGTGATTTTGATAGTCAACCTCCTTTTTGTCGTGAGCACGCCTGTGGTGATAATATAGTATCTCCGATTGAAGATTGTGACGACGGTAATGAAATCCTTGGTGATGGCTGTGAAATGTGTCTTTTTGCTCCAGCTGATGAAGGATTCCAGTGTAGACCAGATAGTCTGGAAACATCATGTGCCGAAGGCTTAATTTGTGATCGTGATACTTCAACATGTATTCTCAATTAGGATGTATTGTCCGATCGAGCAGGTAAATGCTCCTTTGCTAAACCATTTCATGAATGAAACCATATTATTTATCCGGTAACGAGTATATTTTGAATATAATATTTGCTGTAAAATGAATCTTCGTTTTCTTAAATATCGATATTTGATTCAACCCTATCTAACGGGTGTACAACGAATAAAAACGGAAATACAGGATCAATATCTGCGTGTATGGCAATAATAAGAGAGGTTCAAGCATTCTATGGAGGATTCGTCCTCCAGTAAAAACGAGGCAATCACTAAATCCAGCGGACTTAAAATGCTGTGAAAGAAAGCAGTTTTCCTCGCTTCAAACCTCCTGTATTCTTCCATCATCATCATACTTCCTCATCAAGGCCGACCATGCGATGGATCTCTCTACTCCTCCTTCTTCCCTCTATAGCCCTGGCAGGCCCCGAAACGATTCACCAAGAAGGTGTCCTGATGGATGCTCGAGGGGTGCCCTATGAGGGGCTGACCCAAGTTCGCTTTAACCTCTATACACAGGCTGAAGAAGGCGTGGTGTTGTGGTTTGAAGAGCACAATCTGAACATCAATAAGGGATACTTCAGTGTCCTCTTAGGAGAGCAGACTGCCCTGGGAACAACTTTAGATGCTGACCCTCGATTTCTGGGAGTGATGGTGGACGGAGTAGAGATGCAACCCCGCGTTCAACTCTCCAGCGTGCCCTATGCTCTGCGGGCCAGAGATGTAGTCGGGGATATCATGCCTGACAGCATCTATATCGGAGATCAGCAGGTCATTGATGAGACCGGAAATTGGGTAGGTCCCCCTGTCCCTGGAGCCAATGATGGTGTGGGTTACGATACACCTGCACAGGCTTTGGCAGGCATCAAGGCTGCTGATGGAGAGGGCTCAGGTCTGGATGCCGATACCCTTGATGGTATCAGCAGTGCTGCTTTCGTCCAGAATGGAGATCAGGTCATGGCTCTTCTCCTTGGATCTGACGGTATGCGTAGTGGCCTGGATGCTGATCGCCTTGATGGCCATGACAGCAGCGCCTTTGTTCATACCGCTGCCCAACTCATCGAGTTACTCATCACTACCGACGGCGCTGATAGCGGCCTGGATGCTGATTTCCTTGACGGCCATGACAGCACTGAGTTCATCAACACCACCGATCCCAACACCGCAACCCAACTCTTAACTTTGCTCCTTACCGTCGATGGTACGGGCTCAGGGCTGGATGCCGATCTCTGGGATGGGCACAACAGCGACGTTTTCCTCAAAGCTGTAGATCCAGCCACAGCTACGCTGATCCTTAATCGACTTTTGACTGTGGATGGTGAAGGCTCAGGTATAGATGCTGATACTCTTGATGGTCTTCATGCCAGCAAATTTATGCGCGTAGATCAGAATACCGGCACCAGCGGGAACCTCTCTGTTGGTGGCGCGTTTTCTGGAAGCGGTGCTCAAATCACAGATATTCTTGTGACCAACCGAGTCGAGGCCAAAGAAGTACGGGCTAAGATTATCCGCCTCATTCCGCTGGATCTTCCCCCTGATAATCCCGCAGAGGGAGCGATGTATTTCGATAACCCAAGCGAAGATATCAAATTTTTTAATGGTTCAAGGTGGGAGCCTATAGGCGGTTTTCAGGTTGGTAGCGTTTTCAGAAATGGATCAGATGGTGAACTTGTCGTTGCAGCTGCTAACACAGTCGTTAACCAATATGCATACATCAATGCAAATGTTGCCGCAAACACACCCACAATAAGTGTTAATGATGCATCTTCTTTTTCTCCCGGTGATGAAATCTTCATCATTCAAACTCAAGAAGGGAACGGAAATGTATATAATGCAGGCACATTCGAATTTAGAACAGTTGCAAGCAAAAACGGGAATAATATTACTTTAACGCAAGATTTAGAGAATGCTTATGGTTATAATAATCCAAATTCAAACATAGCAACCATAGCACAGGTTGTGCGAGTCCCTCAATATACAAACGTCACAATTAATGCTGGAGCTTCAATCACAGCCCCAGCATGGAATGGATACACAGGCGGTATAGTCGCATTTAGAGCAACAACGACAGTTAATATGACTGGAAGCGTTAATGTAAATGAAAAGGGATTTAGAGGCGGAGAGGTCGGTTTTCAAAACAATGAACCCGGCTGGGAGGGGGAAGGAATCCGAGGAAAGGGCCTTGAATCCCTTACTGGTGGTGGGGTGACTTCTCCTACTGGAGAAAATAATGGTGGTGCAGGTCAAAGAGGTGTATCTCATTGTGGTGGTGGTGGCGGAGGTGGTGGACATGCTTTACAGGGAGCACTTGGAGAAACTGGTGATTCATACAATGATTTTGCTTATGGTGGTTATGCTGTTGGTTCGGCAGACCTCTCTACAATCCATTTTGGAGGTGGCGGTGGTGGTGGAGGTGATGATGATGGCCATGGTACAGATGCACATGGAGGGCATGGTGCTGGTATTGTCTTTGTTTCCGCTAGAAACATCAATAATGCGACCGTTTCTAGCAATGGACAAAGTAAGAGCCAGAATCTTGGCTGCGGACAGGCAGAAGGTTCAGGAGGCGCTGGTGGTTCGGTTTGGCTATACGCAGTTGATATTTTGATCAACAGTGTAACTGCAAATGGAGGTAATGGAGCAGGCAGTATTGGTTCAGGTTCTGGCTGGGGAGGCGATGGTTCAGATGGACGGATTAAAATCTCCTTCATCGACAGCATTTCAGGTTCTACAAGCCCCGCCTACCATGAAGAACGTCCATAAACCGATAGCAACTTAACGAGAAAAAACAACACGATTCAATATCCATCTTGACTCTCATTAGAGAATTTTGAGTTAGTCCTGCTTGAATGCTGCTGGAACAAGCCCATCATATCATTAGCATGCTCGTATTTTGCGAATCTGCTTTTTGATTGTCCGTGTTCGGCTGAGAGTCTATTGTTTTTTAGAGGATTGAGAGCGTTTAGACTTTCTTGGCGAAAACGATGTTTGGGACAAGGATACTAAAATGGGCCCTAAGCTTCTGGCATCTCTCAAGGCAAATAGATTAATAGAGAGCGATGTATAGCCTCCTCCTCCTTCTCCTCGCTCTACCGACAATCAGCCCCCAACCCATCAGCGGACACTTTCAGTTGATCAAGGCGGCTCTCTCTCATGGTGTCGATCACCCACTCTTTGGCCCTTATGGTTGGTCAGGCTCCGTCGATCGACTGGGTGCCCTGCTGCGCTTCTCTCGGCCGCTGAATGAGGCGGAACATAAAGCGCTCTCTCTCTCAGGGATCGAGTTCAAGTCGGGAGAAGATGGAGCGCCCATCCGAGTAGACGCGATCTATCCTGTTCGCCTGAGCTGGGAGGCTTTGGAGAGCCTGAAAGGAGAGCCACTCCTCCTACGAGCTGAGCCCAGCTGGCGCCCCCTCCGTTTAAGCCCTTTGGAGATCACCTCAGCGGAGGTTGGAGCCAGCGCAGCACGGCATCACCCCCAACATGGAGTACAAGGTGAGGGGGTCTTAGTCAGCACAGTGGACTCAGGTGTCGATATCCTGCATCCGCACCTCTTCTTCGCTGACGGGGGGGCTTGGTCCTGGTTAGACCTCAACGGCAACGCTCGCTTTGATCCAGGCCAAGACGCGGTGGATCTCAATAGAGATGGAGAGGGACAACCCGAGGAGATCCTGAGGGTCCTAGACGCTACCTATGTCAACTTTTACAACCAAGAGTCGCCCGAGAATTGGGATGAACAGCTCCAACCCCGTTGGGACTGGCTTTATGCTGACAGCAACCAGGATGGACAGCGCAATCGAGGAGAAGCTGAGGGCTTTGAGGAGTCAGATCCCGCCTATGGTGAGCCCCTCTTTGTGGCTGATGATGCTGATCGCGATGGGCGCCTTGAACTCGAAGAGCGTCTCATCCGCCTCAAGACCTCTAAAGTCAGGGAGATGAACTACAACGGGATCTCCTATCGTCGTGGAGAGGAGGGGAACAAAGCCCTGATCCGCTCAACCCGCCATGAGGGCTTTCAACTCAGCAGCCACGGTACAGGGGTTGCCAGCATCCTCCTCGGAGGGCAGGCTCCCTATCATGAACGCCTGGGGCTGGCTCCAGGAGCTGAGCTGCTCAGCTTCTCTAATATGAGCGGGGCTCAGGAGGGGGATGCTGAGATGATCGCCTTTATGGAGGCGGCTCAGGAACAGGGAGCCATCTTGGCTCTTCATGAGTGGAGTGATCTCTTCTTAGCTCCCCACGATGGCTCCACCAACCTGGAGTTGGCGATGGATCACCTCAGCGCTCAGGGGCTCAGCCAAGTAACCCCCCTGGGCAATATGAACCGCGCTCAGAAGCACTTTGAGGCCCACCTTAAACCGGGAGATGATCTGGAGTTTAGCTTTGAGATCGATGAGGAGTATTGGTATGAACACCCTGACTATCCCAACAGCCTCGTGCTCATCTCTCTGCTCTGGAGGAGCGATCAGGCCCTGGGTCTCCACCTTCAAGATCCCCTGGGAAACGAGGCGCAGGTCCCCCCTGAGGGCGCCGAGATATGGCTTGGGGAGGATCTCTATTTGGGAGCTGTCTTTGATCACACCCCTCGAGGAACCCGACAACTCTTTATCTATATAGGTCAGGCTGAGGAGCGACCTCTGCCTACAGGTCGCTGGAACCTGCGCATCGAGGGGGTAGAGCAGGCTGACACCCTCATGGCTCGTATAGGCGATTACTACTCTGGCTGGGCGGTGGGGATCCGCTGGAGTCAACCGGTTGAAGATATTCGCTCTATGACCCACCCCTCCACGGCAGACAGCGCCATAGGGGTCGCTGCTTATGGAGGGCGTCACGATCTCTCTGAGCTGGACGGCACCCGCGCTGGGATGCTTCGCAACTTCTCTGGGCGCGGTCCCCGCCTGGATGGAGCCACGGTAGTGGATATCGCTGCCCCAGATGATCCCTTTGCCGCTATGGCCTGGACAGAGGAGAATCAGATGATGGGTGGAGGACCCTCCTGGTTCTCTACCTTTGGAGGGACCAGCGGCGCGGGGCCTCATGTGGCCGCCGCTCTGGCGCTCTTAAAGGAGCGCTTTCCAGAGCTGAACGCCCAGGAACGAGAGGCACGGATCCTGGGGTCAGCACGCCAAGAGAGGCTAGATCCCGATCATGGCGCGCTCCCTAATCCCCACTGGGGAGAGGGCAAGCTGGATATCCACGCTGCCCTCTTTGAGCACCCCGCTCCCCAAGAGAACCAGCCTCCCCAACTCCAGATGCGTCTAGAGGGTGCCCCTGGGGCCTGGATCATCAACTGTACAAGCAGCCAAGATCCCGACGGTGATCCCATCTGGTTTCGCTTTGACTATGATTATGATGGTCGGTGGGACAGGGACTGGCAAGAGGAGGGACGGGTCACACTGCCCCCCGCTTTTGACGAGAGCGCTTGGGTTCGGGTAGCGGTGCGAGATGATCATCGAGGTGAAATGGGGGGGCTCATCTATTTAGAGGCTGGGCCTCTGCCTCCTCAAGATCTGGGAGTCTCTGACGCTGGCCTCGCTCAAGATCTAGGATCCTCTCGAGATATCACGCTCCTTGGAGATCTTTCGATACAACAAGATCTTGAGCAGCCCTTGGGGGAGGGAGACGCAGGAGAAGATCTTGAGAAGCAGACCTCAAACGAGGGCTGCGCCTGCCATCTCAGCTCGGGAGGATCTGGCCCTTTCTTCCTGCTGCTCCTCCTCTTCCTCCTGAGATTGAGTCGTGCTCGCGCTGCTCCTCCTCGCCCTTAGTGGGGATCCTTCAGCGGGCTATCGCCGCGTTGAGATGCGAGTCTCCCAAGACTTTCAAGCCCGCTGTGAACATCGAGGCAGACAGAGCCGTTGCCGCCTCTCCTCTCTGCCCTCCAGCCTCTCTAAGCTTATGCGAGCGGTGCGTGGAGGAACGCTCGCTGAGGCACAGATTCAGGAGGGCGCTTCAGGGCAGAAGCTTCTCTTCTTTGAGCTGAAGGAGGGGGTTCAGCTCCAAGAGGCACGGCTCGCTCGTCCTCAGCGCTGGGTTGTTGAGCTGGGGAACTCTCATCTTCTCTTGGGGCCAGTTGAGGAGGAGATGCCCTTCCAGCCCTATCCGATCAAACTCAAAGGCTTTTCAGTAGAGGCGCCTCCTCTACTCCTGAGCCCCGCCTCAGGGCGAAGCGCCGCTGCCCAGGCTTTTAATCGCTGCTTTGAAGCTTGGACGAGAGGAGAGCATCGCCGAGCCTTACAGCTGGGTAAGGCCCTGGCAGGCTCTACAGATCCAGCGGCGAGGGTGCTGAGAGCGGAGATTGAGCGTAGCCTCCTGAGAGCGAAGCAGCCCCTCAATCTAGAGCGCGCGCTGCTCGCTTTTCAAGAAGCTGAGCGCGCGCTCAGGGGAAGGCCCCTTCAGGCTGTACGTCAAGCTTTAGGGGCGGTGGAGGTCTTCAGAGAGTGGAACCTCTTAGAGAAAGCAGAACTTTATCTTCAACAACGCAGGCGGAGCTATCAGGGGACCCCCGCTGAGCCCTCCCTCTTGGCAGGCTTGATTCGTCTGCTCTTTGAATTGGGGGAACCACACAGCGCGGCTCTTTTGCTGGAGCAGCTCCAAGAGATGAAAGGCCCTGAGGCTGGACAGGCGCTGATGGCCTTAGCGGCGATGGCCTATGGGGAGGGTGAATTTCAGCAGGCCTGGGGACTCTTTAAGCGCCTTCGAAGAGAGCAACCTGCCCTCCTCAGCTCCGCCGCCGTCCCTCTCTTTCAAGCGGCTGAGTTGGCTCTCTATTATGAACAGCTCAGAGAAGCTGAGGCGCTCTATGCGCTCTTCTTGGAGATCTATCCTGAAGAGGAGCCCCACTGGGTCGCTCGAATCCGCGTCGCCGAGCTGCTCGCTGAACGCTCACCTGAGCAAGCCGCGCTGCGCTTTGCTCAGTTGGCGACCGAGCTTCGAGAGACTGAGGGCCAGGATCTGGCCTTCCTGAGGCTCGCCCGCTTCAGCGAAGATCGCAACCTCGCCCAGAGGATCTTAAAGAACCTGAGCCACGGTCGCTTGAGCCCCTATGCCCTCTCTGAGTTGCTGGTTCAGTCGAGCCGTCTGGCGCTCTCAGAGGGGGATATCAAGGGGGCCTATATAGAGGCTCGGCGCCTCTGGACTCAGCTCCCTCTGGCTCCAGCTTTAAAGCGGGCGCCTCTCCTCTTTGATCGTCTCCTCCTGCTGCGGCTGCTGGAAGCACAGAAGCCTGCGGAGCGGCTGCGGCTCTACTTTGACCAGCGTCCCCGCGTTGAGCAACACCTCGCGCGGGCCTATGCCCATCTCTTGGTGGGCCGTGCGCTCAGAGAGCTTTCTATGCTCAAGGAGAGCCTCTTGATTTTACAGCGGGGGGTGGGGGGACGCGCCGATGAGCGTGAGCCTGAAAGCTCAGCTTGGCTCTACCACGAGATCGCGGCGGTGCTGCGAGAGCAGGGCGACGCCTTTCGACTGCGGCAGATCCTGGACTACCTAGAGCAGCGCAAACTGAAACCTTTTGATGATTATGAATATTGGCTGGCCAAAGGAGAACTGGCGCGGATGGAGGGGAAGTTGAAGGAGGGACAAGCGATCTTTAAGCATGGCCTCAACGGCCCTCTCTCCTCTGCTGAGCGGGTTGATATGGCGCGGCGCTTCACCGAGCTAAGCTTGCTCTTAAAGGAGCCAGATCGAGCCCTCAAGGCTCTAGAGGCGATCATCGAGATCCATGACACCGCTAAGAAGCCTCTCGCGCCTCTCTCCAGGCGAGACGCGCGTTGGAGAGGGGCAGAGATCGAAATCCAACGGGAGCGCTGGCCCCAAGCAGTTAAGGCGCTTCGCCTTTTCCTTGAGGAGTACCCAGATGATTCGGTCCAGGATGAAGCGCGCTTCTATCTGGGACGAGGTCTACATGAACTGGGAGAGTTTCAGGGTGCCCGAGCAGCTTGGTATCAGAGCGCTCAGGCTCACCCCGACAGCCTCTTTGGAGGTCTCGCCAACACCGAGCTTAAGCTCTTGGAGTGGGAGCAGAAGGTGATCCCCAATATCAAAGCGCGCCTGGGTCTGTCAGCTCCTTGACGATCCCAAGGCTCCCTGACGTTGAGATTTGAGCCGTTCAGGGCTCTGGGCGCTTGGTACGATTTTGGCGTAACCCCCGCACGGGAGGCCATGATGAATCTGCTCTTTGACCGACTTTCTTACAGCCTGGAGCACAGCCTAGATCTTAGGCTCCAGCGCAGCAACCTCATCAACGCCAACATCTCCAACCTAGACACTCCGGGTTACACCCCCGTAGAGCTGAACTTTCAGAGGGAGCTGGACTCTTTTATGGAGGGCAGCGACCGAGAGATGGCTCGGGGGCGAGTTGAGTATGATTACTTCTCTATCGCCAATCAGGATGGTAACTCCGTCGATATGGACCATGAGATGGGCAAGCTGGCGGAGAATCAGCTGCTCTATCGCGCCAGCACCAAAGCCTATAAACGGCGGATGGCGCTTCTACGTTACGCGGTGATGGATGGGCAGGGCTGATGGACTTCTTTAGCGCCATTCATATTGCCCGTTCAGGGCTCTCAGTTCAGAGGACTCGGGTGAACATCGCCTCCAGCAACCTCGCAAACCTAGAGACAACAGAGACTCCAGAGGGGGGACCATACCGCCGCCGTTCCGTGATTGTGCGCGCCTCCCCTGTACGCCGCGCCTTTCCAGAACTCTATGAAGGGGAGATGGGGGAGAAGGTTCACAGCGCTGAAGTAGATCGAATTGTCGAGGATGAAGGTCCTCCTCAAAAGCGCTTTATGCCTGGACATCCCCAAGCTGATGAGGAGGGCTATGTAGAGGTCCCCAACATCAACGCCATTCAAGAGATGGTCGATCTGCTCACCGCCTCACGCAGCTATGAGGCGGGGGTCTCAGCTCTTAAATCGATCAAGGGGATGGCTCAAGAGGCCCTCTCTATTGGAGAAGCCTGATGGAGATGATCGGCGCCCGTTTAAACCGCGCTCAGGGGATGAGAGGGATGAGAGCTCAACACTCTCAGCCCCGCTCTGTCTCCGCGAACTTTGGAGAATATCTTCAGGAGCAGGTCAGCGAGGTCAACCGCCTCCAGACCGAAGCAGATGGAGCGGTGGGTGAGATGCTCAGCGGCAAAAAGCGCAACCTCCATGAGATGATGATCGCTCTGGACAAAGCCGACATCTCACTCAGGCTCTTGGGGAAGATCAGGAGCAAAGCTTTAGAGGCCTATCAAGAGGTCAGCCGGATGCATGTCTAAACTCTTTAGCAGGGGTTTCTAAGAGATGGAGAAGATTCTTCAACAGATACAGGAGAAGATCAGGGGCCTCAACGAGTCCCTGCGAACCTCTCAGAAAATCGCCTTGCTCGGGGTGCTCTTGACCCTCACCTGTCTCACGCTGCTGCTCAGCTACTATGCTCTTCGTACCGAGTGGATCCCCATCGCTCGTCTAGAGCCTGGATCTCGGCAAGCCCTTGAGATGATCGAAGCCCTGGAGCAGGCGGCGGTGCCCTATCGTGTGGAGGGCTATGAGATTCTCCTGCCTGAGGGGCTGGCAGACAAGTGGCGCGTTCGTCTGGGAGCCCAGGGTCATAAGGTAGACGCGCAGCTCGGTGAGGGCTCCATCAAGACCCCTCGCAAGGTCCTGGATTATAAGCTCAGTCGCGCCGCTGAAGCTTACTTGGCGCGGAGCATCATCCAGCTCAAGGGGATTCAGAGCGCCCAGGTTCATATCGCCATCCCCAAAGAGAGCCTCTACTCAGAGCAGGAGAAGCCAGTCACCGCCTCGATCAAGATTGACATTGATCCGGGCTATGACCTCCCAGCTTCTCAGGTTCAGGGGATCATCTCCCTGGCCTCAGGAGCGGTCCCTAAGCTGGATCGCGATCATATTCACGTTATCGATCAATATGGAAAGGTCCACAGCCGACAGAATGATGTAAGCGAGAACCTGGAGTATCAAAGGAAGTTGGAGGAGCAGTTTCAGGAGAAGGCGCTGATGGCGCTGGAGGATGTGGTGGGGCCAGGGGGTGCTCGCATAGTCGTGGCCTTGAAGATCAACTTTGAGAAGGTCAAGACGCAGATCAAGCGGATGGATCCAGAGGGCTCCGCCACCATCAAGGAGCGCAACAACAGCGAAGAGACCAAGAATGGAGCGGCCATCGGAGGAGCAGCAGGGGCGGCCAACAACGATCCCAACGGAAACCCCAATGTGCAGCGCACCGGAGACAACAGCGAAGGGACTCGCAATGAGATTGAGACCCTCTATGAGCCCAGCGTAACCAACATCCTCCAGACAGATCGGGGGCCCGTGATCGAGCAGATCTCCATCGCGGTCACAGTGGATGGGCGCTATGAGCAGGTGAAGGAGGCTAAGGAGGGGGAGGAGAGTGAGGAGGAGTATGTTCCTCTCTCTGTCAAAGAGCTAAAGGATATCCGAGAGCTGGTCAGTGCGGCGATCGGCCTCAATGAGAAGCGGGGAGATGTGCTCAAGGTCCACAACATCAAGTTCCATCAAGGAGAGGAGCTGGAGGGGCTGAGCCTT
Source organism: uncultured Nannocystaceae bacterium (assembly GCA_964384025.1). Taxonomy (GTDB): domain Bacteria; phylum Myxococcota_A; class Bradymonadia; order UBA7976; family UBA1532; genus CAYLJJ01. Next base: position 15,945 of record CAYLJJ010000011.1, read on the forward strand.
AAGGAGAGTGAGCGCAACGCTTTGTTGATGAAGGGGATTCGCTATGCGGCGGTGCTCCTGGGTTTCCTGATCCTCGCCTTCGTGGGGATGCGACCGATCATGCGCTTCCTCAGCGCCGAGCCAGAGACCGCGGAGATCTTGGAGGAGGGCCTCGCCCTACCTCCAGGAGAGGAGCCCCTTGCGTTGCCGGGAGAGGAGCTGGCTTCACTGGAGGAGGAGGAGCAGACTCTCATCGATCGAATCCGTGCGATGGCTCAGGAGAATCCTGATGTAGCCACTGCGATCTTGCAACACTGGTTAAAGGAGGTAGAGAGCTGATGGATGGGGTCATCGGCCAGACCAAGGCAGCCCTGGTGATGTTGATGTTGGGAGAGGAGATCGCCTCGGGGATCTTCCGCAATTTGAGCAAGAAAGAGATGCGGCTCCTCAATAAGGGGATGGGGCAGCTCAGGGGCTTAGATGAGCCCAGCCGAGATGCGATCCTCCTCGAGTTTTTAGAGATGGGCCAAGATGTAGACAGTATGAGGCTCAATAACTCTGAGGAGTATCTCAAGAAGCTGGCTCTCTCCTCTCTCGGAGGAGAGGCGGGGCAGCGCCTCGTCGATGAGATCGAGAGCGACAACCAGATGAAGCTCTCCGCTCTTGATCCGGTGGACGCACGCACCCTCTCCAACCTGATCCGCAAGGAGCACCCCCAGACCATCGCGCTGATCTTGGCCTATATCGACGCCAATAAGAGCGCTGATGTGCTCTCCCAGCTTCCGGTGGAGACTCAGGTTGAGGTCTGTCTGCGAGTCGCCAGCTTAGACACCGTGAGCCCTCAAACCCTGAGGGATGTAGAAGCGGCTCTGATGAGCGAGATGAAGGGTCTAGTGATCAGCGGCGGTGAGGAGACCTCGGGTGTACAGCTCGTGGCTGAGATCCTCAACAACATCGAGAAGCTGCACGAGGAGGCGATCTTTGAGCAGCTCACCGAGATCGATCCTGAGTTGGCGGAGGAGATCCGCAATAACATGTTTGTCTTTGAGGATCTGGTTAACCTGGATGATCGTGGTATCCAAGCCCTGCTCAAGGAGGTTGACAATCAGAACCTCCTCCTGGCCCTCAAGACCTCCTCCGATGCGGTCAAGGAACAGATTTTCAAGAACCTCTCTGCGCGAGCAGTGGAGATGCTCCAGGAAGATATGGATGTGATGGGGCCGACCAAGCTCAGCGATGTTGAGAAGGCCCAGTCCAACATCACCTTCCTGGCACTGCGCCTTGAATCTGAGGGTAAGTTGGTGATCGCTAAGGGTGGATCTGAAGAGGAGTTTGTCTGATGCCGATCATCCCCAAGAGCAAAGCTGAAGGCTTCATCCGAGCGGCCTTTGGAGAGAGTGGAGAGAACAGACCCAAAGAGAGCGAAGCGGACAACGGCTATAGAGCCTGGAGCCTGCCCCAAGCGACCCCTCAGAGCGACCAAGCGCTACCCAAGGAGCCATCACCTCCTCCCATCAGCGCCCCCCAGACATCTCCTGCGCCTCCCATCTTTGAGATCCCTGAAGGGATCCTTCAGAGCCTCTATGAACAAGCTGTTCTTCAGGGTCTAGAGGAGGGTAAGGGGCAGGTCTTCGCTGAGTTGACGGTCCTACAAGAGCGCTATCTGACCGCCATCGAGCAGCTCAACGCTGTCAGCTTGGAGCTTCAGAGTCGCAACCAACTCCAGCTCATCACCCTCTCCTGTCGCATCGCCGAGCGTCTGCTCCGAGATGAGTTGAAGGTCCGCCCTGAGCGCCTGATGCAGATGATCTCTGAAGCGCTGGCTGGTCTGGAGGAGCGTGATGAGGTGTTGATCCGCTGCTCTCAGGAGGACCATACCTTCCTCTCAGAGCGCCGTGATGAGTTGGCATCAGACACGGGGGGAATCTTCTCCATCCGCATCCAGGCAGATCCCTCTCTGGAGTATGGTGACTTTAAACTGGAGACCCAGCACGCCTCCACCGATGGGCGCCTCGCTCAACGTATCGCTCAGATCGAAGCGATCCTTTTGGGAGGACGCTGATGCCCAAGGTGGCTGACTTTGGCCTCGACTTAGAGGCGTTGACGAGACGCTTGGAAAGCCTGCCCCCTCCAATTACCCAAGGGAAAGTGACTCAGGCGGTGGGCCTCTTAGTTGAGGGTTTTCTGCCCAAGGCGCGCATCGGTGGCCTCTGTGAGATCAGCGTCGATGGAGAGCAGATCGAAGCCGAGGTCGTGGGCTTTCGTGGCCGTACTACTCTACTGATGCCCCTCAAGGAGTTGGGCGGGGTTCAGATGGGCAGCTTGATCACCCCTCTCCAGTCACACCCCAGGGTTCCGGTCAGCGAGGGCCTCTTGGGACGGGTTATCGACGGCTTGGGCCAGCCATTAGATGGGACTCCTCTGCCGCCTCCCAGCACCGAGGTTCCCCTCTATGCCGAGCCCCCCAGCCCCTTACAGCGCCCCCCCATCCGCTCACCCCTTTGGTTGGGCATCCGCGCGGTGGACAGCTTGCTTACGGTCGGGCGAGGGCAACGTATGGGGATCTTTGCGGGCTCTGGGGTGGGTAAGTCTGTGCTCTTGGGAATGATGGCCCGCAACGCCATCTCCGATGTCAATGTCATCGCGCTCATTGGAGAGCGGGGCCGCGAAGTCTTGGAGTTCATCCAGAGGGATCTAGGAGAGGAGGGCCTTAAGCGCTCTGTGGTGATCGCTGCTACCAGCGATACCGCCCCCTTGGTGAGGGTGCGAGCAGCCAACCTAGCCACCAGCATCGCTGAGTTCTTCCGCGACCGGGGCGCTGATGTTCTCCTGATGATGGACTCCTTGACCCGCTACGCTATGGCTCAAAGAGAGATCGGCTTGGCCGCAGGGGAGCCGCCCACTACCCGAGGCTATCCTCCCAGCGTCTACTCTCGACTCCCACGTCTCTTAGAGCGAGCGGGCAACAGCCCCAAAGGCAGCATCACAGGGCTCTACACCGTGCTCGTGGAGGGAGATGATCTCAATGATCCCATCGGAGACACAGTGCGCTCCATCATCGACGGCCATATCTCCTTGAGTCGAGAGCTGGCGGCTCAAAATCACTACCCAGCCATCGACGTGCTCTACAGCGCCAGCCGGGTGATGAATGACGTGATCAAGCCCAAACACAAGCGCTCAGCAGGGCAGGTTCGTGCGCTGATGGCGGCCCATCGTAAGGCGGAGGACCTGATCCATATCGGGGCTTATAAGAAGGGCGCTGATCCTCTCATCGATCGGGCCATAGAGCGCATCCAGGGGATCCGCGCGCTGCTCTGCCAGGAGATTGAAGATCGAGCCCCCTCAGAGTTGAGCATCAAGCGCCTCCATGAGTTAGCGAGATGAGCGCCTCTCTCCTGTTTTGGTTGCTGCTCCTCCCTGGAGGTACAGGAGAGAAACCTGAGCCGAAGGCAGATCCAGAGAGCGAATATGGGGGTACTCATACCCTGGTGGATGAGTTAAAGGCGGATCCCCCTTTGGACACTGGGGATCGTCTACGCATCTTTCGCCAGGCTCGCCAGCGCAAACAGGAGTTGGAGCGTCTAGAGGGTTTGATGGAGCGTCGAAGCCAGCGACTCGAGAGGGTACAGCAGGATCTGGAGGCTCGCTTTAAGGCGCTTCGTCTGCTTCAGGAGGAGTTGGCGGTCCTGAGCGAAGAGGAGAAGGAGCAGGAACAGAGCGCCGAAGAGCGCACCGCCGAAGAGATCGCTCGCAAGAAGCGAGTCAAGAAGCTGGCTCGCGTCTTTGACAAGATGAAGCCTGACGAGGCCGCCAAGGTGGTGCAGGCGATGGATGAGAACCTCTCAGTGGAGGTCTTGGCGCAACTCAAGCCTCGTCAAGCGGCGCGGATTTTGGGTGGAATAAAACCCAGCCAAGCGGCGCGGCTCAGCAAGAAGATGGCGAAGAAGAAGAAAAGGAGAGGAGGAAAGCGATGATCAACCTGCTCTCTATGATCGGATCAGCACCCGCAAGCGCTCCAGGCTCCCAGGGCGCTCAAGCCAAGCAGCTCAAGGGCTCAGGAGAGCCTCTCTTTTCAACCTGTCTAGGTCAAGCCCTTGAGGCACCGCAGTGGGAGGAGCACGCTGAGGCGACTGCTCCTCTCTCCTCTCAGGAGATCTCAGAGGAGGAGGTGTTTGATTCAAAAGGGGAGATCTTCTCTTTGCTTCCTGACGAGGCGCCAAAGCAAGAGCCCCTGCTTAAGATGCTCAGCGTATTCTTCCAAAGCCCAAATAAGAGCCTCAGCGCGCTCTCCCAGAGCCCTGAAGAGGCGGTAGAGCGGGAGGAGCTGTCCCCAAAAAGTCATCCACTCCTTTGCTCCCCTGATGAAGCCCTCAAAGAGGCCGGAGGGAGCGCCCTCGCTGGGGGAATAGCTCAGCTCACCCCTCGCACAGGAGAGGTTCATCCAGAGCGAACAAAGCTTAAACAGCCAGAGCGGTCGAGCCCAAGAGCTGAGATCTCCAAGGAGCCAGAGGAATCGAGCGGACCTGAAGAGTCGGGAGAACCTCTCCTTGAGGAGGACGCGGTAGAGGGAGAACAGGAGCAGCAAGTCCCAGAAGAAGAGTTTGGGTTTGACCCTGCTCCAAAGCCCTCTTTGAGCGCTCTGGAGACCCAACTCTCAGAGCTTGAGGAGAGCTTGGAGATCCCCGAGCGAGCCAAGCCACTCCCTTACAAGATCAGCAAGAAGCGCAGCGCGTCAGCGCTCAAGAGGAGCTTGGGGCATAAGATCGCAGCGCTCCTCTCCCAACCCCAAGATCCAGCGCGGCTCTCCCCTCGGCTGCGCCTCTACCAGGCGGGGCTCTCTCGGAGAAATCTGCGTCAGCTCTCCGACAGCTTTCGTTTGCTTAGTGACGGCAGGCTTCATAGGGCGGAGGTGGAGCTACACCCCGCTGAATTGGGTCGTGTACAGATCAAGATGGAGATGCAGGAGCAGCAGCTTATGCTGCGCTTCTCGGTTGGGGAGGCCAGCGTAGGAGAGGCCCTCAAGCAGCAGCTCGCGCCGCTGCGTGAAAGCCTTATGGCACAGGGGCTGCAACTCAACCTCCACATCGAGGTTCAGCAGAAAGCCCAGAAACGACGGGGGAAACCCTCCTCTCAGCGCCGACAGAGGGAGCGACATCCAAGATGAACATCCAGGGGATCAACGGGCCGGGCCTTCCCGGTTCAGGGGGCTCTGCGGAGGCCTCTGTAGAGAAGGAAGCTTTCCTCAAGCTTCTCGTCGCTCAGATCAGCAACCAAGATCCCATGTCACCCCAGGGCTCTGAGAGCTTTATGCAGCAGCTCACCCAGTTCTCCACCCTAGAGCAGCTGATGAACCTCAACTCTGGAGTTGACACCCTCGCCATGGGGCAGCTCTCCAATAACAACCAGGAGGCGGTTCGCTTTGTCGATCGCGAGATCCTCGCCCGAGGAAACAGCTTGGAGTTGAGCGTAGGAGGGGATGCTGAGATGAACTTCAACTTAGAAGAGGGTGCTCAGCGGGTGGAGGTTAAGATCTTAGACGAGAATGGCCGGGTGATCCGCAGCTTAGAGGAGGGGGTTCGAGGCTCAGAGCATCACCTCATCTGGGATGGAAAAGATGAAGAGGGCCACAGGATGCCGGAGGGGAGATACCAGGTTCAGATTCAAGCCTTTGGTGCTGAAGATCAGCCTCGGGCGGTGGATATGCTCGTTCGGGGGAGAGTTACAGGAGTCCGCTTTGATCGGGGCTATCCGGAGTTGATGCTGGGAGACCAGCGTGTTCAGCTTCGCGATCTCATTGAGGTGGAGAATGCGGGCTTAGAGCCTGAGATGCTGAGGTAAAGGAGGCAAGATGGCGGGCCTATTGGGTTCACTCTACAACGGAAACACGGGTCTACGGGCCGCCTCTACAGGCATCAGCGTCACGGGAGACAACATCGCCAACACCAGTACGGTGGGGCACAAGGGCTCTCGGGCTCACTTCGCGGATCTCATGTCAGAGATGATCGTGGGGCTGCGAGGGGGAGATCAGCTGGGTCGAGGAGTGCGAGTTTCTCGTATCGAGAAGATCTTCTCTCAGGGCGCCTTTCAGCAGACTGGCGTACCCACCGATATGGCCATCAGCGGCGACGGCTTCTTTATCCTCAAGAGCCCTGGAGCGGCGGAGAACCATTACTCTCGCGCGGGACAGTTCCGCTTTGATGATGAGGGTTTCTTGGTCTCTCCGATAGGGAGTCGGGTTCAGGGCTACGCCGCTCAGAACGGGGCTCTGTCGGGCACCCTCTCAGATATTCAGCTGGATCAGGGCAACCTCCCCCCCCAAGCCACCAGCCAGCTCGATATGATCAGCAACTTGGACCCTGACACCAGCCCTTTCCAGACGACGGTGCAGGTCTACGACAGCCAGGGGAACACCCACGATCTGGACCTGACCTTGACTCTGGCAGCGGGGAACACCTGGGATCTCTCCGTGCTCCCCGAGGGGGGCGTCGCTCAGAACCTCGGGCAGCTTCAGTTTGACGCTGACGGTCAGCTCTTGGTGGAGCCTGCGGGGGTCGCGGTGATCGACTGGGGCAACGGCGCAGCTCAGAGCCAGATCAGCTTTGACTTTGGAGAGATCGGTGGAGAAGCCAGCAGCCAGTGGAACAGCGGAGAGAGCGAGATCCGCGTCTTGAGGCAGGATGGCTTTGGAACGGGAGCCCTAGACAGCGTCTCGGTTGGAGATGATGGCATCGTTACTGGGGCCTACACCAATGGAGAGACCCGCAGTTTGGGACAGGTGGCTCTCGCTCGCTTTGAAGATCCGACAGGGCTCTTAGCGGTAGGGGGCACAGAGTTCGCGCAGAGCCCTCAGAGTGGCGAGGCTCTTGTGGGGACCGCCAATGCGGGAGGGCGAGGTGCCATTGTAGGAGCGGCTTTAGAGCTGTCCAATGTTGAGTTGAGTGATGAGTTTATCCAGCTCATCGCCTACCAGCGCAGCTTCCAAGCCAACTCAAGGACCATTCAGACAGCTGATGGCCTCATCCAAGAGGTCTTTCAGCTTCTGCGATAATCACCGGACTGAGCCTGAGTGAGGGTTCAGAGGAAAGGAGGGCCTATCGAGGAGAACGAGCGATGAGCGCTCCCCACGACCCAGGGGGGTGTGGCGGGCAAGACCCGCCCGAGTGCAGAGACCCAAGCACTCGTCCTTGAAGTTTCGACGCCCGGCCGACCCAGCCGGGTTTCGTATTTTTTAGGGTGTAATTTCAGTCGATTATCCGGCTGAAATTTTCCAGCCAGCCCTGCATCTTTTGGTGGGGGCGATGAGTTTTTCGGTGGGGGCGATGAGTTTTTCGCAGGGCAGGGATCTCCGTTGTTCTGCTGTTGGCGGTCTTTACATCCCCGAATTTTTCGTTGATCCCACCCTTTCGTTTCCGCCAACCGCCAACAATATTAGGTGCCTAAAGCATCCAGAGCCTCCAGCCTACTGCGTTTCTGACAGCTGAGATGTTCTGTGGGGAGGATCCTCGCGAGCTGTTCATTCGCCTCATTAAAGATCGCTCAAAGCGCCTTCAGGCAGAGCACAGCGCTCCTGGTCTTGCTCCCAAGTTTTGTGGCTGAGAGCCGCTCGATATGATGGGGGGAAAACTCTCCAAAGAGCCCTTGAAAGCAGCCTTCCCCTAATTTCGGAGGCAAGGTGCATATGGCCACCCTGATTTGGAAGCGATTGAAGACTGTAGAATGGTCGCCATTTCCTGAAGCATCACTCCTCAGAGAGGTTTGCTCATGATACACGTGCTCAGCCGCGCTCTTGATAAGTTCGCGCGGCGTTGGGTCCCTGACCCCTTCGCCCTCGCCCTGCTCTTAACTTTCCTTGCCTTCGTAGTGGTGAGTATTGTCACTGAGGCCCCCTATGAGAAGCTTATCGGGCTCTGGGGTGGTCGCCTGAGCGATGGCGTCCTGCTCAAGCGCGAGGTGGGACTATGGCGACTCCTCGCCTTCACTGCACAGATGTGCCTCATCCTGCTTACAGGCCACGCCCTCGCCAGCGCCCCAGCCGTAGCGCGTTGGATTGAGCGCGTCGCTGCCAAGGTTCAGACCGCCGAACAGGGGATTCTTTTGACGGCCTTGATCGCTATGCTCCTCGGCGCACTCAACTGGGGATTGGGCCTTATCGTTGGGGCTCTGATGGCCCGCGAGGTGGGTCGCGCAGCCCAAGTTAAGGGGATCAAGGTCCACTACCCCCTGTTGGGCGCGGCGGGCTTTACGGGACTCCTCATTTGGCATGGAGGGCTCTCAGGTACCGCGCCGTTAACCATGACCCAAGTCAGCGGGCAGATCGTGGAGGGGCAGAGCTTGCCGTTGAGCGCTACGATCTTTAGCCCACTCAACCTCATCGTGAGCCTCGGTCTCCTCCTCACCGTGCCGCTGCTGCTCGTCAAGATGTTACCGAAGGAGGAGGCGCGGATCCCTCCTCCTCAAGAGGTGGAGGCGCGCTTTGAACCAAAGCCCATCCAAAATCCCACGCCCGCTCAGCGACTAGAACACAGCCGCCTCCTCTCTGGGCTCTTTGCGTTCTTTGCACTCTACTATCTGTTCCAATATCTCCGTATCATCGGCCTCAATCGCCTCGATCTCAACAGCATCAACCTCATATTTCTCACCCTCGGACTGCTCCTCCACGGCTCACCTAAGCGCTACGCCGAAGCCATCACTGAGGCGGCTCGTGGAGCCGGTGGAATACTCCTCCAATTTCCACTCTACGCGGGGATCATGGGCTTACTGCTGGGCTCTGGGGCTATGGACCAAGTAGCTCATCTCATCGCGGCGCAGGCCTCCACTGCCACCTTTGAGCCGCTGACCTTCCTCAGCGCAGGGGTGGTCAACCTCTTTGTCCCCTCAGGTGGTGGGCAGTGGGCGATCCAGGGGCCATTGGTGCTCAAGGCAGCAGAGAACCTGGGGGTGCCTCAGGGGCAAGCGGTCATGGCCTTCGCGTATGGAGATGAATGGACCAATATGCTGCAGCCCTTCTGGGCGTTGCCGCTCTTAAGCATCACCGGGCTTAAGGTTCGCGCGCTGATCGGCTACACCGCTACGTTGATGCTCTTGGTGGCCCCAATCTATCTCATCGGTCTCATCCTCTTGTAGGCAGAGGATGTGTTGTCATTATTGAGTTCGAGCTTTTAGGGCTTGGGGGCTGTTTTGGGGGCTCGAACGGTCCATTTTTGATATTTCTGGGCGGGCCCAGGTCCTGCGAAGATTTGAAGCCCACTGAAGAGCTGCTCTCCATTTTGATAGCTGACCTCGGCGTTGGCGGGCATATAGATCAGGGTCTCTGGCTTTACAACTGTTGTTTGACCATCAATCGTAATCCGACCTTGGCCCGAGAGCACATAAATATATTCCTCTGTTGAGTCTCGATGGAGCGGTACTTTGACCTTAGGCGCTAAGGTAAGGTGCCCAATAAAGGCGTTCTTGCCTTGGGCCAATTGCTTAATCTCAGCTTTGCCGTGTGAAGCGATCCGATGGAGTGCTGCGCTGAGTGGGGTGATGGTGTGCGCTGGAGCTTCAGGTTCTGCTTGAACAATACCGTTCAAGGCCAAGAGCAGGGCCGAAGGCAGCCAAAGAGATGATAAGCAGAATAGAGATTTCAAAACACTCTCCAAAATATGTTTGTAAGTATTCAATTAACCGAAGCTACATTCATCAGTACATGCTTCATCATCGCTACAATTCGCATTAACAATGCAACTCCTGCATGACTCATTGGTACCATTGTATAATTGGCTGCACATTGCATCTGTAGTAGCAGGCTCGCAGGCTTTCAGCTTTGTACAGAACTGTTCTAAGCTAGGTCCAGTCTCTGGAGTCGTATTATTCTGACAACTTCCTTCATTATCCCCAGCGGCCTTGATACAAGTCTGGCCGGAGGCGCAGTTGCTATCGTTGAGGCATCCATTCGTGCAGATTTGAAGAACAGGGTCCTCGCAATATTGACCCGCTTGGCAAACTGTACCCATCTCTCCACAAGGAGTTGTCTCACCCCCACCCCCAGATGTACCGCCTTCGCCCCCGCTCACGTTCGCGTCGCTGGTTGTGCTGTCATCGTCATCGTCACAGGCGATCAGCGTAAATCCAAGCACTGTAAAGAGGATGCTCAGTATGAGTCGGCTTGGCAAAACCATCTTTTTCTCCCAATGAAAAATAAAATCCGCAGTCAATTTGCGCGATTCGAATCGCTACGACCACTACTCAAAAGAGAAGAGGATGTCAAACAGTATGCCCTCCTGCGTCAAATACCAAAACCAGAAAATAGAATGTTTGAGCCAGACGGGCTGATAGATTAAGCGTAGATTGGAATTGTGTAAAAATTATTAAATAAAAATTCGGCGCAGGACGTATCTTACAATTTATGTTTATGTTTATCAGAAGATGAAGAGTTCGTTAAGCCCCTGATTTCAGCGCCGAAGAGGCCAATAAGCATGCTCAGGGCTGTTCAGGGAAAGGATGCTCATTCGCTATGGGAGAGGTAAATCTCTTCATCCGAGCGCTTGGGCTTGTGAATTTAGGTCGTCGCGCTCTGCTCTAAAAGCTCAATAAACTCGCCCTCGCTGAGGATCGAGATCCCCAACTTCTTTGCCTTGCTCAGCTTGGCCCCAGCCTTCCCCGCGTCGCCCACCACCAGATGACCTAGAGCTTTGCTGACTCCCCTCGCCGCTTTGCCCCCTCGAGCTTCTACCGCAGCTTGAGCTTCTTTGCGCTTCATCTGTACCAAGGTTCCAGTAAAGAGGAAGGAGCGACCCACCCAAGGCAGGGCCTCGGCCTCCTCTTCGCTCTCCTCTAGGGGCTCCAGAGGCTCAACCTTGATCTCTTTAAGCAGCGCCTCGATCTGTTCTGTGCGCTCTTTAAGACCCTCAACAACACGTTGGCTGAGGATCTCAGCAAACTTGGGGAGCTGGATGATCTCCTCTGGGCTGGCGCTACGAACCCCCTCTAGGCTTCGGAAGCGCTCTGCAAGAGCCTTGGAGACGCTGCGCCCCAGATCGGGGATCCCCAGAGCACACAGGAAGGTCGCCAGGGGCATCACTCGACTCTTCTGGATCTGCGAGAGCAGCTTCTGAGCGAGGCGGCTCCCCATACGCTCAAAACCCAAAAGCTGCTCCTCTTTAAGGCTGTAGTAGTCCAGAGGAGTGCGCAGGAGCCCAGCTTGGCTTAGGGTCTCCAGCCAGGTTTGACCAAAGCCCTCAATACCGGTGACTTTGACCCAATGAGAGAGGAGCCCCACAGAGCGCCCCATACATTGCTCAGGCTGAGTACAGAGAACGAGATCTCCATCCACCCTCGCCCCAGCGCCACAGGAGCAGTGGCTGGGAGGGTTGACGATCTGCTCTCCAGGCTCTACCACGCTCTCTAGATGAGGGATCACCCCCCCTCGCCGCATGGCGATCACCTGGGCGTCAAGTGAAAGCTCTTTGCTCTTTACAAAGCCCCAATTATGCAAGCTGATGCGGCTGACGCTGGCCCCCGAGAGGGTCACTGGATCGACGATCCCCACAGGAGTGAGGACGCCTGTGCGGCTTACGCTCCACTCCACCTGTCGCAGACAGGTCTGAGCGCTCTCCCCCTGTAGTTTGTAGGCGATGGCGTAGCGAGGGTGGTGAGAGGTGGCTCCCAGGCGGGCTTGCTCATCCAGGCGGTTGGCTTTAAAGACCACCCCATCGATCTCAAAGTCGAGGCTGTCGCGGCGCTGAACATACTCCTCATAGCCCTGCTGAACCTCCTCTCGAGAGATGAGGCGCTGTTCTACGACGCTGAAGCCCAGGCTTTGAGCCAGCTGAAGCTTCTCCTGCTCGGTGCTGACTTCGCTCCCCAACAGGTCATAACAGAAGAAGCGTAGGCCGATACGAGCTGACTTTTCAGCGGATTTGTGTTTGAGGGCTCCAGCAGCGGTGTTGCGAGGGTTGGCGAACTCTCCAGCGAGCTTCGCGAACTCCGAGAGGGGCAGATAGATCTCCCCCCGGATCTCTATAGGATATTTAGCCTTGATGTGCTCTGGAAGACCCTGAATCTGTCGCACATTGGCGGTGATATTCTCTCCGATGAGGCCATTGCCTCGGGTGGCTGCCCTGCTTAAGCGCCCCATAGCGTTATATTGGATGCTGCATGCCACCCCATCCACCTTGGGGCTCATCAGCAACACACCCTCAAACTTATCAGCCCAGCGAATCAAACTGGCTTCATCATAGGCCTTGTCGAGGCTCAGCATCGGGGTGCTGTGCTCTACAGGATCACCAGGCGCTCCTGTCGGCCCCAACTCAGCGAGGAGAGCTGCCTCGGGGGCTAGGGCTCTGAGATGCTCTACCAAACGATCATAGTCGTAGTCGCTGATCTCCGAGCGGTTCTCCTCCCAATAGCGGCGGTTGTGTTCGCGAATCTCCGCTTCAAGGCGTCCCAGATCCCAGCTCCGCCAACCTTCGGGCAGGCTCTTCATCGCAGCTCTCCTTGATCTCCAGAGCCTGAGCCACCTCCACGAAGCTCTTCTGCTCCAGTTTGTTATCTTTACCGCCGCTCTTGGACGTGGACGGTCGAACGAAAGAGGCAGGGTGCTCCGGATTGAAGCGCATCGCAAGGCTTGGCGAAATCTCAAACCCTGTGAACATAGAGGTCGGCGGCTTCGCGAGCGCGAAGCTGACCTAGATCGGCCTGGAGGCTGGAGAAGCGTTCATAGTGTCCTCGCTCATCAATGACGAGGGTGAGGCGCAGTTGAAGTTGGACCTCTCCCTCTTTCGAGATCAGAGGGGTCAGACCTGAGAAGGCACGCTGAATCTCATCACAGATCGGGAGACAGTGTGTCGTCGGAAGGAGGAGGATAAAGTCATCCTCCCGCTGATGCCCCAAAAAGATCCGCTGATCTTTGAAGCTCTGTAGGATGCGACTCAGTAGAGCGATGATGTAGGCCAGGGCGCGATGTCCCCACATAAAGCCGTGTTGCTGTATGGCGAGGTTAAGATCGATGATGTCCAGGGCTACGCAGGCACAGGCCTGCCGCTCTCTCCGCCGTGCGTTGAACTCCCGTTGAAGCTCCTGCGCTCCAGGGAGAGCGAAGAGTGTACCCAATCCAGCGCGGCGTTCTTGGCTGAGCGCCGCCTTGATCTGACCCAAAAGCTCGGGAGGGCTCATCTTGCGGGGGAGGGCTTCGGCGCCCATCCCCAAGATGGGGATGTTGAGATCGCTCTGAGCCAACTCAGCACCCTCTCCAGCTTCTAGATCGATCAAGAGCAGGTCAGGGAGCAGCAGCTCCATCCTGCGTTTCAGCTCTCCCGGTCTGACGGTGTATGCCAGATAGCCCGCTTCATCTAGACGATCAGCCTGCTCCCGAGCCCAATCAAGATCTCGATCCATGATCAGGATGCGCATCCGACGCCGATGACGCCGCTGGCTGAGGAGCAGGTTCAGGGTGCTCGCTAAGAGCAGGGGATCAGGGGGCAGGTCTAGGAGCAGATCAACAATAGAGGGAGAGGGGGAGCCCGGTGGCAGCATCGCTACAACGGGGAGATCAGGGTGACTGCTCAGCTCCAACAGCACCTCTTTCTTTAACCCATGATCCAGCTCAAGGTAGATGGCCAGCGCGAGCTGCTCCTCAGCAATATGCTTGGCGATCTTTTGAGGATCGGGTCGCTCCAACCGCAACCGAAACCCTAAGCCCATCAAGGCTGCTTTGAGACTCAGCGCTTCTTGAAGATCAGCGCTGATGAGCAGGAGGAGAGGCTCCTCTCCCTCGTCGCGCTTCCCGTTGATGTTGAAGTGGGACTTCTGCTCTTCCGAAGGCAGGGCAAAGACAAAGGAGGTCCCCTCTCCTCGACCACTCTCCACCCAGAGCTGACCGCCATGACCGTGGATGATGTTCTGGCTGATGGAGAGGCCCAGGCCGGTGCCCGCCGTGTTTTTTCGATCCTGGACCCCAAGCTGTTCGAACTTATCAAAGACCCGCTCTAAATCCTCCACAGAGATCTCCTCGCCTGTGTTGTGGACCTGAACAAGAGAGAGCGCTGGGAAAATAAAGCTGGTGAAGACGAGGATGTTGATCTCGCCCCCTTCAGGGGTACATTTGATGGCGTTGCTGAGCAGGTTGTTGACCACTTGGCCCAAGCGATAGGGATCGGCTTGGATAAACAAGCCCTCTTGAAGGCATCTAAAATGCAGCTTGATCTGCTTCCTCTGGGTGAGGGGCTCAAACTTAGCCACAGCCTCTTCTATGACCCGCTCTAAGCGCACCTGCTCCAGACTTAAAGGCATCTTCCCCTGCTCAAATTTGGCCAAGTCCAGGAGATCGCTGAGGAGATGGTTGAGCTTGACGCAGGAGTCACGCGCCATCTCTACATATTCATGTTGTCGCTCGCTCATCTCTCCCAAAACATGCTTGGAGAGCAGCTCCAACACCCCTCCGATGCTGGTGAGCGGACCACGGATCTCATGACCGATGATATGAACGAACTCCTCTCGCTGCTGCTCAGAGCGTCGCGCTGCGCTGACATCACGGATCACGGTCAGGATACCTACCAAGCGCCCGCTGTGATCGAGGACCTTGGAGAAGAGAACATGGTGGTAAGCCTCCCCCACGCTCAAAGCTCGCCAAGAAACCCCCCCTCCTACCCCCAACCGACGAAGCACCTCTAAGCTGGAGAGCCCCAACGCTGAGACTACAACTCTAAAGTCGCTGCGCTTCAGATCATCGATATTCAAGATGCGTCGCGCCGTAGAGTTCATCAGCGAAATGGTGCCCTTCTCATCGGTAAGGACAACCCCCTCTTGCATCGCCTCGATCATCAACTCCATCCGGTGTTTCTCATCTAGGCGCTCGACGTGAACCCGACTGAGGGCGTCTTGGAGTTGATCACGCCAGATAGAGAAAAGCTCTGCCTCCTCCGATTCCAGGGGTTCATTTCGGATGAGGAGTAGAAGCCCTCGGATATCTTGGTTGAGGAAAACAGGAACAGAGGAGAGCTCTCCTGAGGGAGGGCATCCTCCCCTTCCACTTCTATTCTGGAGGAACTCACAACCCTCAGTATCGCGACCTGAGAGTTCGCTATAGCTCTCCCTGGCCCAGTGGGTCCAACGCTCAAGGACCCTCTGATTGGCCCCCTCTCCCTTTAAGATCACCTGAGCAAAGAGCCTCTGGTTGGGCTCCAGATCTACCAAGCCGATAACGCCGCGACACTCTATGCGCTCCGTCAGGCTCTCTAAAACCAAGCGCAGCAGCTCTCCAGGTTCTCGCTTGGTGAGGAGGACTCGCATTAGATGATATTGACAGCTCATCGCCTCCACCTGATTCTTCAGACGATAGGTGAGGCGCTCTCGCTCCTGCTCAAGCCGACTGGCTTGAACAGCGTTGCGCACAACAAGCTGAAGATCAGCGCGCCCTTCGGCGGTGAGCAGGGTCTTGTTCTTCTCGAGGTAGGAGTAGACCTGTCCATCCTTGAGGATCTCGACCAACTTATGATCTGAGGTTCGGCCAGAGAGCAGGACACAGCGCAAATGTCGACTGCGGGGATCTGACTTGATCTTGTTGATCAGCTCATCTCCAGACATACGAGGCATCTTTTGATCGCTGATCAAAAGATCAAAAGGCTCTCTGGAGAGACGCTCTAGAGCTTCAGTCCCTGTGTACGCTGAGCTGATCTCCACGATGGCTCTCAGCAGGCGGCGAAGTTGGAGATGATCATCCTCATTGTCATCTACGATGAGGACTCTCCCGAGGGCTATGCTCAAAGCTGTACTCCTTTCCCGAAATCCAGAGCCCTGAGCGACCAGAGCGCGGCCCTCTTTCTCCTTGAGAGGACCAGATATATCTTGGGTATCCTTTTAGATCGTAAATTGAAACCCTCCCGAAGAGCCCCTCTTTGAGGGCCTCATCGCGACAGTCCGCCATCACATAAAACTCTCCCTTTTTTAGCTGCACTGGAGCGATCTCTGATCGGGAGCCAGGGTGGTGGCGGTGATAGCTCACCAGATAGCGAACTCCTCCGCCCTCTTCTAAATAGCCCTCTAACTCTCCCAAGCGGGCGCGCTCTCTTGGTCCAAAACGAGGAACCCAAAGAGCGCTGAGGCGTTGTCGTGCTTTGGCCCTGGCATTGACGATGGGGCGCCCCTCCTGAAGGTGTACGCTGGCTTCATCGGTGGCGATGACTCTTAAGATCTGAGCCCCCCTTGAGGGCCAGGAGATCACAACAAGATCACCCTCACGGGGCGGAGGGTCATCCTCAGCTCTCAGCTCCATCAAGATCTGATCTCCAGGAAGAAATTGAGGAAACATCGCTGTATCCCTGACCTGCACGAAACTCAGAGAGAGGCTCAGGAGGTAGAAGCTGATGCTTAGAGGAAAGAGCGCTAAGCCCAAAAAGAGCGCCAGGTAGGTGAGGGGGTGGTTGATGGGACGGAGGCGATCTTCTCTCCCCTGTTTTTGAAATTCTCGGCACACATCTTCAAACAGCATGAGCTGAAGAGAGCCCCAAGCCAGAAGCAAAATCTTGAGCGGCCAGGTCAGGAGAAAGAGAGATTGGCTCCAAATCCAGAGAAGCAGGAGCAGCGCCAAGAGAACTCCAAACCAGATCATCAGCCCCCGCGCGTTGCGACCACAGTAGATCAGCCCCAACCCTGGCATAAACAGGTTGAGGAGCAGGGCGATGAGCAGGCCGCGGGAAAGAGGGGCAACTCTTAGAGGCATCGATAAAAGCTCTTCTATTCTCTCCGGGGAGCAGGACTGAGGGTTTGTAGAGAGGTTGAATGCTGACTTTGGGTGTTGAGGTGCTCATCTGGCAAGGCGCGTAGATTGTTTCTCAACAAACACAAGGACCTCAGGATTGTGGCCAGCGACCTTGACCTGCAAGAGGCAAGAGTGTAACCTGCGGCACCTTAGGTAAAAACTCTTTTAAATAAGGATGTTAGAGCATCCTTACCGGGAAAGGTGTCATCATGAGCCTCCTTGGCCGACTGCTGCCTCTTGGGATTGGGCTCGCGCTGCTCTCTGCGGGCTGTGAAAAGGCGGATCCGAGCACCGCTGCATATTGGATTGAGCGCATCAAGACCGATCAGCGGCGTCAAGCCATTAAGCAACTCGGCAAGATGGAGAAGCCGGGAGATGCGGCGGTCAAGGCCCTAATGGCTGCTTATAAGGAGGGACGCCATCCTCTTCAGATCATCAGTGCTTTGGCTCAGATTGGGGACAAACAAGCGATCCCGACTCTCCTCGCCGCCATCCAAGACAATAACGAGGAGGGTGCGGGAAAGTTGGCGGCGAGCACTCTCCTAGATTGGGAGGTTGGGGCTGAGGTTGACACTTATGTCAAGGTAATAGATGACAAAACGACCCCCAATAAGACTGCTCATGGTGTCCTTAAGATCATGTCTAAGTATCCTGATCCACGATATGCTTCGGTACTCTTGAAGCTATTGGAAAACGACCCCGACATCCGTCCTATCATCCTCAACGGCCTAGCTGCAGAGATCCTGGGCAAGCTCAAGGAGCCTCGGGCGGTCCCCAAATTGGTGGAGTGTCTCTGGTTGGACGATCACCTGCACCGCAACGCGGTAACCTTCTGTCGCTTGGCGCTCAACCGCATCGGCCCTGTGGCGGTACCTGAGCTGCTTAAGACCCTTGAGCGCAAGAACCGCGCGGTAGAGGTGCGGGCCCGCAAATACAAGTATCACCGAGGCGGGCTCATCGAGGCCAAGTGCGCCGAGTTGCTGGGCGATCTGGGCTCTCCTGAGGCGGTGGATCTTCTGATCGCCGCTTACCAGAAGGAGGAGGAGATGCCGGTCAGCTATCAGGCTGATCCTCTGAAGTCCAAAGCCTTCTCCATGGGCCAAGTGCAGAAGCTGATCTCCGCTGCCAACGCTCTGGGGGTTATCGGTGATGAGCGCGCCGTAGAGCCTTTCCTGGCGCGCTTGGACGTCAAGGGCAGTTTCCGCGAGATCATCATTGCTACGGTCCAGCAGCTTGGCTTCCTGGGCAGTTCCAAAGCAATTCCAGGTCTGCTAAAGCGCATGGATGAGGAGCCCGATAAACTGGATCCTGATGGTCATGGCCTGAGAATTCAGATGTCGATTAACGCTCTTAATTCCATCGATGCCTCTGATAAAAAGCAGATGGCCAAGTTTGAGAAGGCGATCAAAGGATATAAGGCCAAGCTTGCTGACTATGCAGCAGAACTCAGAAAGCAATTGGATGAAAAGGTCAAGAAAGAGAAGCACAAGGCATATACCCCTTACTTCAAAGCCTATAAAGACTGGGAGAAAGCCTATACTGATATCCTATTGAAGGTCGATGCGATTCGAGAATGCAAAAAAGATGCTGCGTGTTGGGAGAAGAAGCTGGCAGCGCCTGCTGAGGCGATCCATATGCTCGCCGCCTACCGCCTCGCTCAGCTCAAGGAGGATCCCAAGGGTGCAGTCAAGGCTCTCTTGACCCAGGCTGGGACTCAGAACATGACCCTCCGTAACGTCGTCTTCTTTGGTCTAGATCGTCTGGCTACAGCGGAGATCCTCCCCGCGCTTCAAAAGGTGCGTAAAGCAGATCAGGAGTTGGCGCTTAAGGATAAGCGCTATACGGGGGCGGTCTACACCACAGATCTCCTGATGGCCAAACTGAGCCACCGCAAAAACTAAAGATGTTCGATCTGCAGCTCGAGATCCTCAGCGGCGCTCGGGCGGGTGAGCGCATTTCAGTCACCCTGCCCTGCTCAATCGGGCGCTCACCAAAGAACAGCCTTTGCCTCCCTGACGGGCATCTCAGCGGCTCTCATGGACGCCTTCACCAGCTCAAAGGAAGCATCTGTTATCTAGATCAGGGCAGCAGTAACGGCTCAGCTCATCTCAGAGAGGGCAGCTTGACTCAGCTCAGCGGAGACTGCTCAGAGGCGGAGCTTTGGGATGGAGATGAACTGAGATTGGGGGATCCTCAAGCCCCTGTGCTGATCCGCATTCATCTGAACGAGCCACAAGCTGGAGCGGTGGTGGCGATGCGCCCCATCTCCGAGGTGGAGCGCTTTGCGGATCGCGTCACCTCTGAGCCCACGCGCCTTGGGCTGCTCTATCGCTATGGTGCCGAGTTGGGCGCCAGTACAGATCTGGACGCGGTCCTCAAGGTCGCTGCTCGTCTGATCTTTGAGCTGTTTCCTCGCGCGACCCATCTGGCCGTAGCCCTTAAGGAGCGTGCGGGGCGTTTCCCTGTTATCTACGCCAGCCGACGAGGCCAAGCAGACAGGGTGGAGATCCCTGTCAGCCGCACCATTCTACGCGAAGTCCTCAAAGAGAAGGCGGGGCTGCTGATCACCAATGCCGCCGCAGAGTTCTCCTCTGCCCGCTCCGTTCTTCAAGCGGGCTTGGCCAGCACCCTGGCGGTACCTCTCTGGACAGGGGCGGACATCCGGGGGATCCTGCAAGTTGACAACCGAGACGCTCCAGGGCTCTTTAAAGCTGAGGATTTAGAGGTCCTCACGGTAGCAGCAGGGCATATCTCCTTCGCGGCGGAGAACGCTCGCCTCCTGGCTCGTCTTAAGTTGGCAGAGAAGCGCTTGGAGCGGGAGAACCGTTACCTCAAGTCTAAGGTGAAGGAGGAGTACACCGGGATTATCGGAGAGAGCGCCGCGATGAGGGCGGTATTTCAGGCGATCGAGCGGGTTCGAGATACGCGGGTCCCGGTGCTTATCCAGGGAGAGACAGGGACAGGCAAAGAGCTGGTTGCGCGGGCGCTGCACTACACCAGCCATCGTAAAGACAAGCTCTTTGTCCCTCAGAACTGTAGCGCCCTCCCCGAGAATCTCTTAGAGAGTGAACTCTTTGGGCATGTGCGTGGAGCTTTTACAGGCGCGGATAGAGACAAAAAGGGCCTCTTTGAGCTGGCTGATGGAGGCAGCCTCCTCCTCGACGAGATTGGAGAGATGCCTCTGCTTCTCCAGGCCAAGCTTCTGCGTGTTTTGCAGGAGGGAATGATCTGGCCAGTGGGAGCCTCACAGCCCAAGCGGGTCGATGTACGTATCCTCAGCGCCACTCACCGGGATCTAGAAGTGATGCTCAAAGAGGGCAGCTTTCGCGAGGATCTCTACTATCGCCTCTATGTTTATCCTATCCGCCTCCCTCCCTTACGAGAGCGGCGCGAAGATATCGCCCTGCTGGCCAAACACCTCTGCCGACAGTACGCCCGAGACTTTGGGCGCTCGATCACCGGTTTCAGCCCTGAGGCCCTGGAGTTGCTGATGAGTTACAGTTGGCCGGGCAACGTGCGTGAGCTTCAAAATGAGCTTCAACGTGTCCTGATCCAGAGGAGCGAAGGAGATCTGATCTTGGCAGAAGATCTCTCTGAGCGCATTTTGGGCCATACAGGGGTGATCAATGATCCCCAGGTACCTCGTGGGACCCTCAAGACGATGATGGCGGCGGTGGAGCGCATTCTGCTCTCTCGCGCTCTAAGAGAGCAGGAGGGCAACAAGACCCGCACTGCTAAGGCCCTGGGCATCACTCGCGAGGGCTTACATAAGAAACTCTCTCGTTTGGGGATGAATTGAGGATGGAGCGCAGCCTCTATTTGGCCGTGGAAGGCCCCATCGGTGTTGGCAAAACCACCCTGGTACGCAGCTTGGCTGAGCGCCTTCAGGCGCGCTTGGTCCTAGAAGCTTTCGAAGAGAATCCTTTCCTCGCCGGCTTCTATGAGGATAGAGACCGCTACGCCTTCCAAACTCAGATCTTCTTCTTGATGAGCCGCTTTAAGCAGCAACAGGAGCTTACGCAGAGCGATCTTTTCTCTCCTACAACCCTCTCGGACTATCATCTCCTCAAAGATCGCATCTTCGCCAGCTTGACCCTGAGTCCAGAGGAGATGGCCCTCTATGAGCATGTCTACTCTGCTCTAGAAGACACCATCCTCCAACCCGATCTGGTGATTTACCTCCATGCCCGACAAGAGGTCCTACTGTCGCGTATTTCCAAGAGAGGAAGGAGCTATGAGAAGGATTTTGATCCCGAATATCTCCATAGCTTGAGCACCAGCTATCTGGACTTCTTTAACCACTATCAGGCGACCCCTCTGCTTCCAATAGACACATCTGATGTCAATTATGCTGAAGATAAGGATGCGATGAACAGCCTCATTGATGAGATCTACAAACGCATTAAGCCATCTTCTTAAATATCTGAGAACTCTCTATGAAAGCTCAAACGGCTCGCTACCAGCTGCTTCGAAAGCTCGCGGTAGGAGGGATGGCGGAGATCTATCTCTCCAAACGGATCAGCTTTGGGGAGTTCAGTCAACTCGCGGTGATCAAGCGTCTGCTCCCTGAGCATCAAGGGCGAGCTGCCTATGAGCGCCTCTTCTCCAACGAGGCACGGCTTACAGCTCTCCTGAAACACCCCCAAGTAATCCAGGTTCACGATTTTGGAAAGCTGGATGGCGCCTACTTCATCGCGATGGAGTATGTACATGGAGTCTCTGGAGCGGAGTTTATGGCTCAGGCCTCCCGCTCAAAGATACCGATCCCCCTAGAGGTTGCTCTCTTTATCGTCGTTCAGGTGGCCGAAGCGCTCCACTACTGCTACTCGGGGAGGGGGCAGGCGGGAGAGCCTTTAGGGATCATCCATCACGATGTCAGCCCCCAAAATATCCAGCTCGGTTATGAAGCTGAAGTCAAGCTCCTGGATTTTGGCGTGGCCACACGCGATCAAGAGGAGGCTCTCAAGGGTCGCCGGGGCAAGTTCGCCTATATGTCTCCAGAAGCGATCGAGAAGCAGCCTCTGGATCAACGTAGCGACCTCTACTCTTTGGGGGTGATTCTCTTTGAGTTGAGCTTGGGGCGTCGTCTCTTTAAGGGAAGCAACACAGCGGAGACTCTCAAGCGCGCGAGCAGAGGGATGATTCCTCGACCCTCCAGCCTGAAGGCCGACTATCCTCCAGCTCTAGAGCGGGTTCTCTTTAAGGCCCTGGCTCGAGATCCTGATGAGCGCTACGAGACTGGGGCAGCCTTTGCCCAAGCTCTTAGGGGGCTCACCAAGGAGCTGAACCTGCGCCTGGAGATGGGGAGCATGGTGGAGTTTATGAGCAGGCTTTACGCTGAGAAGATCCAGCATCGACTTAATGAGTTGGCGGAGCTGCTCAAGGGTGGAGCCCCTCTTCTCCCGCTCCCGCTTCCTGAGGACAAAACTCAGACCCCAAGCCTCAGCCTGGAGTTTGAATTTGAGCTTGAGCCTGAAATTAAGAGCGTGGCGAGGACCCCAGAGTTGGAGATCGACTCTCTGGAGATCCCTGAGGAGCTTCAGTTTGAAGCCCTCGTACACGCGCTGGGGCGTTGGCGTCGTCGCAGTCTCTTGGCGCTCCTCTTGGCGCTGAGTTTGGGAGCCCTGGGCTTCCTTCTGGGGCGAGAGAGAGAGCCCTTGAGGTTCAAATTGGAGAGTGAGCCTTCTGAGGTTCGGGTTTACGATGGAGAGCAGCTTTTGGGGATGACTCCTTTCACCCTCCCTCGCCAAGCGACTCCTTACCACCTCAGCCTTCGTCGGGGGGGCTCTCTCGAGCTGAAGCTGCGCTTGGAAACTCAGGCGAGTCAACAGCATATCTGGATCGAGCTTTCGCCCCAGGAGATCGACGGAGGCTCTACGGATATCTCTCTTGAGGATCCTGTGGATGCTTCACTTGAGGGCTCTATAGATGCCTCCCTTGAGGGCTCTGGAAGCGATTGATCCCATCCCCAAAGGCAGCTAGGGTCAAGAGATGCGCGCATTACTGATCATTCCTCTCCTGCTTCTCTTCTCCTGTGCGGTTGAAGAGGAGACCAGCGATGCTGAGTCCTCCTCTATAGCAGACTCTCAGGTGTTGCTCCCTGATGTTGTTGGCAGCTCTGGTGCCTCTGGCGGTGGAGCGAGTGCTGGCGCTGGGGGCAGTGGTGCTGGAGGAGGCGGTGCTGGAGCCGCTGGAGGAGGCGGTGTTGGAGCCGCTGGAGGAGGCGGTGTTGGAGCCGCTGGAGGAGGCGGTGTTGGGGGCGAAGGCGCTGCTGCTGGAGAGCGCCCTGAAGATTTTGGGGTCCAGGATTGGGCACTCCCTCCTGAAGACGCCACCCTACCTCCCATGGACAGGGCTCTTCCTGAAGATCGTGCGCTTCTCCCTGATGCTCTCGCTCCTCCTCCTGATCAGGGCCTCCCCTTTGGCGATCTAAACTGTGATGAGATCAGCGCCTGCTCCAGCGCTTGTGGTGAAGATCTAGCGTGTCGCAACGCCTGCGTCTTGATGGGGACAGCGGAGGCTCAGGAAGAGTATCTGAGCACCATGCGGTGTATCAGTGATACTCACTGTAGCGAGCGTGGAAACTGCACAGAGCTTTGCGGTGAGTTGATTGAAGCTTGCCTCTGGGGCGAGGCTCTGGACTGTGGGGGTATCTACGACTGCTTTGATGGTTGTGCTCAAGATGATCAGCCCTGTCGAGACAACTGTTACAACCGCGCCAGCCCCAATGCTCAGCGGAACTACGCCAACTTGGTCACTTGTCTACAGGTCTCTCGCTGCAGGGAGGAGGGGGACAACTGTGAGATCGTCTGCGCTGATGCCCTCTGGGCCTGCTTCCCTGACGGTTAGAATCTTTAAGGCAAAATCAGAAGAGGAGAACGCCCAGCGTTCCCGTTGGCCGCTGAGATCAGCAGCTCCACTGAAATGATCGAGCGATCTCGTGCAGATTCAAGCTCTCTGAAGGAGCCAACTTCCACGCTTGTTGAGGAAGCCGAGATAGCGTTCCTTTAGATCCGGGAGGGTGGCGGCCTCTACAGAGGCCAGGGCGAGGAGAGCCATGCTCCAGGTAGTCAGCCTGGGAAACTCAGCCAAATCCTGGATTGTATGCAGCTCATTGAGCAGCTCCAGACGCAGGAAGAAAGGAGCATATGTTGTATCCACCAAGGAGAGCTTCTCAGCGTTGAAATAGGGGCCATCTCCTAGAACCTGCTCTAGGTGCTGCAGCTTTTCATTAAGCCCCTTCCTTTGACTCTGGAAGCTTTTTTCATCGCCTGCAACGCTCAACTGGAAAAGCTGAACGATGCAGGCTGAACCAAATTCGATCCAGGCACGGTTGTGAGCCCTCTGGATCGGTTCATCAGGCATCAGACGTGGAACTGAGATCTCATCTATAAATTCGTTGATTACTGCAGACTCGAAGATACTTAAGGCTTCATTCACTCGGAGCAGAGGCACCTTGCCCAGTGGAGAGATCTGTTTAAACCACTCTGGCCGATTGTCTGGCTCGATATAGGTTAAGCGGTGAGGCAACTCCTTCTGAATGAGGGTGATGAGGGAGCGCTGCCCAAACGGGCAGATTGGGAAGGTGATGAGTTCAAGATCCACGAGATATCCTTGAGAACAGGGCTGGTTGATGTTTCCTCAACGAAACAGTAATTTTGGCGAAGATACTTGGAAAACATCGATACCTTCCAATCTGGCGAAGGTATTGTCGAACAGCTATTTTAAAATTCTTCCGCTCGAACCGATCCACAGAGAAAAAGCGGTGGCCTGACGGCGAAGGTACTGCCCACCAGACGCTTACACAAGAGTTGATCCCTACAGGAACCCTCGCCTACACTCGGCCGCTTCTATTCAGGATTTGTCTGTGGATTCAAGCCTAGAACGTCAAGAAACCCTCATCATCGGGGCAGGGCTCGCGGGCCTCTCTACTGCCCTCCACCTCTCCTCCCCTGCCCTTATCTTAGAGGCAGAAGCTGAGGTGGGAGGCAAGGCTCGCACGGAGGAGATTGAGGGCTTTCGCTTTGATCAAACAGGGCACTGGCTACATCTACGCGATCCTCAGATCAAGGCTCTGCTGTTTCGCCTCCTAACCGAAGATCACTTCGTGGAGGTTAAGCGCATCAGTCGGATTTGGTCTCAAGGACGCTATACCCACTATCCCTTCCAAGCCAACACCTTTGGGCTGCCTCCCGAGACGATCAAAAAGTGTGTGATGGGAGCCTTCAAAGCTGATCTGCGGCGAAGACTGAGCCCTGAAGTCGCCGAACCAGAGGATTTCAGGGAGTGGATTCGCTTCTACTTCGGTGAGGGGATCGCAGGGCACTTTATGCTGCCCTATAACGCCCGCCTCTGGGGGGTCGCCGCTGAGGAGATCACCAGCCGCTGGTGTCAGCGCTTTGTGCCCCGCCCCAACTTAGAGGAGATCGTCGCTGGAGCGGTGGGCTGTCATGCTGAGGGGATGGGCTATAACGCCCGCTTCCTCTACCCCAAGGAGGGAGGCATTCAGAGCCTTCCGCTGGCGCTGGCCAAGGCGGTGGGGAGAGCGCAGATCCTGCTTGAGGCCCCTGTTTCGCAGATCAACCTTAAGGCCCATGAGGCGACCCTCAGCGATGGTCGTCGCTTTGGCTTCGAACGCTTGGTCAGCACGATGCCTCTGCCTCAGCTGATCGCCTGTATTCAGGAGGCACCCCCTGAGATCAGGGCTGCTGCTTCACGCCTGAGGGCTACAAACACCCACTACTATAATGTGGGCCTTCGAGGAGGGCTCTCCCAGCCTGATCACTGGATCTATCTCCCTGAAGAGCGCTGGCCGATGTATCGGGTGGGCTCCTTCAGCAACGCCCTCTCCAAGATGGCGCCTCCAGGATGTAGCTCCCTCTATGTGGAGTTGGCTGATCGAGGTGGGGACTCTGAAACTCTGAGAGCCTCGGTGGTTGAGGGGCTCTTGGCGATGGAGCTGATCCAGGAACCTCAGCAGATTCTCTTCATGGCCCATCGAATCATTCCACAGGGCTATGTCCTCTACGATTTTGAGCATGCCGAGGCCCGCGAGCAGGTCCTGAGCTGGCTGGAGCGCCAGGGGGTCATCAGCACCGGGCGCTACGGAGACTGGAACTACTCCTCAATGGAGGATGCGCTCTTGGATGGCCGACGAGCCGCAGAGCGCTTGGAAAGAAGGACTGTATGAGCGCCACACCTCAGGTCTCAATCGTCATCCCTATCTATAATGAAGAGGCGATCCTCAAAGGCGCGGTGGCGGAGTTGAGAGAGCAGCTCGCGGAGGCGGGCATCAACTATGAGATCATCCTAGCGGAGAACGGCTCCACCGATCAGACCGTCGCTATCGCTCGAGATCTCGCGGATCGCAACGAGGAGTTGCGAAGCTTCTCCATCGGCGAGCCCAATTATGGCCGCGCCCTCAAACAGGGGATCATGCGAGCGAGAGGTGAGTTTGTCATCTGTGAGGAGATCGATCTCTGCGATATCGATTTTCATAAGGAGGCTCTCAGGCAGCTTCAAGAGGAGGGCGTTGACTTCGTCGTGGGCAGCAAGCGGTTGAGAGGCGCTCAAGATCGACGCCCCCTCTATCGCCGCCTCGCTACCCGAGTCCTCAACAATATGCTCCGATTCTCGGTGGGCTTCCAAGGCACCGACACACACGGCCTCAAGGCTTTTCGCCGTGCAGCGCTCCTGAAGCTGGTGGATGAGTGTGTGGTGGAGCGCGATATGTTCGCCAGCGAGCTGGTGGTACGAGTCCACCGCAGCGAGATCTCCTGGGTGGAAGTGCCGATCGATCTCAAGGAGAAGCGCCCCCCCTCAATCCACCTTTTCCGCCGTGTTCCTCACGTGTTCAAGAGTATGATCCGCCTCACCATGATCATCCGCACAGGTCGAGATCTCTAGATGGCTCACAGCGCCAGCGTCAGCGTTGATGTGGACAGCCTCTGGCATTACTACCGCATCCACGGTCTCAACCCCGCAGAGGCCAGCAATCAGATCTGGAGCCATGGGGTCCCCCGCTTTATGGCCCTCTTTGAGCAACTGGGGATCTCTGCCACCTTCTTCTGTGTCGCTGAAGATCTAGAGCGAGAAGAGAATATAGCGGGCCTCAAGGCCCTGGTGGAGGCTGGACACGAGATCGGCAACCACAGCTGGCATCATCACTACGAGCTGAGCCGCCTCCCACCGCTGAAGCGTCGCGCCGAAGTGGAGGAGGGGCGACGGCGGTTGGAAGCGGCCTCAGCTGCCCCAGTTCAGGGCTTTCGCTCTCCAGGCTACACCACCAACGCGGCGCTTCAGGTGGATCTCTTGGCCACAGGGCATCGCTATGACAGCAGCGTCTTCCCCTGCCCTCCCTACTATCTCGCCAAAGCAGCGGTCCTGGCCTGGATGAACTTGAGAGATCGTCAGAGTCAGAGCATCTTGGATCATCCTCGGATCATGTGGGCTCCACGCGCGCCCTATCTGGCTGATGTGGGTGCTCCCCATCGCAGAGGTGCGGATGGCTTGCCACAGTATCCGATCAGCGTCGCCCTGGGCGTTCCCCTGATCGGCACCGCCTTTAGCCTTCTGGGGCGCCTGGGTTCTCTGTTGGCTCTAGAGGCTGGGTTGCGCCTCCAAGATCATCTCACTTTGGAGTTTCACGCCTTAGACCTGTTGGGGCTTAAGGAGGATCAGCTTGATCCCGCCCTAGGGGTTCAGCCCGATCTACGCATCCCATTAAAGCGCAAGGAGGCGATCTTTAGGGCGCTTTTGGCTCGCCTTAAGGGTGATGCACAGATCCTTCGCCTGGATCGGCTGGCGAGCGCAGATCTGTGAACCTGCTCTGTCTTTTGCTGTTGGCCTCTCCCCACTGGGAGTTGGAGGCGATGGAGCGCTTACAGGCTCCCTCAAAGAGCGCCTCTCGGCCCAACTCTTGGACCCTGCCTGCTGCGTTGATCTCAGCTCCTGCGCCGCCTGCACCACCGCCCAGGGAGGTTCCAGATCTGAGCACCTTGAAGATCCCCGTGACCCTCAACGCGCCTGTGCGCGGCTTCATGGAGTTCTTCCAAGGTAGAGCGCGAGGAATCTATGCCCGCTGGCTGGCACGGATGGGACGCTATGAACAGCTTATGGGCGGGATTTTAGAACGTCATGGCCTACCCAGGGAGTTGCTCTTTCTCTGTATGATCGAGAGCGGTTTTCGCCCCGATGCGGTCTCTAAGGCGGCAGCGGTGGGTCCTTGGCAGTTTATTCGTAGCGCAGGAGATACCTACGGCCTGCGCTATGATGACTGGGTTGATGAGCGCCGCGATCCAGAGAAGTCCACGGAGGCCGCCGCGCGTTTCCTAAAGACTCAATATAAGCGCTTTAAGAGCTGGCCCCTGGCGATGGCAGCCTATAACGCTGGTCCAGGTGGTGCTCTAAAGGCGATGCGGCGAGCCAACAGCAATGATTTCTGGCGCCTGAGCGCTCAGAAGACCCTGCCTACCCAAGCCAGCCTCTATGTCCCCAAGATCATGGCGGCGATGATCATCGGTCAGGATCCCGCTCGCTATGGTTTTGGAGATGTGATCCCAGAACCCCCTCTGCATCTCCTCAAGATCTCTGTTCCAGGGGGCCTAGATCTCAAGCAGATCGCTAAGCGAAGCGGTCTCTCATTTCAGAAGCTGAGTGAACTGAACCCTGAGCTGCGACGAGGTTTCACACCTCCCGATCCTGAAGGCTACTCCCTTAATATCCCCTCCTCTGCGAAGGCGGCCTTGGAGCGCACCCTGCGTTCTCTTCAGAAGCCTGGGCTTCTTCAAGAGCATCGCGCTCGCTTTGGAGAGCGCTTTAAAGAGATCGCACGACACTATGGGATCAGCCTCAGGACTCTCCGCCGCCTCAATGATATGGCGGGAGAGCCTCAGCCTGGACAGATCATCTTGGTGCCCAAGCAGAAGCGCCCCCCTAAGCCCCCTGAGGAGCTACAGGTCTTTCAGGATCCAGGGCTTAAGTTTCAGTGTCCGCCCGGTTATGAAGAGCACTTTTTCCCGCTGCGCTACCCCATGGATCTCTCAGAGGTGGCAGGAGCCTTTGGGATCTCAGCGGGGCAGATCGCTCAATGGAACGGTCTGGATCCTCGCGCGCGGCTTCAACGGGGTCTCGCCCTGAGACTCTTTCTCCCTCCCCAACTGGATAAGAGCCGCTTTCTGCTGCTCAAGGCTGAGCAAGTGACAGTGGTTGTCCCTGGCTCCGATACCGCCAAGCGCTCTCTTAGGCAGGCTCAGAGGGGGCGTCGTCCCGGCTCAAAGCGGATCATCCATTCGGTTCGCAAGGGAGAAAGCCTTTGGAGCATTGCTCGGAAATATCGTTGCAGTGTCAAAGAGATCCGCGCTGAAAATGGCCTCTCTCGCCGCAGCGGCCTCAACACAGGGATGAAGCTGAAGATCCCTCAACTGCGACGCCCTCGCGCTCAGGGGAAGGCACGCAAACGCAAAGCCAAGCCCAACGCCCGTGGACGCAGCTATAAAGTTCGCAAAGGCGACAGCTTAGCTCGCATCGCCAAGCGTTTCGGCGTCAAGCTCGGCGCCCTAAAGAGAAGGAACGGCTTCAATAAGAAGAGCCGCGCCACGATCCGCCCTGGACAGATCCTCAAGATCCCCTAAAGGAGAAAAATGCGCTCCCATCTCTCTCTGCTCTCTCTGCTCCTGCTCAGCAGCCCTGCCCTAGCCTGGGATGGAGAGTTTGACCTCAAGATGAACCTGCCCCTGGCCCATATCTATGAGGGTGGAGTAGTGGCGGACGCCTCAGTACCCGGCTTTGTCAAATACCTACGAGACAAGCGCAATCGTTGGAAGCGGGGAGTGAAACTTGAGGGGCGCAGCGTGGCCTATGCCCCCGGTCTACAGGCCAACCTCTGGATCCCAGTAGGTGCTGAGCTGAAGGGCAAAGAGTTGGTCTTAGAGGCGATCATCCACCCCTTTGGTAAGGGGCAGCGCATGGATCTTTTCCTGGAGGGGAAGAAGATCAGCAGCCCCAAACTTAAAAAGGGCTGGCAGCTGATCCGTAAGACCCTCAAGCCTAAGAAGACCGGGCTTTTGAAGGTTCGCTTGCACTTCCGTAAGGCGACAAATCAGGGGGGCTTTAAGACCGCTGTAGCGATCCGAGCCATCCGCTTGGGGCTGGCCTCTACCCCTGCCCTCCCTCTGGATGAGACCCATCTCATGAAGCGCCTCTCTCGTAGCCAGGGTGATCAGCTGCGCCTGCCCGCTCAGGGGGGACTGGATTGGTATCTCACTCCTCCCCCCAAGATGAGTCTCAAAGGAGAGAGCAGCGCTCCCTTTGAGCTGAGCTACCAGCTTGATCAGAAGAAGCCCAAGAGCCTGAAGGCGGGTAAGAACCTGGGAGTTGATCTCTCCAAGCTTGGGGGAGAAGCGGTGCGTTTGATGCTGCGTGGAAAGCAGGAAACCCTGATCAAAGGAAAGATCTTTGGCAAGAAGGGAGGGGCAGAGTTCAAGAGAAAGAAGCCTAAATATGTGATCTTTTGGCTCATCGATACTTTAAGGTCAGATAAACTCAAATTCTATGACTATCCAAATACAAATAATAGAAAGGTCAAAACGCCAAACCTCGATAAGTTCGCAAAAGATTCAACTATATTTGAGCCATTTTATATCCAAGGGAATGAATCTAAAGCGAGTCATGCCAGTTTGTTTACAGGAATGTATCCGGTAGCACATAAAGTGTATACCGAGAAAGCAAAACTGAGCAACAAGTTTACTACTATTGCTGAAGCTTTTAAGACAGCGGGGTATTATACTCAAGGTTTCTGTAGCAATGGATATATCAGCAAGAAATGGAATTTTACTCAGGGATTCAATGCTTTTACAAACTTCATCCGTGAAAGCAAAGCACATAATGCAGCTGCGGTTAACAAAGCTGCCTTTAAATGGATAGATAAATTCCTAAAGAAGAGGCCAAATGATTCTTTTTATCTATACCTTGGAACAACCGACCCTCATGTTACTTACCGAATGCATAAGGATTTTATAGGGGACTATAGCAAACTCAAATACAAGGGCTCATATAAAAAATATCTAAGTGGCCAGGAATTGGGGAAAATAAAAGGAAGAAAGAACCCTCCCAGTGCAAAGAATCGCAAACGCATAGAGGCTCTCTATGAAAACGAGATTGCCTTTAATGATCACCATTTTGGTCGCTTGGTGGCCTACCTTAAAGAGAAGGGGATCTATGATCAGACCCTGATCTTGATCACTGGAGATCATGGAGATGAGTTCTGGGAGCATGGCTCCTGCGGCCATGGTCACAGCGTACATCAGGAGCTGGTCAACGTACCGATGCTCATGCGCCTTCCTGGGGTTTTTCCAGCCAAGAAGGTGAGGAGCGGCGCTGAGGCTGTAGATCTGCTGCCCACCCTGATGGATCTCCTGGGGCAGAAGATCCCCAAAGAGGTTCAGGGAGAGAGTTGGCTTCGACTGATCAATGCTGATGGAGCTTGGCCCCAGGCGATCTTGGCAAGCCAAGGAAGAGGAACTTACGCCCTAGCGGTGGGTCGCGCCAAGGTGATCATGAGCAGTGAGGCCTCTATCAAGATCTATGATCTCAAGAAAGATCCTGGAGAGTTAAAGAACCTCTTCTCCCAGCGAACGATCCTCAGCCTCGCCGCCCTGGACCCTCTGAGCATCTTCTTCTCCCGTGCAAAGAGCTGGAACAAGCACCGCTGGGGACCGCCCAATAACCTCCGCGAGGGCTTCTGATTACCAAAGTTTTGACCGCATCTCCTCGACCGCAGCCAGCCCTGGGAGGCGCTCCTCTAGCGCCTCTAAGAGTCGCTGTGCAGCCTCCCGTTTCCCCATCTTGAGATAGAGCTCTGCTAGGTTGAGGCTGAGGCTGACTCGCCTGGGCTGTAGCTTCAGAGCCCGTAGATAGAGCTGTACGGCGAGCTGATCAGCTCCTTGAGCCTGAACCCGAAGAGCCAATTTGTTGAGGAGGGGGACGATACGCTTATCCTCTCTTGAGAGCTCCTCTATCCCCAACAGGACCCCTGAGAGTTCGTCTCTCTCCAGAAGCTGTTCCAGTTCTTTATAACAGGGAGGCTCTAGAGGCAGCCCCAGGAGAGTTCTAAGCTGGAGCAGGAGCTGCTCATCCTCTTCCTCTAAGATCTCCTGGAGTTGAACAAGCAGAGGGAGGTTAAGTGCTTGTCCCTTCAATCCCTGTTTAAACAGCTCTGTTCTGCGCTCTGAATCCTTACAATTCTTCAGGAGCCCGATAAAAATCAGCAGGGAGATCATGATAGGATTTTTACTCGGCTCTATAATTCCCTTGGCCAGTTGCTTTCCAAGGGCCTCAACTCCACAGGCCTGCGAAGTCTCTATATCCAGGCCAAAAAATTGGAAGGTCCAGATGAGCTGAGCCGCGAGCTGGACCGGCTTCCAGCGCTCAGGAGCACCTAGGCCCCGCCCCTTGAATTCTGCTGAGAAGCGCTGAAAATGCTGCTCATCCTTAGAACTCTGGATCAGCAAGTTGAGATCTAATGTGTTAAAATTGCTTTTTTCAGGTAAGCTATCTAAAAAATCGCAAATGCGCTTCTCTTGTTCTTTTTTAATTAGTCCTAAAGCTTGCCACAGAAGGGTAGATGCTCTTCCCCGTCGTATGTTTGACTGTTTGAGGCTGTAACTTAATACTTGACGGCTGGGCTGAGGGATAGTGCACTCCTGCTGCCTCTCCATGGCGTCTACGAGCATCACCAGTCGAACTTGAGCAGCATGACCATTGGGATGAACCAAGAACATCAAATGGTTTAGGCGGCGAGCCAACTCAAGAGCATTAAGCGCTGATGGAATTGCTCGAGCAGTGAGTATCGCCAGTAAATGGTTGATCTCTTTGATCGGAGCTTGCTGAATCATCAATAATACATCTTCGCTCTCGATCAGTCCTACAGCAGCCTGTAGACCCTCAAGCCGAAGATCATTTTCTTGCCCACAGCCCAAAAGTTCAGCTAACAAAAAGATTTTCCTCTTACCCAAGCCATCGGCCTTGATTTCTGAAAATAGATTACTCAAGAAGACAAGGCGAATCATATCAAGGGCCAACTCCTGTTCAGGCTCTAAGAGGAGTTGCTCTCTGAGAAGCTCTCTCAACTTTTGGTCGATTTGAGGCCATAGCTTAGAGCTTAACCCCAAGAGCGTTCTAAGGCGGGGCAGGAGTTGAAGCTCTTGCTCTCCACTGAGCACCTCCTTGGCGGCCAAAGATCTCAGCTCTTGGTGCTCTGGAGAGCTGGTGTCTCGATCGAGACCTTTGAAGTTTAGGAGTCGCCGTAGGATCTCAGAGGGTTCGCCTGTTACGTTCGATCTGCTCAGACGAGAGAGACGATGGAGACGTGAACTCCCCAGCTTGGAGGAGATTTTATGCCCCTCCGTCACTTTTAACAGCGCTTCTAAAAGTTCCCTAGAGGGGGGACGGCCCTCGCTCAAGCGGAGGAGATCAAAGAGTCGCCAAGCCTGCTCCTCTTGGCTCAGGCTCTTTAGATTCTGCTTCGCACGTTCAATGAAAAGGTCTCTCCGTTCGGGGCTGTTGCCTCGCTCCCAGAGTTGAGGAGTGCTTCTCAAAAGACGGCCCTCAAAGCGAAGCAGCAGTTTCCGCCTGGAGGGAGAGAGTCCCTCCTCCCTAAACACTTCAAGCTCTTCAAGGAATTGGGAGGGCTCAGGAGAATCCCAGAAAATGATCTGTGTTCCCAGTTGAAGTGCTCGGGCCAGTGAAGGTTCCTTCCACTCCTGAGAGAAAGCCAAAATAAGAGTGTCGTGGGGGAGTTTCTCAAAGAGCGTAAAGAGCTGTTGAGATTCCTCCCAGTGAACAAGCAACCCAGTCGCGCCTTTGAGCTGCTCCAAAAGCTTTTCGATGGAGGGAATGAGGAGAAAGCGAGCGGGTAAATCTCCCTCTAACTTTGCACGCTGAGGCTCAAAGAGTATGGGGCGTTTGTGAAAGATAAGAAAGGTATCCAGCATCCATATCCCCTCATGAGTCCCCAAAGAGCAGTGGCTCAAAGCCCCAAGTTCTCGTGAAGCCCACTCATCCAAGTGAAGGTGTTTCATATCTCAACGGAGAGAAACAGGCCAACTTGAGACCCAAATCTTTCGAGTGTGTCTCACACCACCCGTCGGAGAGGGATTTTGCGATTTAGAGTTTTGTAAGTTTCTATGCAGCTCCGATAGCTCCACCACAAGGGGAATATCCCAGCGGTGAGCGGATCTTGCTCTCTAAAATTCCAGCTCTTTCATCAACTCCTGAAGCTCGGCACCGCCCTGCATCCCTTCCAGGCCTCCTGGACCTCCCATTGGCATCTGTGTGAGGAGATCGGCAGCCTGAGAGAGCACCCAGAGAGCCAACACCCAGGCCAAGAGACGCAGCGACCAGCTTAGGCTTCGGAGAGCCTCAAGCTCAAGCTTTTTTGCCAGGGCTTCCAGGCGAGGGCGATGATCTTCACAAAGGGCGCCCAAACGCAGGGCCAGCCCCAGGGGGGCGCTCAGCTGGGCGGCTTCTCTCTGTTGCAGATCGCGGATCATCCGAGCAGCCTCCATCCGCAGCTCAGGATCTGGGGCTGTTTTGCTGATCAGCGCCCAGGGTGCTGGCTCCCCCTGAGCCAAGAGCTGAGCAGCCTCAGCTAGGGAGAGGCGGCGGAGCAGCTGTGCAATCCCAGGGAACCATTGGAGCCGAGGGAGCAACCAAGCCCGTCGCCAGAAACCCAAGCCCAAAAGCAGTGAGGCGAAGATCAGGAGAAGTAGCCCCCCTCCGCCCCCCCCGCTCCCCAGTACACTCTCCATAAAAAAACTCGCACCGATCACCATTAAGCTCCAGAGCAGGGGAAGCATCAGGGCTCTAGAAACACCTCGAAGCATCCGCCATCCTCGGGCTCTACGGTAGAGGATCAGCTGTAGGGCTTGGCCCTCTTGAGCGCCTGCGCAGCTCAGCACCTCCTGCTCTGAGGGCTTCAGCCAAGAAGATAGGGCTCGTTTCAGAGGCCAACCCTGGAGGAGGCACCGCTGGAGCTGAACCGCCTCTGAAGAGAAAGGGGCCAGGACCTTAAGAGCCTCCTCCTCAGACTGACCGGCGCTGAGGAGATCTCCAAGAGCTTCCAGCAGCTCATTTCTCTTCAAAGCAGGGCTCCTCCACCCCTCTTGAAGGGGGAATGAATTGGGCTCCCAAAAGAAAAGCGATTTTTTTGGTCACAGATCCTTCAGAGAAAAGCTCTAGGAACTGAAACCTAGAGAATCGAGAGTAAAGATGCCAGCCGAGAACATCAATAAGGGCGACTTCCTCAACAAGATCTTTGACTATGAGAATAATCAGGAGTGGCAGTATAAGGGAGATGAGCCCTGTATCGTCGATTTCTGGGCTCCCTGGTGTGGTCCTTGTCGTCGGGTTGGTCCTGTCCTAGATCAGATCGCTGATGATTATGCCGGAAAGCTGAAAGTCTATAAGGTAAATACAGAGGAGGAGCAGGAGTTGGCGGGAGCTTTTGGTATCCGCAGCATCCCCTCCATCCTCTTTGTCCCCAAAGAGGGGAAGCCTCAGATGGCGATGGGCGCGCTGCCCAAAGATGCCTTTGAGCAGGCCATCAAGGATCTCTTCTCCATCAGTCGCTGAGCTTCTCTTTCTCTGAGTATCTCTTTGGATTCCAACGCTCTACCGTCTCTCTCAGGGAGCTGGGTCGGATAGGCTTAGCCAGAAAATCATCCATCCCAGACTCCAAACAGCGCTCTCGATCTCCACCCATGGTGTTGGCGGTGAGCGCGATGATTGGAAGTTTATAGCCCAGCGTTCGAATCTGCGCGGTGGCTTTATAGCCGTCTAAGCGGGGCATTTGACAGTCCATAAAGATCAGATCAAAGCGATCTTCTGAAGCTTTCAAAGCTTCCAGAGCTTCTAGACCATCCCCTACACAGTGAACTGTGTGCCCCATACGACTCAACAAACGCTCAGCCAACTTCTGGTTGATGGGGTTGTCCTCGGCCAAGAGGATCTGAGCGCTGCGCGATGACTCCAAAAGCAAATGTCGGGTAACCAATCGAGTATTCTCTCCTTGAGCTTTCACCGCTTGAAGGCAGTCTAAGAGCTGCTCACGGCGAAAGGGCTTGGTTAAAAATCCATGAAAACCCAAACGCCTAAAGCGCTCAGCAGCACCACGTTCTACATGCGAGCTGAGGAGGATCAAGCGGATTGAGGCCAGCTGAGGATCTGCTTTGATCTTTCGGCCTAACTCAGCGCCATCCATACCGGGCATCGCGAAATCCAAGAGAGCGATATGAAAAGGCTCTCCACCCTTCTTGGCCTCCCTTAAGATCTTCAGAGCCTTAACTCCATTGGAGCAGAAGTCGCTCTCTAAGCCCCAATACTTCAGCAGGGCCGCCAGGATTTTGCGATTGATGGGATGATCATCCACTACCAGAACTTTAGAGCCCTGGAGCTTGGTTTTGGGGAGCGGACTAAAGCTCTGTTGACTGCGCTTCATAGGGAGAGTGAAGTAAAAGGTGGAGCCCTCTCCACCCTCACTCTCTAGGCTGATCTCTCCACCTAAGAGCTGCACCAACTGACGGCTGATGGAGAGCCCCAACCCACTCCCCCCATATTTGCGTGTCGTTGAGCTGTCCGCCTGAGTGAAGGCTTGAAAAAGCCTCGTCTGAGCCTCTTTGGAGATCCCGATGCCTGTATCACGAACCTCAAAACGGACCAAACACTCATCCTCTTGCTCCTTCTCCTGCCAAACTTTTAGGTGAACCTCGCCCTGTTCCGTAAATTTGATGGCGTTACTCAGCAAGTTGGCGAGGACCTGCCGAATACGTCCGGGATCAGAGTGCATACGCACCGGAAGATCTGGCGCAAACTCGTTGATAAAGGTGAGACCCTTTGCGTAGGCGCTGGCACCCAACAGGCTGCTCAATTCCTCTAAGAGTACGAGAAAGTTAAAGTCTATGGTGTTGATCTCCAAATGCCCCGCCTCGATCTTAGAAAAATCGAGGATATCGTTCAGGAGCAACAACAGATCTTCGGCGGAGCGCTTGACTGTCTCAGCGTAGTCCTGTTGCTCCTCTGAGAGCGGCGTAGCCAAGAGGAGGGCGTTCATCCCCATGATGCCGTTCATCGGGGTACGAATTTCATGACTCATGTTGGCCAAGAAGCTGCTCTTGGCTTGGTTAGCGACCTCCGCCAGCTCCTTGGCTTTGAGGAGTTGAGTCCGATCCGCTTGCAGTCGTCTCTCCAGTCGCCCCAAGAAACCCCAGAAGGCTGCACTGAGGAACAGCGCGCTGAGGAGACTGAATAGCGCTGTCAGGCTGATAATACGAACTTTGCCCTGTTTAGACTGAGTGATATCCACCAGGATGATGAGGTGCCCTAACTCCCGCATACGCACGTCTCGGAGGGGCAAAACGCTAGATTGGAAAAAGCGCTTTTTTAACTCCAACTCCAACTGACTTGAGCTGTCCAGTTGTTTTTGTAGTTGCTCGGCTCCTGGAAAAAGAGTGGTGTCTACGAGGACCTCATCTTTGAGCATGTCCCATCGAGGCGGCCTCCCAAAGGCTCGCATCCCTCGCTCCCAATATTCTCGAACCACGAACTCTTTTTTTAAGGTGATCGATAGCTCAACGCCCGCCATACGACTCAGAGGCTCCGCGATACGGCTCAGTTCGTGGCCCAGTTCAAGGTAGCCCAAGAGCAGTCCCTTATGGGTCCAGGGGATCACCAAGCGCAGAGTCAAGAGCGCGCTGTATTTGCCCAACTCCACCCCATAAAACTCGGCTTGGCTCCTTTCAGCTTCCCGAAAGGTGTAGCGTTTTACCCGATCTCCAAAGAGCCCTGGGCGATGGGTACGCAGAAATACCTCACGGTTGGGGAGGATAAAATAGAGATGAGTCAAGCTGCTCCCGCCTTGCAGCGCCTCAAAGAGGGGGAGGCTGAGGTTGAGGAGCTGTGCACGATCTCGAGCCAAGAATGCTTCTCGAAAATCAGGGCGTTGAGCGATAGAGGCGGTCGCTGCTGAGAGTGCTTGAGCTTTGACCTCCAGGTTCGCCTGAAAACGTCCCTGGACGCGCTCAATAATCTCATTGGTGTGTTGATTCACATGTTGCTGCTGTTGAAAGTCTAGGATGAGAACAAAAAACATCCCTAGTGCAAAAAGAGTTAGGATAACTGGGAAAATTATGCGCAAACGGAGGTGCTGATGCTTCGTATCGTGCGCAATCATTTGCAGTTGGGACATGATGTTAAATCAAAACCTTAAGTTTCAATACTGACCTATGGTGATTTACTGTTTCTCTTAGCAGGGGATTTTATTGATTGTATGGTTATATTGTCCAGGTTGCAAGATCGAAGACAATCCTGCTTGATTAAATCAGGATGGACAGCTCGAGTTCTATTTTGATCTATACAGCTTTGAAAGCATCTCCTGGGTAATAAATAATTTTCTTTCGAAATCGAGGGTCTTAAGGCCTTAAAACAGGCCAATTTTGCAGTAGACACTGCATCCAATTTAGGCCATTTAGGGTTCTTAGCGCCAGGCTCCGTCGCGCAGAAACGGTGAACGCCATCCTGAATCTCCCAGGTCACCTTGGAGAGCTGGGGAGGATGGATGCGAGGCTCTACGCCATACTGGACACTCAAGTTGATCTCTGCCTCTACAAAATAGCGAATAAATTGAGGGTTCAACTCCTGAACCTCTTTGACCTCAAAGCGCCCATACATCAAAAACTCCCGAGTGATGAGGCTGATGTTCTGAGCGCTGAAGTAGATAATGGACTCTTCGTTTCCTTCCTCAGCTTGTAGGATCCAGGGACCCTCAAAAGTACTAAATGGAGGGGAAATTGCTTCAGCGCTGCTCCAGAGGAGACCGAAGCTGATAAGACCGAGCAGTAAAAATCGCATATATTTGAGGATCTCCTTTGATGAGTATTAGGAAACTTATTTTCGGCAGGCGTTCATCTCGACTTTAAAAACAGCAGAAACAACGCGAGACCTGAACCCAGGAGAAGGAGTCCCAGATAGAGGAGGAGCTGAGACCAGGGTCTTGGACTTTCAGTTCCCCCTTGGAGGCTCAACGCAGCCTCCTCAGCTGAACGAAAACGCTCTAGGGGATCACGAGCCATCAGGCCCTCAATACAGCGCTTCAGGTCGGGATCTTCCTGGACCCTACGCATCGGCAAAGGACGCTCTCTAACGTGAGCGGCGAGCAACTCCGCGAGGCTCTCGCCAGGGAAAGGGCGATGCCCCTCAAGGATCTCGTAGAGGCTGACCCCCAAAGAGTAAAGATCTGAGGCTGGCCCCAGCTCCCCTGAGATGATGGTTTCAGGGGCCATATAAGCTGGATCTCCCATCAGTTGCCCGGTCATGGTGATGGCGGTTGGATCTTCATCCTCTCCGATAGGCTTAGCCAAACCAAAGCCGGTCAGACGGCAGGAGAAGTGCCCCCCTCTCTCTTCGCTGAGGATCAGCGCTTCTGGAGAGATATCGCGGTGAAGAACCTGCGCTTCATGAGCCACCTTGAGGGCGCTGAGGATCTGTTGGGCCAGCCGCCGAACCTGCATTGTTGAGAGAGGTCCGTAGAGCTCAAGCTGCTTCCTCAGAGAACCTCCATCCAGATATTCCAGGGCCATATAGGGAGCCTGCTGCACAAATCCCGAATCATAGAGGCGAACCAAGTGATCAGAGCGCAGGCGCCCCCAGGTGGCCACCTCTCGCTGAAAGCGGGCATGATCTGAGGGTCTGTGAAGGCAACCGTTGGGCAGGATGCGTAACTCGACGATGCGCTCCAAGTTGATTTGCCGGGCTTTATAGGTCAGACCTGCACCGCTGCGCCCTTCGATCTTTCCCAAGATCTCATATTTGCCGCCGACGAGATCACCTGTTTGGAGATCTCGTAGGCTGTTGGAGTCCTCTTGGGCATAGAGGAGAGAGGTGTCTTCAGGGCACCACTCTGTTCCTTGAGGGTAGGAGCGTCCACAGAGAGGGCAGATATTCATCGTTGGAGCTTAACATGATCTTTTCCCTTCCCTGGGAACGGAGCTAGAGAAAGAGCGATTGCGCCCCTGGCGCTCCCCGGAATAGATTGCGCTTCATCAGGACCAGAGGAATTCATGCGTCGTTACCTTCTCCTCATCATCGGCTCACTCACCACTCTCTTCCTTGATCAGTGGAGCAAAATCTGGGCGGTGGGCGCGCTCTCCCTGGGCAAACTGCCTGAGGACGCCTATCACATCCAGAGCCAGAGCTTACCTCTCCTTGAGGGCCTCCTTGACTTTAGACTGACGGGAAATAAGGGCGCCGCCTGGGGCCTCTTTCGAAGCCTCCCTGATGAGTGGCGGGTCCCCTTCTTTGTGATCGTCAGTGTCATCGCGGTGATCGTCATCGTCAGCCTCTATCGAAAAGCGGAACAACAGACCATCTTGCGTCTCGCCCTCACTCTGATCTTGGGGGGTACCCTGGGCAACCTAGTAGATCGCTTCCGCCTGGGCTATGTCATCGACTTTATCCACTGCTTCTATAAGGACTATCACTGGCCCATCTTCAACATCGCGGATATCGCCATCACCATCGGGGTGGGACTCCTGGCCATCGATATGATCCGTCAGCGTCGAGTCCAAGAAGAGGTCAAAGCCCTTCAATAGCCTTAAGCCGATGGAGGCTTAGATGCGACCTGTGCTTTTTGAGATCTTTGGGGTCTCCTTTCCCAGCTATTACAGCTCTCTGATCTTGGGCTTTCTCCTGGCTACTTGGTTGGCGAAGCGGGAAACAGAGCGCCTGGGCATCGACACCGATGATTTCCTGGATCTCGCCCTCTGGATGTTTATCTTGGGGCTCATCGGAGCGCGCATCCTCCACGTCATCGCCGATGGGTATTTCTGGGATTACGTCCACCTCTGCACAGATCCTCTGCAGGTCAAGGTTCCCAGCTTTGTCCATGTGCATTGCAATCTGGATAGAGACTGTATCGCTGCAGAGGCGGGGGCTCTCTGCAACCTAGAGACTTTGCGCTGCCATCCAGGGCGGGACTGTTTGGCGGCCCTCAAGTTTTGGCAAGGGGGCTTGGCTTTCTATGGAGGCTTGCTGCTGGCGGTGGCCTATGGAGCTCACTTTGTCCGCAAGCGCAAGATGGAACTCCTCAAGGTCTTGGACCTGACGAGCTGGGCCATCGCTCTGGGTTTGGGCTTTGGGCGCCTGGGCTGCTTTTTAGCGGGCTGCTGCTTTGGTCAGATCAGTGAGGGTCCCACCACTCTGGAGTTTCCGGGCTATGTGATCCAAGCCCGTGCAGATCAGAGCTGCCCTAAGAACTACGATCTGATCGAGGCGGATGATGGGCAGAGTTACTGCGCCTTTGGACGCCCAGCCTTCCTTACTCATGTTAAACGGGGCCTTCTTAAGCCCGGTAGCCGTCATAGCCAACCGGTCCACGCTACCCAGCTCTATGAGATGATCTTCTCCTGGTT
Source organism: uncultured Nannocystaceae bacterium (assembly GCA_964384025.1). Classification (GTDB taxonomy): domain Bacteria; phylum Myxococcota_A; class Bradymonadia; order UBA7976; family UBA1532; genus CAYLJJ01. The sequence continues at coordinate 57,123 of CAYLJJ010000011.1, forward strand.
GGCCTTCCTTTGGCTCTTCTTCTGGCGACGACGAAGGATCCGCTTCGGGGGGCAATCCTTTTTAGAGCTGATGCTCCTCTACGGAACTGGACGCTTTATCGTGGAGTTCTTCCGCGATGATGATCGAGGACTCTGGCTGGCTGAGACCCTCTCCACCAGCCAGCTTATTGCTCTGCCTCTGGTCCTTGGCGCCCTTTGGCTCCTCTGGAGAGCTCGAGAGCGCTCCTCTGAAGAGGCCGCAGAGCTATGAGACCCACTTGGTTCTATCTCTTTGGCTACCCGATCCATATGTATCCCGTGATGATCGCCCTAGGCTTTATCATCGGCATCGCTCTGGCTGCTCGACGAGGAGAGCGCCTGGGGATGGATCGAGAGATGATCTTGGATCTGGGTTGGTGGCTCCTGGTCAGCGGCTTGGTAGGCTCTCGCGTCGTCTTTATCATCGTCAACTGGGATCAGTACTGGTATGCCTGTGTAGATATCGACCTCCACAACCAGCTTCACCCAGAGCTGCCCCCCCTGACCCAGCCTGATTGCTTCCGTATCTTGCGTTTTTGGAGTGGAGGGCTGGTTTTTTATGGAGGGATCATCGGCGCCATCCTGACGATGATCTGGTTTTTACGCCGAGAGAAGCTCTCTTTTCTGCCTATCGCTGACGCTCTGATCCCCTCTGTCGCCATCGGCCAGTTCTTTGGGCGCTTGGGCTGCCTCTCTGCGGGCTGCTGCTTTGGCAAGCCCAGCGGCGTTCCCTGGGCTGTTCACTTCCCGCGCGGCTCTATGGCCTGGATTCAACATATTAAAGAGGGTCTGCTTGACCGACACAGCGCTGAGCTCCTCTCGATCCACCCAACCCAGCTCTATGACAGCGGATTTGGGCTTCTCCTCTTCCTCATTCTGCTTTGGCTCCACCACCGTAAGCGTTGGCATGGACAGGTATTCGTTTGGTATCTGCTGCTCTATCCCCTGGGGCGCTCCATCATCGAACTGTTTCGAGGAGACCAAGATCGGGGCTACCTCTTCCGCGTCGTTTCAGAGGATCTCAATCGCTTCTTGGGAGTCCCGGTGGAGAGCATCACTTTTCTCTCTACTTCTCAGTTTATCAGCCTCTGCGTGGTGGGGGTCGCGGCCCTGTTTCTTTTGAGAAACTCCAGGCTACGCTCTAGGGTTTGATTTGTAGAAATAAGGAGGCCAAACCCCCACCATGCACACCATCAACTTATCGCTTCTGTTGGGTTTTGTTCTTCTGGGCTGTAGCCTCTTGATCGATTTTGACCGGAGCTACCAGGGAGCAAAACCAGGAAGTTGTGAAAGTTGGGTTGGGCTTATGCAAGAATGCGCACAGGATTATTGTGAAGATGGAGAATATGATTTAAAAAGTTATTTTGAATATTACTGTGACGAGAGTATTGTTAGAAGTTTTGAGACTAGACCAGAGAAAATATGCCAAGATGAATATAATATTGAAATGCTTACAGAAGTTGCGCTTAACAATGAGATATCTTGTTGTAATCTGGAATGCGGGAATATTATCGAGTGTCAAAGTGATGAAACGGTTAGTTTTGACCCAAATCATTGGCTGACAAATGATGAAAATTGCGTACAACAGTGTAAATTCTCAAAAAAATTTGAAGAACAAAACGACTTCTGGGAATGTCAGCTTGCTTCAGATTCATGTACCAAAACATTCTTATGTTTTTCCGAGTTAGGGTATTCATGCGATGAATTTAACAATTCATTTGATGCTTGCAAAGCGATCCACTGTATTGGTTCAATTATCGTGCAATCTGCTGAAGTGTCAAGAGTAATATCCAACTCTTTGTGCAATTATGCTCAGGTGTATTACCCAGATGAGATCGATGATGCCCAATTTGGTGATCGATGTGAAAGTAATACGTTTATGCACAATATCTTCCTTAATTTAAAACAGGACCCACTGTGTCAACCCGTTGATCCTGAAATCGCGAGCATTTGCGATTCATATTGCAGTTTTCGCTATAGATGCGGACAGTTTGATAATTTAATCTCGGATTGGCCTGCAAAATGCATAGGTTCATGTGTGATTGACGAAGAAATTATGCCAAAATGTCATGATTATGAATGTGCCGATTCGGTTTCATGTAAAGATGATTTTTCAGTCTGTCTGTACAATGGTTGTGAGTGAAATATGATTTTTTTTATTGTTATCGTTTTTTTAACCAATCATAGTCCTACAATTCAAGGAGAGGTTCTTTACTCTAAGGGAGTTCAGGCTTTCCGGGAACGGGCATTGGAGCAGGCACGAGGCCACTTTGAAGAGGCTCTGATCTTGCTACCTCCAAATCATCGGCTCTTCTCTAAAACCCTCTATAACCTAGCACGGAGCTTTCAGACTTTGGGGCAGCCCTGTAAAGCCAGCGATCTCCTAGACCGCTTTATTAAACTGGCAGGAGATAAGGATCCAGAGGGGATGTTACGCCTCAAACGAGCGCATACTGCTCGAGAAGAGGTTCATAAAGCCTGTCTACTCCAGATCAAACCTCCCAAGCCCCCTCCTGAAGAACCCTCAAAACAGGAGCCCCCAAAGCTTGAGCTGCCCCTCAGGCAGCCTCCGCGCTGGAGTTTCTCTCTTGCGCTCTCTGAAGGAGGCATCTGGCTGGATGGAGCGCTACAGCGCAGCCATCTAAGATCTGAGCTGAGCTTGGCCTATAGCCTAGGCAAAGTTCATCCTGAGCTGGCTGTGGCGGGCAGCTTAGAAGCTCCACATCTTTTCCTCTTCCGAGGAGGTGTGCGGCTTTACTCTGGGCCGGTTTTTTTAAGGATCGCGCTACAAATTCCCAGTGAGCTTTTGACCCTGCTCCCTCTCTTGGCTCCTGGCTTAGAGTTGCCCCTAGGAGATTGGCATCTCATGGGAGCCCTCAACTTCAGTCTCTGGCCTACAGATCCTCCCATCCTACCCGTAGAGCTGAGCCTGGGAGTTCGACGTGTTTTCTAAAAAAATCATCCTCTCCCTGTTTTTCTCCTTCAGCATGCTGGGCTGTGTAGAGCGCTCAGAGGTAATCTATATCCTTCTGGGGCAGCAAGAGGATATGGTGCCGCTTGATCAGGGAGCCTCCTTGGACATGGAGCTTAAAGACCAGGGCCCCAATCTAGATCAGAGGGATCGAAGAGAACTCCCGGATGCAAAATCCAAAGATCAGGGACTTAGGCCAGATATAGCTCAACTGGATATGGTTCGAGAAGATCAGATGCAGTCTGAAGATGCTTATGAGCCGAGAGATACGATCCATTCTATAGATCAGGGCCCTTCGCTTTGTACATTGTCAGCAACTCTACCTTGTTTTCTGGGAGCTTCAGATGAATAGCATGCTCATCTTTATTCTACTTATCTCTCCAGAAGGTCTACCTGAAACATTTTCACCGCGTGATACTCTCACAGCCTCACATCTAAACACTTTGATCTCTTGGATTGGACAATTAGAGGCTGAAATCTCCACTCTAAGAGATCGGATAGAGATATTAGAACGTGTGATTTCAGGCAGTTCTCAAGAGCACCCAGCGAGTTCTTGCTTGTCGGCTAAGAATGCAGGGATGGCTCGTTCTGGACTTGTCTGGATTCAGCTTGGAGATGATGGTCCGATTCATCAGCTTTATTGTGATCAAGAATTTGATGGAGGTGGATGGATTCTTGTTTCAAACAGCGTTTCTGGTGCTAATTCCATTGAATTTTGGAGAGAAGAAAATCCATATCTTGTACGTGGATCTGCTTCATTGAATAGCGACTACCATAATGGATGTGCCACAATATATGGATACAACGGATGTAATGGAGATTTTTTTGGCGACAGTGATGTTTTTGATGTAGATTATAGGAGCCGGAATAATAATTTCCAAGGGATGGAATTTATAGATATAGCTGAAGATTTAAGAGGAAACTTTCACATTCTTACAAGGGGGGTAGCAACAACCATCTCTAAGGTTCAAGATGAATATAGTAATATTTTCCATTTTGTATTTTCTCATAGTGGACATGATCATGCGCTCTGTAACGAAGACCTACCTGCATCTGCATGTCGAGCTCATTTTGCTAACGTAGCTTGGATCTCAAATGAGGATGTTTGTAGAACATATCATCATATGACAGATTTAGGAAACTATGGTGAAAACGATGAATACGGCACATATCACGAAGGACCAGGCAACTATTATTATTGGGGGTGTTTTCCTGGCTCTGACGGGGCGAAAAATGGTCCTAGTGTTCGCATAGATATCCTCAATGGAGGAGAAGCAACACTACAATTTTTGCGAGTCAAGAGAATCTCACGCTTTATGCGTGAGTACTAAAATCAACGAGGCTCAGGCCCACTCATAACGACAACTCTTACAACGTCGGCGGTGGTTGCTGCGAAAAAGGGGCAGCCCCAGCAAGATCACCACCGAGAAAAGAAAACCGATACTCCACCTCCGCTTGGCTGAGATGCACTCTAGCTCCTCCCCTCCACAGTGAGGACAGCGCGCAACCATCCCCTCTTGCTTGGCCCCCTGTTCTTGAGCTTGAGTCAGGATCTCCAGAGCGGTCTCAAGCTGTGCCTTGGGGACCTGAAGCTTGACACCTCCTAGGGCGTTAGAGAGTAGCCAGTCGGTGTTGATGGTGTGCTCATCCTCAAGACGACAGGGGATCCCCTCCGACTCCAATCGTCCCAGGAGCATCCGTGCTTCGAGGCCATCTCTCAGGCGCGCTAGATCTGACCATTCCATCTTCAACTCCTTTGCTAAAGACTATTTTTCCTAAATACGAAGATAAGAGCCCCATTTTAGGGCACTATAGAGCGACCGCTTTATTCCCTGGAAGGTCCAGATGAAATATAGTCCTCTCATTCTTCTCCCACTTCTCCTTGCCTGTGAATCTGAGCTGCGCCCTCAAGAGAGCAGAGAACAAAATTTGACCAAGAGCGAGGGGGGGAGCAATGGCAACTGGGACTACTGCAACGACGGAACCTGTATCACTGGGGAGGGAGACTGTGATCTGGATGGTCACTGCAGTGGAGATCTCATCTGCGGCCCTAAGAATGGCCTTCGCTTTGGCCTAAAGGCAGCACACGATGTTTGCTGGCCTGCCCATTGTGAGAGCGGACTCCAGGATGGAGATGAGACCGGCGTGGACAGTGGCGGGAGCTGTGATCTCCAGGTCTGTAACGGCCAACTGGGCGCCTATGACTTCTGTAGCGCCGTCTGCCCTTGTAACTCCGGTGAAGGGGATTGCGATGCAGATGGACACTGCCTTGGGGCGCTTATCTGCGGGGATGACAACGGTCCTCGGTTTGCTCAGGGGCGCAGAATTGATGTCTGTTGGCCTGCTCACTGTGAAAACGGGGTTCTGGATGGAGATGAAACCGGCGTAGACCGTGGGGGGAGCTGCGATGGGGAAACTAACTGCTTCTCAGGGAACAATGGAGATTTTGATTACTGTAGTCTGGATTGCACCTGTGCGATGGGTCAGGGAGATTGCGACGCGGACAGCCACTGTGCGGAGGGCTTAGCCTGTGGAAGCAACAACGGCCCTCGTTTCGGATTGGGACGTACGATAGATGTTTGCTGGCCTTCTGACTGCTTTGAGAACGTTTGGAACTACTGTCGAGATGGTTGCCCCTGCTATGAGGGGGAAGGGGACTGCGATAAAGACAGTGACTGCGTGACTGGGTTGATCTGCAGCCCCATATCCAACGGGGGAAATTGGGGCCTACCCTCCTCTGCTAACACCTGTATTCAGCCTCCCCCTCAAGATCTGGGGGTTGACGCCGCCCCTGTTGATGCTGGGGTCTCTGACTCAGGGGGGGGAGGGCTGGAGATCTGCAACGGTATTGATGATGATGGGGATCAGCAGGTGGATGAAGCTCCCGCCTGCCTTTGTAGTTTCTCAAGTGACCCCAGTATGTTGAGTCTAGGAGAGGCCAGCAATACCCCCTTTGGCCTGGATCGAGGAGCAGGGCTGGTTCTCTGGCAGCGAGCTTCAGAGGAGCTTTGGGCGGCAGTTCCTGGAGGCAGCGCTCAATCGGTCTTAAGCCCCCCTGCGGGAACCCTGGGCTTTCACGCCGATCTGGTCGCTGATGGAGGCACCTTCTTGGCGGCGCTCTCAGGAAACGACATGAAGTTCTGGCATATGGGATCTGCGTGGCAGATTCTCCGCAACGAGAACCTCAACAATGAAACCCTCCCCAGTCGCCCCAGGGTGATCGCCCATGATGAAGATCATCCCCTGGCCTTCTTTGCAGTGGGTCCAGGGGACGCAAGGGTGCTGAGGATGGCCGCCTATGATATTCCTCAGACGATCCTCTCTGCTGCCAGCAGCCCATTGACACAGGGAGGAGATCCAACAGTCTCAGCTGCCACCGGGGATCTAGCTCCCGCCCTGGCGCGGCTCAGCGATGGTCGCTACTTCCTGGCCCTGCCCTGGGGTGGAGATCAGATCCGCCTGGGCTTCGCCAGTCTACACTCCGGTTTTCAGATGGATTTTGAGCATTATGGAGACTTGAGCCTCTTGGGGAGCCCAGATGACCTGCACTTAGCAGTCTCAAATGACACAGCGCTCTTGGCGATACGCTCTGGAGATCAGGTCAGTCTCAAAGCGATCAGCTGGGGAGGGGCCTTTGATCCCGCCCCCGCCATCTCCCTCCCTGAGGCGTTAAGTCACCCAGGCTTTTCGCTGATGCCAATTCAAGGCGTTGCAGGCTTCTGGGGCTTCTATGAGGTCACGGGGGATTTACGTTGGCAGGTCTTCAATCCTCAGGGAGCCCCTGTAGGTGCCCTGCAGACGGTGGACACGCTGGACTTCCCCGTTTATAGCCACACCTTCCTGTCTGGAGATCAGCCCCGCGTGATCTGGATGGCAGACAATGGCGTGATCCAACCTATGCTCTTTACCCGAACTCTGAGCTGCCAATAGATTTTTGAGCCCTGAGGCAAAGATGAAGAATATCTTTGAGATCTCAAGAGCCCGTATCCTCCTCCTAGATGGTGCTATGGGCACCTTATTACAAGGCTTTGGCTTCAGCGAGGCGGAGTTTCGAGGAGAGCGCTTCGCAGATCACCCAAGGGATCTTAAGGGCTGCCATGACCTGCTCTGTTTGACCCAGCCTCAGAGCGTCGCTGAGGTACATCGGCGTTATCTAGAGGCGGGGGCTGACATCATCGAGACCAACAGCTTCAACGCCAATACCCCCTCTCTAGAGGACTATGGTTTGGAGGCTCATGTTCGAGAGCTCAACCGGGCTGCGGCTCAGATCGCTCGGGAAACCGCCGATCTATTTGAGGGGCCACGCTGGGTAGCAGGCGTTCTAGGACCTACAAACCGCTGCGCCTCCATCTCTCCTCGAGTGGAGGATCCTGGGGCTCGAGATGTTGATTTTGAGCAGCTGGCGAACAGCTACGCTGAGGCTTGCCGTGGGCTTCTGGAGGGCGGCGCTGATCTCCTCTTAGTGGAGACCATCTTTGATACTCTCAACGCCAAGGCAGCGCTCTGGGCGATCGAGGAGGTCTTTTTAGAGAGAGAGGCGGCGGGGCGATCTCGATCTCCCATCATGATCTCCCTGACCCTCAGCGACGCCAGCGGGCGCAGCCTCTCGGGACAGACAGTGGAGGCCTTTTGGCACTCCGTCCAACATGCGCAGCCCTTCTCGGTGGGCCTGAACTGCGCCTTGGGCGCCCGAGAGATGCTGCCTCACCTGGAGCAGCTCTCTCAAATCTGTGATCGCCGCGTCAGCGTTCACCCCAACGCAGGGTTGCCCAATGAGCTTGGGGGCTATGAGCAGAGTCCAGAGGAGATGGCGGAGTGGATCGGAGACTTCGCCTCGCGGGGCCTGATCAACATCGCTGGGGGCTGCTGTGGCACCCATCCAGCTCATATCGCGGCCATCTCTCAAAAGCTCCAAGAGATGAAGCCCCGTCTGCTCCCCAAGCAGCCTCCTCGCCTCAGATTGAGCGGCCTTGATCCCCTCACGTTGAGGCCAGACAGCCTCTTTCTCAACATCGGCGAGCGCAGTAATATGGCGGGCTCCGCGCGCTTTTGTCGTCTGATCCGCGCTGGAGATGAGGAGGGCGCCCTGGCGGTGGCTCAGGGGCAGGTGGAGCGGGGCGCTCAGATGATCGATCTCAATATGGATGATGCCCTCTTAGACGCCGCGCAGCTGATGCCACGCTTCCTTAGGCGTATGGCAGCGGAACCGGAGATCGCGCGGGTACCGGTGGTCCTGGACTCCTCTCGTTGGGAAGCTCTAGAGGCGGGGCTACGCTGCCTCCAGGGCAAGGGCGTGGTCAACTCCATCAGCCTCAAGGAGGGAGAGGCGATCTTTCTGGAGCAGGCGCGCAAGATCCGACGCTATGGAGCGGCGGTCATCGTTATGGCCTTTGATGAAGAGGGTCAGGCGGACACCCTGGCGCGACGCCTGAGCATCTGTAAGCGCGCTTACACTCTATTGCAGGCAGATGGCTTCCCCCCTGAAGAGATCATTTTTGATCTTAACGTCTTCGCGGTGGGCACAGGGATCGAGGCCCACCGCAGCTATGCCCTGGACTTTATCCAGGCCACCCGCATTCTCAAGGCTCAGCTCCCAGGGATCTCCATCAGCGGCGGGATCAGCAATGTCTCCTTCGCCTTCCGAGGCAATCAACCCATCCGTGAAGCGCTGCACTCTGTTTTCCTCTACCATGCAGTCCAGGCGGGTATGGATATGGGGATCGTCAATGCGGGGCAGCTGGCGATCTATGAGGAGCTGCCTAAGGAGCTGCGAGAGCGGGCCGAGGATCTGATCCTCAACCGACGCTCAGACGCCACTGAGCGCCTCCTTGAGTTGGCCAAGAGCGCGGAGAGCAGCCTCAAGGGAGAGACGGAGGAGCGAAATCTTTGGCGCCAAAAGCCCGTTCAGCTGCGACTGACGCACAGCTTAGTGCATGGAATCAATAAATATATCAAGGAGGACAGCCTTGAGGCCCTAGAGGTCCTGGGCAGTGCCTTAGAGGTGATCGAAGGTCCCCTGATGGAGGGGATGGGGCGGGTTGGAGTGCTGTTTGGCGCGGGCAAGATGTTCCTACCTCAGGTGATCAAGTCGGCGCGGGTGATGAAGCAGGCGGTGGCGAGCTTGGCCCCCGCTCTAGAAGCTGCTGAAGTGGTCAGTTCTCACCGTACCAGCCTGATCATGGCGACGGTCAAGGGAGATGTTCACGACATCGGCAAGAAGATCGTCAGTGTCGTCCTGGAGTGCAACGGAGTGGAGGTGATCGATCTGGGGGTGATGGTCCCCAAGGAGCGCATCCTTGATGAAGCTGAACGCCAAGGGGCTGATGCCATCGGCCTCAGCGGTTTGATCACCCCCTCCTTAGAAGAGATGGTGCGGGTGGCCGCTGAGATGGAGCGGCGGGGGATGAAGATCCCCCTGCTCATCGGGGGCGCCACCACCTCCCCCAAACATACCGCCCTCAAGATCGCCCCGCTCTACTCTGGAGAGGTCTATCAGGTAAAAGATGCTTCCCTGGCTACGCAGTTTCTCAGTCGCGCTCTGGATCCTCAAGAGGAGAGCTTTCGGGAGGAGGTCCGCGCCAAATATGCAGGGATCCGTGCGCGCTTCGCTGGAGGCCAACGCAAGCTGCTGAGCATCGAAGCCGCTCGTAAGGATCCCCATCGGCCAGATTGGAACCAGCGACCTGTTCCTCCTGCTCAGCTGGGCATCCAACTCTTGAGAGATCTGCCCATCTCAACGCTGCGGCCCTATATCGACTGGGGGCCTTTCTTTAAGCTTTGGTCTCTCAAAGGTCGCTTTCCTGCCCTATTGGATGATCCCCGCCAAGGAGCGCAAGCTCAGGGACTTTATCAGGACGCTCAAGATCTGCTGGGTGAACTGGAGGAGAGCGGAGCCCTCAAGGCTCATGGGATCCTGGGCCTCTACCCAGCCAACAGCAGAGGGGATGATCTCCTCCTCTTTGCTGATGAGTCCCGTGATGTGTTGCTGACACGCTTTCACTATTTAAGGCAGCAGAGCGGCCCTTCTCCACAGCGCTGCTTAGCAGATCTGATCGCTCCCGAGGGGATCCCAGACTGGATGGGCTGCTTCGCGGTGCATGCAGGAGAGGGGCTGGAGGCTCTGGTTAAGAAGGCCGAGGCGCGGCAGGATGACTATCGCGTCATCATGCTCAAGGCTCTCGCAGATCGCTTGGCCGAGGCCTTTGCCGAGTATCTTCATGAGCGGGTTCGTCGAGAGTTTTGGGGCTACTCAAACGAGGATCTCAGCCTCAAGGAGCTGATCGCGGAGCGCTATCAAGGCATCCGTCCAGCACCAGGCTATCCTGCCTGTCCAGACCACAGCGAGAAAGGCCCCCTCTTTGAGCTGCTCAAGGTCCCAGAACACCTCGGCCTACGGCTCAGCGAGAACTTCGCTATGCTGCCCGCCGCTGCAGTCTCTGGTTTTCTCTTTGCACATCCAGAGGCGCGTTACTTTGGCCTGGGGAGACTGGGAGAGGACCAATTAAAGGTCTACGCTCAACGTAAAGGGCAGAGCATTCTGGAGTTGAGGCGCTGGCTGGGGTTGGGAGAGAGCCAAGCTTAAGAAGGAACCTGTACGGTTGTTCATAAACTGCTTTCTCAGCTTGGGAGAGTGGCTCTACCTTCTAGGATAAAAACAGGGTGTTGATTTTTTGGGACGTTTTTGCTCTATTCTAAACTGAACTGAGGGCCAGCCCTCGAAATTTCACTGTTCAGAAGTTCTAGTATAGAGGCTCTCCTCCCCACCCGAGGCGCCATCTGGGAGGGGCTGAGCTGAGAGAGGCAACACTCATGGCGACCTATATCGGCCTTGTCTTTAAAGATGAACCGGCACACTTCAGCGTAACTTTCCCAGATCTTCCGGGCTGTCGAACAGAGGGGAGGATCGAAGATGAACTCATGAACCAAGCCAGAGAGGCGCTTGAGCGATATGCTGAAGAGCTTTGGTCAAGGGGAGACGAGCTGCCCATCCCTACCTCTCTTTCACAGGTCCAACTTCAACCAACCAGCAAGCAGGCAGAGTACTTCGTGCTCATTGAAGCTCCTCAGCCCAGAGCCAAGTTCGTGACCATTCAAGTTATCCTCCCAGAGCCTGATCTTCAGCTGATCGATGAGGTTGTTGAGAGACAGGCGCTGAGCCGATCTGAGTTTTTGCTCAAAGCGGCTAGAGCACTCCTCAAGGGGCGCCGTCGTGGCTCTGATCGTTCCTCATCTTGAGAAAGGCTCAGCCAGCCTCATCCTCTCTTGAGTTGTTTATTATGAGCCCTCCCTGCTCCTCTGTATAGGTTTTCGGTTGAGGAGAGTGCTCAAGTTTACCAGGGTTTGGAGCGTTGATCGCCTCTAGGGCGCTCTCTATACTCCAGCCTCTATAGAGGAAGGAGATTCAGTGCACGAAGAGATCATCGATGAGGCAAACGCGGCCCTGGCAGAGAGGGTTAAGTTGAAAACGAAGCAGAACCGTGCTGTGGGCGATCTCTATCAATCCATCCAGGAAGTGGCTCAGGGGGAGCGGTGAAGATCCTCCCCATCCAAGAGCAGATTGAACGCATCCTTCCGATCCTCTCCCGTTCTCCCCTTTTTCATGGCCTAGAGGATGGTCACCTGCGAGAGGCCGCGCGTCATGCAGAGTTGATAGAGTTTGAGGAGGAGGAGGCTCTGGCTCGTCAGGGTGATCCTTCAGAGGCCTTTTACCTTCTCCTTAAAGGCAGCGTCAGCATCCTCCGAGAGGAGGAGAGCAATCTGGAGCTGGCCCGCCTGAGCCCTCCCGATGCCGTGGGAGAGATGGGGGTGCTTTTGGGCTCTGCTCGCTCCGCCAGCGTCATTGCTTTGGGGAGAGTGCAGGTGCTCTGTTTCAAGGCACGGCAGTTCCATCAAATGATGCTGCGCCTGCCTTACTTCAGCTTGGTCCTGGCGCGTACCTTGGCTACCCGTTTACAGGAAGCCAGCCAACGCATCCCCCTCCCAGAGCTGGGCGATTCAGCTACAGATCCTCCTCCTCAGGAGATCCTCAACCTGCTGCCTGCTTGGTTTCAAGCACGCCATCGGGTGGTCCCTCTGGATAAGCGCGATGGCAGCTTGGTTTTGGGCTGTCTGGAGGATCCCAGCCCCCGGCTGCTGGCCTCTGTCCGGCAACAGATCCCAGATCTAGAGCTGCTGCCTCGCCGCCTCAGTTCAGCGCTCTATGAAGAGATCATGAGCGTCCAGGCTGGCTCAGAGGTGTTGGATCCGACAGGCTCTCCTGCTCTGGATGCCCTGCTCAAGCGCGCCATCGTTGAGGGTGCTTCAGAGCTGCACTTGATGACCGGGATGCAACCACGCTGGCGCCTTGACCGAGGGTTACAGGTTCTAAAAGATCTGCGCCGTCTGGGTCCGAATGATCTCTTTAAGGTTCTGGGTCCAATCCTCCCTGAGGAGGCCCTAGAAAATTTCCCCGGCGTTGATCTGGAGTTTAACCACACGCTCCCTGAGGGGATCCGTTTCCGAATCCAACTCTTCAACACACGTCGGGGACCTGTTGCTCTTCTCCGCAAGATCCCTCCACGCATCCCGGATCCTCTCACTTTGGGTCTCCCCGAGGAGTTTCTGCGTCTCAGCGAACGGGAGCATGGGCTGATCTTGGTGAGTGGCCCTGCGGGCAGCGGTCGCAGCACCACCTTGGCCTCTCTGATAGAGCACATCAATCAGCGCAGACAGGGGCACATCCTCTCTCTAGAAGATCCGGTCGAGTTCCTCCATGAGAGCCAAAAGAGCTTGATCAGTCAGCGAGAGTTGGGGAGCGATATCCAAGATCTCAAAGAGGGGCTGCGCTCTGCATTGAGGCTTAAACCTGATGTATTGGTGATCAGCGAACTGAGCGCTGAGATCCTGCCGATGATCTTAGAAGCTGCCTCAGATCGTTTGATCCTTGTCGCTCTTCGGGCGCGCTCAGTAGCAAGCGCTCTAGAGCGTCTGCTCTCTTGGATCCCTCAAGCGGAGCGTAACTTTAGACTGCGCTGCTTGAGTGAGGTCTTCCTTGGGCTCCTCAACCAACTCCTGCTCAGACGAAATCAGGGGGGGCGTCTCGCTGCCTTTGAGCTGCTCTTGGGGAGCAGCTCTGTTCAGAAGCTGCTCCAAGAAAATAAGCTGAGCCAGATTCCTCACCTGATGAGCAGTCAGAGAATCGAAGGGCATCGCGTTATGCGAGATGAGCTGACACGCCTGACCCGCAACGGCCTTATCGATCCTCAGGAGCTGCGGCGCAGCGTAGGAGTTCAACAGCAGCTTAAGATTCCTCCTCTGCCCAAGATGAGCGCTAAGCCTTGAGCCAAGTTTAGGGTGGAACGGTACACCACCGGGATCCTCTAGGGATCGGGAGGAGCTGTTGAGGTGGATCTTCATCCCTCAGGGAGGCAGACCCCACCACCGCAATCTTCATCGCAAATCCAACCCTGGTCGGGGCGGCAGGTGCAACCGGAGGAGAGGCAGACCTCAGGATCCTGGCTGCAACGCTGGCCTCCAGAGCAGGGGTTGTTGGGGCCACAGCCCGCTGGGTTGGGGCCTTCACAAGCTCCGGCGTCTACGCAGAAGCCTCCGCCGCAATCCTCAGTGCACTCCCAGCTTCCGTCAGGACCACAGGCACAGTGAGAGGGGACACAGATCCCCGAGTTGGGCACGCAGATCTGTTCACTGGGGCAGCCCACTTCCATACAGCCCTGGGGATTGGGGCCTTCACAGACAGCTCTGTCAGGAACACAGCGATTACCCTGGCAACAGCTGGGATCCCCCACCTCACACCAGAAAAAGCAGAGATCTCCTGCTTGGCAGCGCAGCCCCTCACCGCAATCGGCGTCGGCGCGGCACTCAGTGATGGGAACACATTCGCAGGGATGACAACCGTTGCGTTCCGCCGGCTCAAAGCCCTCAGGGCAGCCCAAGTCGCAAAGCTCCCCACTGTTATCACAGGGAATACAAGCCCTCGCTTCACACCACTCCGCTCCAGCTTCACAGTCGGCGTCGGAGCGACAGCCTGCCTCAGGGAGGCAAACACCACCACCACAGTCAGCGTCGCAGACCCAACCGCTCTCTGGATCACAGTTACAGCTTGAGGAGAGGCAGACCTCAGGATCCTGACTGCAATGCTGGCCCTCAAGGCAGGGGTTATCAGGGCCACAGCCCGCTGGGCTGGGACCCTCACAGGCCACAACGTCCATACAGAGGCCCCCACCGCAATCCTCAGTGCACTCCCAACTCCCGTCAGGACCACAGGCGCAATCGGAGGGGACACAGACCCCAGAGTTGGGCACGCAAATCTGTCCGTTGGGGCAGCCCCGCTCTATACAACCCGCCGGGTTGGGGCCTTCGCAAGCCGACTCATCTAAAACGCAATGGTTGCCCTGGCAGCAGCTGGGATCCCCCGCCTCACACCAGAAAAAGCAGATATCTCCTGCTTGGCAACGCAGCCCCTCATCGCAATCGGCGTCGGCGCGACACTCAGTGATGGGAACACACTCGCAGGGATGACAACCGTTGCGTTCCGCCAGCTCAAAGCCTTCAGAGCAACCCAGGTCGCAGATCTCTCCGCTGTTGTCACAGGGAACACAGCCCTCTGCCTCACACCACTCCGCTCCTGCCTCACAATCAGCATCAGTTTGGCATCCCTGCTCAGGACGAAGGCAGATCCCCCCCCCGCAATCATCGTCACAGGCCCACTCTCCACCAGGGGTACAGACGCAGCCAGAGGAGAGGCAGATCTCAGAGTTATAGTAGCAGCTCTCCCCTAGAGGGCAGTCCTCATCCTCTAAACAGCCCGCTGGGTTGGGATCCTCACAAATTATCTCCTCAACGCAAATCCCACCCCCACAATCATCATCGCAGGCCCACTCTCCATCAGGGGCGCAGACGCAGCCAGAGGAGAGGCAGCTCTCAGAATCGTGGTGACAGATCTGCTCCCTGGGGCAGGGGTTATCGGGACCGCAACCTGCCGGATTGGGATCCTCACAAATTATCTCCTCAACGCAGACCCCACCCCCACAATCACCATCGCAGGCCCAACCATCTTGAGTACATCCGCAGCTTGAGGGAAGGCACTCTTCTGGATCCTGGTGGCAGATCTGTTCTCCAGGACAGGGATTGTCGGGGCCACAGCCCGCTGGGTTGGGGTCTGAGCAGTTCGGGCTGCCCTGATCTGGTTCATCATCCTCATAAAAGCTCGAGAGTCTCAGGACCTCATCCAGATCCGCCTCAGGGAGCTGAGGATAGTGACTGCAGATGCGGAAGCCTTTGTATCTGTGCAGGTGCATCACCCTGCTGGGGCAGCGGAAGCCTGTTTCATGGATCTCCTGTTGGTAGACACAGTAGAGTTCCTCTCCATAAGAGATCTCCTCCCCCGCACCGCAGCTCTCCTCTTGAGTCTCCTCGGGGCTCTCGATACAGGCTGAAAGGACCATCAAGATCAGGGCAAGCCAGCTCCACTTCATCTCTCTTCCTCCTCTTTCTCTTTAAATCGGGGTGACCAGAGCAGGGAGAGATCAAGCTCGATGATCTCTCCCTCTGGGGCCTCTCGGGCAGCACGCTCCAACTTCAGGAGCAAAGGCCAGATCTGCTCCTCATAGTGGGCCTTGAGGTGCCCCAGATCCTGAGCCCGCATATGCAGGCTCAGACTACGGGCAAAGGCGCGCTCATCTTTCCGGAAGAAGCGAGCCTCCAGGACCTGCAACAGGGAGGCGATCAGATTGTCCGCAGCGTCGATGCGCGCCAGCCAGCCGTCCAGGGCCACACGATAGGCTTCTCGGGAGACACTATAGGTGGGGGTCCGCCCCGGATTAAGCCGCAGGCGCCCTTGGACTAGGAGATCCTTCAGGATCTGTTGTAGCTCCTCAGGATCAATATCGGGCAGGGCCTGGGTGATACGCCGCTCCCCCAGGGGTCCCGCCCAGAGCAGGAACTCCACCCGACGGGGAAGCTCATGGGCGCGCTCCGCCCTCAAGAAGTTGGTCTTAAGCAGCTTGGAGAGCCGTGCCCCTTTGCGCAAGCTGACTCCCAAACGCTCCGCCGCTTGCTTCACCGGAAACCCTCTTCGCCTCAGGGCGTGGAAGTAGGCCATCTCCAAAAGCTGGGTGCTGCGCTTCAGGGGCAGGGCCATTCGGGCTGCCATACGACTCGCTGCTGACAGCAGAGAGTAGGTGAGGCGCTCATAGAGCTCTTCTTGGCTGGGCTGTTCACTCATCCTGGATATTAGTGCCGATTTTGGCACTTCATGTCAAAGCGGGCAGAGGACTCTTTAGGAAGATTTCCGATAATTCTTTTAACTTCAGATGTTTGTGACTTATGTTTTCCTTGGGTCCTTGGAGTTGGGATGATCCAACTCCAAGGACCCTAGAGGAGATGAAGCCCATGTATCGATGGGGAGTTGTGCTGCTCAGCCTGCTCAGCGCCTGTGGCCCCTCATCAGAGAGGTCCCGTGAACAGCTGCTGACCCGAGGCCTAAACCAAGAACCCCAAGCTCTACAAGCTCTCGGGACCCTGAAACCCCAGCAGCGGGATCCAGAGGTGGAGCGGATCCTGGGGCTGAGCCTCCAGAGCCCCTCCGTAGCCACCCAACGAGCAGCCATCCGCGCTCTCTTGAAGCGTCGAAGCGTTGCAGCCCTCCCGACAATCTTGGAGGCCCTGTCCCAGGCTCCTTCTGTCATCAACCGTCGAGTCTTTATCTATGAACTGGGGCGTGTAGAAGGGCCTGAGGCTCAAACCGCCCTCCGGGGGCTCCTCCAAGCTCCAGAACCTGAGACCCGCTCTAAGGCTGCCCTCGCCTTGGCCAAGAGGGGAGAGGCTCTGGAGCCTCCCCTCTTGGAGAGCCTGCTACAGAGTTCCCAGCTTCAACCTCGCCTGGACGCCGCGCGGATCCTGGGGCTCATCCCTGGATCTTCGGGACGGCTTTGCGCTCTGGCGCGAGATGAAGCGCTGCCCCTGGCCTTGCGGACGGCAGCGCTCAACGCCCTCTCAGCTCAGGAGGCTGGAGGTTCCTGTCTCCTGGAGGCTCTAGCAACGCCTTATCCAGAGTTGAGGAAGACGGCCACCCTGATGGCGATGGAGATGGGACTGGCAGAAGCTGAAGGGCCTTTGATAGAGCAGCTTAAGCGGGGTGACCCTGAGGAGCAGATCCTAGCAGCCCGAGCCCTGGCCCGCTTGAGCCCAGAGGGGAGCCAAACTCGTCTGGAGCGGGAACTTCAAGAGGCCTCAGGTCCTGAGAGGGCTCAGGTGCAGCGCGCTCTGGATCAGCTCCTAGATGCCTTGGCCCAGCCCTGAAGACAGGATACTCCTCTTTTTTGCCTCCTCACCACACTCAGACCCTGAAAGATTCCCATGCATCGCATTCGATTGCTCTTCGCTGCCCTTAGCTTTTTGGCCTGCGCCGAGGAAACAGAAGAAGCCCCTGGACTGGAGGATATCGCTCCGCTCCAGGATGGTGCCGCGCCTATACGGCAGGATCTCCTCAGGCTCGTGGATGCAGGGAGGGTGGACAGCGCTCCCCAAGAGCCCGGCGTCGGTCGAGTAGGCCTCGGAGGACTCTCACCCTCCTCTAATCTTCGCGCTGCTCTGGAAGGGATGGGATTGGCGATATATGAGCTCAATTTTCAACGCCATGATGATGGCCGCCCAGATCTGGAGGGGGTGGATTGCTTGCTGATGCCTGGGGGAGCGGATATCGATCCTGCCCTCTACGGTGAGCAGCCTCATGAGAGCGTGAGGCTGATCAGTGAGGCTCGCTCGGAGCTTGACTTTACTCTCATTCAGGAGGCTCTGGCGCATCGCCTACCCATCTTGGGGATCTGTTTAGGGGCTCAGGAGCTGAACGTCGCCCTAGGTGGCGGCCTCGTTCAGGATATCCCCTCAGAGCTGGAAGGGGCTCTGAATCACCGTGCCCCCCACACCATCGAGATCAGCCCTGAGAGCCTGATGTATAGCCTCTATGGAGTTGAGGAGCTGGAAGTCTACAGCCAGCATCACCAGGCGGTGGAGGATGGAGCGGGCCTGGGGGAGGGGCTGCGGGTCACGGCGCGTAGCGCCGACGGGGCAGTGGAGGCGATTGAAGCCCTGCTGCCTGAGCCCTTCATCTTGGGGTTGCAATATCACCCTGAGGTTCAAGCTGAGCAGCACGGGGGATTGTGGGCGGGCTTCGCGAGGGCCTGTCAGGACTATCGCGCAGCTCACCCTGGACGCTCAGATCCCGAGCCTCCAGCGCCCGATGTTTGCGTTAGGGAGGGCCGCTCAGGTCGTTGTATGCAGATCGAACACTGTGATGCAGCAGGGGGAGAACGAGAGCCAGGGTACTGTCCTGGACCTGCTGAAATCCAGTGTTGCTTCCTTCTTGAGTAGGACAAGCAGGGTTGTTGTCACGAGGATTTTCGGCCTTTGAGTTTGAGCTGTTGAGACCAGTGGCACCTTGGCTTCTTTGGGAGTTGCCTCAGGTCGATGAGGTGTTGCGGGATCCTGGGGTATTGACATTGAACGCATAAGATGAGGGTTGGTATATATTCGAGGCGGAGCAATCCTTAAATGAACCCAAGTGCGTTCAGATCCTATAGATTGCCATATCAATTACTTACCGTAGTTTTTAGGGCATATATCTATGAAATGGCTAAAACCCTCATTTTTTCCATTGCCAGATGAGACGGGCGTGTAGCCCCTTGTGACGTCCCTCTCCCTCAATAGCAACCCCCATCTGGAGTTGGTTTAAACGGTCAAAGATCGCTTTAACCGGGCTGCCCTCTAGGGGAATCTCTGGACGGATGGGCGCAGCGAGGCTTCCATAGACAGAGTGCTTTACAGGCTCCCCCCGAGGATGGCTGAACACCCCCCCCAAAGGCCCCATGGGTTCAAAGCCCAGCCAAGCGAGGCCCTCAGCGCGCAGATCCTTAAGCCCAGGACGACCCCGGCTGAGGATCTCATAGGCACGGGTGGCGGCGGCCTGCCCTCGTCGAGGATTGAGCAGCTCCAACTGAAGGGCCTTAGAGAGCCAGGAGTTCTCCTTGGAAAAGTTCAACATCAGGGTGGACTGAAGCTCAGCCAGAGGGCTCTCTTTGCTGGCGTCAAGGAGGTTATCGATCTGCCCCTCCAAAACTTTCCTGTTTAGAGCCAGAAGCAGCATATCGTTCAAGATAGCGTAGTGGATCGCCAGACGAGCACCCAGCATTGAGCTGCCCTTCCTCTCTTGAAGAGTGACGATGGTGGCTCCTCGATAACTTTGGCCATCGATCCACTCCACCAAGCCTCCCAGAGAGCGTGCAGAGAAGGAACGCAGCCCTGTGAGCATCGCCGCTAGGGCCAGTTTATTGCGTAGGTGCAGGATCACATAGAGAGGCGCACGGGCGAGCACCGGACCCTCAGCGGAGCGTCTATTCAGTCGCTTCTCCTCATAATCGCCGCTGCTGAGCATAGAGATGTCCCAGAGCCCAGGATGCTCAGCAGCGCCTACGATGATCCACTCTCCCAACCAACCAAAGCCAAACTTAACCACCCCGCGAAAGTTCCGCGCCAGACCATCCAGTTCTCGCCGCAGTTGGCTCTCTTCACCCACGGCGAAGGCCCAACGCAGACCATCGCGAGGCTGAAGAGGCTTGAGTCGCTGCTTCCCTACGAGGCGCGCGACCTCGTCATATTCGCTGCTGTCGATGAGGGGCAGCATCCGAGCATCCAGGGCGAGCCGCTGTCCATCAAAGCGGATCTGCACCGCGATGGGATCGATGAAGCTTCGCCAGTAGCGCTGATAGCCCTGTTTAAAGCGTTCATAAGCTTTCTGCTCAGCTGCGCTGATCTTTCCAGAAAAGGGCCAGTCGATCAGGGGTCGCATCCGGTCAGCGCGACCCAAGGCTGAGCTGGGGCCTCGGAGAGGATCAAAGCGGATCGCCTCGCCACTGCTGTGACTCAACTCCTCCTTCTGAAGATAGCCCGCGCTGAGAAGGAGAGAGCTGTCTGTAGGCGTGCTGCCCTCCAACCAACCGTAGAGTAGAGCGCTGAAGGAGAGCGCAAGCAGCTCTGACTGAGCCCGCATTCGACGGGCTTGAAGGATCTTGGTTCGAGGGCTGATCACCGAGGCGACCAGAGCGTCACCGATGAAGAGGAAGCCCTCTTCCTGCTCCTTAGAGAAGGGGTAGAGGCTGCGCATATATCGGAAATCTCCCGACTTGGAGAGGGCGGGGCGCTGCCCCTCATGAACCTGGATGATGCGTGTCAAAGCGCCAGGGCTGTTGGAGAGAAAGAGGACCTCTCCCAAGCGCAAGCTGTGTCGCTGTAAGCGGCCGTCGGGGGTCTTGAGTAGACGAACCTTATGCCCCATCAAGTTCAGCTCCATCTCTCTGAGATCAGGGTGTAGCTTGCGGGCCTTACTCTCAAAGTTAGCGAGGGTCCCCTCCAGGAGCGCCGCGTTCTTGAGATGAAACGCTAAGGTCAAATCTGTGCCCTCTCGGAAGAGAGGATCACTGGCGAGGAGCGCGACCCCCTGAACCGCCAGATGCCCAAACTGCTCAGAGAGCAGGGTCTGTTCGATGATCAGCTCCTCTTCATAGCGCTCAGTGAAGTGGTTAAAGCCCCCTCGTCCCTCAAGAGCTTGGATCAGCGGGCTGCCCCAGGCTTTTAGATCCCGACTGAGGCGCACAAAACGGCGAAGGTCGTGGAAGTGCAGATAGATCATATCCGCAGGGAGATGAGCTGCCAGAGGCTCGATGATCGCCTTGGGCTGGCCCGGCAGCTCAGCCATCATCGCCTCCCAGGGGTGCTCCGCCAGAGGGATGCCTTTAAGATCCTCGATCTTTAGGTTGCGCTCCTCAATTTTCCCTCCAAGGCGCAGCGCGCGATCCATCTGAAGGGCCTCTTGCACCGAGGTGAGGCCTGTATAGAGATCCATCGTCTGAGCCAGATCGGTCTTTCTCCACCGGCGGCTGTTCACCTCGGTCTTGAGCTGCTCTCCCCGAACGCGCTCAGCGGCGAAGCTTAAAAAGAGGTTCGACTGTCTCCCCTTATGCTGGAGAAAATGGCTCCGTGCCGCCTCTCGCCAGCCACCCTCTAACGCTGCCTCTTGAGCGGCTTTAGAGGGCAACAAGTTCAGGCTTATGCTCCAAGAGTGATCGGATTTATAGTAGCTTTTCTCTCTTCCCCAGATCTTGAGTTCCAGGGGAACAGCCAAAGGTTCAGGCCCCTGCAAGCGAAGATAGAGGTGCTGATCATCAAAGGCGGCGAAGCCATAGCGTGCTCCTTGGACATGGATCTCCTCTACGCGCAGATCTCGATTGATGAGCGCGGGGCGGCTCAGTCTCAAGATGAGATGCCCATCCAGACGTTGCCAAGCCTCAATCGGGATCTCCAACTGCCCCAGATCTTGGATCTTCTGAAGGCCCACCTTACGCTTGAGGAGAGGAGCCTCTTCTGCCTGGGTTTTCTTTTTTTGGGGGGGAAGCTCTTCAGCCTGGGTGCTGCTCAGAAGCAGGCCAGAGAGGAGCAGAAAAGGGAGGGCTTTCTTAAACATTTTGGGGTCTCCTTTTATCGATCTCTCTTCATCTCCGTGAGCGCCTCTCGCTCCTGATATCGCGTGAGGGAGAAGAGGCGCTTGAGGTTTTGACTGATGTGCTCCGAGACCCCATCGGGGCTGGGGCAATCTCGCTTTAGACGCTTAAAGAGAGCTAGGGCTGAGGGCGGGCGCCGTGCAGGTTGGACTTGAAGGCAGGATTCGATGATCCGGCTCAGAGGGGTGATCTTCAACAGAGGTGAAAACTCTCCCTTGCGGAGCGCCGCCAAGCTTAGCTTGGGGTTCTCTCGACGAAAGCAGCTCCGACCGCTGTACAGCTCATAGAGCAGAGCTCCCAGAGAGAAGAGATCGCTGCGAACATCAAGGGGATTTTCATCGAAGCTCTCAGGGGCGCTGTAGATCAGCCGGCCTGGGAGACGCCTCGGAGAGCCGGCCGTCTCCCCAAGGCGAAGAAGCTTTATCTCGGAGTTAAAGCCGAGGAGAATGTTTTGGGGGCAGAGGTCTCGATGAAGGAGCTGGAGCCCTCGTCCATCAAAGCGCCGCTGAGACTCTAGATAAACCAGGACTTCGCTCAATTTGGAGGCTAGATAGCTCAACCAGCTGTAGGGGAGCCCCCGTCCCCGAAGCTTTGCCATCAAAGCATCAAGAGTGACGCCGTGGACAAACTCAAAGAGCAGATAGTGTCTCCGCCCCACGCGATCCTGCTCTAAGAGCTTGGGAAGCCCAGGGTGTTGAAAGCGGGCATTCAGTTCTCCTTCTAACTTGAGCCTCTTGATAAACTCAGGTTTACGATAGAGGAGCGCTCGAAGACGCTTGAGCAGCAGGAGGCCTTGGGAGTTTCGACCAGCGCGTCGAGCCAAGAGCAGCTCTCGCATCCCATCGCCCCTGAGTCGGTAGCCCAGATGGAAGGGACCAAAGCGCTCATGGAGAGGCCAAAGTCGAGTGCCAGTCAAACGAGCTTTGGGAGTTGGAGGGGGGGAGAGCATCTCAAAACCCCCATCCAGGGCCTCAGGAAGGGGCAACTCATCTGGATCTAGATCCAGGGTGTTTTCATAAAAACTGGTTAAAACCGCCTGAGGCCCCTGAGCCAAGGGAGACTCAGGCCTCAATACAGGGAGAGGCGGAGGAAGCCCTGGACGAGAAGCGAAGGCCAGCCCCAAGAGACGCATCAGCACCAAGGTAGAGAGGGCATCGATATCTCGAAGCCCTGAAGAGCGAGCAGCCTCTTGGGGATGCCCCCGTTGAGAGAGCCGCGCAAAGAGGGGGGCGTAGCGCTCGGGTGAGAGGAGGTTTTGGAGCGGCTTGGGGATCAGAGGAGGGCAGTGCAGGTTCTGATTCCCCAACCACTGGCTCAGATGGTGGGGGGATAGGAGGCCCAAGGCTCTATGGAGCAGGCTCAGGCTGGGGACACCATGATGAGCAGGAGGGGGCAGAGAAAGAGGGCTGATCCTGACCTCAACCTCTTGTAGGAGGAGAGGGGCAAGGAGCTGGGCGCAGCGTCGCTGAAAGGACTCCAGGCCGCTTAAGATCTGGATATGTTGAAGCTGAAAAGCTTGCTCCTCCTGCGCCTCTCCACCCAGATCGCGTAAGAGCCTCAGGGCTGGGATCAACGTAGGATGGTTGAGAAGCTTTGGATCCTTACTCAGAGGAGCATAGGGATCGCTGAGGCCCAAGAAAGCTCCCTCATGAAAAAATAGTTGAAGGCTCTCCTCAGCCCCTTGGATCTCCATACGACCGTTGAAGTGTAGGGTCTCCAGCGCGGGGAAGAGCCCTCCCAAGAGGCAAGGTGCTGGGAGATCGGCGGCGATACAGGAAGAGGGTGACACGCTCTCCACAGGGAGGGCCGCTAAGATCTGCTGGATAAGGCAGCCTCTCTTGAGGAGTTTCCAGCCCTCTGGCAGCTTTCCATCAAGACGCTTTTCGCCTCCCAGACGATGATCCAGGAGGCTGATTTGATGAAAAGATTCCGCGTTCAAGAGAGGGAGTTGACCCCTTCGCTTCTGATAGACTGGGGTGTCCAGCAACAGCAGCAGCGCTCCTGGAGGATCCCGCTTTAGAAGCTCAGGGAGCTGCTCCCAAGGACAGTGCTCAACTTTGAGGATCCCATGAAGTTTAAACAGAGCGGTGAGTAAGAGCGCCCGTTCCCGATCATCGGAGATGATAGCGCTGCGTGGTTCTCCCATCTCTCAGCGCTCAGCGAAGACCGCAGATCAGGACCATGGACTCGGCGTCGGGGCGCAGAGCCCCCTCCTCAAAGTCTCCAAAGCGAGCCAACAGCTTAAAGCCATTGTAGTGGAGCAGGTTCTCCAGCTCAGCAGGGAAGAAGACTCGATGGGAGAGCTGCACCTCCAGCTCCTGGGGGCCGCTCTTCTTCTCATCGCTGCGATCATAGTGGAACCACATCTGATTTACTTGGCTCACCGGATCCCAGGCGCTGCGCTCGCTGTAGGTGTAATGTATCCCATAGCTGGGATGCTTAAAACGCACTCCAGGGAAGCGCTTAAAAGCGGGGCGAGTGAGATAATCCAGATCTGGCATCAAGACATCAAAGAGGAAGAGGCCATCGGGTTCTAGGGCCTCTCGTACAGATCTTAGGCAGCCCTCAATCTCCCAGCGCTCATAGAGATGTTGAAAGGCGTTAAAGGGGCAAGAGATCAGGGGAAAGCGCCGTCCAAAGGCGAAGGCGCGCATATCCCCCCGGACCAAGCTCAGGGCGCTGCGTTTGAACTTGGGCAGGGCTTCACGACGCCGCGCGGCACGCTCAAGCATCTCTTGAGAGAGATCCAGGCCCAACACCCGCCCCCCATCACGCACAGCACGCAGAGCGACACGCCCTGTACCCACCCCCAACTCTAAAACCAGACCCTTTGTCTCTTGATAGTGCCGACTGTACCAGCGGGTATCTGCCCTGCGATCCTTAAACTCAAAATCGTAATAACCTGGGTCTTTATAAAAATCCTGTGTCCCGGCTCTCAGATCAAAAGGGTGCTTGGGCATCAGGGCTCCGTGGCGGTTGCTGATCTAGGACCTAATCTTCATGCTGTGCTCTCGAAAGATATAGCGAACAGCACCTGAGATTGAAGAGATGAAACGAGAGAACTTGCTTCTGCCTGGGTTGGAGCGCTGGCCTGCGGAGGAGCCGGTCATTGTTTTAGATGGGGTTTACAAATCCTTTGGAGGAACAGAGGTGCTGCGAGATCTCTCCCTCACGGTGGAGACCGGCAAGACTACGGTGATCGCGGGAGAGTCAGGATCGGGAAAATCTGTACTCCTCCGACTGATGAATGGCTTGACCTTCGCTGATGAGGGGCGAGTCCTCCTCTTTGGAGAAGATCTCAAGAAGATCAGCAAACACAGGCGCAGTGAGCTACGCAAGCGCTGCACCATGGTTTTCCAAAGCTATGCTCTCATCGACTCCTTCAGCGTCGCTGAGAACATCGCCTTCCCCATCCTGGAAAACACCCGCATAAAGCCACCTGAGGTCTACGCCTTAGTGAGAGATCTCTTGGAGATGCTGGAGTTGGGGGAGGCGATGGATTTTATGCCTGCCAGCCTCAGCGGGGGGATGAAGAAGCGGGTCGCCTTAGCTCGGGCGGTGATCAGTAACCCTGAGGTGGTGCTCTTTGATGAGCCTACTACAGGCTTGGACCCAGTGATGATCGAGTTTGTAGATGAGCTGATCCGTCGCACTCAGCGAGAGTATGAGATCAGCTCAGTGATCATCTCCCATGATATGGCCTCCAACCGCCGCTTGGCGGATAAGATGGCGATCCTCGCCGAGGGCAGCATCGTTGAGGTGGGTCGCTTTGAGGAGGTTTTAGAGAGCAAGCAGCCTCAGACGCGGCGTTTTATGGCCAACGTGGTTACGGAGCGCCTGGGAGCGCTTGAGAGCCAGGAGCCGCTGCATCAGGAGGAGGAGCGAGCCATCGTCCAGGTCAGTGGCCTCCACAAGCGCTTTGGAGCAAACCATGTGCTCAAGGGGATCGACCTCAGCTTACCAGAGCGCAAGATCAGCGTGGTGATTGGAGGATCAGGATCGGGTAAGTCGGTGTTGATCAAGCATATCATCGGGCTCTTTCAGCCCACTGAAGGCCGCGTCGAGGTGTTTGGGAAGGATCTCGCACAGCTCAGCGGTGAGGAGCTTCGACAGGTCCAGAGCCGCATCGGGATGCTCTTTCAAGGGGCAGCTCTCTTTGATTCTATGAACGTCTGGGACAACCTCGCCTTCCCTCTGGTTGAGGGTCGCAGACGTCGGCGGCGAGATGTTCGTGATCTGGTTGAGGCGATGGCAGAGCGCCTCAAGGTGGCGGAGATCCTTCAGCGCTTTCCTGCGGAGATCTCAGGGGGTCAACGTAAGCGGGTGGGTTTGGCACGGGCGCTGATCACCGAACCGGAGATTATGATCTACGATGAGCCCACCACAGGGCAGGACCCGATCATGATGCGACGAGTGGATGATATGATCGTTGAGACCGCCGAGAACTTTGAGATCAGCAGTATTGTGATCAGCCATGATATGGTCTCCACTTTCCGTATCGCCGATAAAATCGCCCTGATCTACAAGGGAGAGCTGCTGGCCGCTGGCAGCCCCGATATGCTGCGGGCCTGCCCTGATGAGCAGGTGCGTCGCTTTATCTTTGCAGGAACAGAGCGGAATTAACCCACTCTGTGTGAGCAATACAGCTCTTCTTTTGCGAATCAAGTCGAACGAAGAGAATATGATATGGGTGTGGTTATTTTGCTGCAATAGCTGATTCCAAAAGCCTAAAATTTGGACCTTTTTGGGGGCTGGGGCAGTGAACAGGTGGACCCGCGAGGGACAAGGCATGTCTGCACCTTAGAGCCCCCTCGTGCTATCTTCTTGAGGATCTTCAAACTTGGGGGCGACCTGATGAGGTGGGGAGCGTTGAGCATGTTGCTGCTCTTTGGCTGCAACGATGATGAGGGGAGCGAGGCGCCAGTTGACAGCGGGCTGCTCGTCCAGGACCAGGGAGCCTTAGATGCGGTGGTGGATCAGAGTGGGGCTGGTGGCGAGGCGCTCCTAGACGCGGCGGCTGAGGATGCAGCCCCAAAGCCTGACGCGGCCCCAGAGCTTGATGTAGCCTCTTCGGTCTCTGATGAGATTCAGTGGATCCCCATCGAAGGCGGGGTCTTTATGATGGGCTCCACCGAGGGAGATGACGATGAGGAGCCCCTCCACGAGGTCAACATCTCCGACTTTGAGATCTCTAAGACCGAAGTGACCCTGGCTCAATATCGCCGCTGCGTGGAGGTGGGGGCCTGCTCAGAGCCTGACAACCGCGCTATGGATGAGGGCTGCAGTTGGGGTCATCTGGACCGCGAAAACCACCCCCTCAACTGCGTGGATTGGGAGCAGGCGGTGACCTTCGCCACCTGGGCGGGGGGGCGGCTGCCTTCGGAGTCGGAGTGGGAGTACGCCGCCCGAGGGCGGGGCCGGGAGCTGAAGTACCCCTGGGGGGACGAGGCCATCAACTGCAGCTTCGCCGTAATGGATGATGGGGGGCCTGGCTGCGGTGAGGGCCGCGCCTGGGCCGTTTGCTCTAAGGAGAAAGGCCATACTCCCGAGGGCCTCTGTGATATGTCTGGGAACCTCTGGGAATGGCTCGCTGACACCTACGCCTCCAACTACCTGGGGGTCCCCGATGATGGCTCCCCCAACCTCAGCTCAGGCTCCGAGTATGTTCTCCGTGGGGGAAGCTGGAGCAACAGCGGCGGGCTGCTTTTGCGAGTCGCTTATCGCTACTCCGCCCCCCCAGCTCTACGAGGCTACTATGTGGGCTTCCGCCTCGCTCGATGAGCCTGAAGCTGCGAGAGCTGTATGAGGCTCGGGTTCTCTATGAGGGCTTTGATGTTCTAGACGCTTCAGGGGAAGCTGATCTTTAACCGCCCCTGTTTGGGTGGAGGGAAACGCAGCCTCTGTATCGCCCTCTTGAGGCAATGATGCAGCGGCTCCTCCAAGCCGGTCTCCAGAGCTTCAACCCGCCCCTTTACATTGATCTCAAAGCTGATTTCCGGCTTTAACCGGAGCTGTGGATCTCTCTTGAGTTGATGCTCATAGCAGGCTTTGATGTGGCTGCGAGCCTGGCGAATAACCCGCGTGATGGCTTGGGAGCTGAGTTGATCCTCTGAGGGTTGAGGGAGGCAGAAGCGGTTCAAGCTTCGAGCGCCCTGAGGGCAGCCCAACTCCAGGAGGAGTTGCTGTTTGGGGGATTTGAGGTCTTTATATCTTGAAGCTGGAGCAGGTTGGCTGCTGGGTTGAGAAGCTGAGGGGCCAGGGGGCTGAGCCCAGGCCAAGCTTAGAAGCCAGGGGAGGAGCTGTAAGCGCTGTAGGAGCATCATCATTGCAGCTCGGTTTATGTTGGTTGTATCTATCACACAATCCCAAACGGGACGAATGGAGAGTTCACGATGGAAAAGAACGGGAGAGTTGTACTGATCACCGGCGCCAACAAGGGTCTCGGAAAAGAAATCGCGCGGCAGCTCGGGGGCTTGGGGTACACGGTGGTGCTCACCTCACGCAACGAGGCGGCGGGTAAGGCGGTTGTTGAGGAGCTTCGCGACGCGGGGTGTGACGCTCATGTCGCACGCCTTGAGGTCACTAACCCTGATCACATCGCCAGCGTGGCGACCTACCTTGAAGAGACCTTCGGCAAGCTGGACGTGCTGGTGAACAACGCTGGCATCGCTCTGGAGTGGGATGGGGGCCCCACCACCGCCGAGAAGATGCGCAAGACCTTCGAGGTCAACGTCATCGCTCCCTATATGATCACCGAGGCGCTGATCCCGCTTCTGACCAAGAGCGACGACGCACGGGTGATCAACCACTCCTCCATGCTCGGCTCGCTGGGGACAGCTGAGACTATGTGGAACCAAGTCAGCACCTTCATGGCTCCGGGGTACTCGGCGTCCAAAGCTGCGATCAACATGATCACAGTGATCCACGCCAAGCGTTTGGCCCCCCAGTCCATCGTTGTTGCCTCAGCGCACCCTGGTTGGGTCAAGACCGATCTGGGCACGAACGCGGCCCCCATGGAGGTCAGGGACGGCGCCAAGACCGTAGTGGAGATGGTGACCGTCTCTCGAGAGGAGTTCCCCTCCGGGCAGATGAGCCATATGGGTAAGCGTCTGCCCTGGTAGCTGTTGGGTTCTTTGAAGATCCACCACAGCCCACCTCTCGCGGCTTCATCCGCCACTTTGCCCTCTTCGTCGTGGACCTCAAGATCGAAATTTCTGGGGTCACGCCAGCCCCCGGTCGCACAGAGCACCTCATCTTCGGTGGCTCACCTCCTGACGCGCCCATACATGAAGCAGTCTTCTCACTTCACCAAGTTGCTCGAGGCAACGTCTACATTACGCCTTCCTGTTCCGGCACGCTGATCGCTCCTGACGTTGTGCCGCCCACTGTGTGACCGAGGTTGAGGGGGCTGGGGTTAGGGTTCAACGAAGCCGACCCCGACTGCAACATCAGCCCCGCAAGCTGTGGCGATGGCGTCTGTAACCTCGGCGAGAGCTGCGATGGTCGCGACAGCACCATCGCCTGTGACTCAGACTGCCGCGGTCGCACCGGTGGCAAACCCTTGAGGCGGTTCTGTGAGGTCGAGGGCATCTGTGTCGGCGCTGGCTGCTCATAGCCCTCAGCTCTACTCCTCGCGAGCGACCCCACCTCTACAACTCCATGAGCCCCTCGCTCCCATCGCCCTCAAGGGCAAGCTCCTGGGCCGCAAAGAGGGTGCTCTTCCGCCATAAGAGTGTCTCTCTACCGAGCGTGCCAACCCAAAGCTGAGTATCATCACCCGCGTCAGCGGAGAGGGACTTCTCAACCATCTCAACGCTCAGTTCCTTGAATGAGAGTGTTTGTTCTTTCGCTATCTTCATATGAATGATCGTATTTTCTCTGGTACAGCTCGGAGTCTGGGGATTATGGCAGAAAAAACCTACAACTAACAATATCACATCTGCAAAAGGTCTACTTATTTTTTTGTGTATGACAAAAAACTTCTAATTCAGACTGTTTTGGTTTAATATAGGGCCCTACATCATCCAAGGACCTTTGATGAGTAAAGCATTTCGAAAGCTGGAGAGCCTCGCTGAGAGAGCACCCTCCAAGAACCACTGGGCAACGATCATCAGCTTGATGGACAAGTTCTCTGTCAGCTTCCAGGCCAAGGCGGTCGCGCGCTTCGAGGAAGTCACCTCCCACTGGCCTGTAGAGCTGCTGCCTTGGACGGAGCTTAATCACTGGCCGAGAGGCTTTACACCTTGGGCGATGGGTCCTGGTATGGAGCAGCGACGCTCACCCTCACATTGGACACAGGAGATTTATCGAGGCGAGCACGCACCCAAGCATCGCTTGATCCGCGTCTTTGACAGCTGCCTTCGCCTCAGGCGGGGAGAGAAGACGACCAACCTGCTTGCCCCTGAGTCTGAAGTGGAGCGAGTGGTTCAGTTGAACTTTGATCAGGCGAGGATCCCCACGGCCTTTTTTAAGGCCCTGAAGGGTGAAGGAGCATGGCGGCGTTGGCGAACACTGCGGTTAGAGAGCTGTAATCTCAAACCTGGGCCACTTAAAGCGTTAGCGAAGGCTGAGCTGAGCGCCATGGAAGATTTGGGTCTCACTCAGGATTGCTTTGGGCCTGAGGGGGTTAAGGCGCTGCTCAAGGCACCTGGCTTCTCTGCGCTCAGAGGCCTCGACTTAGGGGGTAACTCTATCGGATCAGAAGGCGCCGCGCACCTCGCTCAAGCCCACTGGTTGCCCCAACTGGAGCGGCTGGGTTTGATAAACAATGGCCTCGATGATGAGGCGCTTAATCTCCTCACCGCGGGGGATCTCGGAGGGTTACGTTGGCTCGACCTCCGATACAACAACATCGGTGTATGTCCCAAGGGTTGGGTGTCTGGGCTCAGCGGCCTGCGCTCCCTCAACTTGGCCAGCACCTCAATCATGCCCTCTGGTTTAGAAACGCTGATCGATGGGCTGCCTGAGCTTGAAGACCTCTCTCTCAGTAAGGCAAAGATCGGTGACAGAGGCGCTGAGGTTATCGCCCAGGCTGATCGTCGTTGGCGTTCGCTGGTCCTTGATGGCTGCCAGCTCAGCTCGGCAGGGCTCAAGGCGATCTTGATATCCCCCGTCGCTGTTGGCCTCAAGCGCCTGTTCTTGGGCTCCGGTCTAGATATGGAGAACGCTCGGCTTCTCTCTGAGGGCGCTTGCCCTGAGCTGGAATATCTCTGGTTCTATGGCCCTGAGACTGGAGATGGAGCTACCAATCATATTCGAAACAGTTCCAATCTCAAGACAGCGCTCCCTTACTGAACCAAAATTTTTGCTATATTTGCCCTGTTCAACCAAACATATCATAGGAAACTTTCCAGGAGCTACAATAGCATCAGAAAGCGAAGAAACAGACGTGTCCTGGTCTGATATTGCAAAATCATGGGCTGTTATGCTGATTTTATCGTTGAAACAGGAACAGCCTTGTATTATGGTTGCACTACCCATCGACAATTAAAGCCTCGAGATACGCGGACAATAAAAATAGAGCAACCACGAAATACGACGAACTCAGTAGTTTTTATGGAAGGTGGATAGCACAGGTGCTACTACAAACTAATTCCATGATTACGAAGAAGGCGCTTGATCGCAATCAAGGCGGTCGGCAGTTTGGACTTAAGGCCTTGGGAGAGTTTTTGATAATTACCCACTGAGAGCACCTTATTATCATCATCCGAGAGTCGAAAGCCCGCTGACTTAAAGGCTTGGCGAAGTTCATCTCGTCGACGAGGCATAGTCAACCTGATCGCCTTTTCATAGACCTTTTGAGCAACATCAGTTCTCATAATTAGCCTTTCTTGCAAGTTTCTATCCAATCTAGACGAATTCCATTTTTTTCAGCCAAACGGCCAACTTCATCTCCAACTTGAAGAGCATGAGCAGCTTCCATATAGGTTGGGATCTGCTCTTTCGGAATGATACATCCATGTTGAGGACAGAAACGTTCTATACCAGGCCCTTCAATGAGTTGTTCAATACGCTTAAGGGCGTATTCAAGAGCGCGTTTAGACCCTAGATACTGTCCAAGGAAAGTAGTCAAAAACTCGGGATATTCATCTCCAGCATATATGTTATCGGCAACGGTAAAACCTCCAAAAGCATCTGATGTGAAAAGAGACTGGGTCTGAGCATCATAGCTCACCATACTTCCAATAAAGTGTGCGTATGGTGTCATGAAGAACTGAATTTCTCGCCCACCCACGGAGATTTTATCCCCATCTTCAACGCCCATGATTTGAGAACGACATCCATAGTGCTGAATGAGGATGAGCGACTCGACCGAAGTAAAAATCCGTGCTTCTGGGCTGATCATGGGCTCGAGTAGAGGCATGGCGGCGCAGAGATCAGGATCTTGGTGCTGGACAACGATGTATTTGATCTGTTGCGGGTTGATCACAGCATGAATTTTGCGCACCACGGTGGAGAAAAACTCTGGCTTGGCTGAGCCTGGATCGATGATCATGGCCTCATCGCCATTTACGATCAGGTAGGGAATATTAGCCCAAGAGTTTTGTTGGTCTTTGACTCCCAGGTGGAAAACACCTGGAGCCAACTCAACAGGTTTCAGGTCATCATACTGTAGCATCGGTTCCCTCCCGCCCATGAGGACAGTCCTGGAATGATAAGGTTACGGGCGAAATTTGAACATTTCCCTCTTTCGTCGAGAGCATACGCAAACTTGAAAAATACTGCATCTGGGGTGTGAGTGCTTGGGAGGGTGGCCAAGCCATCCTCCTCCTGCGCAGCCTCGTCCAGAGCAGCAGAGACGATGGTGCTTGGAATATGCTCAGGCCAGCTTTCCGCAAGAAGTTCCAAGTGGCTCAGGATAAAGAGCGTCTCAAATCCAGGAAGGCCGCTGCTTAGTTCACTCTGCCATGGCGGAGGAGCACCCCATCGCTATCTGAGAGGGCCCTTCCTCCTTCTCCAAGGAATGAGCTAAAAGAGATACCCTTGCTGAAGGTGTAGATATGCTGTTCTTGCTCTGTGGACTTCTCTTATTTCTCTCTCCTCCGACCACTCAAGAGCTGAAATCTCTGCGCAAAGAGCAGGGGAATTTGGTGATGGAGAGCATTCCGGAGATCCCTCAAGATCTCGCGCGGCGGGTGAATCAATATCTGGAGTATCGTCGCGCAGATCTCCAGGGCTGGGCGCCTGAGGGTGGTGTCTATCTGCTCACCCGCTTTGGAGAAACGCCACAGCTCCACCACCTCGCGCGGCCCGATGGGGCGCGCCAGCAGCTCAGCTTTGGGGCGGAACCTATCTCTGAGGTAGCGATCTCTCCAGCACCAGGGAGGTTGCTCTTCACTCAGGATCGAGGGGGCAGTGAGGGCTATCAGGTCTACCTGATGGACCGCAAAACAGGGCACAGCGAGCAGCTTACCCACAAGGGGCGCAACGGTGGCCTCCTTTGGGATCGCAAAGGAGAGCGCTTTATTTTCTATGGCACTGGGCGCAACGGTCGTGACTGGGACATCTATATGGGACGCTTAGATGAAGCCCCCAAGCTGCTCTTAGAGATGGAGGGGACTTGGCTCCCGATGGATTGGTCCTTTGATGGAGAGAGGGTGCTCCTGCTCCACTATGTAAGCATCACTCAATCTGGGCTCTATGCCCTTCACCTCAGAGATGGTCGTCTGGAGGTGCTGACCTCTGAGGAGGGCGCACATGAATTGGGACGCTTTGCTCCTGATGGCAGCCTCTATTACAGCTCAGATCAAGGGAGCTCCTTTAAAGTGCTGCGGCGGCGCTTCCCTACAGGCGCGGATGAACCCCTCAGCGCTGATATCCCCTGGGATGTTAAGGAGATCGCCCTCTCTCCTGACGGCGCAGAGTTGGCCTTCCTCTGTAATGAAGGGGGGATGAGCCGCCTCTATCTCCAAGAGGGGCGTACGCGACGCGCCATAAAAACCCCTATTGGGCAGATCAGCACTCTACATTACAACAAAGAGGGCAAGTTGGCTTTCACCCTGGAGTCCGCCAAGAGCTCTGCGGATATCTTCAGCCTGGACTCAAAGGATGCTCTAGAGCGCTGGACTCAGAGTGAGATAGGCGGCATGAACCCCGAGGGCTTCATCGAGCCCAAACTGATCCACTACCCCAGCTTTGACCAGCATGAGGGAGCACCCCGCTCAATCCCCGCCTTCCTCTACCAAGCCTCCAACGAGGAGCTGCGGCCGGTGGTGATCTATATCCATGGAGGCCCTGAAGCTCAGTTTCGTCCCCGCTTCAGCTCCACCATTCAGTTTCTGGTGAAGGAGCTGGACTTCGTGGTCCTGGCCCCCAACGTGCGGGGCTCAGCGGGTTATGGCAAAGAGTATCTGCGCTTGGACAACGGCTTCTTAAGGGAGGACTCGGTGAGGGACATTGGGGCGCTCCTGGATTGGATCAAGGATAAGCCCGGAATGGACACGCAGCGGGTGGCGGTGGTGGGCGGCTCCTATGGAGGCTATATGGTCCTCGCCAGCCTGATCCATTTTCCAGAGCGCCTCAAGGCAGGGGTAGATGTCGTGGGGATCAGCCACTTCCTCACCTTCCTTAAAAACACCAAAGATTATCGACGAGACTTGCGGCGGGTGGAGTATGGCGATGAGCGTGATCCCAAGATGGCTCGCTTCTTAGAGCGCATCTCTCCGCTGAGCCGCGCCAAGGAGATCAAGGCCCCACTCTTTATCGTCCAGGGGATGAATGATCCTCGGGTGCCGGTCAGCGAGGCGGAGCAGATCCTCGCCGCTGTTCGAGGAGGGGGGCAGCCCGCTTGGTATCTGATGGCTAAGGATGAGGGCCACGGTTTCCGTAAGAAGCGCAACCGCGATGTCTATATGCAGACGATGATGCTTTTCCTAAAGACCCAGCTGGGAGAGGCCGCCAAGTGAGAGTGTGTTGCGCTGATGATCTGCTCCAGAGCCATCCTCAGCCAGCGGGGTATCTACGGTGAGATGAGAGTCAGGGCTTCCAGACTCGATCATATTTGAGACGTAGACCGCTCATCAGGCTGGCGCTGGGATCATGCGCTCCTTCAACTTGGCCTCGATAGGCGAAGAGATCCAGGAAAATCCCCACTCCAAAGCCGCCAACCACCGGCAAATCCAGACCGCTGCGCAGGCGAAAGATCGCCCCCAATTCTGTTTCGCTGTCCTCTCCAATCTCTGGAATGTAGTAGCGCCCCTCCAGCTCTCCATACCACTCCAGCTTCTCCAGCTCTCTGCTGATCTCCAGTTGAGCCAGAAAGCCCAGCTCAGGATCTGAGATCTCCTCCGCGAAGTCACGGGCCATCACCGAGGCCAGACGAGCCTGCTTGATAAACTCTCCACTCCAGAGCAAGCCCACCGCAGCCTCCCCGCGCTTTTTTCGAGGGTTCTCATCTGTGGGGGTGAACTCGGTGGCGAAGCTGAGGCTGCTGTAAGGGGTGCCGATCAAGAGATCCAGGCTGTGGAGCTGAAGCTCAGTGGAGAGCTGTAGCTCATCCAAGGTCTCCTGAGTTGGGGCCTCTTCGTAGCGGGCTTCAGCGAAGGCCCCATGGATCTGGTTGACCCAATCAAGGCGAGGGCTCTCTCGCCTCAGAGAAATATCCCCCTGGGCGCTAAAACTGACGTTTTGAGCGGTGCTCACGCGACTCTCCTTAACATCAGCATAGGGTCCCTGAGGTCCATGGTTGCTGTAGGTACTGGTCTCAAAAGAGAGCTCCTTTATATCCAAAACCCAGCGCCTCACTCGCTCCTCTCCCAGCGGTCGCAGCAGCTCAGGGATCTGCTCCGGCTCCTGCTCGGTCAGGTGCTCCATCTCCTGAATAAGCAGATCTCGAACCTTTAAGTGTTTCTCTTCTAGGCTTTCGAGCCAGGCTCCCTCAAAAACTTTTTCAAAGCGGGGATCTCTCCAGAGGGCCTCTGTGCTCAACACCCGATAGCGCTCACGCTCATCAAGGGGGCGTCCTAAGATCTTGGGTGGATCTCCAGAGACAAGGCCAGTGACCTGTAGTTGAGCGCGATCTCTATGTTTGAGGAGGGTCTTTAAGCCCTTGGCCTTGAGCGAGAGCAGCACAACGTCGCCGGGGATGGGGATATTGATGATCGCCTCTAGGCGGCTGATCTCTCCCAAGAAGCTCTGTTGAAGCTCCAGCTCAGGGAGGATCACCACCTCCGCCGAGAAGCGACGACGCAGGAGGTTACTCAAGAGGTTCTGCCAGAGCCGTGCGCTCACCCTTGGGCGCAGCGTTGCTCCTGCTGCGCGCATCCGCTTTGTCCAAGGATCTGCCTCAAAGAGGGCGCTGAGCTGAGGATCTCCTGCGATGGCTGGCCCTTGATCGGGGAGGAGGAGTCGCTGAGCGGGCTGGAAGCTCTTCTGTCGCACCTTTTGGATCTGTTCTAGGAGCTTGAGCGCAGGAGGCTCCTCTCCCAAGACAGGCAGCGCTTGGCTCTCCAAGGAGCGAGGTCTCCAGCCCTGTTCTTGAGCCTCAAAGATGATATCCAAGAGCCCCAGGCGCCCCACCCCCGACTGAACGATGGGGAGCACACCTCCCTGTTGAATATCAGGGAGCAGCACGCGGCTGGGTTGAAGGCCCTGAAGAGAGAAATCCCCCAGGATCAGATCTGGGGCTTCGGGAGCGGAGGTCAGCCGCGCGCGGGCTTCAG
Organism: uncultured Nannocystaceae bacterium; assembly: GCA_964384025.1. Classification (GTDB taxonomy): domain Bacteria; phylum Myxococcota_A; class Bradymonadia; order UBA7976; family UBA1532; genus CAYLJJ01. Next base: position 93,323 of record CAYLJJ010000011.1, read on the forward strand.
GGGGTAGATGTCCAAAAGCCAAGGTCAGATCAGGACGGCGCCCTAGGCGCTCTTGAGCCCAGCGGAGCGCTGGCCCCATCTCGGGCCTTAGGATGCGCTGCGCTCCTAGGGCGCGGAGACGATCAGCTTCTCTCATCTCAGGGTTGAGGAAACCCACCAAGAGGATCTTAAGAGGGCCGAATGATTTGAGGCTCCAACCGGCAAAGGGGGGCTCTCCCTCGATGTTGGCGCCCAACACCTCAACTCCACTTTCTTGCGCCTCTCGCTGGAGGCGGTTGAGACCGAAGGCGATCTCAGCTGCTCCAGGCGCGATAGCGCTGAGCCCCATCTCTCGAAAGCTGCTCCAACTGTTTAGGCGCTGGCGGTCCGGACTGCCGGTCTGGATATAGCTAAAATCCTCAAGGTCCTCTCCAGCGGCCAAGATCAGCGTACGCTCAGGCTGCTCAGCCCTGAGGCGCTTGATGAAGCTTAGGCGCCGAGCCCCTTCATGGAGGGGGCGGCTTAGGCTAAAGAAGCGCCCCTCTCCAATGCGACCCTCAAAGAGGAAACGCAGCTCCCAGCTGTAGGGGTTGGGGTTTAGAGGCTCTTCAGCAACACAGCCGGGCAGCTCCAGCGCCATAAGCGCCTCTCCTTTCTGGTTGATAAAGCGCAGCAACCGCCCCTGAGCGGCTCTAAAACCTCGCTTGCTGCTCAAGATCCGAGGGAGCGCCGGGCCATCGGGCAGCTCAAAGATCCACTCCCTGACGCTCTGCGCTAAGGGGAGCGCTCTCACTTGGCTACGGCGATAGGGAGCAGCGCTCAGAAACTCTCGAAACTCCTGGATAGAGAGCCCCCCTCTCTTAAAGAAGATCCGCCCTGCCTGAGCAAAAGCCCTGGGACCCTCAGCCAAACCCTCAAGCTGAATCTCAGGATCTTTATAGAGCAGTTCAGGGGCTTGATGCGCCCTGAGCTGTCCAGAGACTCCTCCTGTGTTCCCAAACCAGATCAGCCGTAGGTGTTCGCGAGGAGAGGGTTTGGGGATCGGGGGCATTTGAGCCAAGGAGATGTTGAAGAGGAGGAGGAGACCGAGGCATGGCATAGAGAGAAGCTCACATCAAAAGGGTGCATAAGGAGCACACATCTCCTCTCAATTGATCGCTGCGTCAAGCCTGAGAGAGAAGCCAAACACCCTTCAGAAAAAGGGAAAGTCTTTCACGGGTGCTTTTGGCGATCAAGCTCCTCTCTTGGTGGCTGCCTCCATCTCGCGGTGGAGGATACAATGCTCCCCCTCACAGCCCGCCTCAGTCATCTCATGGCGCACTCCGCTAAAATCGATGGGGCGGATCTTTGAGATCCGCTCTCGATACTCCGCCTCAGTGATGTGAACGAGGGGGAGCTGAGCCATATGGAGAGGAGCAGCGCGTGGAAACATCGCTGCTGCCTTGATCCAGCTGCTGGATCTCATCAGGCACTCTACAAGCTCCTCCTGCTCTTCCAAGGTGAACTCAATGGTCACCGAGACTGAGTTGTCTGACCACCAACGCTGCAGCATTTCAAGCAGCTCAAACTGCTCGCTGACGCTGAGATCCGCCCTGGACTTCCAAAACTCGCGCTCCTGGACAGGGAAGGAGACCACTTCGGTGGAGGGCTCATTATAGGCTCGCTCCACTGGATAACCTGCTGCCCTCAACTGAGGGAGCAGGGGGCTGTTTCCATGAATCCGCATATTCTTGACATAAAAACGACCCAGAGGGGCGTGTCCTCCAGAGGTTGCGCCGGGGAGCAGCGGGACCGTTCCTCCCGGCTTGATCGTGGTCAGCTTGCGGCTGAGAGGAACCCCCAGGATCTCTGAATAGTGTGCGTCCAACGTTCGCAGCTGTTTATAGCCAGCGTCCAGCCAGCGGATCAGCTCTGGAGTGCCGATCCGCTTGATCGCCTGAACCACCCCCGCGAGGCTGATCCCCATACGTCTGCTGGCCTTGTTGACCCTGTTAGAGTCTGTGTCGTGGATCCGAGCGGTGGTGACGACCTTTCCATAAAGGTAAGCTTCTTCCAGGCGTGCTAAAAACTCCTCCTTGCTGTGGATATTAAGGAGCACCACCTCGAGCACATTGCAAAGCTCTTTATGTACAAGGCTCATCTCACCGCAGGCGTTGACCCCATCGATATCTCTATCCACCTCGGAGGGAGGATCTATTGCACGTCCCTGTCTCCGGCTGTTCTCCAACCAAAAAAGCCCTGTATCCGCTCCATTGGCACACTGTTGCACAACTCGTCTATAATCTTCTCTGCTATACCCGTCGGCAAACTCAGAATTATTTGAGTTATGTACATAAAGCCCGTTAGCAGAGAATGCATCCGCTCCAGGTACACATATGTCGAATACATCAGCATAACCGACATATTCAGATGATATTACTTTGAAAGTATGCTCTATTTTTTGGGAAACGGGTTGATTAACCTGAGAAAATAGATTGTATTTCACAGAATGCTTCGGTGAACATACCGATATAAATCGTTGAACTTCTTCATATCCAGAAATCACCAGTCGATTTGCTCCTCTCATTGAACAAGTTTCTTGAGAGGAGAAAACTCCACTTGATGAGAAAGGAGATGTGTTAATACGGGATACGATGCCCAACCGAAGCAACATCCGTTGGATAGATTCCAAACTTGATATATTAATCGAGCTAATCTCTAGAGTTTTCCTTTGTTTGGTTGTATATCCGTCGACATCAAATATTCCTGATAATATACCAGCAGTAAATCCTACACTTCCAGACTCTATAATATTATTTACAACTCTATGACCCCGAACAACCCCCCATTTTGCTGCTATATTACTAAGATTTTTACAAACAATAGGATTGACTAGGCCATTTGCGTTGTCATGTGATTTAGGGAGTCCACTCCAATCTTCGCCAGCCTGGAACTTAAATATTGACTCGATATACTCTATAATAGATTTGCACCCTGGTTCTTTGGCGCAAAACTGTATGCTTGCAATATCACCATGAGGCGTTTTTATAAAAGCACCATTTCCAATCAACGCTCCGATCAAGTATCCATGCTCATACTCCCGAGAATTGTAGTCTATAGTGATGGATTGTGATCGATTGTTCGAGATAACGAGACGATCTTTCCCAATATCAAGATCCTGAACTTTGACCCATCCACGGGTGGTCATGAGCAGATGATTTTCGGTCGCTTTGAGAGAAAGCCCTCCCCAGGTGCGCAGCAGATGAACCGGTTTGTTCCCTGTGAGCTTGATCCCAAGGGCTCTGTGATAAACCCCATCTAAGAGAATATCTATGTCTGTTTGACCTACCAAGCTGCTTATCGGCAGCGTACCTGCTCTGGTGGCGATCATCGTGTCCCCAGTGACACAAGACCATCTGTGCGCCCTCAAAGGATTGTGCTCAATCCTCTCTTCCAGCGTCGTTACCCTCGTCTCATCTCCCACCTCCTTGGCTTCTTCAAGTTGACTATAGAGCTGGTTCAACTCGTGAGGATCTTTAAAGCTCAAGAACTCCTGATCATTCTTGGAGCCGATCTGAAGATAGGAGGAGCGCCTGATCCCCCCCATCACCACACAAACTCCCTGAACGTTAAAGAGGTCCCTGATCTGATTGCCCCGGATAGGAAAGCCCTGATCCAACGCCTCAGGCTTCAGCTGCTTGATCTTGATCTCCAAGCGTTGTGGCTGCACCTCCCCTTTCAAATATTTGGCCTTAACCGCTCCTCCAAGATCGGTCATAAACTCCGCCTGAGCGGTTGGGGGCAGCAGAATCCGCGCAGCCTCTTGAAGGAGGCGCAGGATCGCGGCGGGCCCTGAAGCCTTGCCTCCGAAGGTCTTAAGAGGCGCCCCTGCGCCGCGCAATTTGCGGGCGTCAAACAGTCGAGGAAGATGTTCAGTCCGCGTAAAGGAGCGCAGCAGCAGACTGTAAGCATCCAGCCAACCCTCACGGGAGTCTTCAATCTCAAAGCTCTCTTCAGAGAATTGAGGAGAGTAGATCAGCGCCTTACCCCCGCCCCCCCCCACCGCCCCCCGACCCCCCCCCCCCAACGCAGGCAAAAAAGCAAAACCCAAAACGGGCCCCCCCGAATTAA
>CAYLJJ010000011.1:97421-99098 GCA_964384025.1 uncultured Nannocystaceae bacterium
CGGCCCCGAGCATCGACCCCCATCCCCGCCCCGAGCATGGATGCATCCATCGCAAAGCGAAAAGGGTCCGCCAGATCTTGATCGATATCCTTGGTGCTGACGAAGCCGCAGTTAGAGACGGACATCGCCCCCTTCTTAAGGAGGGCTTCAGTCCCCATCGCCCAGAGCCCTCGTCCTGGGGGCAGGATTCGCATCCAGAAGATCGCCTCATAGCTTCGCTGAGCCAGAGGCATCCACTCTTCAACCCGCCAAGCTTTGCCTTGCCGGACAAGGTGGATCTTGAGGAGGTTGAACTCTCCCTCGACCACTCGCTGCACGGTCTCCCACCACTCCTCAATTCGCCCTCCGCTCTCCGCAACCTCGCGTGCATAGGTGCGTTTATAAGTAACCTCTCCCAACGGACCCCAGGGAGGGCATTTGCTGATATAGGAGCTGATGAATGAGCCTGGAAGCTTGAAGGGGGAGATGAGGCGACCCTCAAGATCTCGGCGCGGGATCACCTCATCATTGGAGTCAGAGATGGAGGATATTTCAGCCGCAGTTGCAGTCAAAGAGTCTCTCCTAACTATCTAATACTATTGCAGTTTCATCTAATACCCACATGGAGCCCAGCAGGTTAAAGGATGGTAGGTGGAGGCGCACATTTTGTCGAGAAGAACTTCTGGCGTTTGTAGTAAGCTACCAGAGCACAAAGGGAAAAAAATTTTGGCTGAAAAGCGAGGCTCTCCTGCCGCCCCTTCCTCTCTCTATCGAGGAACTATAATGCGCCGGAGGAGGCTATTTTTCATCTGTTCCAGAGACTCCTCTGGCTGGGTGAGTTGGAGACAAAAGGACGCTCGCTCAATCTCTCGCTCCGAGACCCAAGACCACAAACAAGCTCTCCGCCTGCTCTATGAGCCGTCCAGATCTTCGAGTGCGTTTTAACAGCTCTTGAGCCGTGAGGGCACGGGCCTCTGTGATCAGGGCCAAGGCCTCCTGGGGGCTATGGCCTGCGCAGCGTAGGAGCAGATAGAAGCTCAGGCCTGTGCGGTGTAAACCCGCAGCACAGTGAAGGAGGAGGCTGCGCCCAGCCTGAAGAGGTCTCAACAGCTCTGGAATCCGAGCCAAGCTCTCTTGATCACTCCGTCGCTGAAGCTTGCGGCCAGAGAGGGGCAGATGCCACCAATCGATCCCCATCTTTTGACACTCTCCTGGGAGACTGGGGCGCATCTCATCAGTTCTGAGCAGAGTCACGAGATCGGTCGCGCCTCGCTCTACCCAGGCTCTCAAACCTGAAGGAGAGGGAGCACCAATCGCAGTAAGGCGGCCTCCCAGGAGAGGGATCCAGCAACTCTGAGCTTTTGTTGAGGTCACAAAGACTGTCCTGCTCTCCACCAAAACGGATCGATTCTAGACGGTGTAAACCATTCCTGTCGTTGTCTTTCGTTGTTCGACAGCGTAATCTCATGGGTCTTTCTTTCAACGATCTCCTCGTTGATCCTGATCGTTGTCGTAAAACGTCAAGATGCTTTGAGAATCTGGGTCTGGCAAGGGGGTTCTTGGATAAGACCTGGGACCTGCGCCGCCTTCATCTGGAGAGATTAAAGGGGCGCTCTAGACCTTTTTCGATGCTCGAGCGATTCAGGCAACGCTTTCTCCCATAAGAAAGGAAAAATTCCATGAGATTTTGTCTTGCTT
>CAYLJJ010000012.1:0-77838 GCA_964384025.1 uncultured Nannocystaceae bacterium
CCTGAGGCTGAACCCCCTGAGAGAGCAGACCCTGGAGCGCTTTGGGCTCAAAACTACGCTCTGGGATCGTTGAGATCTCTTGAGAGCCTTCGCTGAGTTGAGGTGTTTGCCTCAGCAGCGCTTGAACTTCAGTTGGGTTGAGACCCCGCCTCAACAGCGCTTGGATCTTATGAGCCGGGAGTTGCCGGTTTAAGCGTATAAGTCGCTGTTCAGAGCTGGGCGCGCTGAAGATCTGAGACATCTCTGTTTGAGTCGCGCCCTCCTTCAAGCCTCTAGGAGCGATACGTTGAGCGTCAGACTCGCTCCTCACAGGGCTCTGAGCGGCTCCCATTTTCTCCCTGAGCTGCTGGGCAGGCTCCAACAAGATCTGAGAGGGGGTTCTCCAGCGTCCAGGGCGAGAAGCTCTCAAGCTCCCAAGGCTGATCAGCAGAGGTTGAACCCCTCTGAGGCTCAGGAACTCAGCTTCTCTCTCAATACGCGTCCAGTGCAAGCCCTCTGATCCCTGCTCTATCGCTCCTCCGCTCCAGAGGCCCTGCTTTGAGGCGAGGAGAGCTTGGAGGTGCCCCGAGAGGAGCGAGGTTGGAGTTGGGCTGCCTTTGATAGAACCCTCGAGGTTCCAGAGTCGCTGAACCGTCCTAGAGAGTGAATGCTTGTTTGGCTGTGGAGTTGCTCTCTCTCTGGGCTGCGCTGAGGCTGATTGGAGAGCAAAGCCTAAAGAGCCTCCTGCCTGAAGAGGAGCCTGAACGCTTCTTTGAACATCGAGGTCTCCCTGCATCTCCTTGATTGGGAAAGGGCTCAGAGGAGCAATGACCTGCCGGGGCGGGCTCCTCAATGCAACTCCTAGAGCCTGTCCAATTCGAGGAGCTTCGCCGCGCTCTGTCTGAGATCTCTCCGGGTGGGTCAGTCCACGTTCTTGGGTAAGATCGATGCTCAAGGGAGAGGGGCGCAGCAGCACAACTTCGGGGCTCTCCAGAGAGAGTTGACCACGCCTTTGAGTGGCCGGAGGCTGCATCTGGAGAGAAGCCAGTAGGCGCTGAGATAGGCTCAGCTGAAGCGGTGGAGAGCTTGCGTCTCTCTCTTGAACCTCCACTTGGCGTAGACTTTGGGGGAGCCAGGAGCTGGAGCCAAGCCAAGGCAGAGGCCTAAGGCTCTGTGAGGGGATCTGAACTGGGCTCCCTCGCCGAGATTCAGCCCTCCAAAGCTCCTGCCTAGAGGAGATGCGCTCCTGATTTGAGCGCTCTTGGGCTGCGCTCCTCAGAGGGATACTCGCTTGGACTAGATGCTCCTGGGCTGCACCTCTTGGAGAGATTCTCTCCTGGGCTAGACGCTCTTGGACTGCGCCTCGTAGGGGGGGGCTTTTTTGGGCTCTGCTCTTGAAGAGCGCGTCCCCTTGGGGGAGAGGCTCCTGAACTCCAGTCTTTGGGGCGATGTTCCCCTGAGTTGGGCGCTCTTGGGTGGTGTCTCTTGGGGAGAGCGCGCCTATCGATCCCCGAGGGATCTTTGGCTGAGCCCTGAGCCCCACGAGGTTCCTGGGCTTTGAGGCGATTTGAAGAGGCGGACGAAGCTTAGGAAAAGCACCCTCGCTGAGCGCTCTCCTGAAAGGGGGCTGAAGATTGGACCCTTGGGCTCTGCTTCGCTTAGAGCCCAGCGAGGGGCGCTTGGAGATCGATCGAGGCTCAGGCGAGCGCTGAGAGCTTGGAGTCCTGAGGGCTCTCAAACGCTCCTGGGAGATACGCTGGCTGCGCTGAAGGGCCTCAGCGTGACTGGGGATGGCTCGCGCAGCGCTGGGCTCTAAGAGTTGAGGCTCCTCCATAGAGAGAGCCAGAGGGTGGGGACGATACTCGGCCGAGGGCTCCTCTATGAAACGCTGAGCGTTGGGTTCAAAGGAGTCTGTGGATAGCTCAAAGTGGCTGAACTGCTCAGCCAGGGCTCCAGCTCCCCGAGTGATGGGCCTAAGGGGGCCTTCAGTCGAGGAGCGCCAGCCTCTCCGTTGGGTCAAACGCCGAGCGCTGATCTTTTGGGCCTGAGCTTGGGGGATCCGGGTGGGCAGTAGCCAAGTCTCGACCGCTTGAGGAGCTTCAGGCTGAAGCCGCGCTTCAAGCTGCTCCAGAAACTCCTCAGCGGCTTGAGCCGCTGGAGCCAAACCTTGAGGAGCCCAGGGAGCAGGACCTCTTCCAACAATAAGAGCCTCTCCTTGCTCCAACTCCAGCTCTGCTTGAGCGTCTGGGAAGCGCAGTAACTCTGGAATTAGAGAGCCAGCGCTCCCCAGAGCCTTGGGGTAGGGGCTCAACCGAGACTGAGGGGTTCGCCGCCACTGCTCCTTGGGCTGAGGAGCTTGGAGCCTCTGAGGCTCAGTCGTGAAGGCTCGCAGCCGGGGAGGGCTCGCGCCTCGGCTGCGCCTCTGTGGAGCCTGAAGCTGTGCTGCGCTGAGGCCCTTAACCTCCTCTAAGGGATCAACAGGGATCACAAAGGGACCCTTGTTGAAGAAGGTCGCGGAGTCATAACCAGGTCGCCAACTCTGAGCGAGGGCGCCTAAGATCTGGGGCTCAAAGAGTTGAATTCCATCCTGTAAGCCCTGGCCCATCCAGCGATCATTGAGCTGATCTAAGAGGAGAGGGGCTCCTAAGGGAAGCGCCTCGCCGAAGCGAGCATAACGCGCCCCCAGCTGTCCTGCGAAGTCACTGAGCTGAGCGCCCAGCCCGCTGTCTGTATCCAGGAGACTCTCTCTGACGAGGGCTTCGGTGCTCATGCTCAGATCCGCTTTCGCTGGATGCCTTCATGGGCGATCTCGATCGACTCTATCGCCGCCTCCCCCTGAGAAGCGTCCAGCTCAGGCCCCTCCCACTTTACAGGCCAAGCCTCTCGGAAATCCCAACGGGCGATAGGCTGAGCGGCGTCAGAAAGGAGGACGATGCTGCCGGTCTTACGACCCGCTTTGGCTGGGTTAAGTGAGAACTCTCTATGCCAACTCTCCAGGGTGTCGTTGAGGAGATAGCCCTGCTTAAAAGTGATATTGGGGTAGCTGCCCTGAGCAGGAAGCTTATGTTGACGGTCGTTGAGTCCCCCCTCCTGTTGAGAGAGAACCTCAACCTCATGCCCTAGACCGCTGACCGATTTAAACTGAGCCAAGTCAAGACCATCTATGGTCACCAGAAAACGAAAACGACCCACGGGTCGATTGATGCGCTTTGAACTCTCGGCGGCCATCTACTCCCCCTCTACCTCAGCTTGATCTTCCAGCCTTTGGGTGAGACGGAAGATGATGAACTCAACCGGCCGGGTCACCGCCAGGCCCACGCGACAGACTAGCATACCCAAGTCGATCTGTTCGGGGGGGTTTGTCTCCTCGTCGCACTGGACAAAGAAAGCATCTTCAGGGGTCTCCCCCATCAACATTCCCTGCTCTCGAAGCCCCATCAGGAAGCTGCTGATCAGGCGCGTGAGTTGCTTCCAAAGCCGGGAGGAGTTGGGCTCAAAGACGGCCCACTGGCTGCCCCTCTCGATGGCAGCAGAGATGGAGCTGACGGTACGCCGCACGTTCAAGAAGCGCCATTCCGGCTCGTTGCTGAGTGTCCTCGCACCCCAGATTCGCAGACCACGAGCCCCCAGAGAGCGCAAACAGTTGATGCCTTCATGGTTGAGGATCGCCAGATGAGCATCTTGAAGGATCGCCTCCAAATCTACGACCCCCTCCAGGGTCTCGTTAGCGGGGGCTTTATGGACTCCGTACTCAGCGTCGCTGCGAGAGAAAATACCTGCGATATGTCCCGAGGGAGGGATAAAGCGGCGTGTGCCATCTGCGGGCATGATCCAGGGGTAGTAGAGCGCCGCGCGGTTTGAATCAAACTGCCTACGCCAGCGCTGAGCCTCTAAAAAATCTCCCCCAGGAGGAAGGTCCAAGAGGGTGAAGCAGTGAGCGGAGCGCTCACAGAAGCTGATCGCCGCCTCTTGGACAACCTCTAGATCCCGTAGGCTCTTAAAGCGCCGACAGCTCCCTGACCCTTCGCTTTGCTGAGCGCGCTGGCCTTCCAGATAGGCAGCCATCAAATCGGGCATCACCAGCAAATCAAAGCCTTCAACTTCCTCAAGAGCTTTGAGGCCCCGACGCTCTCCTGGACCATCGCTGGAGGCGCTGGAGTCACCCCTAAAATCATCTGGACCCAAATCCCTCAGGCCCTCTGTACCTCCCTCCAAGAGGAGCCCCTCTACCTCCATCGGGAGGCGATATTCCAGAGGGGTCAGGGGACGATGCGCAGCGACGCGGATCAAGCGACTTTGTTGGTTGATGATCCGCTCTACAAAGCGCAGGCTGTTGCCCAAGATGGAGAGGCGCTCAAAGCGCTCCTGTCGCTCCAGATCTCGGATGCTGAGATCAAAGGCATGGGCGATCACATAGCTGGGGCTTGCCGAGGAGAAATCCCGAGGGATAGGCGCCTCTAAAGAGAGCTCCTTCCCCTCCACTCGATTGATCGCACTCCAGTGTGTATGGGAGCCCTCAGAGATCGAGATGAGGGTTCCAGGGCTCAGACAGTGGCTGCTCCTGACTTGGAGGCTGCGCTGCCCCGCCTTGATATCAAGGGTGATGACTGTCCTGATCTCCTGAGAAGCTTTGATGGAGATCCGCAGCTCATTCCCCCAATCTCCGGGGTCTTGAGCCCGTAGGTGTAGGCAGCGCTGAGCGGCCTGATCCAGGAAGACGCGCTGGGCGGCGCGCGCTAACTCCTCTCCAGGGAGACCTGCAACCCGAGCGATCCGCAAGATAAAGCACTGCCGTCCCCCATTGCCAAAGAAGCCTCGTAGAGTCTGGCTCAGATAGGATTGGGGGAGAGGCTCTCCAAAGATCTCGTGAAACTGTAGCTCACCGTTGATGGGAACGGGTCTATCTAGGGGGCCTCGACGTGTGAGCCCCAAAAAGACAGGAATCCCTGTCTCTCCCAGCTTGATTTGGGGGATCCGTTGATCCCTGGGTTCATAATAAACCCCTGGAGCGCGAAGCTCGGACATAAAGGCCCTCTGGCTCTATCTCTCAGCGCTCTGGAGCCCTCTTAGGGATATGGCTGAGAGCCTCCCTCAGCGCCGAGAGTCATTGATCTCTTTATTTATAGTCGAGATCTCCTTGATCCAGAGCTGCCGTTCACGGTGCTCCATCACCAGGATCTCCCGTAAAGACCAGTGGAAATGATAGGCGATATAAGCTACCTCCTGGAAAATCCTCTCCAGGGGGTAGCTTACGATTCCCCCAGATCAGCCCCCAGATCCAACTCAAACTTATGGCCACACTCTGGACAGCTCAGCTTGAGGTTGGCGGAGCCCTCTTCATTGATACGGCGATAGAACTCCTGGAGATAGGCGAGATCTGCGGAGAACATCCGCTCGATGGTGCCTGTATTGATCGCCTCCACAGTTCCCAGCTTTGTGATGACCCGCGCCAACAGGATGATCACCAAGTAAGCTCGGTTCTGCTGTACGCGATAGTCCTGGAGCGGGACGATCTCATCTTGAGCTGTCGCCAAGCGCATGATCCCCTCCCTGTGGAGGTTACCATGGTGGTCGATAAAGCCCTTAGGGAGTTTAAAAGGGAACTCTGTTCGAAACGCCATATCTCTGCTCAAAAGGGGGGAGTTAGAGGTTTAAAGGAAAGAGAAACTCAGCTCAGGATCAGTTGGAACCCTGCACGCGGTCCCAACGCTCGACTACGAACTTCAACTCCTCAACGGCGACGCCTTTGCCAGCACCGTCTAGGGTGAAGCCTTTCCACTCAGAGGGCCAGGCGTTGAAGAAGTTATAACGCATGATCTCTTTGCCGTGATCGTTGAGGAGGATGATAGAACCACTCTTCCTCAAGGTCTTTCCGTCCATGACGGCCTTACGCCAGTCCCAGAGATAGGTGGAGGAGACATAGCCCCTCTTCAGGGTGATGTCACTATAGGTTGTCCGCCCTGGGCGCTTGCGCTCGATGAGGTCTTCGCCGTCTTGGAAGGTGATTATCTCAGTCTTAGAGTCAAGGCCCTCAACATTCTTAAAGGCACCCTGGACCATGCCCTCGATCTCGACCTTAAAGTTATAATCACCAATGTGATCAAGGGATCCGCGACGGTTGTCAGCTTTCAGCTGCATGGGTCTGCTCCTTTAGGCTCTATCCGGTTATTCGGAGACATCTCCGCCGGTCGGCATCTGGCCGATACGGAAGATAACAAATTCTGCGGGTTTTGTCGGGCACATCCCAATCTCACAAACCATCTGTCCTGCGTCGATCACCTCGGGGGGGTTGGTCTCATCGTCACATTTGACATAAAAAGCCTGCTCGGGCTGCTCGCCAAAGAGAGCACCATCTCGCCAGACCCTCAACAAGAAGGCGCTGATGTTTCGTGTGACTCGCTTCCAGAGGGTTTGATCGTTGGGCTCAAAGACCACCCATTGAGTACCATTCTCGATCGACTGCTCCACCATATTGAACAGGCGACGCACGTTGATGTAGCGCCACTCTGGATCACTGGAGATGGTCCGCGCACCCCAAACTCGAATGCCTCGATTGCTGAACTCCCGAATGCAGTTGATCCCCTTGGGGTTGAGGAGATCTTGCTCTCCCTTGGTGACCGTATATTTAAGGCCCAAAGCGCCCCGCACGATCTCGTTGGCAGGGGCCTTATGGACACCGCGCTCAGCATCGCTGCGCGCATAGATGCCTGCCATATGCCCTGAAGGAGGCACAAAGATATTGCCCTGAATGGGATCGTAAATTTCGATCCAAGGGAAGTAATAGGCGCCATACTTGGAGTCTCGAGGCTTGGAGAGCTTGTCTACCCCTCCTGACTCAATCAGCTCTGGAGCATCCATGACGGCGAAGCGATAACGCATCTTCTCGCAGTGGGTCAGTAGAGCATCCTGAATCGCTGGATCGGTCTGTCCTGGTGCACAGACGAGGGCGACCGCCTCTACATCCTCTAGGGCGTGAAGGCCACCCCGCTCACCAGGGCCATGATCATAGCCCATAAAGCGTGCAGCGCGCTTATCTGTGGGGCCCTCACCAACGTTGAGGACAAAGCAGCGGGAGCCACCATTGTTGAAGAAGCCATAGACGGCGTGGGCGAGATACCGAGAATCGGCGAAGTCGCCGAAGTTCTTCACAAAGGTGGTCCAATTTGGGCAGAAGATGACCTCGTTGATGGGACCCTTGCGGCACTCACCGATAAAGGCCGCAGTGCTGGTCCCCACCGCTTCGATGGGCTTACTGGCGCTGGGAACCTCTTCGATATAAACACCAGGAGATAAATACTCGGGCATTTGCTCTTCTCCTCAATCTCTTCCTGCCCTCAGGGGCGGACCAAGCTGATACTCTTCGCCTCCACCCGGCGGAGATCAGCAGACCGCCGAGGAGAGTGCAGGCGCAAACGACAGGTGTAGCCCACCGCAGGACGGAGATGCTCACCAAATCCACGCCAAAGGGACATCAAGAACTCCACCGAGAGATCCTCTACAGGACGGATCGGGATCTGCTCTTCTGGATCAAAGGCGTCTCCCTCTAGAAGATCCCCTTCCAAGGCGGGGGTGTTTAACATCACCCGCATGGCAGCTCCCAGCAGCTCCTGCTGCTCGGCGTCCTCATCGGCCCAGGCGGTGACGAGGTAATCTAGGCTGAGGAGGAGGGGGGGATCTTGGTAATACTCTCGGATGCTGCCCTCAGAATCGATCTTACACACCAGGGTGGACATCTCGTTCCTACGGTGAGGGTTGACAGCCACGCGGTATAGATAGACTCCCAGGGCGGGCATACGTGTAAACTTCTCTCGGAGCGGGGGACCTGTGATCACCTGAATGCTCCTAGAGAGCAGTTCTCGAACGCCATCCTCTAAGACCGTTGCGATGGCCTCTGAGGTTTGGCGAAAGATGCGGTATTGGCTCACAGCTTCCCCACAGCGAAAGAGAAGGGAGAGGATGCCAGCGCTCTGAGGCCAGGGGCAATCCCCAATCGCGCTTTGCTCTCGTTTTCCATCTTTTTTTTCCAGAGTGAGCTGCTCATCAAGGCGTTGAGCCTCGCTTGACACTCCAAATCTCTAGGTGTTAGCTCTCAGAAAGGGTCCCATCCCGTAACTCCGAGGTGGAGGCCACATCGTTCGCGGTTTTGGAGTGAGCGATCTTTGATCTGTGGGGGTTTTTGGATCATGTCTCTTCAAAAACAGGGTGCTCTCTTCTCTCTCCTCTTCCTCTTTGCTTGTAGTGTTGACGTGGAGCCTGACTCCAAATCGGGTGAAGATGGAGAGTCAAGCGGCGCCAAGCAACTCTTCCTGGACAAGCTCACGGATGATTTTCTCAGCGCCGAAGATGGTGATGCGACAGACTGGAAATATTTTAAATTGAGAGAACCTGGTTATCTCACTGTTACAGTTTATTGGGATAATAAAAACATCGCATCAACCATCGATATTTATGACGCATTCAAGGTCCCAATCGATTCTCGATTACATACACCGAAAATGGAGAAGGACAAAATGGAGGTTCGCGCAGAGGATGGGACCCATTTTGTTCGCCTCCAGGCGAAAGAGAGCGAAAGTGTTTATACAATCGAGGCCAAATTTCAGCCCTTTGATTGGAAAGGAGATACAGGGCCGAAGCCTGTAGGCGGAGGTGCCATCATCTTAGATGAGTTTCCCTCCGATCCCATATCTGTCAGGGATCGACGGCGACCTGGAATTCAGGGAGGACGACGCCCCTCTGGTGGTCGTAAAACGGCTCGGCCTGTAGCTAAGATCCAAGCGATTCAAGGGACAATCGTACGTGTAACTCCTGGCGCTCGAAAACGCTCTACGGTCCTCAGCATTCGCATAGGGGTTCAGAATCATGGGGTGAAGAAAGGGGCTCAAGGCGAAATCATGGACGGTTCGAGCACCTTAAAAGGGGGACGGTTCCAAATCATGAACGTGCGAGGCCAGATCGCCACCGCTGAGACACACCTTAAAAAGAATCAGATTGCCCATCATAGGCGGGTCAGGATCTTCAGTCGATGAGCAGCAAACCATTTCTGTATCTCATGCCCAGCTTTCTTCTGGCATGTGGACCCATCGCTCAAGAGTTGGACAGCAATACAGGAGGGGACTCTGCACGAGATCGCGCCCTGGCGGTCTTTGTAAGTCACCCTCTCACCGACGCTCTTGAGCCTGAAGAGGGAGATCATACAGACTGGAAATATATCGATGTGATGGATAAAGGGCTCTTGCGCCTGAGCATCTCCATCGACACCCCCCATCGCCTTCAAAATGGGAAGATCAGCTTCCATAACGAGTTTGGAGAGCTGCTTGAACAGCGTCGCATCCTCGCCAACCAGCCCAACTACTCCTTTGAGAAGGAAGTTGAGAAGAGCCCAGCCAAGTTTTTCCTGCGCTTCTTTGCGCAAGAGGGCAAATCGGTCTATAGCGTCGGTACTACCCTCGCCCTGGCGGCTAAACCTCCACCCAAGGTTATCTATCAAAGCCCTCCACCACCCTCCCCAGCTCCTCCAAAAAAACCAATCAAGAAAAAATTGAGCAGTCGGGAATATTGTAAGAAATTCCCGAGGCGCAAGAGGTGCAAACGACGACCTCCCCCTCCTCCTCCCCCTCCCCCTCCTCCCCCATCCATAGTTCAGGTAGAGGGCATAATCATGCGTGTCACTCCTTCAGAGGATGGCAGGTCGGTCACCATCGCCGCGCGAATCAGGGGCAAAGTAAGGAGCGGTGCGCGAGGACAGGTCTACCGTAATGGTAAGGCCCTAACAGGCGGCTCCTTCCGCGTCAAAAAGGTCAGGGGTCCCCTCATCACCGCTCGGGTCAATCTCCCCGAGGGTCGCTTCTCTGGACGCACCACGGTGAAGATCAACGGTGGTTGATCCCCCTGAGGGAACCCATCTAAGAGGGCTGGAGCCCGGTTGGCTCCTAGAGGTGGATCCTGGCTCTTCAGGGATGCGCTTGGATCGTTTCATCGCCGCTCGCGTTACGCGCCTCTCTCGAACGCGAGCAGCTCGACTCAAAGTCAAAGATCTGAACCAACCCCAACGGCGCTTAAAGAAGGCCAGCCGAATCTGCGCAGGTCAACAGCTCTGGGTCCAACGTCCCCTCCCAGAGGAGGCGCAGATTTACAGCAAGCCAGAGCTGATCTTTAAGGATGATGAGTTGCTGGTTCTCAACAAAGGCCCCGACTTAGCAGTTCACCCTACCGCGAGCCGCTTTAGGGCCACCGTGACCCATTTTCTGGCCCAGGTCTGGCCAAGCGCCGGGCCTGCTCACCGTATCGACGTAGAGACCTCAGGGCTCCTCCTCTGTGGGCGAAGCCCTGAAGTGACTCAGGTGCTCACGCGGGCATTCTTAGAGCAGCGTGTCCAGAAGCGTTATCTGGCGGTGGTGGAGGGGCAGCCTCCAGAACGCTGGGAGTCTCAGCAAGCCCTGGGCTTTGATAAGCGCAGCGCTGTGCACCTCAAATATGGTCCAGGAACGCTCCCAGCCCACACCCGCTTTCAAGTTCTTCGGCGGGGGCCTC
This sequence comes from uncultured Nannocystaceae bacterium, assembly GCA_964384025.1. Lineage (GTDB taxonomy): Bacteria > Myxococcota_A > Bradymonadia > UBA7976 > UBA1532 > CAYLJJ01. Next base: position 10,510 of record CAYLJJ010000012.1, read on the forward strand.
AGCGAGCTTTGCTGGAGGCTCAACCTCTCAGCGGCCGCCAGCATCAGATTCGCGTTCATCTCTCTTTGGCGGGCTTTCCTATCGTGGGAGACAAGCTTTATGGCCCTGACGAGGCTCTCTTCTTAGCGAACCTAGAGCGCCCTCTCCTCGCTCAGGAGTTGCAGCGCCTGGGCTGTTCACGTCAGGCACTTCACGCCTGGAGGCTCTCTTTTGATTGGAAAGGAATAGAGCAGCGCTTTGAAGCACCTTGGCCTCAAGATTTGGAAGCTTTGCTCCATGTTTCGGCGGGATGTGTTGCTGAAAGTAGAGCAACTGATGCAGGTAGAACAGATCCTCACTGACCTTCAACTGGAGGTTCTTCTTCGACCTCGATTCCTCCAGAGAAGAGGCCACAGCCTTCTTCTCCAGCGCTGATACGGCAACGCCCCTCCTCATCGCGATGAGGACAGAGGGTGTCAGGGCTGAGGAGCGCCTGCTCCTCCTGGAGAAGAGGGCTCTCCAACTCCCAGTCGTTGCCACAGAGCAGGGCCCCGCTGAGTTGAACTTGAACAAACAGGCTGGGTAAGCCGCGCGCATCGCTTAGATCCGCGCGGCTGAGCTGGGTTTGGTTAAGTTGAGCCCCGTGAAAGCTGCTTTCTCGTAGGTTGGCCCCGCTGAGATCGCTGCGCAGCAACTGAGCCTGCACCAGCGAGGCCCCTTGGAGTTGAGCGCCCATGAGCGAGCTGTCGGTTAAGAAGCTGCTCTGGAAGCTGGCGCGCTCTCCCTGGATGCCCACAAGGCGGCTCTGCTCCAAGTGAGCTTCGCTCAAATCAGCACGGCTGAGATCAGCTCCTGAGAGGTCGGCGCGCTGAAGTCGAGCCCCTCCATCTAGGCGAGCATCGACCAACCTACTCTCTTGTAGTTGGAGATCCTGAGCCTGAACCCCGGTCAGCTTCGCGCCGCTGAGATCTGCTCCTCGCAGTTGGCTGTGGTTCAAGGTGGCCTCGTCTAAGCGGGCGTCGTTAAGCTTGGCCCCTTGAAGCTGTGTTCGATTGAGCTGAGCCTCTCTAAGATCTGCGCCGCTGAGATCAGCCCCCTGAAGCTGAGCGTCGTTCAAGATCGCTCCCTCCAGGAGCGCACCCTGGAGTTGAAGCTCTGGGGCGACAAGCTCGCTGAGGTCAGCCTCTCTGAGATCGGCGGCTCTGAGATCGACCCCCTCCATCAAGACCCCCACAAAGCGCGCTCCTCTCAGCTGCGCGCTCTGCCCCTCATCGGGGCCGAGTTGAATCTCTCTTAACTCGCTCCGGCTCCAGTCCTCTACGGCGTTGAGGTTGAGACCCCGTAGATCGAGGCTCTCCAGACGAGCGCAAGCTAGGCTGCTGGGAGGAGCGCTGTGTAAGACGGCCTCAAGCTGCTCTCCTCGGTAATGTCCCTGCTCATCTAGGGCGCTCAAGATCCAGGGCATCTCCGGGTTGGCTTGCACATCTGTGAGCAGAGCCCCCTCAAAGCGAGCATGGCAGTAGTCAACTCCCCTGAGGTCAACCCCCTCAAGGAGAGCATCTCCCAGATCAGCCCCCCCCATCAAACAGGGATCTTCAGGCGTGGCGAGGGCGCCCATAAGCTGAGCACCTTTGAGATCAGCACCCCTGAGATCAGCGCCAGCCAGGAGCCCCGCTTCAGCTCCACCCAGACGCGCTCCTGAGAGGAGCGCTCTCCACATCCGCGTGCCCCTAAGTCGTGCGCCCTCTAGATCTGCGCCGCTCATCTCCGTTTCGCTGAGATTTAAGCCCTCTAAGCGAGCCTCTCTGAGCGTGGCTCCAGAGAGCTGAGCGCCTAAGAGTTGGGTCTCGCGAAGATCACAGCTGGAGAGCACCGCTTCAGTGAGCTGTGTGGCCCTGAGATCTGCTCTCTGGAGAAGCGCTCCTCTCAGATCGGCGGCTCTCAAATCTGTGACTCGTAAATCTAAGCCCCAGAGATCTGCCGAAGCGGCTTGTACCTCGGAGAGATCTGCGCCTCCCAAGAGGGCAGGTTGGCAATCTGGGCTCGCCAAGGTGTTGGCGCAGAGAGAGGGGAGGTTGCAGCAGCCAAAGCGGGCCTGTTCTAGGACTGCTCCTGAGAGATCTGCTCCTGAGAGATCCGCTCCGCGCAGTTCGCTATTGGAGAACTGTGCCTCGCTTAGATCGGCTCCTCTGAGATCAGCTCCAGAGAGCTGAACCGCTCCCAGAGCTTGGCTGAGGTTGAGCCCTCGAAGCTGAGCACCCCTCCAGAGGACCCCATCCAGGTTGGCCCTCTCTAGGTTGGAGCCTTCCAGCCTCAGCGCCCCCTGGGTGGCGCTACAGCCTCCAGCAGCGCAGGGGTGAGCTTGATCGCAGCCGGAGCCATCTCCGCAGCGACCATCCCCTGCCCAGCTTCCGATAAAGCTGAGGCCGCTCAGCTCCAGGTTGCGAGCGTCTAGAGCAGTCATATTGAGGTGCTGAAGCTCGGCTCCTTCCAAGAGCGCGACGCGACCTTCAGCGGTGTCATAGAGAGAGCCCTCCGTGAGATCTGCCCCGCTGAGATCTACCTCGCTGAGATCAGCCCCTCCCATACGCGCTCTCCTGAGAAGGCTGCCGCTGAGATCAGCGCCCCTAAAGTCAAGCTCTCGTAGGTCCAGATTGGAGAGGTTAAACCCTTGAAGATAAGCGCCTTGAAGATCTTGGATCGCCCCTGTCTGGATCAGGGCCAACAAGCTCTCAGCCCTGAAGCGTCCCTCCTCATCAAGCCCTCCACGGACCCAGGCAGGCAGCTCTGGGAGCAGATCAAGCTGAGCGCCTTCCAGCTCAGCGCGCCTCCAAGAGATTCCCCCTAAGAGAGCAGCTCTGAGATCTGCTCCGTTAAGCTGGGCTCCCTGAAGCTGGGCTCCCTCTAAGCGTGCCCCCCTCAGGTTTGCTCCTCGCAGATCTGCGCCTCGCAGATCTACATCCCTGAGGTCACGGCCCTCAAGATCAACGCCCCGAAGTTGGGCCCCTGGCTCAAGGAGGTGATTGATCCCCCAGAGTTGACAGTTGGGCAGATCCGCTCCTGTGATGGAGCAGTCTCCGTTCTCATCCTGGGGAGGGCAGGTGGTGTCAACGTCGATGAGCACCCCGACCCAGTCGGCGGGAGGGTTGAGGACACCCCATTGAAGCCCACAGAGGTTACTGCCAGAGAAGTCAGCCCCTAAGATCGCCCCAGGGATCCCTCGCGCTCGGCTGAGATCGGCCCCTCGAAAGCTGACCTGGCTGAAAGTCGCCTCGCTGAAACTGGCCCCTATCAAGTTGGCTCCCTCCAGATTACCCCCCGTCAGCATCGTTCGGATCAACCGCGCGCCGCTGAGATCTGCTGCAGTCAGGCTGGCTTCCAAGAGGAGCGTCTCTACAAAGAGAGCATTGCTTAGGACGCTTTGAGCGAAGCTTGCCCGTGTTAGGTTGGCTTGGCTGAAGTCTGCTGCGACGGCATCAATATTATCCAGACGAGCTTCTTCAAGCTGAGCGCCCAGGAGGGAGGCCCCAGCGAGGGAAGCACCAGGGAACTCTGCGTGATTCAACAGGGCGCCATCTAGGGTGGCCCCTCGAAGGTTGGCCTCATCAAAGCGCGCTCTCGTTAGGTTGGCGTTGGCTCCGAGGGTGGCTCCAGAGAGGTTTGCTTCTACAAAGAGAGCCCCCTCCGCCTCAGCGAAGGGGATGATTCGAGCATCGCTGAGGTTGCTTTCGCTCAGATCAGCCCCGGTCAGAGTGCCCAGAGTGCTCCCTGAGAGGTTTGTCCCGCGCAGATTGGCGCCGCTTAGATCGATAGCGCTCAAATCCAAACCAGAGAGATCAACTCCCTGGACCTGAACATTAGGCTCTAGGTGAGGAATGCCAAAGAGCTCACAGCTCCCCGCAATGGCTCCTGTCATAGGGCACTCACCGTTCTCATCCTTATCGGGGCAGACGGTCCCAGGGCTGATGATGACACCATCCCAGTTGGCGGCCTCATCCCACTTCCCCCAGCGGGTTCCACAGAGATTGGCGTCTGAGAGATCGAGCCCCTGGAAGATCTCTGGACGGCCTCGGGAGTCGGAGAGATCGGCGGCTGAGAGCACGGCGTTCTCAAAGTTTGCTCCGCTCAGGCTGGCCTCCTTGAGGACCACGCTCCCCATCTGAGCCCTTTGCAGGGTAGCGCTCAGCAGGCTCATCTTCCCCATCCCTGCCCCGGTCATCTCTGCGTCGCTGAAGTCGGCCCTTGAGGCGTTGGCGCTCTCAAACTTAGCCTCATTGAGCAGGGCCTCTTGAAAGTTGGTGCCGGTGAGCAGGGCGTTGGAGAAGTCAGCCCTTGAGGCGTTGGCCCTTTGCAGCCGCGCGCCGGCGGGCCGCGCCCCTTTGAAGGTGGTGTTGAAGAGGGTTGCCTCCTCCATCTTGGCTTCATTGAGCAGGGCGTTGCTCATCTCTGCTCTGCTGAGATCAACCCCTCTAAGATCTGCGCGCAGGAGGGTGCTCCCCATAAAATTGGGGGTGATCAGCTCCACCCCTTGAAAGTCAGAATCAGAGAGATCCGCAGCCCCAAAATCGACCTTCTCTGCTCGCGCGCTTACAAAAGAGGCACCCTGAACTTGGGCCCCCTCAAAGCTGACCTCTAAGAGCTGGGCGTGATCAAAGCGAGCACCCTGAAGTTGAGCTTGCTGCCCCTCCAGGGTTTTAAAGCTTATCTTCTCAAGAGAAGCGCGGCGAAAATCGATCCCCACAGGCAGCTGCGCCCCATCCAGGCTGGCCTCTTGGAAGCGCGCACAGAAGAACTCACGCGGGGGCGTCTCTCCCTTAAGACGATCGATGAGGTTTTGCTGTCGCCAGGCTCCATCCTCTCCCAAGCCCTCCAGAAGCCAAGGCAGGGCCTCGTTGGCGCGAACATTGACGAGCACGCTGCTCTCGAAGCGCGCTCGGCAGTAATCCACGAAGCGCAGATCAACCCCCTCCAGGCGAGCCTCGCTGAGATCCGCCTCTATCATCAGGACAGGCGCCTCCAGGCTGCCCATCGGTCCCAGGATGGTGGAGAGGCTCAAGTTGGCGTTGGAGAGATCAGCGTTCTCAAAGTTAACCTCTTCCAGCCAAGCCGCGCTGAGATCTGCGCCCCGAAGATCGGCCCCGCTGAGATTGGCTCTGGTGAGGGTCACTCGGTTCATCGAAGCATCCTTAAGGATTTGCCCCTCTAAATCGGCGTTGTCCATCAGGGCGCCTGTCATTAAGGCGGTGGTGATGCGCGTGCTGCGTAGGTCCAAGCCGCTCAGCTGAGCTTGAACCAACTGAGCCCCCCGAAAATCGGCCCCATCCATCAAGGCCCCTGACATACGCGCTGCAGAGAGGAGGATCCCTCGAAAGTCCACCCCGGTGAGATCACTGGGCTGAAGGCGCCCTGGGCGAAAATCTCCCCGCGTAAAGTCGGCCTCTCGAACCCGCGCAGGTTCACACTCAGGGAGCGCCTCGATAGAGCCACACTCCAGACAACAACCCAGCAGGACCCCACGAAGATCGGCATCCATCAAGCGGGCTCGTTCTAGGGTAGCGTTGCGGAAGTTGACCTGGGAGAGCAGAGCGGCGCTTAGATCTGCTCCAGCCAAGTTAGCCCCTGAGAGATCTTGACTCTCCAGCCTCGCTCCGCTGAGGTTGGCCTCCTCCATCTTGGTCTCTCCGCTGAGCCGGGCCTTGTGAAGATCAGCGCCTTTGAGGTTGGCTCCGGTCAGATCTGTCCCTCGAAGATCACTGCCCGCGAAGTTGGCCTCCTCAGCGCTGGCGCCGTTCATCTCCGCCTCAGAAAGATTCGCGTTGCTGAGATCAGCGCCATCCATCTTGGCATCTTTGAGGTTAGCTCCCGCTAAGCTGGCCCCGTTGAGGTGGGCCGCGCTCATATCCGCCCCCTCCAGATTGGTCTGCTTGGGGGGATCATTGGGGCGACACTGGGTACCATCCAGGCAGGGACGATCTGGATCCTGGCAGCCTTCCCCAGAACCATGACAGCTCTTATCTGAAGTAAAAACATCCTGCATGTTGGCTTCTTGCAGGTTGGCATTTTGAAGATCTGCGTCGCTCAGATTGGCGCCCTGAAGGTTAGCACCTTGGAGGTTGGCCCCCTCCTCTGTCTCCTCGTCGTAGAGATCCGCGCCGCTCATCTCTGCCTCCGAGAGATCTGCTCCTTGAAGATTGCTGCCCTCCATGGCGCTGCCTGAGAGCTGGCTGCCGCTCAGGTTGGCCTCCTGCATATCTTTTCCAGAGAGATCAGCCTCTTGGAGATCTGTATCCTGGAGGTTGGCGCCTTGCAGCTCTTCAAACTCTCCCTCTCTCACCTTACGCGCGAGTTCATCAGCGCTGACGCGGCCATCAGGAGCCACCGACTCCTCGACCCAGGCGGGCAGCTCTCCCTCTACCTCACTGACATCGGTCCCCTCCAAGTTGGCTCCGTTGAGGTTGGCATCGCTGAGGTTGCTCCCCTCTAGATCTGCCTCGCTGAGATTGGCCCCCGCGAGGTTGGCTTCCGCCAAGTTAGCCCCCGAGAGATCTGCTCCAGAGAGATCCGCTCCAGAGAGATCTGCTCCAGAGAGATCCGCCTGGCTTAGGTTTGAGTTGGAGAGATCTGCTTGGCTCAGTTGAGCCCCATGGAGGCTCACTTCTGGAAGACCAGAGTCCCCTAATGTCTCCTCTTGGAGCAGGCTGTTTGGACCGATCATTCCCTGAGCGAGAGGATCAAAACCCTCTGGAAAGAAGGTGCTGCTGTCAAAGATGGCCCCTCGTAGATCCTCCCCGCTCAGGACTGCGCCGCTGAGATCTCGCCCTCGGAGATCAACACAGCCACAGACAGCGTCATCGGGCCATTCACAGGAGGGGCTCTTATTACGAGCATCACAGAGCCGACAACGGCCCTGAGCATCCTGCCAGAATCCCCCCTGACACATACACTCCAGACTGCGAGGGTCACAGAGCCCATTGGCACCACAGCCCCGCTGGTCACAGCCAAAGTCAGCGCAGAGCTTGACCTCATTGCCCTCGGTGTCCTGACCTGCATAACAGTGACTGCCATCCTCACAGCGGGATCCAAGCGATTCACAGCTCGGACGACACTGCCCTACCCCATCAGCGTCTGGCAGGACACAGATCCCCTCAAAGCAATCCTCGGTGACATCACAGGGATCATTGATCTCCGCTCCCCCCTGCTCCTCACTGTCATTACAGGAGAACAGCAAAAAACAGCAGAGCGGGAGAAGTCTTCTGAGCATGATGACCTTCAAAGAGAAATTCGGAAGTATCTTCTCATATTTTTGAGCCTTACTCTCAAACTCTAGGGCCTCCAAAACTTTCAGGTGTGATCCATTTCGAACCTTGGAGGAGCTTGAGATGAGTTGACATCTTCTCGATAGCTGGCTTGAAGTCCCCTTCTCCTTCGCATCTACCTAACGTCGTCTCCGTTTCCTCCGCAACCGCGCTTTTAAATCAAGCATCTCCGCTTGGATCTCCTCGCTCTCAAATTCTAAAGCTTCCAGAATTTTCAGAGCCTCACGAGCCTCCTGCTTGCGCCCCATCCCCTCAGCGGTCTGAGCCAGATAGAGCCAGGCGATGGGTAGCCCTGGAGCCAGCTCTGTAAGAGTCCTCAGGAGCAGGAGCGCGCCCGCCTCATCCCCCTGTTCCAAGCGATGTCCAGCCCATTGTAGATAAGCCTCAGGACGATCAGGGGCCAACTCAATGCCCCGCTCTAAGACCGCCTCAGCGATCTCGCGCTCTCCCTGCTCAGCGCGCTTCACCGCCAGATAGAGGAGCAGGCCATACTCCAAGCCCTGCTCCTCATCTGAGATGCTCTCCTCTCGCTCCTCTGAGAGCTCTTCAAGCGGCTCACCTGCCGCGATCTTCTCAAAGTTGAGCAGGAGGGGGGAGAGCTGAAGCACAGGATCGAGATAGTCGATCTCCTGAATCTCTCTCAGCGCTAAGCCTGCTCGCCGCGCCATCTCCTCCACCTCTTCCTTGGTGTAGACCCGGATATTGAGGCTGTCATTGGGGGCAGCGTCGATCGGCTCAGGACCGATCCAGAACTGAAGTCGGAACCAGCCTCCCATACGCAGCACTCGTCCCACCTCTAGGAAGTAGGCCGCGACTACATCACGAGGCAGATGGGGGAGCACTGAGTAGCTGAAGACCAGCTCAAAGTGCTCAGACTTGAGCTCCGCTAGATCGCAGCCCGATCCTGTACAAAACTCTAGATTCTCAAGTTGGCCGTGGCGCTGGCGAGCCTCTCGGATCATCTCTGGAGAGATATCCAAACCCAAGACCCGCTCAAAGTGTTCAGCTAGGCTGGCTGTCAAGCGCCCGATCCCGCAGCCCAGATCGAGGGCCTCACCCCCAAAGTTCAGGCGATCCTCCAAGCCACTCAGCAGGCTCTGAGCGTCTCGCTCTGCCGAAGCAAGATAGCTGGCTTCATCAGCCTCCTGAGTTGCAGCGACCCAGTAGAGGGGATCAACTCGTGCCCGTCGATCCCAGTCGCGGCGCATCTTCTCTTGGATAAGCATAGCCCTTCATTACAGCAAATCTTCGCCGCTCTGAAAGAGCCTCCCCTCTGAGAGATTCCGGGTTATGCTCCAGCGATGCAGAGAGAGCCCCTCTATCGCAGCGCCCTGGTTTGGGGCCTCGCTGGAAGTTTCCTGAGTTGGACACTGCTGCCCGGTCTGCACTGGCATGACACTGGAGAGTTTGTCGCGGTGGCGAGGCGCTTGAGCCTCTCCCACTCTCCAGGGCACCCCCTCCACGCTCTCTATACCCACAGCCTCCAGCTCTTACCCCTGGGGGATCAGGGCCTGCGCAGCAACCTAGGCAGTGCTCTAGCCCTGGCTTTGGCCTTAGCCCTCTTCTATCGCCTGCTCCGCGCCCTCTCTCCGAGCCTACACTGGAGCTTAGCCGCGCTCACCGCCTTGACCCCTCTGAGCTTACCGGGAGTCTGGCTTCAAGGCGCCCGCACCGAGGTCTACAGTCTTCAGCTGCTCCTGGGGATCTTCTCTGCCCTTTTGGTTCTTAAGTTGGCGCGTGGAGAGCAGCGGGCGCTGCCCTTGCTCGCCTTCTCTTTTGGATTGGCGGGGGCCAACCACAGTCTGTTGGGCGCGGCGCTGATCCCGCTGGCTCTCTTCGGTATGGCTTTGGGGCTGCGTCGTCTGCGAGCCCTCCTCCTGGCCTTTCCTGCGGGCGCCTTGGGGCTCATGGTCTATCTCTATCTACCTCTACGCGCCGGTGAGGGGGGGATCATTGGTTGGGGGCGACCAGACAGCGTCGATGCCTTCACCCATATGCTGTTGGCGCGAGACTGGATGAAGTCGATCGGGGATGTGCAACAGTTTGATTTTTTGGACAACCTCGCCAACCTGAGCGCCTATGTGATCCAGCAGTTTGGGCCAGAGGCCAGCCTCCTGATGTTGCTGCTCTTTGGCCTGGGCCTCCTCTCTGCGCTGCGTCATGCAAGGGGAGCGCTTTTGGGCGCTGTATTGGTGATCTTGGGGGTCTTTGCCACCAAGAGCTACTACGCCATCGATCTCCTCAACCCCGATCTGGGAGGCTATCTGATGGCGGGGCTGCTGGCGATCCTCGCCCTGCCTTGGATCAGCTTAGGAGCCTTAAAGGAGCCCATCCCCAGGCGCTTGGCTTTCGGGGGGCTCCTGCTCTTAGCCCTCATCGCTTCTCTACGAGAGTTTGACACAGGACAGCGGCGCGGCAGCCGCTCAGCTGAGATCTTTGCCCGCACGATTCTGGCTGAGCCCCCTCCTCAGGGGGGCCTGTTGATCTCCGACTACGCCACCCAGTTCTGTGCTTGGTATCTGCGAGCGGTAGAGGGCCTGCGCCCCGATCTGGCCCTCATCTTTAGGGGACGCATACATGAGAGCTGGCACCGTACCCGTCTGGCTGATGAGCATCCAGTGCAGCGGCGCTGGCTGGATCCCTATCCTCAGGGCTTAGCGCATCCCAGCCTGCGCTTTGAGCCGGGGGTTGAGATGGAACGTCTGGGTCCTCTCAGAGCGCTGCTGCGCCCTGTGGGCCTAACCTTGGCGATAACAGGTCCCGCTCAGGCGGCGCTGGAGCGCTGGCGTAGCCTGGACACCTCTGACTTAGATGCGCGCCGCAGCTTGGCTTTCCAGCATCTTCAGCGAGCGCTCCATCTGCGCGCTGTGCGTGCCCCTCGGTCCTGGATACGCTGGCACTTGGGAGAAGCTGAGGTGTTGGCTCCAGGTGATCCAGCTTTAAAGGCTCTGCCTTAGGTGTCTCTATGCGTCTCTTGCTTATCGCCCTACTCCTTTTGGCCTGTGATGATGACTCTAGTGGAGGGAGCGTAGATCTCGGCCAGGGCTCTCCACCCCCGCTCCCTTTGGATACAGAGCCTTTGGACAGCGGCGCCCCTCTTGATATGGCTCCGCGACAGGATCTGAGCCTACGCCCAGATCTGCCCCCTCTTCCAGATCGGAGCCTCCCTGTAGATCGGGGAGGGTTCCCCCACTCCCCTGACGCTGATCTCCCAGGGGACTCCTGCGATCCTCGCCTCCGTGCCCAAGCTTGTGGACCAGGTTTCTTCTGTGGACATGTTATGGGCTTTGGTCCCCATATTGGGCGCTGCGAGCCTGGGGAGGGCTGCGCCCTTAACCAGCCCTGCCCAGATCCGCTCAACTCCTACTGCCACCTCATGGGCAACGCGACCCTCTGCACCGCGCCCTCCGAGCGAGAAGCGGGAGAGCCCTGTGTGGACAACGAGGGGCGGCCTCAGAGTTGTGCTCCAGGCTTGGTTTGCAACTTCTCTGTCTGTCAGGCTCCCTGTGATCCAGGGGTGGTCGATCCTGGCTGCCCCGATGAGGGCCGCTGCGCAGAGATATCTGAACGCCTTGGTCAAGCAGCAGGGCTCTGCGCTGCCCGAGGCTGTAACTGGTACAGTGGTGAGGGCTGTGGAGCAGGGCAGAAGTGCAGCTATGCCATCCGCTCCGATCCCAACGGGGGTTATAGCTTTGTCGGCTCCTGTACTCCCGATCAGGGACAGAACCCAGAGGGCTCTCCCTGCCAATTCTTTGATGAGGGGGGTCACAATTGTGCAGTGGGGCTTCACTGCGTTGCGCCGCCCAATATGGAGCAGATCTGTCGTCGCCTCTGCGACACAGGCGCCTATGAAGCCCCCTGCCCTCTTGGCTCCACCTGTATGGAGTCGCTCCATACTCATAATGGACCCGTCCGAGGCTTTGGGATCTGTGGACTCAACCCCTGAGGGCTTTAGAGCGCGCTGAGTTACAATATGCCACGCTCCATGCGCCTGTCAGTGGATAAGAGTGTAGGCGGGGCCGCGTCTCATCGAGCATCCCAGCTGTGCTTAGGTGCCGTCACAGGTGATGTAAACGTGGGTGAAGACCTGGGCAGATCGTGAAGCCCTTTGGCGCTCTACATAAGTGTATGTAAAGAAAGCCCCTTGCTTCTTAAGCTACAGCTCCTTAGACTCTCTTCTGATCGTGGCTGCTTCTCGATCTCCTCAACTTCATACAAAATGCTACTGCCCTTAAAAGAGCATATAGGGAAGAGTTAAGTTCTTTTGAACAGATCAAAACAGTCAAGATCAAAGAAAAACAAGCGAATTCAGAAGGCTCTGTCTCGCCGTGGACTCGAAGTCCAGCCCCAGTTGGGAGGCTGGCGTGTCCGCCTCAAGAACCGGGGACCTGAGATCCCCGACGCCCATCTCCTCCTTCCATCTGAGCTGCCCCTTGAGGAGAAAGCCCTCTCTCAATTGGCTCAGTTGGCGGCTACAGAGCATCCTCTGGGAGGGCGCATCACCCATGTTCGCGCCAGCCCTGACTTTCACCCTGGTCATGGAGGAGTCCCCATTGGGACCTCTCTGCGTATGGAGGGGATGTTGATCCCTCAGGCCATCGGTGCAGATATCAACTGTGGGATGCGCCTCCATACCCTGGATCTAGATCTAGAGCGCTTTATGAGTCAGAGAGAGGCTCTGATAGAACATCTACGTGGAGATCTTTTCCTGGGCAGTCGGGATCTACCTCAAAGCGCTGCGGTGCAGCGAGCACAGTTTGCTGAGGGTTTACCGGGCTGGATCCACGCTCAGCGCGCCTCTACTCCTCTGGGCCAAGTCCGTACATCAAACTGGGATCAGCTAGAGTCCGAGCTGGAGCGGGTTCATCTGGGAGGAGGATTGCGGGGAGATCCAAGCTGGGCGCCTTCAGATCTCACTCCTCAAGAGGGAATCGTCCGAGACGCGGGCTTGGGGACCCTTGGAGGAGGTAACCATTTTATAGAGATCCAGAGGGTCGATGCGATTCTAGAGCGTGGCGTGGCTTGGCGTCTGGGTTTGCGTAAAGGACAGCTGGCCTTTATGGTTCACAGCGGTTCTCGTTTCCTGGGTCAGGCGATCGCTCATCACTGGCTGGAGCGGGCACGCAGTCTCTGGCCTAAAGGGCTGCCTTGGCCAAGCTCAGGGCTCTTTCCTATCGTCGATCCACAGGAGCGCCGCGACTATCTGGAAGCAGAAGCTACTGCGGTAAACTACGGTTTCATCAACCGTGCTCTGCTTGCTGAGCTGCTGCGCCTTAATTTGAGGGCTCTCTTCGGTCCCAGCCTGGAGGCTCCTCTCATCTATGACCTCCCTCATAACATCAGTTTGCCCGATGGAGAGGGGGCGACCATCAGTCGCAAGGGAGCTTGTCCCGCTGAGAAGGCGCAGCCGGTTCTGATCCCTGGCTCCATGGGGAGCCCCTCCTTTTTGGCCCTGGGTCTAGGGGCGCGCCCCTGGCTCTGCTCCGCTTCTCATGGCGCGGGGCGTGCTCAGGGGCGCTTCCAGATGCAGCATCAGGCGCCGGAAACGCTGGGCCTTGAGGGTGTATATTGTATCAGCCCTAAGGCTGAGCGCCTCATCGAAGAAGCTCCCGCGGCCTATAAGCCGATTCAACCCATCATCGATGCTCAGGTCGCGGCCGGGATCATCCAACCTGTAGCGCGGATGCAGCCCCTCTTGACCTTTAAGGCCTGAGGAGCGCTAATCTTCCAAACTCATGGTGGATGAAAGGCCACCTGAGAGATGATCAAGATCTCTCGAAGCCAAACACTATGCCAACCATCTTTGGGAGGATCATCCGAGGGGAGGTTTCAGCTGATCTTCTCTTTGAGGATCAACACTGCCTCGCCTTTCGAGATATCCAGCCTCAAGCCCCCTGTCATGTTCTGGTGATCCCCAAGAGGGCGATCAGCCAACTTTCAGAGGCAGAAGAGGAGGATGAGGCTCTCTTGGGGCATCTGATGCGCTGCTGTAGTCGCGTAGCCGCTCAGGAGGGCCTAAAGGATTTCCGGGTGGTGATCAACAACGGCGTGGGAGCGGGGCAGAGCGTCTTTCATCTCCACGCTCATGTGTTAGGGGGCCGAGATCTCAACTGGCCTCCAGGCTAAGAGTTCTCAATTAATTTTGAGTATATAGACCCCATATGCCTCTCCTCGATCTCCTCAATATGATGGCCTTAGCTGCCGCCCTCACGGTGTTGGTCTCAGGGTTTTGGCGCCCCCTACCTCTCCTCAGCTTTGGCTTGGGGCTCTTGGGGCATCTGATGGATCTCCCCTGGGCTCAGTTGCTCTGTTTAACAGGGGTCTCTCTGGGCTTGATCCTGCCCGGATTCTTAATGGCTTATGCCAAGAGGGCTGCTCAGCGCGGCGCCTTTGAACGTGCGATCTTCTGGATCTCTCCCCTCGCGTTGCTGCGTCGAGATCCTCTCTCTCGCGGGCTGCGGCGAGTCTGGCAGACTGGCTTGGCACACTTCGCAGGAGACAACCAAGCGATCCCTCAACTTGTAGAAACTCTCCTGGAACAACCAACCCCCCGAACCCAGGCCTTTATCGCGCTCCTCTCCAGTTTAAGCCGCCAGTGGCAGGCTCTGCGCTTCTCCAGTGATCCCGATCTTCGCGCTCGGGCGCTCTGTGAACTGGGCTCTCTAGAAGAAGCGATCACCCTCAGTGTTCGACTCTGGCGCCCAAGGATCACTCCAGGACAGCTGGGCCGCGCCCGCCGCGCTCTCCTGGCCCCTCTAAGCTTTGCGGGTTCTCTTAAGAGCAGCCAACAGCTCATCCAGCTGCTGCGCCTTCCCCCACCCTTGAAAGATCTCTGGAGCGCGACGGCCCTCTCCGCAGCAGGACAGCGAGAGGAAGCAGAGGGGCTCTTGGCTCTGCGTCTGAGCGACCCTGGACTCTCACCAGCCCTCCGCGTCAGCCTAGAGGATCGCCTCCAAAACCTACCCTCTCCCCAACTCCTGAGCCCTCAAGCAAGCCAAGCGCTCATAGAAGCTGAGAGAGAGGTTGAGGCGGGAGATCTTCTTCGCTTAAGAGGTTTAGAGTGGAGCAGCCTGCTCCTATCGTTCCCTCTCCTCTTGGGGTTTCTAATTCAACAGCTCCGAGGCGGTGCTCTCTCTGATAGAGTCGCTTCGGAGATGGGAGCCCTGCTGATCACCCCAGAAGGCCCCAGTGATTGGTCTCAGATCTTTAGCTATGGCCTCCTCCATTTTGGCTGGTTACATCTTGGTGCCAACCTCCTGGGGCTCTTGGCCTTGAGCCCTCTGCTGCGTCGCAGCCTGGGTCTTAAAGCCTTGCTCTTCCTCTTTTGGGGCAGCATCTTGGGAGCTGGTTTGGGGATCGCTCTCTTCAGCCACCCCGCTCTCGTGTTGGGTGCTTCAGGAGGGGTGATGGGGATGCTGGGGGCTGCGTTGATGGTCACCCTTCTACACCCTGTCTGTCGTAACAGCGTGACAGGGCGGCTGGGGAGTCGCCTGATCTTGGGGCTCCTCTTCCTTCAGACCGCTTTTGATCTGATCACCCCCCAGGTGAGCTTCGTGGGGCACTTTGTGGGAGCCCTCTCTGGAATCCTCCTCAGCGGCCTCTATCTCAAGTTTGAGGCGTGGGAGTAAGAGGCCCTTGAAGAAGACCTTTAAGGCGCAAGGCCGTGACTTTGGGCGCGAAGCTCAACGCCTTCAAAGGGAGCACAGGCCCCTGATCTCAGAGCCCTCTGAGCGCCTCGATCAACTCAGGCTCCAGCGGGAAGCTTGGAGAGTCTACTGCCAGGGACTTCAAGGCAGCGCAGCAGCTTCTCTCCTCGCTGAGTCCCCCACTGGAGAGCCGATCGATCTTGATCCAGGGCGACTCCTCCGCGCTGAGTTGGGCTCTGAACTGGGAGATGGTCTCAGCCGAGGTTTGAGTGGCTTAGGGCTTTGGTTTGAGGAGGAGCGGGGACGTTGGAGGCGACTCTTTGAGGCTCCAAACGCTCAAGCTGAACTCAAGAGTGCTGAGTTGAGGCTTCAGGCCAGTCTAGACAGCCTCAAGGCTGCTGTAGCCAGTGAACCTGAGCCCTATGCTGCTCGGCAGCTCCTGGATGAGATGGAACTGCGGCTGCGCCGACAGATGCTGGTTGAAGAGCAGCGGCTTCAAAAGATCATGGAGAGGGATGAGGCGCTACCTCAAGAGGAACAAGCGCTCCTAGAGCAGCCCATCACCTTGAAACACCAAGCGCTTGAGCCTGGCATTACGTGGACTCAGCGCTCTCTCCTGCTCGCTTTGCTCCTCATCCCTCTCACTTTGAGCCCTCTCCTGCTCTTTGACTCGCCTCTCTGGGTGCCGATGGCGCTCTTGGCTCTCTGGGGAGGCTTCGGCCTATACCATTTGAAGTGGAGGAGATGATGCGATTCGCTGATCGAGAGCTGAGCTACTGCAGTAATGTTCACCCTGGAGAGCGCCTCGAGGATCTCCACCAGATCCTCAAAGAGGGGGTGAGCGCGGTGAAGGCTCTGGTTTCACCTCAGGCCCCTTTTGGCTTGGGGCTTCGCCTGGGGCATCAGATCTGTAGACAGCTCTCCTCCCAACCGGCAGCTCTAGAACGCCTCGCGGAGCAGATGCAAAGCGAGGATCTCTATCTCTTCACTGTCAACGGTTTCCCCTATGGTGACTTCAGCGCCCAGGTAGTCAAGGAGAGGGTCTACGCTCCAGACTGGCGCAGCCCTGAGCGTCTAAAGTACAGCTTGGCGTTAGCTCAAGTGATCAGCGCCCTTCCTGGACCCTCAGAGCGCAGCCTAAGCACGGTCGCGGGAGGCTTTAAGCCCCTCATCGATGCGGCTGGACGAGCGCTGATTCGCAGACAACTGATCACCGCAGCGCGTGGCTTAGCGGATCTGGCTCAAGGTTCAGGGACCGCCGTGCGACTCTGTCTAGAGCCAGAGCCCTGGACGATGCTGGAGAGCACAGAAGAGGTGCTTGAGTTCTTTAGAGAGTTGCCTGATGAGGCTCCCGTTCGAGAGCACCTGGGGCTCTGCTTTGATTGCTGTCATCAAGCCCTCGGATTTGAAGATCTTGTAGAGTCGCTTCAGCGCCTCAAGAGTGAGGGAGTGACCGTGGGCAAGATCCAGATCTCAAGCGCCTTACACTTGGATAATCCCAGAGATGAGATCGCCCGCGCTGAGCTGCTGCGTTTTCAAGAACCTCGCTATCTGCACCAAGTGGTGGGGCGACGCCCTGATGGGAGCCTCCTTAAAGTCCTGGATCTCCCAGAGTTGATGGAGCCCTCTCCTGACTGGCTAGAAGCTGAAGCTTGGCGCTGTCATTTTCATCTCCCCATCGATTGGAGGGGGCAGGGGCGCTTGAAGAGCACCCGCAGCGACTGGGAGGCTGCTGTCCTAAACAGTGATTCTCCTCATCTAGAAGTGGAGACTTATACCTGGGGCTTGCTGCCCAAGCCTCCAGAGAAGCTTTCAGAGGGGATCGCCGAGGAGCTACGCGCTCTGATGGGGGTTTTGGAGAGCGGCCCTTAACCCAGAGATTTTCTCAGGCCGACCGCCAAGCGGTAAGCTTCATCTCGTCGCCCCCCTGTACGTCGCGCGGCCTCCTTAGCGGCCTTGCTGGGAGCATAGCCCGCTTCAAGGAGCTGGCGTACAACCCCCTCTAAGGTCGCCTCATCGGGAGCAGCCTCGGGTGGAGCCCCTCCAAACATCACCACCATCTCTCCCCGTATGGTCCCTGGATCGGAGCAGAGCCTCTCCAGGGAGCCTCGATGAAAGCTCTCATAGCGTTTGCTCAGCTCCCGCGCGATAACCGCAGGGCGGTCTCCAAAGGCCTCCAAAGCGGCCTCAAGGAAAGCTTCAAGGCTGTGTGGGGCGACATAGAAGATCAGGGTCTCTGAAGCCCCCGCGAGGCCCATAAGGAGCTGTTGTCGTGCTTTGGTCTTGGCTGGCGGGAAGCCCAGAAAACGAAATTGGTCACTGGGCAGGCCAGAGGCACAGAGAGCAGTCACCAGCGCAGAGGGACCCGGGAGAGGGACGATCTCCACGCCAGCTTCAACCGCTCCTCGCACAAGACGATAGCCAGGATCGCTGATCGCAGGAGTCCCAGCGTCAGAGAGCAGGGCCACATCCCCCCCCTCCAAGCGCCTGAGGATCAGCGGGGTCCGCTCCGCCTCGTTGTGATCGTGAAGAGAGATCAGCTCAGGCAGGGGCAGTTCTAAAAGTCTAAGCAGCTGCCGGGTCCTGCGGGTGTCTTCACAGGCGATACAGGGCACCTTCTTGAGGATTCGGAGGGCTCTGAGGGTGATATCTTCTAGGTTCCCGATGGGGGTAGCGACGAGATAGAGGATCCCCATTTTTCTCACTCAACTGATCTTTGAGGGTTGGAAGCGCTCAGGAGTTGGGAGAGGTTCTCAGCTCTGACCGATGGCAAGGCCCAGAGCCTTGCGGAGACTGAAATATTGCTCAGAGAGAGCGAAGAGCACAAGCTCACGGATTCGGTCTTGGGCGGGTGCTTGACTGAAGTCCCCCGCCTCATTCTTGATGACCTGGACTGCAGAAGCAACATCATTGCTCAAGAGCAAGCCCAGTCGGTTAGCTGAATGCTCCAACATCTCCAGCCACTTGGAGATGTTGAGGTGCTGATTGGGATCCTCCTGGATCTTCTGTAGTAGCTTGGAGAGGCGGTTGAGGGTCACCGTATCTGCTCGCCGTAGTGCGTTATAGATATCCTCATTAAAGTACTGCTGAGGGATCTGAGACTGAGGCCGCACCAGCTTGGTGAGGGTGTAGATCAGAGTGATCAGTCGTGTCTTCCTCATCTCATAGCTCTCGTCCATGGTGGCCAGGAAGTACTGTCGGCCCATCAGGAGGAGCTGCTTGGCGCTGATAAAGGCCAGCTGCTGTAGGGTTTGACCGCTGGTGATGTCCGCTCCAACCATGATCGCGGGAGGGTTGAGCGGTAGAGCCCAAATGCCAGGCTGTCCTGTAGGAGAGCGATAGCAGTCTAGGCGCTGGAGCCGTGTAACCCGCGCGACATAGCTCATCACGCTGTTAAAGGGCAGCTTCTCGTTGGGATCGATAATGTGTCGGCGTTTGTTGATCCTCAACTCTCGAGGGCTCTTCTTCATCAAAGGAAAGACCAAGGGATAGAGGATCGTAAAGAGCTGATCTAAGAGGTTGCTCTTGTCTGGATGATAGATGAGCCCCCAGTGCTCATTGGATAGCTGCTTGCGGGCCTCTGCCAAAGTTCTATGACGATAGCGTGTGAAGAACTCGCGCTCATCCTGACTGGCGCTGCCCAAGAAAGTGAGGACCTGACAGACACACCAAGCTTCGTCATAACGACTGCTGGTCATATAGAGCCGTCTAAGGTTCTGATAACTCTCGATGTTGCGAGGGTTCAGCTCGATCAAGCGGTAATGTTGAGCGATCGCCTTATCCACCTGATCACTCAGCTCATAGAGTTCAGCCATGATCTGGTGAGAGGAGACATCATCTGCCTTACGAGAGAGCGCGATCTTATAAGCCTTGATCGCTTCATCGTAGTTTTTCAGTCGGGAGCGGTTGATCTCTCCTAGATTCTTGGCCAGGCTGATGACCCAACGATCATCCATACCGGTCTCAGTAGCTCGCTTGAGCATCTTACGGTAGTAGCGATCCTGGCGCCTATAGTCCCGATCGTTGGTCAGGATCTGATCGATCGCCTGGAAGGCTTTGAGCATATTGGGGCTGGCATCCAGGGCCTTGTCAAAGGAGCGCACCGCGGTGAGGCTGTCCTTGAGGTAGTCACGTTGGATGGCGCCGATGGCGTAATAGTATTTGGCGCGTCTCTCCAGTTTGTCATCCAGATCTGCCAACTGGATAAGGATATCTACCGCCTTACTCCACTCTCCAGCACCCTCATGGATGCCCAGAAGCTTACTGAGGATCAGCTTGCTGTTTGGCTGAAGGAGCAGGGCTTCGTTATAGGCATCCACAGAGAGCCGCTTGTTGCGGATCTGATCGTTGAGGATATCACCCACGTTGACGAGAGCCTGGAAACGCTCGGTCTCGCTCTCCAAGAGGGGGATAAGCTGTCGTCGATAGGCGATGACATCTTCCCAATCTCCTTGGCTCTCATGGAGGGAGATGATCGCGTGGAGGCTCTCCAGATGCTGAGGCTCCATGCCCAGGGCCTTGCGGAAGGAATCCAAGGCTTTGCGTCGCTCTCCCAGCTTGAGCTTGATCTGCCCCTGAGCGTGGAAGATCTCTACGATCTCGAGAGAGTCCAAGCTCTCTCGATGATGCACCAGGATGGTCTGATAGATCTTAAAGGCTGGATTCCAATCTCCCCGTCGGAACAGCAGGCTCCCCATCCCCCTCAAGGTCTTGAGGTGGGTGCTATCCAACTCGTAGGCGTTGCGATAGTGGTTGAGCGCCTTGTCATCTTTCTTGAGCTGTTCAGCACAGTAAGCGATACGGAAGTAGAGGTGTTGTCGCTCACGAATCTCTACATTATCTTTGAGATTTAAGAGCAGCAGATCAAGGAGTGGCTCAGCTCGTTCCCAACGCTGCTCTTCCCAATAGACCTCAACGAGAGGCTGAGCAGCTTGGACATTCTCCTGGTGTAGATCCATCGCCTGTTCATAGTAGTCGATGGCAGTGCTCATATCAGCGATGTGTTGCTGATAGACAGCACCAATCTCATAGAGATGTTGACTCTTCTCTGCCAAAACTCGCGTCGCCGTCTCCATCATCTTGAGGGTTCGAATCACCTCGGTCCATTCAGCGCGCTGCTCATAGATCTCTTTGAGCGCGCCCAGCGAGGGGAGGTGATTTCGGTTGTGTTCCAGAGCGTTGCGGAACCAAAGCTCTGCCTGTTCTAGATCCCCCAGATGCTCCTGATAGAGGCGGCCTACACGCTCATGTAGATCCAGAAGTTGGAGACGATCCTGAGTGAGACGACTCTCTTGGCTGAGAAGCTCAATACATTCGTTCCATTCTCCAACCTTCTCGTAGAGATCTCCTAGGTTATGCAGGACCTTGCGATGATTTGGATCGATCACCAATACAGGTTTAAGAACCTCAATCGCCTTCTCGCTCTCCTCAATACTGGTATAGATTTCCGCCACGATGCTACGGACGCGGATCTGCTCTTGGGGATCTTGGAGAGGCTCCAGGTGCTTTAGATAGATCTCCGCCAGCTCCTCCCAGGAACCATCGTCTCGGTAGAGACGATCCAGGGCACGCACCGCCATGGGATCGCTGGGATCAACCTCCAACATCTTGCGGTAGGTCTCGATCGTCGCTCCAGAATCGTTGAGTTCCTCCTCCTGAATCATAGCGATGCGGCTGTAAGTACGCAGCTGTTCAGCGGGCTCGGTGCGCACGTAGAGCATCATCTCATAGATATCCAGGAGTTCGATCCAATCATCTCTCTGGGTATAGAGCTTCTCTAGGGCCTGCATGGCGTCGATACAGTGATCGTCAATCAAGATCGCTTGACGATACGCTTCTACCGCACGCTCTGGTAGGCCCAAACGACTCTCCCAAAGCTCACCGATTCTGAGATGGTTTTCCACCATCCGCTCAGACTCAGTCAGAATATTGGCCTGTTGCTCTAAGACCGTGATCAAATCCTGCCAACGCTGCTGTAGGATATAGAGGCGTTCAAGAGACTCAAGAACCTCAAGGTCTTCAGGGTTGCTCAACAACACCTGTCGATAGGCATCGATCGCCTCATCAGGCTTATCGATCTGCCGTTCAAGGATCTGCGCCAGTTTGACAAAGCTTTCTCGGCGTGCGTCAGGATCAACCAACAACTCAACCTTCTGACGAAGGACATCAACCACCTTGGGCCAGTTGCTGAAGCGCTCTAGAAGCAATTCCAGAGCTGTCAAAGCCTGAATATTATCAAACTCAATGGAGAGTACATGTTGGTAGTGAGTACCTGCATGTTGAGGCTGATCCAGCTTCTCATCATAGAGCCGCGCGACTCTCAAGTGCAGAGGAACGCTATCGGGGAGATCAGCCAACTCCTGGATCACTCCCTCATAGAGAGTAACCATCTCAGCCCATTTGTCTGAGATCTCTGCTAAGCGCTCCAGCTCGTCTCCAAAGCGCTCATCCTCACGGCTCAGCTCAAAGGCCTGTCCCAAAACGACAAAGGCGGATTCAACAGAGTTCAACTTCTCTTCAAAAGTCTTAGCCATCCTCAAGAAGATCTCTTGGCGTTCGTAGAGATCCTCTGTGAACTCCAAGCTCTTCAAGAGCAGATTGACCAGCTCCTCCCACTGCATCTCAGATTGATAGATGCGTTCAAGCTGTTGGAAAGCCTCAGGGTTGTTCTCTTGGATCTCAAGGACACGACGGTAAACGTTCAGCGCCTCATCGATCTTATATAGATTCTCTTCATACATCTCCCCCATGCGGAAGAGGATGCTCACCTGCTCGTAGGGATCCTCCGTGATCTCCACCTTGCGATCCAAGATAGAGACACAGTGGGGCCAATCATTTGAGATGGTGTAAAGCTCCTCCAAGGCGTCGATCGCCTCAGGATCCTGTCCTTGGAAAGCGAGCAGTTGGTTCCAAGCCTTGATCGCCTCCAAAGGCTGCTCAAGGACCTCTTGGTAGAGCTGCCCCAGCTGGCGGAAGAGATCTATACGGCGGTGATCCTCTTCAGGGAGCACCTCTAGGAGCAGATGGTTGGAGCCTGCGATCTCAGACTCCTCTCCGATGCGTTCATAGAGCTCTTTGATCGCCCAGAGAGCCTCCTCATTTTGGGGGACTTGCTCTAAGACCTTATGCCAGTTCTCCAGCGCGTTGCGTTCTCTCTGGAGTTCGTTCCCCCAAACTCGACCCAACTTTGCATAGAGGTTCAGCTCTCGCTCTGGATCATCATGTAGGATGTTGATCTGCCGTTCACAGATATCGACCAGCTCTCTCCAGCTCTGATGCTCATCGTAGAGTTTCTCCAGAGCCCGGAGCGCCTCCTGATCTTCCCCCCTCAACTCAAGGACCTGGTTCCAAAGATCGACCGCATCCTCTGAACGGTCCAGATGATCAGAGGCCAGGAGGGCCTGTCGCATCAGGAGCTCAGACCTAAGCTCTGAATCCTCTTCTGTGTTCTCCGCCATCAGGTTGAGGATCTCAAAGAGAGCTGACCACTCCTCTTGGATGGAGTAGATCTTCTCTAGATGTTCAAGAGCGCCTGGGTGGTCAGGTTCTCGCTCCAAGATCCCTGTGTACTGCTCCACCGCAGCTTCAAACTCCACCAGATAGGTCTCGAAGATCTGCCCCAGGCGGAACATGAAGTTGATGATCTCTTGCTCCTCAAAGGTCACCCCGATCTCTCGCTGGAGGATCTGAACCAGCTCCTGCCAACGATGTTGGGCTTCGAAGAGTTCATCCAAACCACTTAGGGCCTTGGCGTCCACCTCATCCAGGTGCGTCAAGATATATTGATACATCTGCTCGGCCGAGGCATCTTCCTTGAGTTCCTGGCGGTAGAGCGTCGCCGTTTGGTGGCAGATCGAAGCTTTCAGCTCCATATCGTCTGTGATCTCAAGGCCCTCGTGAAGAGTGCTGATGAGGTCAACGAAGCGACCATTCTCCTGACCCAGACGCGTCAGCTCTTCACGGCTGTGTTCATCATCTGGGACCTCTTTGAAGGCAAGCCCATACCAGCCAAAGGCACGGCTGGGATCTTGAAGGTGCTCAAGAGAGAGCTGAGCCAAGCGGTGCATGCCACGCATACGATCTTCGCCGGGCATCTCATGAGCGAGGAGAGCTTGTAGCAGGTCGTGAAGCTTCTCATACTCCCTATTTTCAGCATAGAGAGGCTCCAATGTCTCAGCGATGACAGGTTGCTCGTGACCCAGAGAGAAGAGGTTCTCTAGAGCGGCTACAGCCTGAGGCTCTTGAGCCTCCACGTCGAGGGCCTCTCGATAGTAGGCGATCGCCTGCTCAATCTCCTCTAGATTGTTCTCAAAGAGAGCCCCCAAACGCAACAGCAGAGGCAGGCGCTCGCTCTCTTCAAACCACTCCAACTCCTGTTGGAGTGTCTCTGCGAGATCTGGCCACATCCCCTCACGCTGATAGAGTCGATCCAAAGCAAGGATCGAAGGCTTGTGTTCTGGGTTGATCTCCAGCACCTGCCTGAAGCGCTCAATCGCCTCAACCCCCTTGCCCAACTCCTCTTCAAAGATACGGGCGATCCTGAGATAGAGGGTTTGGACAATCTCCTCATCTGAGAGGTTGGGGATCTCATCCTCCAGTAAGATCGTCAGCGGCTCCCAACTCTCAGATCGAGCCGCGACTCGCTCTAGACAGATGAGGCTCAACTCCTCTTCGGGGTTCTCTCGAAGCGCCTCTCCATAAGCAGTGAAGGCTTCATGATCCTCTAAGAGCATCTCTTCATGGGCTTGTGCGATCTGGTGAAGAAGCTTGAACCTCGATTCAGGCTCACTCATCACCTCTAAGAGATCGCGCCAGACCGATATCAAGCGTTGCCAACTTCCCTGATTGCTGAGGACTGATTCTAAGACTGCGGCAGAGTGCTCAGCCTCTCGATCCTCCTGAACCATTAACTCTAGAGAGCGGAGTGTCTCCTCATGTTGGGGCTCATCCTCTAAGATAGCTTGGAACACCTCGATCGCCTTGAGAGTGTCTTCTTGCTCCACCTCATGGATGCGTCCGATGCGATAGCGAAGCGCGATCTGCTCTGGCTCCTCTTCGGCGATCTTGACCTCACGAAGAAGGATCTCTAGGAGATCATCCCAGTGCTCCATTTTCTGATAGAGGCTATCAAGACGCTGGAGGGCGTTGGCGTCGATGGCGTCCCACTCAAGCACCTTGAGGTAGGTCTCCACCGCTCGGGTCAGATCATCCAGTTCCACTTCATAGGTCGCGCCGATCCGAGCATAGATCTTCTTACGAAGTTGCAACTCTTCGGAGAGTTCGCTCTGCTTTTGGAGGATCTCGATTAGATCCTCCCAATGCTCCAGTTCAAGGAAAATATGCTCTAATGATTCGAGAGCTTGTATATCCTGAGGATCAAGCTCCAGAATCATCGTGTAGATATTTACCGCTTCTTCAGGATTTCCCAGTTTATCTCGATAAAGAGTGCTTACTCTAAAAAAGATCTCCTTCTTTAAAGCAGCATCTTCGACCAACTCTGCTTTACGTCGGAGGATCTCGACCAGTTCATGCCACTGTTCCATATGAAGGTAGATCTCATCCAGAGCATGGACAACCTCCATATCATCATCATCATTGCTATAGGCTGCTTCATAGTGTCCACGCGACCGCTCAATTTCATCGAGCTGTTCCCTCAAAATTTGAGCGACCCGCTTGTGGATGTCAGTAGCGATAGAAGGATCAGAGATATCTAAAACCTGCTCCTCATAGACCTCGATCAGCTCTGGCCAGAACTCCAAGGCCTCAGCGATAAGGTGCAGCTGCTCTATAGTTTGCTGGTCGCTGGGGTCGACCACAAATGCACGAGCAAAACAGCGGAAAGCTTCCTCGGCGTCTCCACCTCGATCTCGATGGAGCCCCGCGATACGGTGAAGCAGCGCGACCTTGGAACCATCATCTCCAGACTCTTCTCTTTGAATCTCGAAGATCTCAATGAGCTTGCGCCAATCATCATGACGCTCATGAATCGGTTCCAAGATCTCAGCAATGACACCTCGATAATCCAGTTCCTGTATCAGCCCTTCCAAAGCTTCTAAGGCAGGCTGATTATCGGGATCACACTCCAGGACTACACGGTAAGTCTCGATGGCCAGTTTGACATCGTTCAGCTCCTCCTCGCGAAGCTTCCCCAGGCGCACCCTCAGGCTGATGCGCTCCTCCTCGCTGTGAGCCAGATCCAAGCGTCGCCCCAATATGTCCGCCAGCTCAGGCCACATCTCTCTCTGAGCATAGAGGCGATCTAAGGCCTCAAAGGCGGGCTGACACTCCTCCTCATTCTGGAGGATCTCGCCATAGACGGCGATGGCCTCATCATAATCCTCCAGCTTCTTTTCCAGGAGCTCAGCTATCTGGAACTGAAGGAGCTGACGCTCGTCAGCTCCCGCTAAGAGTTCCAGTTTACGGCGGTAGGTGGAGAGGAGTTCATCCCACTCCTCCACCTCCAGATAGAGGGACTCCAAGCTCTCGATGGAGAGCATATGATCTGGATCGATATCCAAGATGCGGACAAAGGCGCCAATAGCGCGCTCCTTCTCCTGGAGTTGGTCGCGATAGATGAGAGCCAAGCGGCCTAAGAGCTGCTTACCCAGCTCATCTTCTTGGACTTCAGGGATCACCTCCTCCAACAGCTCAGCCAGTTGAGCCCAATGCTCTATCGCATCAGCCAACTGATCGAGGTGTCTGATCGCGGCCTCACTCTCAGGCTTTTCTCGCAACATGCGAGCGAAGGCCTCAAAGGCCAACTCCAGCTCAGAGGTTCGATCGATATGGAGAACTCCGATGCGCTCCAGAAACTCTATCCGCTCTGGAGGCTCCAACGTCTCCTCCAGTTGAATCTCTAAGGTGGTGACTAGGGAACCCCACTCTCTCGCTTCCTGGTAGATGGGTTCCAGGATTTGAGCCACCTGAGCACGATAATCGAGGTCGTCGAGGAGACCCTCTAACGCAAGACGTGCTTCATTATGCTCAGAGTTCAGCTCCAGGATCTCTTCGAACTGAGTGATCGCCTCGGCGATCTGTCCCAGGGAATCCAACTCCACCACGCCCAAAAGCAGCTTATAGGGGATGGGGTCCTCTCCCGAATCTAAAGTCAGCTGCAGCTCAGTCTCTAGGACCTCATGCAGATCCTCCCAGCGTTCCAGCTCACGGAAAAGGCGCTCAAGAGAGGTCAGGGTGAAGGCATCAACCTCATCGATCTTGAGAACCATCTGGTAGATCTCGACCGCTTGATCAAGATCATCTAGTTTCTTCTCATAGAGATCACTGGTGCGGAAGTAGAGGGCCTTCTTCTCCTCCAAGTCCTCCTTTAGCTCGCTCTTGCGGAGGAGGATAAAGACCAACTCTGACCATTGGGAACTCTTCTGATAGATCTCCTCTAGAGCTTCTATCGACTCAAGATCACTGTCATCGTTCTGATAGGCCGCCTCATAGTGAGTTCGAGCATTTTCAAGCCGATTCAGCTCTCGGAGAAGGACCTGAGCAACACGCTTATGGATATCTGTAGCGATATCTGGCTCATCAATCTCATCAACCTTGCCTTGATAGACATCGACCAGCTCTTCCCAAAGCTCTAAAGCCTCAGCGATCTCATGAAGTGCTCCTAAGGTCTTCGGCTCGCTGGGGTTGACGCGGAAGGCGCGGGCATAGCTCTCAAAGGCGATCTGAGGATCTCCACCGCGATCCTGGTGAAGGACAGCGATGCGATGCAGCAGCGCGACCTTCTGCTCAGAATCTTCCGACTCCTCTCGCTGGATCTCGTAGATCTCGATGAGCTTGCGCCAATGATCGTGAAGTTCGTGGATGGACTCTAAAATGTTGGCGGTACGGAGGCGATACTCCGGCTCCTCCATCAAACGTTCAAGGGACTCTAAGGCGGGCAAGTTGTCTGGATCTATACCCAAGACCACCTCATAGGTCCCAATCGCAGTCTCCAGATCGTTCAGTTCCTGCTCATGAAGCGAAGCCAAGCGAACCCTGAAGCCGATCTCTTCAGCCTTTTCAACGCTGAGGCTGAGTTCACGTACTAAGATCTCTGCCAGATCATCCCACATCGACTCCTGTTCATAGAGACGATCCAGAGCTTCCAGAGCTGCTCTGTTCTCTTCTGAACTCTCCAAGATCTCTTTATAGACGCTGATGGCCTCCTGAGGCTCCTCCAGCATATTCTCCAAGAGATTGGCGATCTGGAAACGCAGCACTTCTTGCCGCTCTGGCTCGCTGCTCAGTTCCAGTTTGAGACGATAGATAGCGAGCAGCTCGCTCCACTCCTCCTCATGAAGATAGAGGCGCTCAAGAGACTCGATGGTGTGTTGATTCTCTGCGTCGATCTCCAGGACACGACGGTGAGCCTCAATTGCCTGCCCATCCTGCTTGAGTTGATCCTCATAGATGGCGGCCAGACGGCTCAGAAGATCTCGGGCGAGCTGCTCATCATCGAGATCAGCCGTGACTTCTTCTAAGAGTTGAGCCAAAGCGCTCCAACGATCATCAGCATCGGCTAGGTTATCGAGGCGTTGAAGTGCGAAGGCTGAGTCTGGTTTTTCTCTCAAGATCCGAGCGAAGGCCTCAAAGCCCTCCTTCAAATCCGTACAACGCTCGATATGTAGAGTTCCGATGCGATCCAGCAACCCTACCCGTTCCGCTAAGGGCTCAGTCTCTTCCAACTGAACCTCTAGGCTCTGGATCAGCTCAGGCCACTCTGCATTCTCCTGATAGATCGGCTCTAGGATGGTCGCGCAGCGACCGCGATGTTCATAATCTTCCAAGAGGCTCTCTAGAGAGCTGCGGGCTTTAACATGCTCAGGTTGCTGTTGTAAGATCTCTTGGAAGCGGGTGATCGCCTCTGTAGCTTGTAGAAGACGGTGAAGCTCAATCAAGCCCAGTTTGAGCTTGAGGTCGATGATATCCCGCCCAGCCTCCTCTGCGATCTGCAGCTCAATTTCTAAGATCTCGTGCAGCTCTTGGTGCATCTCACTCTGCTCATAGAGGCGATGCAGTGCAGAGAGAGCCTCTTCATCAAGCTCATCTTCTTTTAAAACACTTCGATGCTGTTCTATGGCAGAATCGAAATCCTCTAGGTGTTCCTCAAAAATCAGCCCCTGTTTGCGTAGCAGCTCCTTACGTAGCTCTGGCTCCTCTGTCAGGTAGAGCTTACGCCCTAGGATCTCGAGCAGTTCGGGCCAGCTCGCCATACGGGTATAGAGAGCCTCTACAGCGTTCAGGGCTTCTACGTTCTCTGGAGCCAGCTCCAGGGCCTCATCATAGCGAGAGAGCGCCTCATCATAGCGCTGCATCTCCACATCAAAGATTCGTGCAAGACGGAGCAGTAGAGCGAGTTGAGCCTCCCCATCTCCATTCGCGCTGACCCGCTCCAGGGCACTCGTCAGCTCTTCTTGAACCACCTGCCACTGATCGATGTTACCACCGAGGCGCTCCAGCTCCTCCTGAATTCGCTCATCGCTGGGGTTCTCAGAGAGGGCCTCGCGGAGCCATTTAAAGGCTTCATCGGGCTTGCGCAGGAAGCTTTCTTTGAGTTGAGAGAGTCGCAGCATCAGCTCTCCGCGCAGTTGAGGCTCCTCCTCATGCCCCAAAAGCACCTCTAAATTTAGAGCCAGTTTACGATAATCTTTATTCTCCTCGTAGATGGGGTTGAGAGCCCGAGCCCCCTTTAGATTATCGCTTTGGATCTGCATGATGCGCTCTAGAGCACGTACCGCGCGATCTTTCTGTTGAACATGCTCTTCCCAGATATGAGCAGCGCGGAACAGCAGCTCAATACGGACAGATTCATCTTTCTGAATCCCGACTTGACCTTCTAGGATACGGACCAGCTCACTCCAGCGCTCTTGTCGGCCGAAGAATTCAGTGAGTTCTTCCCAGCGCTGCAACTCTACGAGCGCTTTCTTGAGGCTGTCTCCTGCTCGGCGGTGGCTGGGATCAACTTCAAGAAGCTGCTTCCAAACAATAACCGCCCTCTCTTTATCATTGATGCGATCTTGGAGAACAATCCCAGCTTTTTGTAGGAGCGTGACTTGTTCCTTCGGCTCCTTTAGCTGTATTACATACTCATCGATGACTTGAACAAGCTTTTCCCAGTTTTTGCTTTGTTCATAAAAGACACTTAGAGCTTTGAGGGTGTCCAAATCTTCAGGGTCAAGCGCTCGGACATCCTCCCAGAGAGGTAAGCAAATTTCTGGACGCTTGATCTTCCGACTACCATACTCAGCCAAAGCTTTGTAGGCCTGGAGCTGTTCTTCTGGTGTCTCTTTTAGTTCAGCAAGCTTTTGGCGGACCTGGACCAGTTTTGGCCAGTTTTTCCGCTTCTCATACATCTTATCGAGGGCTTCAATCGCTTCAAGACACTCTGGATCTTGTTCAATAACCAACTCGAAAGATTTGATTGCTTCAGCTTGATTTCTGAGCTTCTCCAGGTAGAGTTTCGCGATTTTGAGGTTAAGGAGAATCTGCTTCTCCCCCTCTGCCTGTTTTGCTTGACTCTTGAGAAGCTTAACCAGCTCAGGCCAACGCCTCAGGCTCTCATATTTCAGCGTGAGAGTTTGGATCGCTTCTGGATCTTCGGGATCAAGTTTCCAGATTTCAGTGCAAAAGTTCAGCACCATGGTGTCTTGCTTGAGATGGGAGCTGCAGACGGCCACCAGCTTACGATACCCCGCTATCTTCGCTTCAGGATCTGAGTCGGGGATCCCCTCGACCTCGATCTTGAGAACATCAACATAAGCGGGCCATTTCTCGATGCGCTCGTAGAGACGCAACAAAGCACGACGGGCTTCTGAATCTTTTTTGTCTGCCTGGTGTACTTGGCGCCAGAAGTCTGCCGCCTTGTTCACCTCTCCACTGCGCTTTTCTGCCAAACGCGCCATGATCTTGAGAGCTTGGAGACGAGCTTTGTTGGGATCTCCTCCCAACTCTTGAATCAAGAGTTGTTGGATGTTACGCCATTTATTGGTCTCTAATAGACGCTGAATCTGCCAATGCTGAACTCTGGGATCTTTTGACTTCTTAGCCAGATCCCTGAGGCGGAAATCGACCGCCTTGGTCTCCTCCAAACGGGCGGCTCCAAAGAGTAGATAGTGCGCAGAGAGCAGCGTTCCTTGAGCAGCAAAATCTTCATCTCTGAGGCTGGCAATTTGCTCCCAAATCTGACGCAGATCCTCTTCAGGGAGATCAATGAGCTTCCCAACCCCCCAGTAAAGGCTAACGTCGGGAGGATCCTCTTTGAGAGCTTCCAGGTAGTCTTCAGGAGCAGGCTGGGCTAAGAGCAGCTCATTACGCTCTCTTTGTTCAGGGCTCAGCTCAAAGGAGGCACCGAAGAGAAGAGACCTTTCTGAACTCTCGATAGCTTCTGGAGCCTTTGAGAGCGGAGTTGGAGATGCTGGAGCTTTTGAGACCGGAGTAGGAGGCACTGGGGCCTTTGGAACCGAAACAGGAGGTGTTGGTTCAGGACTCTTTGAGATCGGAGCAGATGGTGTTGGTTCAGGACTCTTTGAGAGCGAAGCAGGAGGCGTTGGCTCAGGGCTCTTTGATAGCGGAGCAGGAGGAGTTGGAGGTTCCTTTAAGCTCTCAGGAGGTGCTTCTTTCTCAATCTCAGCGAGGATATCTGGAGGGGTGGCGGGGAGTAGCTCTGGGACCTCTTGAACCTCTTGGAGCTCCTCATCATCTACAGAGGTTGAGAGTTCTTCAGCAGGAGCTTCAGAGGCTTGAGAGTTTTGGATCTGGATGTATTGCTCAAAATAGTTTTGGGCCAGCTCTGGCTGTTCTAAATGTTGTTGGGCGATATCTCGGAGTTCTAAAAGGATCTCTAAATGCCGCTCCTCATTATCTATACTCTGGTATTCAATCTCTAGGAGTTCTGCAACCCACTCCCAATTTTCATAGTTCCTAAATATCCGCTGAGCGGCATTGATCGAAGCTATATTCTGGCTGTTTGTGTCAAATGACAGCTTGTAGTAGGCGATAGCCTGCTCTTCATCTCCAAGTTGTAATTCATAAACACCAGCCATTTCGAAGTAAAGATCGGAGAGAGCCTCTCTATCCTCATCTGCTTGAATATGTTCAGCCTCATATTGAGAAACCTCCAGGAAACCTTCCCAGTTCTCAATTTCTTTGAGGAGTTTACGCATTTTCTCCAAGACCCAAACTATGTTTCCATCAGCTTCGGCCAGTGATGCGTTATAATATCCAATGGCTCCTTCTGGATCTTCTAACTTTTCCTCTGATATCTCAGCCGCTTTTCGATACCACCTTGAGGATTCACTCCCTTCTGTAAGTCCTCCAAGATCGTTGTACAAGCGCAGAAGGCTGTCCCAGTCTTCTGCGCTGTTCAGAGCCTCTTCCAGATGGGAGATGGCCTCTTGGTTGTTAGGGTTTTGAGTTACTGTCTCAAAGAGTTCGCGAATACGCTCCGCCATGAAAGCCACCTCTCACTGCTCTAAATCATGCGGGAAGGATGCGTACACCATCTCCACAATAATGCGCAAATAGGGTGCGTCTCTTATAGCACGGGGTTTTTCTGGCAGGGAGGCTTTCTGTCCTGGGCTGAGTTTTAGGGGGCCTAAAATCGACTCACGGCTCTTGTTGGCCTCATGATCGCGTCAGAAAGATCAGAGATCTTCAGCCTGAGGCTCGTGGATTCTTTGCTGTTCTCAGGGCTATTTTGCTGCCTCCATCTCCAAACGGGCGATGGTCTCTCGAGCGATCTGGATGCGAACCTCCGACTCTCCCGCTGTCAAGGCTGAGAGATAACGCTCTAGGCTCTTAACCGCTTGAGCAGGATTGTTGTTGGCTGCATAGGTCATCCCCAGATTAAAGCGAACCGTGTTCTTTCTTGGATCTAGGATTAAAGATTTTTCCATCTGTCGGATAGCATCATCAAAACGCTTTTGCGCTTGGTATGCCAAACCTAGATCGTGATAATTGGCCGCATAATCTGGATTGTTTTCTACCGCATTTTTAAGCACATGTACTGCATGAGCATGTTGATCAAACCGAAGATATAGATTCCCTAGAGCATTATAAGCTTCGGGAAGGAGTGGATCTAATTTGATAGCTTGAACATACTCTTCTTGCGCCCGATCATATTTACCCTGGCGTTCAAGAGCCATACCCAATCTTAAATGGGTCTCAGCATGTTGTTCATTAAGTTTAACCCCTTGCTCAAACGTATCGATCGCTGCAGCCCAATCTTTTTTGCGAGATAGAACCTGACCTAAGTGATAATAATATTCATAGTTGTCATGTTTAAGTTCAATCGCCTTTCTGATGTCCTGTTCTGCAAGCGCAAGTTGCCCTAATTTCTGATAACGAATCATTCCATGGTAAAAGAAAGCTTTATCATTGCTTGGATCAGCCTTGGTTGCTTGACCTAGAAGATCTAGGGCTCGAGTGATCTTCTTCCATTTATAATAACGGATTCCCTCATTCATCAAACGCACTGATTCATTTCTCTCCTGGTTACAGCCCAGCAAGAGAAGAAGAATCATTGGATAGATGAACAGGAGAAGAGCGAGTCTGAGGCGAGGCATTCTATTCCCTTGTAGAGAGAGAGGCCCGACTAGGTAACACCCACTCAGGAGAGCGTCAACTCGTTCAACTGTAAGAAGATCTCTTATCCCTGAAGGGAGGGATCAGCTGGGCTTGAAGATGAATGGATATTTCACGACCACGATGCCCCCTCCCTTAGGAGCAGGGAAAACCCAGCGTTTGATTTTGCGAGTCAAACAAGACTCAACGCTGCTGTTGTTCATCGTGGAATCTGCGATGGAAGAAGCGATGACGCTGCCGTTCCCTGCGATGGTAAACTTCACCGTGATCTTTCCGTTGAGGTCTCGCTTCTTGTTGAGTTGCTTCTCATAACAGTAACGATACTCATTACGGTGTCGACGGATGATCCTTCGAATGGTCTCTCGGTCAAGGGAGCCGCGAATCTGTGGAGTTCCAGCGATCACCTTGGGTGCTCTACTTTTTCGTTCTCTAACTCGAGCCTGGCCCCGACCATAGCCTCCTCCCTTTCCTGGACCCCCACGACCTCCACGACCCATCGTCCCGACATGTCCAACACCGATGGAGCTTTCACCAAAGCCGCCGCCGCCCCGACCTACTCCAGCGACCCCCAAACCGCCAAATCCCCGAGACTCACCCACTTGATCTCCAAACATATTTCCCAGGGCTGAAACCGCATCGCTGCCGATAGCTTGATCTCCCTTGCCCCAAACGGCGCTCAGTTCACCCTCTAAGCTGTTAAACGCTGCGTTGGCTGTGGCCAGAGCTTCATCTCGAGCGCGGGCCTTAGCCAGTTGAATCTCTTCATTGGTCGCAGGGCCCTTGACAGCGAAGCGACGATTTGTCTGGGTGGAGTCTTGCTTGCCCATCTTGCCCTCATCGCCTTTAGCCTTGGCGGCGGCCTCAGCCTCCTCCTTCAACTTGCCGAAGAGGTCATCCAGCTTCTTCTCCTCCATCTCATCTTCAGGTTTCAGGATAAAGTCTACAAAGCGGTCTGAAGTATCGAAGGCGTCAAGGGAGAGGGAGTCCATCCCCTCAGGCATGCTCTGCACAATACCAAAGAAGAGGCCGTGGAGGATCCCTGCTAAGAGGAGGAAGAGGAGCTGTTGACGGTCCACCATGTCGAAGAAGGAACTTTTCTTGACCGGAGGTGCTTCAGCTACAGAGTTGATCAGGAAAGTAAAAGCACCAAAGCTCAGGCGACAACGGGCTCGGGGGGGCAGCCTCAGCGCAGCGCTACGAGCTTGGCTGGAGGCGCTCAGCTTGCCTGCCTCCTGTAGATCGCTGAGCTTATAGATCTCGCCATCCAACATCACCTCGCCAGGAGTTCCTTGGGGAACGTTGACCATCATCCCCCCAGCGTCATACTCAGCGACGAGATAGGGGTCTGTAGGTAGAAGTTTGGAGTCGATGAACTGATCGACTCCAGATACATCACCGATCATAAACCGGCCATGCTCCCGGAAATGCTGGACGTTGATCACCTCACTGCCCCAGAGGACGAGGACTTCTAAACTACGACGACCGCTCTCATCCTCTTCATCGAAGAGGGGAGCAGAGCGAACGATAGGACGACCACCACGCCCTGTTCGCCCAGGGGCTTGTTGCCCAGCGATGGTGAGCACAACCCTCACACTCCCCAACTGTAGTTGATCTCCGTTCCTCAGCTGTCTTTTGGTGATTCGCTCTCCGTTGATATAGGTTCCTGTGCTGCTGCCCAGATCCAAAATGACCACATCATTGGGGCCGTTGACCTCAATAAGCGCATGCATCCTTGAGATGCTGTCATCATCAATTCGAAGGTGAGAGGAGGAGAGCTTCCCGATCTTGATGGTGTTTTCCGTCAGGATCTCGGTTCGGGCCAGCTCGGCGCCCTCGTAGATATCAAACTTGATGGGTGTCTTCCCTGTATCCATTCTAGGCCCCGATCTCCAAACCTCAGATATCCTCTGCCGACTTCAGTAGCTGATCTACGAAATCTTTTCGGATTTTGATGAGGCTGCTGTGGCGTGAATTTCGCCGCGCGTTGATGTAATCCCCTTCAGGTCGAACAAAGGAACCCTCAACGACATCATCCTCAAAATCATACTCAGTCTTCTTCCTGTATTGGATGTCGGGGTTATCGGGATCCTTGACGAACTCATCTTCCTGGGCCCAGGCAGAGCCTAGACCTCCAGAGACAAAGAGCAGGCTTGCGATGAGGAGACTGCGAAACATGTCCTCTCCCTTTTATTTGCTGGGATTTGGAGTATAGCGCTGTGTCCAGAAGGCGCCAACCGCGGCATTTGACAAACGATGAACAGGAAGGTTCCCGAGTGCTCAACATCTGAGGAAATTTCTGAAATAAGGTTTAGGGAAGTCGAGGAGCCAGACTGAGAACTTCTACCCAGAGGATTGGCTTCAAGCCCCAGGAGCCTTTTTGGGTTTCTCTCCTTTGGGCGTACTCTTCTTGTCCGTCGCAGCCTTCTGAGCAGCCGCCTTTTTGGCTGCTTCTCGCCGCTCTCGCTCTTTCTCCCTCTTCAGCTCTTCCTTAAGCTCCTGCATATTTTGAATTTGGATTCGAGAAGCCTTGATGCGTTGAGTCACATCTTTGCGGAGTTTGCCGTCTCGATTCTCATGTCGCAGAACCATCTGATACTCTTTGAGTGCACCTTCTAAATTTTGGGTATATTCCTGGTAGAGGACTCCTAAGTTATAGTGAGCACCGCTGTGGTTCGGTTGGTGAACAAGTACTTGTTGATAACCCTTTTCTGCTTCTTTATGTCGACCAAGTGCTCGTGCTGCAACAGCTTTAGAGAGTATTACCTTCAGGTTATCAGGAGCAACCTTCTCGGCTTTAGAAAAATATCGATAAGCGGACTCATAGTCTCGATACCCGAAGGTAAGCGCACCTAGATTTATCAGAGAAGAGAGATGATTAGGGTTGCTCTTGATTGCATCTTCGAAAGATGAAATGGCAGAAATCACATTGTCTGCTTTAAGATGAACAAGCCCTAAAATATTGTTGAGTTCTGAGTAGTTTTCGTCAATGTGAAGCCCTGTTTGACATACAAGAATGACCAATTCAGGTTTATTCATATCATAATAAACTCTTGCAAGAACTTCGTATGCTTGTGGGTTTTGGCTATTTGATTTAAGAGCAGTTCTAACATATTTTATTGCAGAGGCAAAATCTCTCCTTTTGCGCGCTTCCTGAGCCAAATTCAGGTATGCTCCTGCATTGAGTTTTTCTTCTTGGAGAGCCTTCTGGATCATTCCTCGGCCAGCTTCCTTCTGTCCATTCTTCTCCATCAGATAAGCTGAGCGGACCAAGCCATCTCCAAAATTCTTCCCCTCCTCAGCTGATTTTTGATACCAACCCCGCGCCTCATCTAGATTGTCCTGAGATTCATAGATAAAGCCAATATTATAATAGGCTGGCCCCAAATCAGGCTGCTCATTGAGCACCTCTTTAAGATGCTCAATCGCCTGTTGTTTTTGCCCATTTTTATAGGCGCTGACCGCCATCTTGAAAAGTTGACGAGCCTCCTTCTTAACTGTGGGCTTAACTACCTCATCAGGATTTTTAGGATCTGTTTGGTTACCCAAACCATCATCCAGGTTGGATACGGGTCCGCCACAGGCCATGACAAAACTGCAGATTAGGTAAAGAAACCTCTTCATCTCACTCCTCCGGCAGCTTGGAGATAAAGTCACTTGTGATAAAGTCTGCCCCAAACTCCTGGGCTCGGACACGGACCTCGGCGTTGGAACGATAATTTCCTGGATCTAGCCGAGCAAGTTGTTGTTCAGCCAATTCAGACCATTTATTGACCCATCTTAATTCTTGCGCTGTTTTCAGACAACGAACATAAGCATCAATAGCCTTACGCTCTTGAGCGTGGGCCATGTCTCCCATCTGTGCTTTAAACACCTCTTTTTGTTCTTCATTGAAAGATGTAGGAGGAGGATAACCATATATATCCTCAGCTGCCTGCTGATACATCTCGCCTATACGAGCTAGAGCAGCAATTGCCCAGTTAGCAGAACGAAAATTGATCACCTCTGTATAAATTTTTTGGGCTTTAACTACATATTTAGTCTTTCCTGCTATCTTTTTTGTCATTTCCTTAATAAAGCGCTTCAAATTGCGATATGATCGCCCTTTTAATGGCGTTCTTTTGTATTCTCTGAAGATAGATTCAGCCATATTGAAACGAGCTTCAGCTATAGCCGATAATCCGGCTGAATTCAGTTCTTTCTTTTTATCTTCTGAAATATCAATAGATGTCTTATAAGCGGATTTATATGCAGATTGAGCTTTTTTCTCGTTGCTTCGCGTTTTTTTAAGTTTCATGTAAGCATTTCCTGTACGAGTATAAGATTCGATGGTTAAATTAATAGAAGAATCTTTACTGAATTTTCTGCGAAAAGTTTTGTAGTGACTGATTACTTTTTTCCATTTTTCCTGCTTTTCAAAGATCAATCCGATAGAAAAGAACACTTTGGCCACTTCAACTCTGTCTGAACCGATGATTTTGAGATAGGCTTTATAATTATTAACTGCTTTATCCAATTCTCCTAAACCCTCACGAAATATAGCCGCATTTTTAAGGGCAGTACGAGCATCTTTATGTTTTGGAAATTCTCCTGCGAAGAATTCATATGCAGAGCTGGCCTTACTATAAATCGCCAGCGCGTGAAGATTCCCTGCAATTTGATAGAGTGCCTTGGGCCTAAGCTCACTTTTTTGATGGTCGTTAACCAATTTGAGGCGCATTTGGATAGATTCTTCTATTCTCTTTTCTCGTTCATAATTTAAAGCAGCATTATAGAGCGCTTTATCTACATTATCAGTTCCTTTAAAACGTTTTGAATATTTATAATAACATCGAGCAGCCTCAAGATATTTTCTCTTCCCTTCAATACCTTGGCACTCATTGAATGTTGATTGCTTTTTTAAATCTTCGAGAAGCTTACGGAACTCAGGATCTCGTTCCTGGCTATAAAGTCCAAGAAATATATCAACTTGCTTGTTGAGAGCTGTAAAATCGCCCATGAGGTTGTATGTGTCTAAGAGTAGATTTGCTGAGAATACTGCTAAGCGGTGATTTTTGTGATTTTCAGCTATGTTTTTAAATCTTGGAATGGCTTTATCAAATTGATTGGCATCATAGTATTGAAGTGCTCCATCATAAGCAATATCTACCAAATACTCACTTTTCTTAACATACTTTGAGTAAAGATCGCAGGCAACGATAAAGCGTTCTTGCTGTTGTGTTAGAGGCCTTGGTTTTGGGATTTCTTTACCCTTACTCTGTGATTCTAACTCTCCGGAACTAGAAATCCCATTTTTTTTCTCTCGACCTTTCGCTACGTTCAATAATTTTCGATATGCGAGGACAGTTCCATGCGCAGCATCTTCTGTAAACTCTCCTTTCGGATCAATTTCCAATGTCTTTTCATAATATTTTGCAGCTTCTTCCCACTTGCCAATTTCGTAGAGCAATTCTGCAAAATAGAAAACCATACCATATAAATTCTTGTCATTTTTGAATGTGTTCACATACTCACGGTATAAATCGTATGCTATAGCATAATGTTCGGGTCGTTGACTTTTCTTTGCCAAGATATGGTGCTCAACTGCTTGACTTCTGACTAATTCCTCTATTTTTTTCCGGTCTTTCTCTACCCGTGATGATTCTGCATCAGGAGCATTTTTAACTTTACGCCAGAGTGTAACCAGTCGCTTAATTTCCTGAACAGATACCCCTTTCTTTCCAATACTTCTCATATTTATGAAAATCTGAATTTGGTATCCAACAATTTTATAGCTTTTTTGCTGTAACCTGATCAATTCACGGTATAGTTTATTTGATTTGCGAAATTGTCCTGTTATTGCATAGAGATCTGCAAGTTTTTCTGAAAGTTCAAGGTAATCATCAGGGGCATGTTTTTTAAAGAGTGGTATTGCTCGAGTTGGATTCGCTTCTTCAATATGTACATAAGTGCGAACAATATCTTTCTTAGCTTCTCTCTCTAGAGTGAGTCTATTTTTACCAGAACGGCCACGGCCTTTCAGTTTTTTAGAGTATTTGATTACATCAATAAACTGTCTCAGAGCTTTCTTATGTTGTCCCTTATTTACATAGCACCATGCTAATTTATAAAGTGCATATCCATATACATTCGATTTCTTATACTTTTTAATTACTCGGTCGTAAGCCTTGAGTGCTTGTTCAACTTGGCCAGCTTCAAAATATATCTCACCAATATTTAAAAGAGTATCAGGTATATGAGTGGACCTATTGAACTTTCTGATAAGAGCCATATAGATTCTTTTGGCCTTTTCTGTCTCTTTCTTTTGTTGATAATTATAAGCTAGCGCGAATAGAACACCATCAAGCCGAGGGTACCTAGGGAACTTACGTACAATATGATCATAAATCTGGATTGCCTTATCTCGATACTTTTGTGATGAAAGTTCAGTCGCTTGGCGCTGTCGTACACAGCGCTCTGCGGCACTCTCTGAACCACTCTGCTCTGCTTTTTGAAGGCAAAGTTCCTCATCGTCGAAGGCTTGCATGTCTGTGATACTGGCTCGCTCCCAGTGCATCTCAGAAAGACGATAGTAAAGCTCAGGTTTGGCTGGGTCATCATCTCGAGTTTTTTCAATAAGTTGCTTTAGTAGCTTAAATCCTTCACGCCATTTTGCCTCAGCCAATTTTTTAGTTGCTTTACGCTTGCTAAAAAAACGCTCTCCGCCGAGTTTTGGGCCTTTTTTCTCAACTTTTGTGCGTTTTTTCTCTGTTTTAGGAGCTTTAACAGCTTTAGGAACCCGACTGACTTTTTTGTCTTGAGCCAGCACAGGACCTAGGAATAAGATAAGAGTGAGAGATGATGTTAGGCATCGATTAAACAAAATTTTCATCGACTACACTCCGATTTGATGGTGTAAAGATAATATCCCAATTCATCTCTCCAATATTCTCCAGTGAATGGCCAATAGAGATGCTCATCATCTGTAGCATAGAGAGAACCACGGGTTTTAGAGCGTTTTTCTTCTCCCCCACCTTGTAAATTGCTCTCTAAAATGCCCTTTTCCGCTGAAGTCACCTCAAATTCGATCTTCAGTGATTGGCTGATGAGATCCTCTAGCTCACGCACAACTTGGTTCAGGCGAGCCTTAGCTCGATCTCCCGCTTTACCTACTGCATCAGAGCGAATAAATTGAGTTGCTTGGATAATATCTTGGGCCAACTGACTTCTAGACCATGTTGATTTGGAACGTCTTATGAGATCTAACTCACGATCCAATTCACGGACATAAGCATTGATGCGTTTGAGCTGTTTGTCTTTAAAGGCGGCTCCTAGAATTTGGTGCACTCTGGGAGAGATTGCAGCACCTGAATCCTGTAGCTTTCTCAAAAATTCATAAAATTCGCTTGGATCAGCAAAAGAATCCACATATCCTTTGATTTCGTTGAGGAGAGGTTCATATATCAGGCGAAAATCAAGGATTGTTTCTCTTGTTTTCTCATAGTTGCAATTTGAATAAAATATTACCGACTTTAAAATTGATGCTTCAGGAAGATATTCATCATTAAAAAATGGAGAACTGAGTGTATGTAGATTTCCCAATGCCTTTTCGTGATTATTCATCCGAAAATGAGTCCAGCTTGCTTCGAATAGTGCTTCTAGCCATAGGACACTATCAAGAGGAACTCGATCAAAATATTTAATCGCTTTCCTAAACTCTCCCGTGCCGTAGAAAACACGAGCCATACTCAGGATGGCAAGCTGGTTAAAATATTTTAGGTCTTCTGTGATTTTAGAACTGGTTGCGGTCACTCGGAGTAGGTCTTTGAATGACTCAATGGCCTTACCCAGGATACGCTTCTGATCCTGATCAAACTGCTCAGCACTGGCTAGGCGGGTGTAGCTAAGGCCCTCTAGAAACTTAGCTTTAGGGAAGTAGCGGCTTTTAGGCTCTACCTGCTTTAAGAAAGAGAGCCCCTGGTCTACCTTTCCCTTATTATAGTGGTACTGTCCCAACAGAAAGGACATCTCGCTGCGGAACTCTACAGGACAATCCTCGGGTTGATATTTGGAGATCTTCTCTAAAAGCTCAGGATCCCCTGAAATTTTTCGAGAGAGGTAGTAGAGCCACTTACAGCTGGCTTTAAAATATCGATGTTCTCGTCCACCCTGAATCACACGCTCAAAAGAGTTCAGCGAAGCTTGATAAAGACCCAAACGATAGAGGGTCTTTCCCAGGGTATACTCCGCCTTCTGTTCTACAGGGCTCACAGCAACTTCGTTCCGGCTGACAAGACGGTGAAGAACCAAGCTGGTGCGGAGAAAATCTCTCCTCTTATAGGCTTTGAGGGCTGCTTCAAGTTCAGCCTTAGACTCTTTGTCCTCCTCCACGCTGATGGGCTTAAAGTCCATATCCTGGGCGATGGAGTTGATCGGGAGAAAGAGGAGGCTCACAGCAAGCCAAGCAAAGCGGATCGACATGCTTCCTCCTGTCTTCCCCGCCACAGCGGGGTCAGGGTTTCGGGTTGAGCCTTCTTATACGTTTGCTCTCCTTGGAAGGCAAACCTGTCAGCCTCAAGAGAACTCAGGAAGCGCAGCAGATCAGCGGCGAAAGAGCTTGCCAAAGAGGCTCGATGACTCCTTCTCAAGTTGATGCTCAGAACGATTTATCTCTCTCAGCGCTCGGGCAGCCTCAGGGTTTCTGCGATTAATACTCAGGGCCTTTTGATAAAAGCGAACCGCAGATTCCATATTTTTTAAGCCCTTGTAGAGATGACCAAGGAGCACAGCGAGGTTATCGGAGGTGTCGTCCTCTTTAAACGCCAACTGGATCTGATCTATCGCTTCACTTCGACTCTTTTTGTCATTGGGATCAGCCTGTAGAAACTCCGCGTAAGCTTTATATCCCTGATACTGAGGTTGGTGAGGATCCTGTAGACAAGATACTTTGAAAAATCGAAGCGCTTTGCCCGTGTCCAGATTCTCAAGGCAGCAACGACCACGGTTGAAATTACTCTCTGCTTTGAGAACATCCAAGCCTGTGGTCCTCGGAACAGGCAAGGTTAAGGCATCGTAGGCCTCACGCTTATTTCGACTGCTCAGCACCTCAAAAGAGGTCGCCAGTGCTTGAAGGACCTTCCGAGCTTTCTCTGCAATCTCAGGGGTTTCATGTTCCCGAGCGTTCTGGAGACGTTTGGAGAGGATCTCAAAAGCCTTCCTGATCTGCTCTAGGTTGGCCTCTTGTGTAATCTCAAGAAATTGGTAGTGGTTTGTCTTTTCGATGAGATCAAACTTGATCTGGGTTAGAGACTCCACGCGATCAAGGCCTGATGTAGAGAAGTCTGTAAACTTCTCCTCTTCGCCCTCCAATTCCGGAGCGGTTTGAGAGGCAACCGTTGTTCTCTCTCTGCGTTTTTGTCTCTTGGGGCTCTTCCTTCGAGGCCTCACCGTCGGTTTGTGGCTGGTGTTGGGGCTGGTTGAGGGAGGCTTGTGCCTGAAATCTTCTCTGTTCTTGACCTCTTTAGACTCTTTCACCTCCCCAAAGAGGACACAACTCATGATCTCCAGAGCCCGTAAGATTCTGAGAGTGCTTACGAGGCCATAGGGACTTATCCCCAAAATCTCCCCCAGATTGCGCTCTCCGTCACAGAGCTTCGCGACCCGCAACTCCTCTTTAAAATCTTTGAGCATGATGGTGTAGTCCCCAAGGAGGGGAGTGATCTTGAGCTTCCTTAAGTTGAAATCATCAAAATGATCCACCAGAGGAGCGATGGGGAAAAAAGATTTGATCCCCTCAAAGATAATAACGAGGGGGTTGAGGCGGATGCTCTCATCTAGACCCTGCGCGGAGGGATCATAGGAGAGACCATATTCCGCACTTCTCCAAGGGAAGGTGT
Source organism: uncultured Nannocystaceae bacterium (assembly GCA_964384025.1). GTDB lineage: Bacteria > Myxococcota_A > Bradymonadia > UBA7976 > UBA1532 > CAYLJJ01. The sequence continues at coordinate 52,900 of CAYLJJ010000012.1, forward strand.
TTAGGAGCCTCCTTCGAAACTGTTTTCTCAGATACTTCTTTAGGGTACCGGGAGAGATCACCTCCATCTGCACCAGAACTTCTCCCTGGACCAGTTTCTCTTGCCTTGATTGTTTAAGGCTGAGTTCATGCTGCTCTTCTGTAATGATCCCATCCTCAATAAGGAGCTGGCTCAGGAAATCAGAATGAATATTGCTGTTTCCAGAGATGAGCTGACCATTGGCGATCACAAACTCTCTCAGAGCGCTCTTGCGCCTGATGAGGAGGCGACCCGTGAAGAGGTCACGAAAACAGCGATAAAGGAGCTGTGGAAAGTTCAAAGAACCATAGATTCCGCGAGGATCAGAGGGGGAATGAGGAGTCATGGGGTGGAGCTTGTAATCCTTCTCTTGGAGGGGAGTATCCTCCTCAAGCTCCATAGAGAACTCATCCGCCCAGACACTCTCCGAAGGAGGGTGAGTGGATGATAGCTTCGATACCTCTGGATCTGGTCTAAACTCCTGAGGCTTCTCTGATGGGTAGAGATCCAGATTATCATAATCGTCCAGGGACTCACTGGAGCCAAGAAGCGCGTCTAAGCCATCAGAAGAATCTCCCTGAAAGAAGCCTAAGAGTTCATCCTCCTGATTCGCCGGTTTAAAAGGCTCCTGTAAATCTACCCCTAAACTCTGCTCCTCAGAGATAACCTCTGCTCCTTTCTCTATCAGCGTGGAGGGATCGAGAGGCTGCGTCTCTGGAACCTCTAGTTCCAAACCGTCTAGATCCAGACCGTCTAGATCAAAATCATCTAAGCCTGAGTCATCTTCTCCTATAAGGTCCATCGCGGAATCTTCAGAGAAAAGTTCTGTTCTTAGCTTGTCATTCTCGTGGAATGATTCTCCAAAAAAATCTGAATCTTCCAAAGATAGATCAGGTTCAAGCGGAACGCCTTCATTGAGGAGCTCCATCCCCGCCAAGTCCACAACCTCAACAGAACTCTTCTGGGCAGCCGCGTCCAGATCTTGGAGAGCGCCCAGGATCTGTTCAGGCCGATAGGGCCGCGTCAAGAGAACGTTGATGGAGGGAGCATCTGAGAGTCGTGCAACTTCAGTGCTCTGAGCCAGGAGGATGATGGGCAGCTCAGGTTGAAGCTCTCGCATGGCATGGAGAATCTCAAAGTTCTTTACATCGCTGAGGCTCAGGCTGGCGATGATGCATTGAGGAGCTGTCTCATAGTAGCTTTTGAGACCCTCTAAGGCGTCTGCCGCTGCGATGAGTTCATAGCCGCTGGCTTCTAATATGTGGCAGAGCACCGCTTGAACAGGGCTCTCTCTCTCGATCAGTAAGAGTCGGCGTATCGCCATCTCGCCCTCCAGTTGCACTTAGCGCTCTGTTTCCGTTCATCTCTGGGGCACGCTAGCCTAACATAACAGGTCTTTAAAAAATCAGGAGAGCAGTTGTGGAGGCCCTTGAACTTTGGAGAGAGAAGGTCAAACAGCAGGGAGCGCAGATCAGTCAACTCCTCTGTAGCGATCTTGAGCAGTTCTTCAGCGCTGCGATCCGCAGTGCTTTTATCAACTCAACCAGCCTCGCAGCAAGGAGTTCTGACGAGGAGCTGCTTCAACTCAAGGCGCGTATGAAAGCGGAGATCTCCAGGATCCAAGGCGAACTTAAGGTAGGGCTCAATGAGCAACTCTGGTTGAATGCTCGATTGAGTGAGGAGATGAGCACCCCCATCAGCGAGATCCCAGAAGTTGCAGCGCTCTTGGAAAGCATCGCCAAAGCCCTCTATAATTTTCTTAAAGCGGAGCAACTTCAAGGAAGCCCCACTCCATATCGCCTGCCTGTCCGCTTTATCGATGGCAAAGACTTGGTGACCTTGACTCGAGGGTTCTGGAGAGCTTTGAGACAACTCAGAGCCTGTGAGCAGGAGTTGGAAGAGAGCCTCGCCGAGGAGCAGAAGGCGGTTTTAAAGATGCGTTGGGATGGGCTTTAGCGCTTTTCCCAAGATCCCCCCAAGAGTACACGCCAAGCGGGCTCCCCTGCTCCCTCGCTTAAGCCCCTCTCCAGGGCTCCGCTGAAGCTGAACTCTCCGAGGAGCCATTCCCCCCCCAGACGCAGAGATAAGCGCTTTGGAGCTACTCCAGGCCATGCCCCGCTCAGCTCTCCCAGGAGCAGAGGCAGTGAGTCCCCTAGAGAATAGCCCAGTGCCAATGCAGCAGTCAGCTCTGAAGAGATCTCCAGATCATAGAAGCGCTCGTGAGGGCGATAGCGCCCTCCAAGTTGAGCATAGAATTGGAGCGCCTCAAGCTGAAGCTCTCCAAGGAGTGCACCCCCAAGGCTGAGGCTCTCCTCTCCCTGCCAGCGCTCCGTTTCGCCTAGAGGTAGGCTCAATGGCAGGGCCAGCGAGAGAGCCCAAGAGTCACGTTTGAGGATCTGACTCTGGAGGAGAAGGCGAGGATCCCCCGAGTCAAGCTCGGAGAAGGCTTGTCCTTCTGGATCCTTCCCTTGGTTCCAAGCCAGAGGCCAATCTAGACCCAAACGCAGCGCGGGGAGAGGGACCCAGGCGAGCAGAAGTTGAAGTTGGCTGCTGTGGCGGAGGAGTTCTAGATCCCCCGCGTTCTCTCGTTCAGCCAAGAGGATCCCTCGACTGTGGTGGAGGCTAAGACCCAGGCGTAGAGCACCCGGCGCGGGGATCGCAGCCCCCTCAACCTCAAAGCCTCCATGCTCTCCCAAACGCGGTCTAAAGCCATCCGCACGAAACGCCCTGCTGGAGCAGGGAAGGAGTAGGGAGATCAATAGGAGGAGGAGAGGCCAAACACCTCTCCTGCCAAGCCCTAAGCCCAGAGAGCAGCCACCTCGAATGTGAAGCTCAGGCTTTGGTTCTGTCTCTTCTTGGTAATCATCCTCTGGATTCCGAGGGTCGCTCTCCCCTTCATCTAGGGCGCCGTTGCCGTTGCTGTCTTCAGCCCCATCACTGCGCCCACCTCCATCAGTATCTGGATTGCGGGGATCTGTGCTGCTCTCTGGATCAGCGTCAGGGATAAAGAAGCCCTGTTGGAGATCGGTCCCAGGGCTGGGGATCCTACGCCCCATCTCTGTGCCATCAAAGAGGCCATCATTATCACTGTCAGGATCTAGGGCGTCGATCAAACCATCTCCATCTGAATCCTCTGCCCCCTCCTCTCCATCGGGGACCCCATCATCATCAGAGTCACTGTCTTCTGGATAGAGGCCGCGAGCCTGTTCATACTCGTCAGAGAGCCCATCTCCATCACTGTCCAGCTCAGCGCCGTTCTCCTCATCGAACTTCAGAGGATCGCTCTCTCCTGGATCAACTCGACCGTTCCGGTTGAGATCCTCCTCTCCATCACTGCGCCCATCCCCGTCGCTGTCTCTACGGTGAGGATCTGTGCGGCTCTCAGGATCGAGATCACTTCGAAAGGGGCCTCCTGGAGAGCTGTCCTCATGGGGCTCCTCCAGCCCCATCTCTAAACCATCAGGGAGCCCATCATTATCGCTGTCTGGATCCAGGGCGTTGGGTAGGCCATCTCCCTCGCTGTCCTGTAGGCCCTCTTGACCATCAGGAACTCCATCATCATCGGAGTCGGCATCCTCGGGATCGAGACCAGCCCAGTGCTCTACCGCATCAGGCATCCCATCATTATCGCTGTCTGGAGCGATATCATCAGAGGGGTCGTTGGGGTCACTCTCTCCTGGGCCGATTTGGCCATCTCCATCACGATCCTCTAAGCCATCGATCACCCCCCCCGCATCCGAGTCAGCGAGAAGAGGGCTGGTCACTGTTTCAGGGTCCTGATCAGCGCGAAAAATCCCCCCTTCAGTATCAGGCAAACGGAAACTCACCCCCAACTCTAAGCCATCAGGCAGCCCATCCCCATCGCTGTCGGGATCAAGGGCATTGATCAAGCCATCCAGATCATGATCCACCCCAAAGTTGGGCTCGGCGCCATCGGCTAAGCCATCATCGTCACTATCAGCATCAAAAGGATCGCACCCCAACCGCTGCTCGACAAGATCAGGCAGTCCATCCCCATCACTGTCCAGCTCCCCCGCAGCGTCATCCAGGGGGTCAAGAGGATCGCTCTCTCCAAAACTCAGGGCACCATCTCCATTCAGATCCTCAGCCCCATCTGAAAGCCCTCCACCATCCGTATCTGTCCGTTGAGGGTCGGTCTGAGTCTCAGGGTCAAGATCGGGACGAAAGCGTCCTCGCCGCCAATCTGTCTCGGTTGGAGGCTCTACCAACCCGGACTCCAGGCCGTCAAAGAGGCCATCATTGTCACTGTCGGGATCCAGAGCGGAGATCAGGCCATCATCATCTCTATCTTCAGCCCAGCCGGGCTCTTCACCATCCAAGAGCCCGTCATCATCACTGTCTCCATCGAAAGGATCCAGAGCATGTTCACGCTCTTGGCGACTGCTCAACCCATCTCCATCGGGGTCTTGCTCCCAATCATCCTCAGGCCAGAGAGGGTCGCTGCCATCTCTCAGCTCTTGCCCATCATCCGTACCCCCTCCATCTGTGTCGAACATCATCGGATCGGTCTCACCGGGGGTTCGTGCACCATCCAGGTTTAGATCCTCTTCTCCATCCCGTAGGCCATCCCCATCAGAATCAGGGTTGAGCGGATCTGTAAGACCTTCCAGCTCCAGACCATCCATCAAGCCATCCCCATCGGAGTCTTGATCTCGAGGATTGAGGCCCCACTCCAACTCCAAGCGTCCGCTCAGCCCATCTTCATCGATATCAGCGTCTAGATCGTCAAAAGGCTCCAGAGGATTACTGCCATCCTCAAGCTCTCTTCCATCATCTGTCCCTCCTCCATCGGTGTCTGCTCTTCGAGGATCGCTCTCTCCTGGATCTCGGCGACCGTTTAGGTTGAGATCCTCGACTCCATCCTCCAGGCCATCACCATCGGTATCGGGATTATCTGGATCGGTTTCAAACCAGTCCAAAGTTCCATCTCCATCGAGATCTTCCAGCAGATCAGGCAGAGCGTCCCCGTCCCGATCCCCTGGAGTCGGGCTGAGCAAAATAAACAGAGAGAGCAGCGAACTGAGCATGACCCTCCAAGTGGGCTGACATCGATACAGCTTCAAGATAGAGAGTGACATCAACTTTGGGGAAGAGAGATGAAAGATCCTGAGGCGATGGATGTGCTCTTGGGGGTGATGGCTCACCTACGAGGCCCTGATGGCTGCCCCTGGGACCGCAAGCAGGACCTTCAAAGTCTGAGGCGTTGGCTCTTAGAAGAGAGCTATGAAGTCTTGGAAGCGATGGAAGCTGAAGATCCCAATGTTCACCGCGATGAGTTGGGTGATCTGCTCTTTCAGGTGGTCTTTCAGAGCCGGATCCAAGAGGAGGCAGGACACTTTGACTTCAGCGAGGTGGCGCGAGGCATCAGCGATAAGCTCAAGCGCCGCCATCCCCATGTCTTTGGAGATCTTGAGATCGAAAATCAGCAGGCTCTGCGCGCGATCTGGTCCTCGATCAAGCAGCAGGAGGGGCGCAAGAGCGCGATTGACGGTGTTCCCCGCGCCGCTCCGGCTCTGTTGAGAGCTTTTCGGGTGAGCGCTAAGGCTGCTGCGGTTGGCTTTGATTGGAAGTCCAGCGAGGGGGTTTGGAGGAAATTTGACGAAGAGCGTGCTGAGTTAAGAGAAGCTCTAGAGCGAGGGAGCAGAGAGGAGCAAGAGGAGGAGATGGGGGATCTCCTCTTCACCCTCGCCAACCTCTGCCGTCATCTACAACTTGATCCTGAGGCGGCGTTGAGGCGAGCAGTGAAGAAATTTGAGCGTCGTTTTCGAAGGATGGAGGCGCGGGCAGAACTGAGAGGCCTCTCTGCTGAGGCCCTGGAGGCGCTTTGGCTTCAGAGCAAGGAGGAGCTTAGCTCTTCTTGAAGATCAGGGGATATTGAACGGTGACCATGCCGCCACCCTTGGGGGGTGGGAAGATCCAACGCTTGATCTTGCGCATCAGGCAGGACTCCACGACGCGGTTGTTCATACTGGACTCTTGGATGGAGGAGGCGAGGACACTGCCATCTCCTCCGATGATGAACTTGACGACGATCTTACCGTTGAGATCTCGTTTTAGATTCAGCTGTTTCTCGTAGCAGTAGCGGTACTCATTGCGGTGCCGACGGATGACTCGCCTGATCTCCTCCTTCTCTAAGGAGCCCTTGATCACTGGAGGCTTAGGGATGATTTTGGGACCCTTGAGCTTCCTCTCGATCGACTTACGGCGGGGGGCATATATTGAAGGCCTCGGCGAGCCTTTGAGGCCTCGAAGGCCTCGTGTTGGCCAGGGGACACCGACAGAGTGTTCACCAGGCATCCCACCTCCACGACCCACTCCAGCGACCCCGATACCATATCCATGTTGCGTCCCTGTTCGCTCACCAAACATATCCCCCAAGGCGGTCAAAGCCTCCCCCCCAGCGCTGCGCTGCTCTGTTCCCCAGACCGTAGCCATCTCCTGCTCTAGACCCTCAAAGGCGGCTTCAGCGGTGGCGATGGCCTGTTGCCGTGCCCGCTCTCGGGCCAGCTTGATCTCCTCTTGGTCCTCTTTACCTTTGAGTTCCAACCGCCCACGCTTTTGTACCGCCTTAGGGTGCCCCAAGCTGCCCTCATCCCCTGAAGCAGCAGGCGCTTCCTCCTCGTCGATCTCTCCGAAGATATCCACCAACTTCTCCTGTGGGCTTTGCTCCTCAGGTATAAAGAGGAGTTCGCTGAAGCGATCTGGGGTCTCAAAACGATCCAGAGAGAGGCTGTTCATCTCCTGAGGCATACTCTGCACGATCAGAAAGAAGAGCCCGTGTAGGAACCCAGCGAACAGCAGGAAGAGGATCTGTTGAGCATCCATCAACTCCAGAGGAGAACCTCGCTCAACGGAAGGAGCCTGGTTCACTGAGTTCAACAGGATCTTAAACTCTCCAAAGCTCAGACGACACCGGCCCCCAGGAGGGAGGAGCAGGCTCTCGCTCTCTTTGAGTTGAGAGCGCCTCAACATTCCAGCCTCTCGGAGCTGCTTAAGACCGTAGATCTCAGCGCCAATCATCACCTCAGCTTGACTCCCCCGGGGCAGGTTGAGCAGCGGTCCTTCAGGCTGCCACTCTGCGATGGGGTAGAGATCCTGAGGCAGCAGGGTTGGATCGATAAACTGATCAGCTTTGGGAGATTCCCCCAGGGTGAAAGCTCCTGGAGTGCTGATATGTTGCGCTTTGATCACCGAGCTGCCCCAGAGTACAAGAACCTCCAGGCTCTGAGGGCCGCCCTCCAGTTCTTCCTCATCTGGGGGGAGGGTAAAGCGTCGAGGAGGTGCATCTTGAGCCGCAAGGCTGACCTTCACCTGTGCTGCTCCAAACTGAAGCTGATCTCCAGCCTTAAGGCTCGCCTTGGAGATCTGCGCACCATTGAGGTATGTACCGCGTTGGCTTCCCAGATCGAGAATCTCCACCTCGGTGGGGCTCTTGACTTCGATGAGCGCGTGGATGCGAGAGACTCCTTCATCTTTGATGCAGAGCTGAGCGCTGTTGAGTGTCCCCACCTTGATGCGTGGTCCCATCAGGAGTTCTGTTCGCTTGAGCTGGGAGCCTGTATAGATCTCAAACTTGAGGGTGACCTGCTTATTTTGGCTCTGCATGATTGAGTCTCCATTAATCGTTGGCTCATCGAACCATCGGTTCACGACGATATTTTAGTAGATTTGTTTGGTGGATTTACATTCTATGTAGGTGTTTGTGACGCAAACATGGCAAATTTGTCGACTGCCATTCACAGTCAATCTGTTATAATGCGATGTTGAAATGTTTTTCAGTCTTGAACTGCCGCCTTCGACAGGGCGACTAAAGGAAGGTTCCCCTGGATTTTAAAACTTTTCAGGCCCTCTTGTAGAGCCCCTCCCCGCCTCCACTATACGACCTTTCCAGATCGCACCTCGACCACTCTGGATACGCCAAGCGCTGTTCCAGAAGAGGAGGATCACAATGAGCATCCCCAGCGGGAAGGTCCAGAAGAGACCCCATCTATAGCCATTTATATGGTGTCCCAAAGCGTCCAGGGCGAAGATGATCCCCACAGTGACCGCCTCTAGGACGAGGGGGAGCAGCGGCGGAGCGCCGCCCAGAGCCAGGAGCAACAGGTTCTTAGCCAAGAGGAGGAAAGGCAACAGAGAAAAAAGGCTGAGGAAGAAGCTCACCCAAAAGATCAGACTCCAACGATACTCTAGAGCAGGAAAGAGATTCTTGCTCCAACCCTCCCAGATCTCTCCCAGGCTGCTGTACATTCGACAGGAGAAGACCCCCGGGCCAAAGTAGAGACGGTAAGCGATCCCCTCCGCCTTGGCACGCTTGGCGAAGTCAACATCATCAAGAACGCTGCTCTTGATGGACTCATGTCCTCCTAAGCGATCATAGGCGCTGCGCTTGAAGAGCAAACACTGGCCGTTAGCAAGGGCGCGTGGGCTCTCGGGATCATTGACCTCTTTTAGAGGGTTCCCCGCCGCGATGACCGCGCCCATACGGGTCTGAATGACTCGTTCCCAGAAGCTCTCCACTTTCAAGCGCCCCAGCGCGGAGGCCATCTCTGCTCCCTGTTGGATGGCTCGCCCTAAGAGGCGCTGAGGTCCCAGAGGATCAATCCGTACGTCAGCGTCTAAGAAAAGCAACCACTCTCCGCTGGTGCCTGCCTGGGCTCGATGCAGCGCGTGGGGCTTGCCTAACCAGCCCTCAGGCAGCTCCACTCCCTGGAGAATCTTAAGGCGAGGCTCCTCAGCAGCGAGGCGCGCTAAGATCTCTCCGGTCGTGTCGCTAGAGCGATCATCCAGGACCACAACTTCCATCTCTCCAGGCCACTCTACCGCAAAGACCGCCTCCAGGCAGGCTTCGATATGTGCCTCTTCATCACGAGCCGGAATGACTATAGAGAGGAAGGGTGGTAAAGCGAGCGTGTCAGGCTGGCAGCTCGCATCAAGGCGCCACTCAGCAGGGGTGTCATCTCCCCGCAGCATTTTGAGGAGGTTGATGAACCAGCCCAGGAGAAGTAAACTCAAGCCAAAAAGAGAAAGCCAGTAGAGAAACAAGAGCGCCTCCTGTCGCTGTGAGAGCGGCAGTTTATCGAGAGGAGCCGGGTTTCGCTAAAGCAGACTGGCATGTTTTGGGCTTTCTCTCTTATCCTGCCGCCCCAAAGAGCCTTGAAGGAGATGGGGATGTCCCGGTTTTTTCTGATCTTTGCGCTTCTTGTCTTGGGCGCCTGCAATGATGGCAGCGGTAGCGCTGAGACAGAGGATGTGAGCACCGAAGACAGGGGCCTTCATGAAGCGGGCGCCCTGAGAGAGGGGGGCATCGACGCTGAGGTAGAACCCAGCGGTCCCGCTTGTAGCGATTTCAGAGACAATGACGGAGATGGCCTCATCGATGAGCAGGACCCTGGCTGTGAAGGCCCTGATGATGATGATGAGGGGGAGATCCCTCAGTGTGCCGATGGGATCGACAACGACTTCGATAACCTAACTGATTATCCAGATGATCCCGGTTGTGGCTCCGCTGTAGATGAGGATGAGTTCAACGCCCCCATCACCCCTCAATGCAATGATGGTCTGGACAATGATCGGGATGGGGTGGTGGATGAGAGCGATCCAGGCTGCGCCTCGGTCGCTGATGGAGATGAGGGGGATGAAAACTCCGAGAACCCCACAGAGTGCTGGGACGGGGTCGACAACGATGAGGATAATATCATCGATTTCCCGATGGAGCCTGGCTGTGCAGCAGCGGGAGACACCAGCGAAGCGGATCCACCAGTCGCGCCCGCCTGTGCTGATGGAGAGGACAATGATGAGGATGGTCGCATCGACTACCCTGATGATCCCGGTTGTGCTTCCATCGGAGATCGCGATGAGCTGGATAAGGAGGTGACTCCAGAGTGCAGCGACGGGCAGGATAACGATCGGGATGGCAAGATCGACTATCCCGATGATGAGGGCTGTGAAGCTGCATCAGACTTCAACGAGCGGGGTTCTTGCCGAGATGTTTATGATCCCCCCCAGGCTCTGAACGGAGTCCCCATTTTCCTGGACACCTCCCGAGGAGTCTTTGAAGCTCGAGGGAGTTGTGGAGGTCGTGGTTCTCCTGAGTCTGTCGTTCGTTACCATCTCGACAAAGCGGTGGAAGCTCTAGAGATCAGCACTCGAGGGGCCACTGAAGTACCCACTACTCTCTATATGCGCCGCAACTACTGCCTCTCTCGCGGCGCGGAGGTGGCATGTCAACGTGAAGAGGAGTACCCCGAGGTCCCAGGTCACATGCTGCGCATCCCTCACGTCAACCCTGGAGATTACTTCATATTCGTTGATGGTGTAGCGGGCATCGGCGGTCCGGTAGAGCTGACAGTTTACGAGATCCCGATGGCTGAATGCCTCAACCGGGAGGATGATGATGAGGATGGCCTCACCGACTACCCCAATGATCCCGGCTGTGAGTCTCCCGATGATCGAGACGAGACCAGCTTGGAGCCTCTCCCCGCCTGCTTCAATGATGAGGATGATGATCAAGATGGGGAGATCGATTACCCCAATGATCCTGGCTGCCTGAGCGCCTCAGGACAGAGCGAGATCGACGCCTGTGGCGATGGAGTGCCCTATCAGGAGTATTTCGAAGGAGAGCCTTACTTCGATGGAGATACCTCAGGCGAGGAGGCATCAGAGGCACATGAGGGCAGCTGTGGGGGAGATCGAGGCGCTGAGCAGCTTATCTACTATCACAACCCCTATAATGCTCGTCTCACCCTGAGCAGCGCGCACCCTCAAACACAGACTCCTGTGACCCTCTATGTACGGCGGACCTGTGATGACCCCAACAGCGAGTTGGGCTGTGATGATGGCCGCCGCGCAGGCAGCGACTACGGCCGCATCGTCTTAGAGCGAGGATCCCCTGGAGATTACTGGATCATCGTAGATACCAGCCGAGGCGTAGGTGGTCCTTTCCGCCTGAGTATTGAGGCTGAACGCCTCGATCCCGCCTGTGGCGATGGTCGCGACAACGATGGGGATGGAGAGGTGGATGCTGATGATCCAGGCTGCGAGAGTCTAGAAGATGAAGATGAGGCTGGAGAGGGCAACCCTGAGGCGCTTTGTCAAAACGGTATCGATGATGATGATGATGGCCTGATCGACTACCCTTATGATCCAGGTTGTGTTGCTCACGGTGACTTTGATGAGCAGGATCCAGTGGAGCCTGAGCTGGCCCCTGCCTGCTTCAACACCCTAGATGATGATGAGGATGGGGAGATCGACTTCCCTTGGGATCCAGGCTGCCTCAACGCAGCTGATACGGATGAGACCGACCCCCGCCGAGATTCTCAGTGCCACAACCGCATGGATGATGACCATGATGGCCTCACTGACTTCCCCTATGATCCGGGCTGTCACTCCTTTGGTGATCTTCGTGAGGAGGGTGAGGGCAACTCAAACTGCTCCAACGGTGAGGATGATGATGGAGATGGCCGGATCGATTACCCCTTCGATCCAGGCTGCTTCGCTGCTGGAGACAATGATGAGAGCGATCCAGATCCGCTGCCTGCCTGCAGCAATGGCCTCAATGATGATGGTGAAGAAGATGAGTTGATCGACTTCCCCTATGATCCAGGCTGTGTCTCCGCCGCCCATGAGAGCGAGGAGAACTCACGTATCACTCCAGCCTGTTTCAACGGTCGTGATGATGATCGCGATGGACGCACAGATTTCCCCGACGATCCCGGTTGTCAATTCGCGGGAGACTCTGATGAGCGCAACGAGGGCCCCACCTTGCCTCGCTGCTCCGACGGAGTGGACAATGACGCCGACAACTTTATCGACCTAGAGGATCTGGGCTGTGGTGGCCCCGAGGATGATGATGAGACCGATCCCGAGGATATTCCAGAGTGTGCGAACGGCGTGGACGATGATGAGGATGGTTTGGTGGACTGGCCTGAGGATCCAGGCTGCGAGACACGAGGAGATCTCCTGGAGGGCCTCTTCTGTCGTGAAGAGACAGAGCTGACATTGCTCTCTGAGAATGGAGAGGTCCAGGCTGAGACTCAAGAGGGAGAGCCAGATCTCTATAGCTCAAACTGCGGCGGCGCGGGAGCTCCTGAGCGAGTCTATCGCTATATCCTCACCGAGGCGGTTGATCTCCAGATCTCAGTAGAAACAGGTGGCAGCTTCCCCGCTGTGCTCTCTGTAAGAGGAGACTGTGAGTCTCCTCTCAGCAGTTTGGGCTGCGCTCAGGGCCTTCAGCCTGAGCTGTTGATCGCAGACGCCCAGCCCGGAGAGTATTTTATCATGGTGGATGGCGGCGCCCCTCGGGGCTATCGCAGCTTGGGTGCGGCGATCAACCTCATCGAAGAGCCTGAGCCCTTTGAGATTGAGCACGGGTTTGGCAACGAATGTTTGGGTTGGGACTCAGATGGTAGAAGTGATGCCTTTGACTGTTTTGGAATCCTAGAGTTGGAGCGTGATGGGCATGTCTCAGCTCCATTGAACTTGCCGGAGTCTGGAAGCTTAGAGGGCGCCGCTGGAGGCTATCACTTTAGCGTGGTCAGCGACTTCCCCGACCCCCGCATCTGGCGTCTGCGGTTGAACGCGGTTGATCCTCATGAGTCTCGTAGCATCAACGTGAAGCTGAGTGGGGGCTTGGGTGCGGGTGGCAACACTCTGGCAGAGCAGGGAGAGCATGAGGGCTTACCCTGGCTGCGTATCACCGATGGCGCGGAGCGGGATATCCCCTCCTTCCATCTGGCCCTGCCTGGCCATGACAATGAGCTAAATCAGATCGAGTATCGAGTACGAGCGGATGGAGAGCTGGAGATTCGCCTAGAGGAGGTCCATCTACCAGTCACATTCTATGCCCTGGTGACTCAGCATGAGGCGACCGAGATCATGCCTGCGCTCCTAGAGGATGTTGAACTGCGTGATCTCATCGAGCCCCCTTTCTGGGGTTCCTTCCAGCTTAATGTTCAGGAGCAGTAAGGGCTCTATAATCTTGACTGCTCTTGATGTCTCTCTTCTTCGGTTGATGAGTTGAGTGCTCATCCCAACAGCGCTTCCTCCGATCATCTGTCGCTTGGAGCGATGAGCAAGCAGCCATTCTCTCCCTCTTGTGGTAGTCTGCGAGAATCATGGTTCCGTAGAGGACGGTTTGACTGATCCCCATGCCAACTCAAGCGCCCAAGAGCCCCCTCCTGATGCTCTAATCTGCCCCAAATGCAACCGAATTTTGGAGGCGGGGGAGGAACTCTGCCCCCTTGATCACAGCGTGACAGGGGGAGTGAGGGGGGTTAACCGCAGCGCTCTACAGCGGACCCCACGCGCCAAGCGTCATATGCTGGGCGTCACCATCAACAACACCTATATCATCAATGGCTATTTGGGCTCGGGAGGCTTCGGCGCGGTCTATCGTGCTGAGCAAAAGCCCTTGGGGCGAGACATCGCTCTTAAGCTGCTTATGTTGGATTCGGTGGGAGATGAGCAGGTCATCCATCGCTTTAAACGAGAGGCACGCACCGCTGCAGCTCTCCTGGATCCCAACATCGTCCCTCTCTTTGACTATGGTGAGACCTCTTTGGGACAGGAGGAGGATGATCACCTCCTCTATTTTGCCATGGAGTTGGTCTATGGACCCACCCTGCGGCGGCTCCTCAAGGTCAAGAAGGGCCTCAGCCTAAACGCCTGCCTCAAGATCGGGATCAACGTCCTCCGAGGCCTCTCAGCTGCTCATCAACTGGGGGTGGTTCATCGAGACCTAAAACCGGGGAATGTGCTTCTGGATGAGAGCAAAAACCGCAAATATTTTGCACGGCTCTTTGACTTTGGGATCGCTTCGCTCCAGGGCTCAGGGGGGCACACAACTCAGATGGGGCAAGGGGGAATCTTAGGGACCCCCAAATATATGGCCCCTGAGCAGTGGCGAGCGCAGCAGACCGCACCCTGCACCGATATCTACGCCTTTGGGGTGATCATGGCGGAGATGCTCCTCGGGGAGCCGCCTGTCCCCAAGATGGAGCTGGTCGAGATGGCAGCGGCTCACTGCCGTGATCCTCGTCCCTCTATCACCATCAGCGCTAAGGGAGAGCCGCTGCCTCCTGCGCTCACCAACTTCGTCAAGAAGTGCATGGCCATCGATCCTCGGCAACGCTATGCCATCGCCGGTGAGGCTCTGGCGGTGCTTGAGTCTATCGACAGCCGACGAGATGCAGCGCCCATCCCCACCGTAAGCCTCTTCTCTCCTCCAGGTGAGCATCCAGATGGAGATCTCAGCGGTGATACCCAGATGCCCATCGATGCTGAGATCCTCTCGACTGTTCCAGCCGCTCCACCTATACCTCCAAATCTGAAGAGCCCCCCCTCTTTGACTCTTCAAAAGGGGCTGGAACCGGAAGAGGTGCTTCAGGTCGCGTTGGAGGAGCCCCGGCGCCTCTGGCCCTGGGCGCTGGCGCTGAGCGTGTTGATCTTGGCCGCGGCTCTGTTCCAGATCGCTCGGGGTCTCTCCTCAAGAGAGCGACCCATCCTCCGCAGCGCTCCTGCCCTAGGGCTCTTGGCTCCAGATGCTCAGATCCCCGCTCAAGTGGACGCCGCGCTGCCCAAGGATGCAGCGGTGATTTTGGATCTGAGCCCTCCTAAGGATCTCCTTCTCAAGGATGTAGCTCTCCCCAAGGACGCAGCTCCCATCAAAGTGGCGCGACCCAAGCCCCCCAGGAGCAAGCCCAAGCCGAGGATTAGGTCGAAGCCCAAGCCCAAACCCAAGCCTCCTATCGCGATCCCCGCTCATCCAGATCCAAGGATCCCCAAATCCAAGGTTGATCCCAGCGATGAGGAGCTGAGGCAGGCGGAGCGTTTCTACGCTGATGGTCGAGATGCTGAGCGTAGAGGGGCACCCAAGAGCGCTCGAAGCTTTTATATGCGAGCGCTGCGTAAGGGCCTCAAGGGAAAGAAAGCTAAAGATGCTCAGCAACGCATCAAGCGCATCATGGATCGTCTTTCACTGGAAGCGAGTGACTTCTGATGAGCCGAATCAGCTCTCTTTTCCTGATGTTCTCTCTGCTCTATCCGCAGCTGAGCTGGGCTCAGGATGATTGTGAGTCTAGAGATCCTACGACCGCCGAGGTCAACTCCCGAGAGGGAGTGCGCCTCGCCAAGCTGGGGCGCTTTCAGGAAGCTTCAGCCCTCTTTCGTATCGCTACAGAGCTGGATGCTTGCTCACCCGATCATCGACTTCTCCTAGCCCGCTCACTTCAGCGGATGAAATCCTGGGAGGAGGCTAAGGCACATTATCAACGAGTGATCACTGATTTTCCTGGAACCCCAGAGTCTGAGCGCGCTCGAATGGAGCTTAACACCCTCTTGGAGCGCCCTCCAGAAACTCAACCGATCAAAGAAGATCCGCCGCCGCCGCCACCGCCTCCACCCCCACCCCCGAAGCGTCTCCCTTGGAGAAGCGCAGGCTTGATCAGCGCTGGTTTGGGTGTCGCCTTAGCTGGGGGAGGGATCTTCTTTGCCCTAGACTCACAACAGGCTGATGAGGATCTCAAGGAGGCAGCTCAGGGAGATGATCGAGGGCGCTATGACGAACTCGTCGATGAGCGCAGCAGCTCCAGGACCCTGGCCTACAGCTTCTATGGTCTGAGCGGTGCTCTTATCCTGGGGGGTGGGGTGATGGCCCTCCTCCTCCATGAAGATCCCCCCAAGACCTCCGCTGAGGTTCTTGGCTCAGGTCTGCTCCCCTCGCCAGGGGGGATCAGCTGGGTGAGTCACTTTTGATCTCCTATCTATCTTAGAGAAGAGCGCCCTCCATGCAGCAGACAGCCTTCAGCTCCTCCTGGCTCCTCTTCATCCTCTTACTTCAGGGCTGCCCGCCTTCAGGGCCTCCCCCGGAGTTTGCCCCTCTCCTCACCGAGGATGAAGCACCCCCTCCAAAGGACGCGGCTCCAGATTCTCTTATCCCAGATGTTGAGCCTGTGGATCAGGCCCTGGACCAAGCGGACACCGCCCCTGATCCTCTCTGTGAGGATCTGGACAGTGACGGCTATGTAGAGGGGATCGGCTGCCTCCTGCCCTCGGGAGACTGCGCTCCTGAGGAGCCTCACAGGAACCCAGGGGTCGCGGAGATCTGCAACCTCGAAGATGAAAACTGCAATGGCCGGATCGATGAGGGCAATCCTGGAGGAGGGACGGAGTGTAACACCGGCCTACCGGGGATCTGTGCCGAAGGCCGCAGCCTTTGTGAACAGGGGGAGTTGCGCTGTGAACAGCTCCGACAGGCAGCGCCCAATGAGTCCTGCAATGGTCAAGATGACAACTGCAACGGTCAGATCGATGAGGGTGATCCAGATGGTGGCGCAGACTGTAACAGTGGGCAGCCCGGCCTCTGCGCTCAGGGAACCCAGCGCTGTGAGGCGGGGGGGCTCAGATGTATCCCCAACCTCAACCCCAATCAGGAGGTCTGTAACGGAGCTGATGATGACTGTGATGGAGAGTCGGATGAGGATGATCCAGGCAGCGGCGGGACCTGCCACAGTGGCTTAGAGGGGATCTGTGCGGTGGGTGAGGAGCATTGTCGAGGAGGAGAGCTTGTCTGTGTCGCCATACGCACCCCTGAAGGGGAGCACTGCAACAATGAGGATGATGATTGCGATGGTGAGGTGGATGAGAGCTGGTCAGAGCTGGGTCAGGCCTGTGCCTTGGGAGATGGGGCTTGTCGTGTCGAGGGGCTCTATATCTGTGCTGAGGATGGTCAGGGCCTGAGCTGTGATGCCACTCCGGGCGTGGGCAGCCCTGAGCGCTGTAATGAGATCGATGATGATTGTGATCGCGAGGTGGATGAGGATTTCGAGCTGGGCGCTGAATGTGAGGTGGGAGAGGGGATTTGTCGCCGCTCTGGGCATCTGATCTGCGCTGAGGATGGCTCAGAGGCGCGCTGTGATGTTGCCCCTGGGGAGGCGGAGGAGGAGCGCTGTAATGATCTGGATGACAACTGCGATGGGGCGGTGGATGAGCTTTGGCCTGAGTTGGGGCAGGTCTGTGATTTGGGGCAGGGGATCTGCCAGCGAGAGGGGCTCTGGATCTGTCGTGAAGAGGGTGATGGCTTGGAGTGTGAAGGGACCCTTGGCCCCTCTTCTGAGGAGCGCTGTAACGATCTGGATGATGACTGCGATGGGGAGGCAGATGAGGAGTTCCCAGATAAGGGCGCTCCCTGCCAGCTGGGGATCGGGCTCTGTCAACGAGAGGGGCGGTTGATCTGTGCTGCGGAGGGTCTTGAGCTGATCTGTGATGCTCAGGAGGGAGAACCAGAAGAGGAACTCTGTGATGGTCTGGACAATGACTGTGATCAGCGAATCGACAATGGCGCCCCCTGCCCTGGCCCCGTTGCAGCTCTGGTCGAGGGCTGGCGTATCGCGGAGTTCGATGGAGAGCTGGGCTGCCAAGATCTAGATGAAGATGGAAGCCTGGACAACGCCCTGGGGGCCATAGCAGGGCTCTATAACCCTGATCTGGATCGCAGCCTCTTGGAGGGTCGTCGAGCCCTGATGATCCGTGCTCCGGGCTTTGGAGAGCCAGGATTCTCGCTGGAGTTTATGGAGTCGGATGCTGAGGGGAGCCCTCTCCCGCGCAGTCAAGATCCTCAAGGGCGAGGGCGAGAGCGGCGAGAGGGCCTTGATCTCCTGGAAGGGGGCTTTCTCTTCTTGATTGATGCAGGTGTTTTGAGCCTGCCCTCTCCTCTCTACTACGACCGCCAAGAGCAGCCTCTCCTGCTTGAGCTTGAGGGCCTAATTCTCAGCGGCCAACTTCTGGAACAGGGAGAGGGTCTTGGTGGCAGCTTGTATCTCAGCGGGACCCTCAACCGTGCTCAGCTCTTGGAGCGTTATGCTGCCGCAGAGGCTCGCTGCCTTGAAGAGGAGTGGCCCAGTTGTGCGCTCTTTGAGGGCCTGCCTCTAGAGGTACTGGAGGCCAACCTCCAGGCGGATTTTGATCTCGATGGAGATGAGATTTCAGAGAGCCTGAGCGCTTGCCTGATCTTGGAGCTTGGCCCACAGCTTAGCCCTCCCCTGGGTGGGCAGCTCTGTGAGGAGAACTCCGACTGCTATCAAGATCTGGTCTGTCGCGCGCTGCCTGTTGAGTTGGAGGGGGGGGTCGCCCTTCGTAAGCGTTGTGGAGTCCCTGGCGCTGAAGCCCTCTTTGGAGATCGATGTGAAGAGGATAAGGAGTGCCTAGAGCAGCTCTGCATCTTGGGTCCCTGGGGTGGACGCTGTAGTCGCCTCTGTGAAGGAGATTGCCCTGAAGAGTATTCCTGCCGTGGTCTACGTTTGGCGGTTGAAGGAGCCACGACTCTTGGAGGACAGAGCGCCTCTGTCTGTGTTCCCTGGAGCGGATCTGGAGCGGTCTGTGCTGAACAAAGCTGCCCAGAAGGAGAGGGGTGTGGGCTCTGGTATGTGGGGGAGCTGGCTCAACCTGGAGGTGTTGTAGAGTTGGAGGGTCGCTGTCAACAGCCTCAGGCTGAGGGCGTTGCCCTGGATCAGCTTTGCGTCGATGAGTGGGACTGCGCTCTAGGTCACCTCTGTGTTCGCGATCCCGAGGGTCTCCTGCGCTGTGCGCCTCCCTGCCTCTTGGAGGGCAGCTGCTCAGAGGGTCAGGCCTGCTTGGATCGCCACCCAGCTCCTGGCTTGGCTCAAAGCTACTGTCTGCCCATCTCAGGCTCCTCAGCCCTGAGCTGTAGCGCAGATCGAGACTGCCTCGGCTTGGAGAGCTGTCATGCTGAGTGGCTCTCCAGCCAGGAGAGGGTGGAGCATTACTGTCTCCTACAGGGAGAGGGTGGCTTACAGTCGGGGATGGCTTGTATAGCTCCTGATGACTGCGCCTCTGGGCGCTGTGTTGGGGGCTGGTGTAGTGGTCTCTGCGCTGAGGAGGCTGACTGTGGAGCGCGACTCTATTGCGCTCTTGACGCTCTCCAAGATGAGGAGGAGCAGCCCCTGGGTGGCCTCTGTCTGCCTGCCTCCAGCTCCTGCCAAGGCGATAACGATTGCCGTGATGATCCCGCCTGCTGTCCCTCGGGAGAGCCTGGCTGTCTGGATCTGCGCTGTATCTGTGATCAGCAACACTGTCGAATCGGCTGCCGCCCTGGGGGGCGCTGTGGAGCAGGGCTCCAGTGCAGCCCCGAAGGAGAGTGTGCTCTCTTCTGTCGTGATGATCTCGATGAGCCCAATGATCTTCAAGAGGAGGCCACGCCTCTTGAGCTGAGTCGCTATCAGCTCACCGTGGAGCGCGAAGCCAGCCTCTGTGAACTCTCTCCTCTGGATCTCTATAGCTTTAATCATCCGGGCGTTGCAGTCTCCATTGAGATGCAGCCCCTAGATGGAGATTCCCGTCTCTGGATGAAGCTCTCTCTCCAAGATGCTTTTGGGGGAGAGGAGATTTTGGCTGAGGAGCGCGCTGGGGTCTATCGCATTGAGGCGGAGGCTTTAGAGGGCTTGGAGGGTCAGCTCCTCTATCTGAAGGTGATGGCTACAGGCTTCGAGCGCAGTCAGCACTATCGACTGCGTCTGGAGGCTGAAGCCCTCTTAACGAACTGTGAAGATCCCGATCTGGGGGAGCCCCGCGATCATCCCTGGGAAGCGCAGGAGCTGTTCAGCACCCTGGGCTTGATCGTTGAGGGCCGTATAGAGGGACAGATCTGCCGTCAGGATGAGGACTGGTATCACCTCTGGTTGGACAATGGAGATCTCCTCAACTTGAACTTTCAGCCTGAGATAGAGAGTGGGCTGCTCCTAAGGATCCTGGGGCCTGAGACCCCCGCTGGACCTATTGCGCGTGAGCAGGCCCGCCAGGAGGGTCCAGGGAGGATCAACTTTGAGCCCTCTCCTCTGAGCTGCAACCTAACAGAGGCCTACTGCGAAACAGAGACCGGCTTGCAGACTCAGCTCTTCTGCGCTCGAAGCCCTGAGGGTGTTGGTGATCGCTGTGATGGAGCCAGCTACTATATCCAGATCCTCGGCCCAGATGGAGCTGCACAAGGGGACTATGTGCTCAATCTGGAGCTGCTCAGGGCTCAGGACCGAGACTGCATCCCCGATCTGGTGGAGAGCAATGAGATTCTGGATGGCAACTTCCCAGAGCGTATGTACGCCTTCTTCAACCCAGCAGCGATGCTGAGCATCGATGGAGAGCCCAGCATCACTTATGATTTTCCATATGAAGTCTCCTTTAGAGTCTGTGGCGCTGATGGCGAAGAGGGAGTTGTTGAGTGGGATACAACAGTCTTCTGGTTGGAGGCGGGAGAGATCATCAATGTAGAACTACACAGTGATGATAGCTTGGAGAACCAGGGGCTTTTTATCCACTTTTATAATTGGGGCGACGATGTAATTCGCTTGGCCAGCGTAGATATTCATAATTCTGATTTTCAGCAGCAATTTCAGGCTGATAGTGCTGGAAGACACTCCATCACTTTAGGACGTGGGGTGAACCGTGCTCATGACGACCAGTACAATTACAGTTTAAATGTAGATCTGAGCCTGCGCCACCTAAGAGCCAATATCGTTGAAGATCAACACTGTAATGATCTCAGCGCTCCCATCAACTTCCTCTTTAATCCCAACAGTGAGGTTCGTGCAGGTACAACCGCTGGTTCTCTAGATGACTATCAGCCTCAGAGCTGTATAGGGGGGCAGGGTCCTGATCGAGTCTATGCTGTAGATCTTCCAGGAGAAGCAAGAGGGGTCTTGGTCGCGCGAGTTGTCGCCACCCAGGAGGATGGCTATGATCCCGCTGTCTCTATCCAGAGCGACTGTGGTGAGGTCATGGCAGAGATGGTCTGCAATGAAGATGATCTCAGCGCCAGCGATCCGCTACGCCAAGCGGAGGTCAGCGCGACCTTGATGGGTGGGCAACGTATCTTTGTCGTGGTGGACAGTTACAGCGTTGAGACCGCAGGGAGCTATCGCCTCACCCTAGAGTGGGCGCCGCTCTGAACATCTACCCTGAACCGACAAGGAGCAGGCAAAGCTTATGGCCAACTACCGTGCGCATGTCTCCACTGCCACCTTAAGCGGGGCGGCTGCCTTAGGCATCGCCTGGAGCCAGGGCCTTCCCTTCAGCTTAGAGTTTCTGGGTCTGGGCCTCTCCGCAGCTTGGTTGGGGGGGATCTTTCCTGATGTTGACCACGACACTGGCACTGCGCTTGTAGAGATCACTGCGCTGATCAGCAGCTTGCTGCCCATCCTGCTCCTCAGCCAGAGCGGGGACAGCCTCTTGGTGGCTCTGATCCCAGCGCATATCATCCTCCACGCCCTGCTGCGACAGATGGGGCTCAATGAGAACACAGGGGCGCGGGCTACAGCGCGGGGCTTCTTGGTCTCTGTGATCATGTCTGGCATCTTTATCTATCTGCGCCACCTTGATCAGTTGCTTAAGCTCTGGCCTATGTTGGTGGCAGGTTCCCTGTTGATTCATATGCTGCGCCCTGCCTTTGAGCGCCTCACCGTTCACCGAGGGCTCTTTCATAGCCTACCGGCGCTTCTGGTGGCGACTGGGCTCTTGGCGCTCTGGACAGAGGGATATATGCGCTTAGTTTTGGCGTTAGCCTTCTTTGTTGGGGGGCTTTCTCACCTGATCTTAGACGAGATTTTCTCGGTAGATTGGGAGGGGCGGCGCCTGAAACGCTCCTTTGGCACCGCCCTCTGTGTTTGGAAGCGCAAGAGTCCATTGATCTCTGGACTGCTCTGGCTCCTCTCTCTGGCCCTCGCCGCGCAGCTCTACTTTAACTTTGATCTCGGCGCTTGGTGTGGCTGATTTTAAGCGGCGACTCAGCTCCTGTTCACCCTTTTGGAAATAAAAAAAGGGGAGGGCCTCTCGACCCTCCCCTTAATATCCCCTCTGGAAGGATGGTTTTAGATTAACTCCCCTTACTGATCCTCATCACCCTCCTCAGGCTCCACAGGCTCCTCTTCTTCCTCTTCATCGTCCCAATCGAAGTCATTGTCGAAGCCCCACTCTTCAGCCTCGGCCATCGCCTCTTCAGCGGCAGCGCGAGCCTCTTCAGCAGCGTTACGAGCGGCCTCAGCGCGCTCCTCAGCGGCGGCGATACGCTCCTCAGCCATCGTCTGAGCAGCTTCAGCGGCTTCCAGAGCAGCTGCTGCTTGGCCTTCAGCCTCAGCGACCTCAAGCTCAGCCTCCAGACCAGCGGCTTCAGCAGCCTCGGCGGCTTCAGCAGCCTCAAGCTCGGCGGCCTCAGCTTGAGCCAGGGCAGCCTCAAGAGCAGCCTCAGCGGCCTCAAGCTCAGCGGCTCCAGCAGCCAGGGCCATAGCCTCAGCCTCAGCGACTTCAACCTCAGCCAGGATGGCCTCAACATCAACGCCCGTGTTGGCCAACTCAGCCAGCTCCTGAGCCTCGATGGCGGCGTTCTCTGCCTCAATCTCAGCCATCAAGGCCTCCTCTTCAGCCAAGTCAGCCTCATCCTGGGCGGCCTGAGCCATCATCTCCGCCTCTTCCATGGCGGTCTGAGCCTCACTCTGGGCCTGAGCGGCGATCTCGGCAGCGTTGGCCTGCTCCAGAGCGTCATTCTCCAGCTCGTCCACCCCAGCCATCATCTCGTCCAACATCGCCATCAGCTCATCCATGGAGACCCCTGCGCTCACAGCTATGGCGATCTCCTCCTCAAGCTCAGCGGCCTCCATCGCGGCGAACTCAGCCTGATGCTGAGCATGGGCAGCTTCCATCTCAGCTTCATGAGCGGCCATCCGTGCTTCATGCTCGGCGAACTCGGCAGCGTCCAGCGCGGTGTGAGCAGCGTGAGCCTCAGCGGCTTCCATCTCAGCAGCAGCGTGCAGCTCTTCAGCTGCAGCAGCGTGCTCTTCAGCCTCAGCTTGGGCCTGTGCTGCGGCGGCGTGAGCAGCCTCGTCACCACCCTCATGCTCAGCAGCCTCAGCCAGGGCGTGCAGCTCCTCGATATGAGCGTGAGCAGCCTCAGCCTCTTCAGCAGCCCTCATCGCCTCTTCATGAGCAACCTCAGCTTCAGCCATCGCCTCCATATGAGCCTCATGGGCAGCTATCTCGGCAGCCTCAGCAGCCTCAATGGCGGCCTGAGCGGCGGCCTCGGCCTCTTCAGCAGCAGAGACGATGGCGGCAGCCTCTTCAGCATCGACTTGAGCGGCTTCTACAGCACCATCTGCTGCAGCTTCAGCGATCTCAGCAGCTTCAAGGGCAGCCTCTACTTCAAGGGCAGTCTCAGCAGCAGCCTCAGCAACATCACCCGCCTCACCAGAGGCGATCTCAAGCTGAGCCTCCATGTCGTTCATCGCCTGCTCGATGTTGACAACATCCTCTAAAATCTCTTCGTCGACGACATCTTCAAGGGCGCCACGCAGGAGGGCGTCTACCTCAACTCGGTAAGCTTCAACAGCGGCGGCGGCCTGCGTGGCGTAATCCTCAGCCTCAGGGTCTAGCGCGTCTAGGGTCTCAGCCAAGCTATCCTGGAGGGCCTCAAGCTCCACGTCCAAGGCGTCCAGAGCAGCGTCAACCTCGACGTTGGCTACAATCTCGCTGGCGACCGCGTCCAGATCCGCGCCTAACTCACCCACAGCATCACGAAGATCTGCACCTCGAGTGGCTTCTTCGATGGAGTTAAAGAGCTCTTCGTAGGCAGCCTCAACCTGGGCCTCAATAGCCTCAGCCTCTAAGCCCTCAAGGATCGCCTCCTCCTCAGCACGCGCGGCCATCTCCATAGCAGCGGCGGTGGCCTCTTCCCAAGCACCCTCAAGGCCCTCAGGCAGGACAGCGGCGGCGGCGGCCTCAGCCTCAGCCAGCGCGGCGGCGTTGGTCTCAAGGGCAGCCTCAACGGCCTCAGCAGCCTCAGCGTGATACGCCTCCCAAGCAGCTTCCATCGCCTCAGCATCACCCTCAGCAGCATCTAGGGCCTCGATCAGGGCGCCAAAAGCCTCTTCGCGAGCAGCCTCAAGCTCTTCAGCCTCAACTTCTAGGGTGCCTTGATAAGCCTCTTGAGCGGCCTCCACCGCGGAAGCCAGCTCAGCGCCATCCTCCACCTCAAGGGCCATCTCGGCGGAGATGCGAGCGACCAAGTCGCTCAGGTCGATCTCCTCCAACTCCACCCCGTTCTCCAAGAGCGCGAGGAGAGCCTCAGCCTCAACCGTGGTCTCATGGCTGGCAGGCATAAGCACATCTTGGCCTGCAGGGGCGAGGACACGACCGACGATCTCCTCTTCATCGTTAAGGAAGTTGACCACGAAGGGTTCATCGACTCCCTCCAGACCCTCAAAGCCAAAGTCACCATTTTCATCGATATCACAGTGGTCTAGGACCTCATGCTCTTCGGTCAAGCTGACCGCTTCAGCGTGAGTTGCCTCGGCGATCTCGTCATGGTGATCTGCGGCCTGCTCCTCGGGGAGGTTTGGGCAGACCTCCTGGTTGCCATGCTCAGCAGAGAGGCGCCCACGAACGGTCTCAAACTGAGGAGTTGGGGGAGTTTCGCTCGCGCCAGCGTCTGGAGTTCCAGCGTTGGGGGCATTGGGATCGTCACTGCTGCCATCATCTGCGTCACAACCCGCGATGGCGACAGTAGCGATGATGAGAGCACGAAGCATCTTGTTGATGTCCATAGGGACTCCTTAGTGTTGATGACGCCCCCGACTTTAGCAAAAGAGGGACCACGTCTGTATAGTCCAATATTTTCAGCAGGTTAAACGCGAAACCCTCTTCTTTAGGAGATAAGTTAGGGGCTGGCTCCCATAAAAGCTGTGGGGTTTCCCCCTCACATGAAAAATGTCAGCTTGGGTCCTCTGGCTCTGGCTCTGGCTCTGGTTCTGGCTCTGGTTCTGGCTCTGGCTCTGGCTCTGGCTCTGGCTCTTGCTCTGGCTCTGCCTCTGGCTCTGCCTCTGGCTCTGCCTCTGGCTCTAGCTCTGC
>CAYLJJ010000012.1:77848-93041 GCA_964384025.1 uncultured Nannocystaceae bacterium
GCCGGCTGTTCCACTGGCCGCTGTGGCTCTGGCTCTGGCTCTGGCTCTGGTTCTTCGCATGTATTAAAGACATCAAGCAATCCACTATTAAAATGAGAATTGATTTGTTCATAATATGAAACCATTCTGTGATCTTCAAAAGCTCCACTTACGCTACGCGACACATCATCAGTATTATAAAGCAATTCGCCGTCTTGAGTTAGGTAGACGAGGTTGCCGACATGTTTATATTTCATGATCAGCGGTATAGAAACAGGTATACGTGTGACTGCATCTGCGCCATTCCGAAATCTCATCACGCTGACATTATGACGAGCAGTAGATTCATTAAAACGATCCGCAAATTCTTCATTACCCACTCGTGGAGAACCGAATGTATAGAGACCTTTTAGATTAAATTTGGATCCGTTATCCATTTTATGGAGTATTTTAGCAGTTAAGAGCGTCGCCAGAGCTGCACCGAGGCTATGGCCTGTGATCCAAATCTGAACATCCTGATCTTTGATTTCTTCCAGTTTTGTCATCAAGAGCTGGTCTTCGACTGAGTTAAAAGCCGATAAGAAACCGCCATGTACCTGACCCCAGATAAATTCGTCCTGAAAAAAGTTTAGGTCGGCCCAAATGTCCGCCTCTTGACCGTCGCGAATTTCTGTTCCACGAAATGCGATCAAGACAACGGGATATGTCGAATGTTGTGCCCACATCACCTGAGATGTTCCCGACTTAAACTCAGTCTTATCTACAGTAAACTCACCACCCGAAAAGAATTGCAGCATACTGTTTGGATGTACCTCTTGGACGAGGTAATGCTCAAAGGCGGCTGATGCGTTGGCAGGTGGAGGGGTCTCCGTCTCTAAATATGTCATCTCATACCACTCTCTGGCACAGGCTCCCCAACTTGAGATGGAATACTCTGTCAGTGTTTCGGAAAGCTCGCCTCTCTCCAGTAGCTCCCGGAGCGCGTATAGATCACGGGCGCAGCCGCCCCAGAACCAACCCTCAGCGCCAAAGCCAAAGCCCAGATCAGCCATCATCGGACCAAGATAACCGAAGTGGGCATATTCATTAGCAGCGATAAAGGCCAACCATTTGGCATTGTTCAGGTTAAGGCTTCGGGGCTGAGTACAAAACTCAAAGGTCTCTCCCTCTTCGAGTAGCACTGCCAGCTTCGTGGAGTAATCGATATCCTGAGGATTGTCAGAGAAGGAGTCAGCCTTTAGGCCAGAGGTTGGATTTTGCTCGCTCTGCTCCTGATCGCTGGGCTCATCTGAGCCCTCTGTACCGCAGCCCACCGAACTCGACAGCGATATCAAGAGCCCCAAGAGGATCAACCATCTAGTGAGGGCATCTTTATAGTGCAGATGCTTTCGGTTTTGATAACACAGCAGAGCTGATACATCCATCAGGGTACCCTTTCATTGGCTGATATGGCTCAAGCCACCAAAGAGGGTCAAAGGTGAGGCGGCACCAGATGCCAGATGAGCCGATAAGGTTTATTCTTTTGGACCGTTTATCTCATAAAGAGCAACTCAAAGCTATGAGCTATTGAGCCCAGCCCAAAAAACCAAATCTTAAGCCATAATTCAACAGGGGCGATTCGAACAGCCGTTGTCTGGAAGTGGAGGGTCTTTACGCCAAGCTTTTGATCACCTGGAGCACGCGCTCGCCGCTTCGATCATCCAGATGGCTGTAGATCAGAGAACGCATCTCAGCTCTACGCTCTTGCCCACGCCCCGGCTGTGTGAGCGCCTCTCTGATCGTCTCCAGAAAGGCTGATTGGCTCTGAGGGCAGGGTCCCGCCAAGATCTCCTCAAAGGGCAGATAGAAGCCGGGCACCTGGCTATACTCCTCTAGATCATAGGGCAGGAAGATACAGGGCCGATCTAAGAGGAGATAGTCATAGTAGATGCTGGAGTAGTCAGTGATCAGAGCGTCAAAATGGGGCAGAACCTCGGTCACTTCTGGAACCAGCTCTCCCTGCATCGGCAGTAAGCGACGATCTCGAGCCTTAAGCTGTCCAGGATCATTGGGATGGGTGCGCACATAGAGCACAGCGTCTAAAGCTTCCAGGCTCTCCTGAAGCTCTTCTAGATCAAAGTCGGGAAAAGGGAAGAGTCGCACCGCCTCTCCTTCTCGCCAAGTGGGGCAGTAGAGAAGCCGCTTAGAGTGTGGAGGAGGAGGCGGATCGTAGCGTGATATCAAAGGCGGAGGGCTCCCTCCTAGGAGATGGTCTGTGCGCGCTTGGCCCGTCACATGCACTCTCTCTTCGGGGAGCTGAAAAGTCTCAGCGAAAATCTGAGCCATCCGAGGAGAGCTGACAAACATGGCGTCAAAGCGCGCCATCTCCCGAAGGTTGGAGCGTGCATAGCTGCGTGAGTGAAAGCGAGGATCAGCCTGGGAGATGCGCTTGATGGGCATACCGTGCCAGACGTTGATGATCAGGGTCCGGCGGCTGGGAAAGCGCACCGGTGCAAAGTCGCTGAGCGCATGGGTAAAAATCACCCCCCGCGCTCGGGCGGCGAGCCAAAGCCCCTTAAAGGAGCGACTGGAGAGGATATTGGGCCGCCCCAAGGCCAGGATCTCAGAGCGTCTCGTGAGCCAAATTCCCCGAAGCCCCTCTTCAACGCAGGCCTCAAAGAGGGGCGCGGTGTTGCCGCCATATTGCCGTCCCCCAAAGAGAAAGAGCTTTCGATCCTTGGGGAGGAGCAGTGAGAGGATGAAGCTCAGCGCAGAGAGGATCAGATCCAAGAGTTTCACGAGAAGCCCTGGGTTAAAGTGGGGCTTTATCTTAGCTGGGCCTTCTCAGTAAGGGGTCAAGAAAATGAAAGCCATTATCCTGGTCGCTGGAGTCTCTCGACGGCTCTTTCCCATGACCGAATATCGCCCCAAGTGTCTCCTGGAGTTGGGAGGAAAGACCATCTTTGATCACCAGATGGAGGCTCTGCTCAGTCAGGGGATCAAAGAGGTCTGCTTGGTGTTGGGCTATCGCCGTGAACAGATCATCGAGCACGCTGAACTTCACTATCCCCAAGTGAAATTCAGCTTCCGAGTCAACCACCACTTCTTTGAAACCAACACCGCCTACTCTCTTTGGGGTGTGGGGGAGGAGTTCCTGGATCGAGATTTTATCTACCTCAACGGGGATGTGCTCTTTGAACCTCGGCTCCTCAAGGCGGTGATCGAAGCTCCTCACGCCGCCAGCCTCGCTGTAGAGAGCAAGATCTGCGGAGAGGAGGAGGTCAAGGTGGTTTGCAATCAGGAGGATCGTATCCTCATGATTGGCAAGGAGCTGAACCCTCAAGAGTGCCGAGGAGAGTTTATTGGGGTGGCGCGTTTTAACGCCTCTATCAACGCCTATTTTTATCAAGCCCTGGATACCCTTAAGCATGAAGGAGCGCGACAAGCCTACTTTGAAGCCGCCCTCGCTCGCATGGCAGAGCGCCATCCTCTGCATGCCGTAGATGTCAGCCAGATGCCCTGTATTGAAATTGACTTCCCAGAGGATTATGAAGCCGCTCGCACAGCCATTCTTAGGCGTATGCGCTTCTGACCTTTGGAAAGGCCCGCCTTGAGAAAGCTTCTGCTCCTAAGAGCGTTGCGCCCCCTCCTGGGGCTCATCCCTCTCTTCGCCGCTCTCGTGATCCTCTATCTCCTGGAGTCCAGCTCCACCGTAGAGCCTCCAACCTCAAAAACAGAGAGCGCTCAGCTCAAGGTGGAGCGTCGGCTCTTTATCGTCTGGGTGGATGCACTCGCTCGGGCGGATATAGAGCGCCTCCCTCATCTCCCTAAGCTGAAGGCTCGACTGGATCAGGCCCTCCACGGCCCTGTACGCTCCTGCGCTGATGCCACCAGCGTCCCCTGCTTTAGCGCCATGTCCACAGGACGAGACAGCTTCTCTCTCTTCTCTGTTCTGCGCAACCTGGAGGGGCTCGGTCAGGTCCCCTCAGGCAGCGTCTTTCATGATCTTCAAGTCCAGGGCCTCCGCCTGGGGATCGTAGCCAAGTCTCAACTCTTGGTCGCTGCAGAGGGCTTTGACTGGCTGGAGGAGATCTCCAAGCCCGATGATGCTCTGACGATGGAGCGGGCGCAGGCGGCTCTAGAGCAGGAGCAGATCCAACTTATGATCTTTCATATGAATGAGGTGGATGAGGCCAGCCACGCTTATGGCCCCTCCTCTCCTCAGTTCTACCAAGCGATGAGCCACACAGACGAGCTGCTGGAGCAGCTCTTCGCCCTAGCGAGGCCTGAAGATCATATCGTCGTTATGGGAGATCATGGTCACACCCCCGATGGTCGCCACTTCGCTGGTCTGGATGTGCCCAGCTATGCAGCCTACTTCGGCCCCGCCTTTCAGCGACACCTCAAGCTGCCGATGGCGATGACAGACCACGCCAGCATCTGGGCTAAAATCTTTGGTCTGCGCTTTGAAGAAGAAGTCCCCTGGGTCGAAGCCTACTTCTCAGGCGCAGCTCTCCCTGAGTTTGAACCCAAGGACACCCCAAATCAGCGCAGCATCGATCTGCCTCCTCTGGCGGGTCAAAGCTCAGAGATGCCCCTCTGGGTCTTGCTCCTCTCTCTCTTGGGAATACTCCTCCTGGTGGCGCCCATCCAAGACCTTCGTAAGCGGCAACCTGTGGGGATCTGGATCGCTCTACTGTTCCTGGCGATCTTGGTTGGGGTCCTGGGGAGCAACTGGGTGGAGTTCCGTACGCTCCTCTATTTTCGCTCCCGAGCCTTTAACACCAGTTTTGGTCTCGGGGTGGGTTTTTTGGGTGCTCTGCTCCTGGCCCTGGGGCTCTGGCCCAGTCAGCCTATGCGAGAGCACTTTGGGCGCTTCGGACTCCTCATCGCCCTGGGGGCGCTGCTTTTGGCCCTGCCCACGGTCTATAAATTTGGGGGCCTCTATACCGGGGTCACCGGGCTCTACGTCCTCCTGCTCTTTGCTCTCCTCGGCGAGCTTAAACAGGGTGCCTGGAGAGAGAGTCTCTGGCTCCTGGCCTTCCTGGCGCTCCTCTTTCTGATCTGGAACCCCTCAGTGCGCAACTTCGTCGTTCGCAACTACTATTATCTCGATCTTATCCGTAGCCTCCTGGGTCCCTGGAGCCCTCCTCTCTTTGTGGCTCTGGCCCTACTGAGCGTCGCCTTTGTTCCTCAACAGCGACGAAGCAGCGCTCTGCTCTGGTTGGGGGGGGGCGGCCTTGGTCTAAGCTTGGCGATCTTCAGCGTCCAGCTCCCTCCCAAGCTGCTGATCCTGCCCTGTGCCTTGGCCAGCCCTCTACTGATCCTGGCCTTGCGTCGACCCAACTTGGCTCCTCTGGCCCTGATCTTAGCCTTTCCTGCTCAGGCTTTTCTGTTTAACTTCAATTCTGAGGTGATGACGCCGGTCGCCCTGAGCCTGCTGCTCTGGCCACTTTGGGTCAAAGCCCGCCCCCAAGCCTCCTCCCTGGAGCGGGGCCTCTTGATCATCCTCCTCATCTGGTTGAGCCTCTGGGCTATCCTGGGTGCGCGCCTGAGCGGTCTCAACTTTAACTACTTTTTTAAGTGGTTTGAAGGTGATGGCTCCGTAGAAGATGCTTGGATCCTGAACGTCATCTTGACCAACTCTCTCTATCTCAGCCTGAGCCTCACGGGGGCGCTGATGGCGCGGCGCATCAACCCTGAAGCCCTCGCCTTGGGCCTGCTGCCTGCCAAAGCTCTGGGACAGCTCAAGTTGGCCTTGGTCCTGATCTTTGTCGCCACCTTCAGCTTCTCCCCCGATCAAGCAGGGCCTTTTATCGTCTCCGATACCCTCCAAGAGTCCGCCCTCTGGATCCTCCTCCTCCTCTATCTGGGTCTCTTATCGTTGGGGGTCCCTCAGGAAGAACAGAGGCTCGCTGAACGATGATCGATGTCCAGCAACAGATCAAACGAGGCTTCTTCTGGTTTGGCTCCGCCTCAGTGCTCATGCGGCTCATCGATCTGGGAAGCACCCTGGTCATCCTGGCGCTGCTGAGCCGCGCGCAGATGGGGCTGGCGGCGCTCTCCTGGAGCGTCGTCGTCGTTATCGAGGCGTTTAACGGTCTGGGGGTGGGCACCGCCCTGGTACAGGCGGAGTCGGTCAGCTCAGATGAGAAAAACAGCCTCTTCTGGTTCAGCCTGGGCGTAGGGCTCCTGATGGCGGGGGTGATGCTCCTTATCGCCCCCTTCCTAGCGAGCTACTACGGAGAGCCGGTCCTGCTCTTTATGGTGATGGTCTCTGGGCTCAAGCTGATCCTCGTGGGGAGCGCGCTGATCCCCCTTCAGCTCCTCACCCGTGCCCTGCGCTTTAAAGAGATCGGGGGTCTTCAAGCCGCCGCCACCTTTGGAGAGGCGGTTACGAAGGTGAGCCTGGCCCTCTTTGGCTTGGGAGCTTGGTCTTTGGTGATCGCCAATGTCTCTCGGGGCCTCTTCCTGATCTTGGGCCTGCTGCTGATCAGCCGCTTTCGCCCCCGCCTACATTTTCGATTCGTTGAGGTGCAGCGCTTCCTCAGCTTTGGGATTCGCGCCGCCAGCTCTCGTATCATCTTTCACTTCTATCGCAACCTGGACGCCCTAGTGGTAGGGCGTGTCCTGGGGATGGAGGC
This sequence comes from uncultured Nannocystaceae bacterium, assembly GCA_964384025.1. Classification (GTDB taxonomy): domain Bacteria; phylum Myxococcota_A; class Bradymonadia; order UBA7976; family UBA1532; genus CAYLJJ01. Next base: position 84,451 of record CAYLJJ010000012.1, read on the forward strand.
TCTGGGGATCTATCGCGTGGCAGTAGAGGTGGCGATGTCCCCCACCGAGGCGGTGCTGCATGTGATCCGTCGTGTCGCCTACCCGGTCTTTTCCCGTGTGGGGCAGGATAAGGAGGCGCTGAAGGGAGCCTTCTTGCGGATGAGCCGCTACCTGATCTTCCTCACTGGACCGATCGCGCTCTTCCTCTTCTTTGGAGCGGAGCAGCTCATCGGTACGATCACACATGAGCGCTGGCTGCCTGCCGCGCCTCTGGTTCAGCTGCTCTGCTGGGGAGGGCTGATGCGGGGGCTCGCTCAGCTCTTCCCTGAGCTGTTTTTGGCTGGGGGACGACCCATTTTGGCCCTCTGGGACTCTCTCTTCAGTCTGCTGCTGCTCTTCCTCGCCTTTGGAGGCGCCGCTTACCTCTTCGCCGATACCCTGGGTCTGATGGCGATCGCCTACGCCTGGGTCTTTGCCTATCCTCTGCTGCTGCTCCTCCTCAGGCTCTTTGCGCGCTTGACGATCCCCTTAGATTTCTGGGGCTATCTCCAAAACTTACTCCCTGCCAGCCTGGGGCTCCTGCTGACTGGGGGCGCGCTCTTCCTCTTAGATCACTTACTGCTCCCTAAGATCTCCTCCTCAGAGCTACAGCTCGCGCTCCTGGCTGTCCTGACTTTGGGGAGCAGCCTGTTTTATCTGCACTTTGTCTTAAAGCTCTCCTTGAGAGAGGTGCTGCCCAAGGGCTGAAATGGAAATCCCGCTGTCTTCTGTAGCTCTCCATTGAGCAAGAGCAGCGCCTCTACACCCTCGGGGAGCTTGGCGAGCCCCTCAACACCTAAGACAGAGAGAGCTGTAGCCCAGGCATCAGCCTCTCGTGCGCTGGGCGCGATGACGCTGGCCGAAGCCACTGTCTCTACAGGCCAACCCGTTCGAGGATCGACAATATGGCTATAGCGCTTGCCCTGGATCTCTACAAAGCGCTGGGTGTGGCCGCTGCTGCAGATCGCTTGGTCTCTCAAGAGAACTCGCCCTAAGGGGGGACCTCCGCTTGGATCTTGAATGGCGATCCACCAGCCCTCAGGATTCTCAGGACCGTGACCAAAGGCAGCCAAGTCTCCCCCCACCTCAACCAGCGCTCCCAAGACTCCTTCAGCTCTCAAAGCGGCCAGCGCCTCATCGATCCCTTGTCCCTTAGCGAGGCCCCCCAGATCAAGCTGAAGGCTCTCTGAAAGTTTCTCAGCTCCTCCAAGCTGAAGGCGCAACAGATCCCAGTGAGAAGCTTCACGAGCGATCTCCAACTCCTCAGTCGAGGGCAGCTCTCCCTGTTTCCCTACTCTCCTCCAGAGCCTCAACAGAGGTCGACAGCTGATATCAAAAGCGCCCTGGCTCTGTGTGTAGATCTCCTGGGCGTAGCTCAGGAGCTGGAGAGTAGAGATGGAGAGCGGAAAGAAACCCACCGAAGCTCTATTAAAGAGCCCCACCTCAGAGTTTTGAATCCAGCTGCTCATCCGCGCCTCCACAGCGCGAAGCGCAGCTTCTGCAGCTTCCAGGAGCGGGCGCTGCTCCTCTGAACTAAAGAGCTGAAGTCGAGCCTCTGTCCCCATGATCCCCAGAGGGCGGTGTTGTTGCAGTCTGGCTGCAAAAGGCCGGAAAAACAACACACTGAAGATCATGAGAGGGAAAACAAAAAAGCTATATTTGTACAATTTTCGCCACTTCACCGTAATATCTCCTGAGGTTTAACTAGTTCTCCGATGCACACTTGAGCATTTCAGGGTGGCCGACAGTCAAACTACACGGTTTTACAGGTATGCCCAGAAGCACACTTAGTTTGCCGGAAAAACAGCTAAATATAGCATATATTCCGGCATTTAGAATGCGATATATCCTGAAGCCAATACTTCTAAGCGAGAAAACCCTCTTTTTATGCGTAGAATTTTGCTGCATTCCTTGGATCACAGTGGAATTTTGTGCTCTTTCTGCGATGTTTTCTGTCAAGAAAAGTGCAACTGATACCAGAAACAACAATTCATCTTTCCTTTCTGGTGATTTCATCCAATTTTGACCCATATCAAAGCCATGTCTTGCGTCTTTTATGTCTCTAAAAGTCTCTTCGCACGAAAAGCGACAGGAGCATATGTCTGGTGTGCCCAAGAAATTCTCAGTAGAGGCAAGGCAAAGATATTCGTGCTTAGAATTTCCTGTTGATACTGGTTTTCTTGAAATAAGAATGCTTTTTAGTTCAAAAAAATTGTGCGTAATGAGACCATTTTCTATGGTTCTTACGGAACCATCATTTGGAGCGTAGCTATAAGCAGGTGCAGAATTTACTCCATCCTCACTTACGTATATATTTGATGTGATTCGAATCACAAATCCATAGCCAAGGTCATTTCTCAGGAATCTCATGAGGTTTGTGTCGGTAAATCCCATATCAGCTACTATTGCGACCTTGTGCGAATCTTTTTTCCAATTATGCACGCCAGCTCATAGAGCATTTGATCTTCAAGGTCATTCATGCAATCTTTTCTTTGGTCTTTAGAGATGGTTTTCCATAATAATGAAATTAATTTATTGTTGTTACACCGAAAGCTTGCAGAGAAAGCCGAGTAGTTGTCAGGATCAAACTCTTTCCAATCAATATTAATCCTAATTTCCGACAAATCACCTGAAATATGCCTTCACCACTTGTACATCAGCTCATCTGATGAAACTCTTGGTTTTTTAGAAATCTATCGACCTGATTTATTCCATTTTGGTCGAGCATCCCTGATATTTGTCTACTATATCGCTTGTTGATATGGATTCCCCTTCTATAATCGCCAATATAATGCTGAATATCGCCTTTAATTGTGTAGTTAAGGAACCTTTGAATACTTCAAAAATGAAATCTTTAACCGATTCTCTGAACTTATTCTCTGCTTCGATCATATCTGGATATTGACATAAATCTTAAAACATATCGATCACAATATTTACCAGTTACTGTAGTGTGCATAGCTGAATTGATTAAACCTCAGTAGTCATCGTCGACTAACACCAATGTGCCTGCGATGAAACACGCCTTATCCATTAGATCGGCAAGTCCATTTCCTAGCTTGCCGAATTTTCGCATGTATTTACATGGTGTAAATTCTAAGGCAAGGATACCAAGAGCAAGCGCAACATTAATCAGGGGGATCCCCAGCTATATCGTCATGCCTGAGAGCACGCCCCTCCCCAAGCGCCGAGCGGTGGAGGGCTATGGCGGCCAGATCCAGCTCTGCGCTCCCACCCTGGAGGCTCGGGAGGAGACCGCCGCTCGCATGGGTCATGAGACTGGAGCCCGCTTTATCCACCCCTATGATCAGGCGGAGGTGATCGCCGGCCAGGGCACCCTGGCCCTGGAGCTTGGACCTGGACAAGCTGCCCTGGTGAAGCCGCTCATGGGGTGTGTCTCCGCCTTCTGAAATCGTACGCTGTGTGTGATGATGCCTGCCGCATCTTCATCCATCGCTTGGAGCTTCATCTTCCAGAATTCACGCTCCAACTCCACGCTCATGCTCCGCAACCTCACCCCAAAGTTTCAGAAATGGCTCGTGGACCTGATCGCCAAGGCTTTGTAAGCTCGCCCGAGAGTGTCAACCCAGGGGGAACAGATGAGGGTCTTGATCAACGGCGCCAATCGAGGGATCGGGCTGGCGATGGTTCAGCAGTTCAGAGCACGAGGCGAGGAGGTCACCGCCTTGGTGCGACGCTCCTGCGAAGCCCTGGATGAATCGAGCGCGACCGTTCATACAGAGATCGATGTCTCTGAGGATGCCTGTGTAGAGCGTCTCCGCGCCCTGCTCCCGCCTCAGAGCGTTGACCTGCTGATCTGTAATGCGGGTCTCCTTGATCGCGAGGTCCTCGGCCAGCTCAACTTTGACTCCATGCGTCGTCAATTTGAGATCAACGCCCTGGGGCCGCTGCGCGTGGTCGAGGGGGCGTTGGAGGCGCTCCAGGATGGGGGCAAGATCGCGCTGATCACCAGCCGGATGGGCTCCATCGAAGACAACACCTCTGGTGCTCGCTATGGCTATCGCATGTCCAAGGCGGCCCTCAATATGGCGGGGATGTCACTGAGCCGCGATCTCAGAGCGCGCGGGATCGCCGTGGCGATCCTTCACCCTGGCTTGGTGGCGACTCGAATGACTGGCTGGACCGGCATCTCCCCTGAAGAGTCGGCGCAGGGCCTCATCACGCGCATGGATGAGCTGACCTTGGAGAACTCCGGCAGCTTCTGGCATCAAGATGGTACGATCCTGCCCTGGTAGACTGTGATTTGAGGAGGTTCCTAAGCGATCTCGCATGCTGCTGATCATCTGCAGCCTCCTCTCCCTATGGTGGATCCTGCTGGGTTATTTGATGATGGATGAGATTTTGGAAGGGGACTTATCAGAGAGAGGGAGGCTCGAACCGCTGGCCAACGACCTGCTGACGAGTCTCGGGCAAGGAGAGCGGGTGTAGGTAAGGAGCAGAGGTTATCACCACTTCTTGGTTGCTCAATCCCAAAACATCAGGGTTGTAGTAGGTCGCCGAGTCTACAGCGCTGATCTGGAAGTTTGTTCCAAACAGGTCCAGGTTGCTGTACAGGTACTGGCCCCAGATTCCGGTTTCCCCTGAGGTTGGCCCATTCCAAACCACTAAGTAGAGCCCGTTGTCAAGGTGGGTGAAACGGGCATTACTGCCACCCTTCCCTGGCTCAGCTGCGTTAACCGCAGGACCAACCGCATTGAGATCACTGTCATATTCCTGCAAGAAGGGACCGAATAGAGCCATGAAGTGGTCATTTGCGAGTAAGGTCAGGCCGTAGATATTCCCTATGGAAGCTCCGCTGATGACAAAATTGCCGCTGTTATCATAGATGGAAGTTCCGCCGCGCCAAGCTACCACAAACGTGCCGTTGTTTAGTCCAAGCAAACGAGCCTGATAGGAGTTGCTATCAAGCAGGATATCACCCTGAAGGATGTTTCCACTTGAGTCGAGCACGTGCAGATAGAGTTCGCTCATACTGTTGAGCACAGGATCCCAGATTTTTCTCGACACGACCGCGATGTTGCCATTCGCGAGACCAGCTACATTCTCAACATAGTGTTGGAAATTGCCCTGTTGCGCGGTCACGGTGAAGACATCGCCGCCTACTGTACCGTCCAGGTTGAGAATTCGACACTCCACCCAACGCATCATCTTAGAAAAGGCATCAAAGTCAATACGATGCCAACAAACAACGGGGCGGCCATCATTGAGCCTTCCCAACTTCGCGGACCTTGATTCACGGGCAGCGGAAGCTGGACTGATCACAAAGCTGTCACCCACCCGGTCGCTGTTCATGTCGAACCGCTGACCTGTGATCCGATAGACCCTTGAGGGTTCGTTGTTATAAACCACCAAGTATCCCCCAGACACGGTCATCGATTTGCCATCATATCCAACCGCATCGACTGAGGGATTATTGATCAGGAACTCGTTGCCGATCGGGCCTCCCAAAGAGTTGCAGGAGAAGCCATCCCCGACATAGTTTTCATCACAGATACAGGTCGGAGAGGGATCTTCAAAGCAAGTCGCGTTGACATCGCAGGTCAAATCATCACAGGTCGCTGGAGGCGCCACGAGCGGATCGGTCCCATCCAGAACTTCCTGACCATCATTCACGCCATCCCCATCAGTATCGGGGTTGGTGGGATCTGTACCTCGCTGAGCTTCTTCGCCATCATTCAGGCCATCACCATCCGTATCCGCGTTCAGAGGGTCTGTGTTCGCCGCCAACTCTGCCCCATCAGCAACACCATCATCATCCGTGTCCGCATCCAGAGGATCTGTGGAAGCGGTCATCTCATCGCCATCATCCAAGCCGTCGCCGTCTGTATCTGGGTTTAGGGGATCGGTGCCAGTAGCCACCTCATCGCCATCATTCAGGCCGTCGCCGTCTGTGTCTGGGTTTAGAGGATCGGTGCCAGCAGCCACCTCATCATCGTCGTACAGACCATCGCCATCTGTATCTACGTCCACAGGATCGATGACCGGACAGGGACCGCACTCGTAGCCGCGGGCTAGGTAGGTCGCAAGGGATCTCTCAAAGACGCAGAATTCCTTTGTTGAAACTGGCTTCTTCGATGGCTTTTTGGCTGCCTTGGTGCGACACATCAGGATTTTATTTCCCTTTTTGCCGCAGGGTGTGTCACATGCATCCGCTGTCTGAGCAACGCCCACAGTTGAACACAATGCTACGGTTACAAAAGAAAAAAAGATTTTCCTCATCATCTCTCCCCCTGCAAAAAGCTTGTTGCTTTTTTGATTTATCTCGCTGGAACAGATCCAAACAAATCTGAATTTACTCTCATAAACTACAAGAGAATCAGGGTAAGCGTAAAATATGTCAAGACAAAAAAAAAGAACCATCAATGTAAAAGCGTGATGGCTCCTGAGATGAACGGTGGCGGCAATTACAACTGGCTGGATAGATGACAATAATAGTTTGATTCGGCGAGCCCTCAACCACTTGAGGTTTAATCAATTCAGTCATGCGCACTACAGCAACTGGTAAATATTGGGGTCGATATGCTTTAAGATTTATGCCAATATCCAGATGAGGTTGAGATTGTTCCTTTGGATATTGGGAGAGGGGCTTTGAAGGCTCTTGTTTGGGTGAGATTTTGGGGAGGGGGTTGGAGGTTCGGGGGTGGGGGTTGTTTTGAATATTTCACTCGTTCCATTTCAGATAATCTGAAATGATGCCGATAGTTTGGCAAGATGGATGGGCTTAAATGGCTGGCGTTAAACGGATTGTGTTTTCGAATTTGTTGCAAGTTAACATTTTTATGGATAATGATTAAAATCTAATGATGGTCGCTCACTATTATACTGTGGTTGTGGGCGAATCGCGAATGGGGTTTAGAGAGGGTATCAAAAAAATCAACATGGTTTATTTGGGGGTTTTTCTGAAATGAAGAAATTTTCGCAAGAAAGGCTATTGTCAAAATTAGTATCAATACTTATAGTTATCTCTTCCTGTTCTTTAGAACCATCTGAGAAAGGTGACATATGGAATCCATGTAGTTTTTATCTGGTTCTGAGAAATGGTATTTGTTTACAGATGTCATATTGGAATGACATGGGATTATTCAAAATATATGGTTATTGTTCTGAAATCAACCTAAATAACCTTGAGTTAGACCAGGAAAATACTTTCGCTCTTGAATGTAATTCAGAGATATACTTGAAGAGTGTAGGTCTAGAAGATAAATATAATGATGTAAATATACAAATCCTGTTGGATAGGGATTTGAATCGGCGTAATTACACTTGCAATGGATGCGCCACGGAAGATGAAAGTAATGATTGCAGGCCTATAGATGTAACGACTACTTTTAAAGTCAGAGGAATTTATCAATCAATTAAATGGGCATCTATTGTAGAGATTTTCAATGATGATAAAAGACATATTTGTTTTGGTAAGTCAAATGATGGCCAATTGGATACTAATACTAGTATAGATAACTCTATACGATACATACACAAATAAGGCTGAGGTTTAACTGGTTCTTCGGTGTGTATTTGAGCATTTCAGGGTGGTCGGCAGTCAAACTGCACGGTTTTACAAGCATGCCCCCTGAGGTTTGATCAATTCAGCCATGCACACTACGGCAACCGGCAAATATTGTGGTCGATATGCTTTAAGATTTATGTCAATATCCAGACATGATCGAAGCGGATAATAAATTCAGAGAATCGGTCAAAGATTTCATTTTTGAAGTCTTCAAAGGTTTCTTAACTACACATTGTGTGTCTGATAAGTTGAAATCAAGCTCTTTTGCGATTTGAGAATTTGAAAGATTCAATCCCATGAAATAAGAAGCAAGTATCCATACTTCTATAGGCTGATGACATCCTGAAAATATTGTCCCTGTAAGGTCATCGAACCTTTTACTGCAACTCTTGCATTGATATCTTTGTTTTCCGTGGTGCTTTTCGTCGAAACCTTTACAAATTACGCGGTGACTATCGCAAAATGGGCAAGTGCGGCCCTCCGGCCACCGCATCTCGCGAACGCGGTTGAAGCACTCTCGGCTGTCGAGGAGGTCCCGAATTCTCAAAATCATATATATCTCCTAGATTACAGATATTACACATTTTTTTCCGATTCAACCCCCCCTCTTGATCTCGCCCCGAGGTGGGTCCCCAAAACGCAATATGAGCCTTCAACTTTATCCCCGAAGCTATAGGGCGTCGTTGTACCCGCCCGACAGAGATGCTCCCACTCCACCTCAGTTGGAAGTCGATAGCCATTGGCTTTCATATCCCAAGTGACCTCCTCTCCATCGATGAGATATGGAGCTTGAAGCCCCGCCTCTTTGGAGATGTGATTACAGAAGGCGACCGCGTCAAACCAGCCGATATCTGTAACCGGGAGGTTGTCCGCCTCATCTGGAGCATGTTCAGGCTTAAAGCTCCGATACTTCTGCGTTGCTCACAGGATGCTGTTGTACCCAGAGAGGACCCTCCACCTCGGCATCGAATTATGGCTTCTCATCAGGGTAACAATACTCCGGCCAGGGTTGAGATGCAAAACAAGGCAAGCGAAGTTTAAGGG
>CAYLJJ010000013.1:0-78509 GCA_964384025.1 uncultured Nannocystaceae bacterium
CTTCACCAGCAGCGCCCGCTTCACCAGCGCCACCTGTACCTGCTTCCTTTACAAAGCCCAGATCCTCATAAGCAGAATCACAGTCACACTCCAACACCTCGATAGGGTTGCAGGCCAGAAGACACCCCAGGAAAAAATAGCGCATATATCCCTCAGCGAATTTCAAAGCCAAAGTAGCAAATCAGAAGCAGCTTGAGCATTCCCAAACCCCTATAATCGAAATCCCAGGGGGAGAATCGGAGTTCTTATTATGAAGAGCAGCTCTCTAGACACCATGTTGAGCAGCATTGAGCAGCTCACAGGAGGAGTCTACTTTGCGGTAGATGCCGAACAGAATGTCATCGCCTTTAGCCAGGGGATGGAGGCGCTCACTGGACGCAAACGGGAAGAGGTTCTGGGACGACACTGCCTTAACGCCTTTCGCTGTCCCAACTGTTTAAAGGGTTGTCGCCTCTTTGAACGGGGCTCCATCGACTCCTCGGAGATGGAGTTTTTCCGCTCTGATGGCAGCTCCGTCGAAGTGTTTAAGAGCGGCCGACTGATTCAGGATCCAGAGCTGGGGACCTATGGAATCGAGTGGGTGCGCTTGAGCCGGGAAAGTAAAAACGCTCGTTCAGCTTCACCAACACAGCGATTTGATCGACTCTTGGAGAGCCTAAATCGCTCTTTCATCGCCCTGGATGAGAAGTTTCAGATCCTACAACTCTCCAGGAAACTCCCTCAGCTCTTAGGATATCCACTTCAGGAGTTGCTGGGGCTGCCCATCTCTCAGCTGTTGGGGGAGCGTCTCTTGGGAGCAGAGAGCGAGCTGCGCACGTCACTTCTCGCAGGGGAGCGACGTGAAGGTCTACGAGCACTCCTTCCACTGAAGAAGGGAACGGAGACTGTCTCTCTCTCTGCTGCAGCGGTCCAAACCCCTGATGAGCTGACCGAATTCTCGGGGGGTTGTATGGCCAATGCTCGCTATCTATTGATGATCAGGCCCTCAGAGGAGAAACAGGTCCCCCACTTTGAGGGTTTCGTGACTCGCTCTGAGCGTATCCGCCCCATCTTTCGCCTTATCGATCATCTTCATGGCAATGATGCGCTGATCCTGATCACAGGAGAGAGCGGCACAGGAAAGGAGCTGATCGCCAAGGCGATCCACAGTCGTTCTCATCGCGCCTCTGGGCCTTTTGTGACGGTCAACTGCGGGGCGATCCCAGGAGATCTCCTGGAGAGTGAACTTTTTGGTCATGTGCGAGGGGCGTTTACTGGAGCGATCCGCGACAAACCGGGCCGTTTTCAACTGGCGGAGGGTGGGACCCTCTTCTTGGATGAGATCGGGGATCTCTCCCTCCCCTTGCAGGTCAAGCTTCTTCGGGTGCTCCAAGAGGGGACCTATGAGGCGGTCGGTGATCCGCACCCAAGACGGGTAAAGGCCCGCGTGGTAGCGGCCACCCATCGTGATCTAGCTTTGGAGGTCAGAGAGCGGCGCTTTCGTGAAGATCTCTACTACCGCCTTCGAGTGATCCCCATTGAGATCCCTCCCTTGCGAGAGCGACGTGAAGATCTGGATCTGCTTATTCAGCACCTCCTGGAGCGCATCGGGCTACGACGAGCGCGGGCTCTACGCCTCTCTCCCTCTGCGATGCGCTGCCTGCTCTCTCACCCCTGGCCCGGTAATGTTCGAGAGATGGAGAACGCCCTGGAGTACTCCACCGCTGTCTGTGAAGGCCAAACGATCCATGAAAATGATCTGCCTCAAGAGATCAGGGCCTCCACCCTCTCCCTTCTTCCCAAGTCTGAACCTGAGCCTCCCCTTCAAGAAGCAAATCAACAGGAACAAGCCGAAGTTCAGCGTATCCGAACAGCTCTAAGAGCAACACAGGGACGGCGTCAGGAAGCAGCTGAGCATCTGGGCATCAGCCGGTGGACCCTCTGGCGCAAAATGAAAGAGCATGGTATCCGCTGACTGCACCATGGTGCACCGTGGTGCACCATGGTGCACCATATGCGCAAGTCTCGTTAAGTTTCCCTCTCGTGAGTTCTAGATATCCTCTGCAAATTAGGGTTGGCCTTTATGTTGCATCTCCGGCTGATTCAGTCATATTGAAGTGGAGAGATGTGTGAAGAAGCTCGTAATTCTTGGTGCAGGCACAGCCGGAACGATGATGCTGAACAAGCTCTGGAAAGATCTTCATTCTGATGAATGGAAGATCAGCATTGTTGATCAGAGCGAGACGCACTATTATCAACCCGGATTTCTTTTTATGCCCTTCGGGATTTATAACCCAAAGGACGTAATTAAGCCTAAGAGAGATTTTTTTCCTACAGGCGTCGAGTTTATTCGTTCAAGCATAGAGGTCATCGAAACAGACAAACAGCGTGTTCGTCTGGGGAATGGCATCTATCTCCATTATGATCTGCTCATCATCGCTACCGGAACAACCACAAGGCCCATGGAGAATCAGGGCCTTATGGGATCAGGGTGGTATAAGAACATCTTTGATTTCTATAGCTTTGAGGGGGCCAAGGCCCTCAGTCGCAAGTTGAGGAGTTGGGAGGGGGGCAAGCTGATCCTCAACGTGGTAGAGATGCCGATCAAATGCCCTGTGGCTCCCCTTGAGTTCCTCATGTTGGCGGATTGGTACTTCCACAAGCGAGGTATTCGTAACCGGGTGGAGATCGAGTATGTCACTCCTCTGGATGGCGCCTTCACCAAACCCCGAGCTTCAGCGATGTTGGGGGATATCCTCGCGCGGAAAAATATCAAGGTTACTTCAGAGTTCAACTTCTCAGAGGCAGATCCCGAGAAGCGCCTGATCCGCTCCTATGATGATCGTGAGGTTGACTACGACCTCCTGATCAGCATCCCCACCAATATGGGGAGCGATCTCATCGAGCGTTCAGATATGGGGGATGAGCTGAACTATGTTGCGACACACCCCAAGACCCTCCAGTCCAAGGAGCATGAGAATATCTTTGTGATTGGAGACGCAACGGATCTGCCCTCCTCCAAGGCAGGCTCGGTGGCTCACTTCCAAGCTGATGTTCTCCATGAAAATATCCTTCGTTATATCGATGGCTTAGAGCTGAAACCGGACTTTGACGGCCACGCCAACTGCTTCATCGAGTCAGGCTTCGGTAAAGGGATCCTCATCGACTTCAACTATGATGTGGAGCCGCTCCCCGGAAAGTTCCCTCTCCCTGGACTTGGTCCCTTCTCCCTGTTAGAGGAGACTCGGATGAACCACTGGGGGAAGATGACCTTCCGATGGGTTTATTGGAACCTCCTCCTCAAAGGTGCTGAGATCCCACTTGAGCCTCAGATGGCGATGGCGGGTAAGAGGCCGTGAAGGAGATGGAACTGAGCGCTGGACAGGGAGATATTCTCCAAGAGCTGAACCGAAAGATGGATCTCCTCTCAGAGCAGATCGACTCCATCCAGAAACGTCATCAGGCGCTGGAGGAGCTTAAGACAGATATTCAGCCTATCGTTAATGATGGCTACCATCTCCTGGTTGAGGAGTTGGAGCAGGTGGGGGAGGCCTTCACCCTCGATGATCTCTTCGAGCTTGGGCGCAGGCTTCTGCGTTCTACTCGAACCCTGAATAAGGCCCTGGAGCAACTCAACAGCCTGGATGGGCTCTTGAGCGACTTAGGTCCCCTGGGTAAAGAGATCTTCTCTTCCCTCCTAGAGCAGCTGAGCGCTTTGGAGAAAGAGGGGCATCTGGATAACCTCAGAGAGCTGGCCGAGTTGATGAAGGCTCTGTCAGAGGAGCTGAAGGTTGAAGACCTCTCAAACTTGAGGTCGGCGCTCCCCAGCTTTGTTCAACTCCTGCGCCTGGGCACCCAAACTCAGGTCCTAGAGCTGCTCAAAGGTTCCCTAGAGAGTCTCAGTCAACCCGCTCCCCCTGCTCCAGGGGTCTTTGGGATGTTGAAGGTGATGAAGGATCCTGAGATTCGGCAGGGGTTGGGCTTGGCTCTTCAGATGCTTCGCCAGATGGGTCGATTGAACCAGTATAACAAACAGATCACTCAAGAACAGTAGAGCGCGAAAAGGCGCAAAGGAGAGAGACATGGCAACCATGACCTACGCAGGGATCGATGTCGAGGTTGATGATAAGGGTTTTATGATCAAGTCTGACCAATGGACTCGAGAGATCGCTCAACATATCGCTACCGAGGCTGGGATCCCTGAGTTGAACGCAGATCATTGGAAGGTCCTTGAGTTCTGCCGTAAAGACGCTGCTGAGAAAGGTAAGGTTCCTGGTCTACGGCGCATCTCTAAGCAGACAGGAGTTGCAACTCGCAGCCTCTACACCCTCTTTCCCAAGGGTCCTGGCAAATTGGCTGCGAAGTGCGCTGGTTTGACCCAGCCCAAAGGCTGTGTCTGATCATGGCTGAAAGAAAACTGACGGTTATCTGCTCTAAGGGCACTCTAGATATGGCCTACCCTGGCCTGATCCTCGCCAATGCAGCGCGTATGGCAGGTATAGAGGCAGGGATCTTCTTCACCTTTTGGGGCCTTGACTTGGTCACCAAGGCTAAGGTGGACAAGCTTAAGGTCGCTACGGTAGGTAACCCCTCTATGGGGATGCCGACCATGCTCGGTGGTCTCCCTGGGATCTCCGCGATGGCTTCTAAGATGATGAAGAAGCAGATCGAGGAGTTGGAGCTGCCCACTATCCGTGAGCTGCTGGAAGATCTTGAAGAAGCTGGCTGTGAGATGTACGCCTGTCGAATGGCTATGGATATGATGAAGTTGGAGAAAGATGATCTCCTGCCTCAGGTCAAGGAGATCATCTCCGCGATGGACTTTATGGATATTTCTGAGGACGCCCAGATCGTCTTTGTCTGAGGGGAAGAGATGGATGAAATCTCTGAAGCCCAAAAGAACACAGATTATCGAGACCTTGACCTGAGCGAGCTTGCTCTGGATAAAGCAGTTCAGCTCCTCAAGGCGCTGGGACATAGACACCGCCTTCGTATCGTGGGTTGTCTTATTTCCCAAGAACGCCATGTCGCAGAGATGGCAGAGCTCCTCAAAATCAACCCTTCCATCGTTTCTCAGCAACTCCGCATTCTTCGCCTAAACCAGTTGGTCAAGCGACGTTTTGAGAATGGTCGAGCCAATTATCGAATCCAGGATTCCTGCGTAAGGTCTATCCTAGAGGCTCTGCTCTGTCCCAAAAAGTGAGAGAACTCCTCCTCCTTGTTGACTCCCCTTGATTCTGCTTCTACCGGTTCGCTGAACCAGGGATTTTCTCGCAATTTTCCTGCTTCGACGAAACTAGTTCAGGAGTGAAAATACGATCAAAGAGAGACCCAGAAGAGCGATAACGCTTAAAAACAGACTCAAACCCAAGTTTTCTTTGAGGGCCTTGGGGAAGAATGAGCGTTTCTGAACCAAGCGGGCTGAAGTCAGTCCCCGATTGATGGAATACTCGGAATTTCCTGGGTTATTTCGTTGTCCTCTTGACTTTGATGGTCTCTGAGGAGGGGTCGAAGGTCGATGGTTACGCGAGAGATTCTGAACTTGAGGGGGAGCTGCTCCTCCAGCCTTGGAAGGCTGATGAGAGAGGGAGCCTCGGTTTTGAGGAGGAGGGTTGGAAGGCTGATGAGAGAGGGAGCCTCGGTTTTGAGAAGAAGGGTTGGAAGGCTGATGAGAGAGGGAGCCTCGGTTTTGAGGAGGGTTGGAGGGATGAAGGGGGAGAGGAGCCCGGTTCTGAAGAGGGTGACCGCCTGCTTGGACAGGGAGAGGCTTTTGACTGGGCGATGCAGGAGTTTGAGAATGAGCGCTGGGAAAGCGTGTCACCAAGCCCCCATAGTGTCCTGGTCGATCTTCTACGAGCGTGGTGTCTTGATCCTCTGAAGGGGTCGTTGAGGTCCCAAAGATATCTTGGAGTGGCTGCATTGGATCAGATCGAGAGATCTGAACTCGCCGACCGAGGAGCTCTAGAGCTTCCCACATCTCTCGAGCCTGAGTGAAACGTTGGCTGGGATCCTTCTCCAACGCCCTGAAGATGATCTTTTGTAGATCGGGATCGATACCTGGAATGTGCCCAATGAGGGGAGGGGGAGGATCCTTGATATGTTTAAAAACCACCGAGAAGGGAGTGTCCCCCTCGAAAGGGGGAGTTCCCTTGAGCATCTCATAAGCCACCACACCAACGGAGTAGAGATCTGTGGTTGGGCCTGGAGGGGCCAGGCCCTGAGCTTGCTCAGGTGCCATATATTCAGGGGTCCCAAAGACCAAGCCGGTTCGAGTGAGATTGTCATCGCCCGCCTGCTCTTTGACGATGCCAAAGTCCATGATCGTGGCGTGGCCCTCGGGGGAAAGCATGATGTTTCCAGGCTTGATATCTCGGTGGATCAAGCCCTGGTTGTGAGCATGATCGAGACCCTTGCAGATCTGAATGATGATGGAACGGACCTCTTTTGATGAAAAGCGCTCGTTACGGAGCCTCATCCGATCCAGAAGCTGAGCGATCGTCTCTCCTTCCAGATGCTTCATCGCAAAGTAGTGAAAGTTTTCCTGCTGCCCAATTGCATAGACCGGGACGATGTTGGGATGATCCAACCGAGCCATCGCCTGAGCTTCTTTTTTGAAGCGGCTGATGATCTCCGTCTCGGTATTGAACTTCTCAGGAAGTACCTTGATCGCTACAAAGCGGCCCAGAGAGGTGTCCTTGCCTCGGTAGACGATCCCCATCCCCCCACGCCCCAACTCTGAGAGGATCTTAAATTTTCCATCAAAGACGGCGCCGAGCATAACGGGATTGTTTTGAAGGCTGTTGTGATCCAACTCAGCCTGAACATCGATCCCACAATGCTCACAAAAACGCCGTCCTGGATCATTTTGCTGACCACAGCGAGGACAAGTTTTCATGAGGTCCATTTTGTGATGGCTAGAAGTTGCCGAGAATCCAAAAGATCTCCCGAATCGATTTTGGAGTATATGTGCAGCTCAAGAGCAGTCGCAATAGTTGAATCTTGAGCATTATGGTC
This sequence comes from uncultured Nannocystaceae bacterium, assembly GCA_964384025.1. GTDB lineage: Bacteria > Myxococcota_A > Bradymonadia > UBA7976 > UBA1532 > CAYLJJ01. The sequence goes on from CAYLJJ010000013.1 coordinate 6,994, forward strand.
CTCGATCTTTCCAAGACAAACAGCCATCTTCTAAAGTCCTCCCGCTTCCCTGTAAAGAGAGTGGATGAAGATCTTAATCCTCAAAATGGGCAGCACTCTGCCCAAGCTCCTCCCTCGCTGGGGAGACTTCGAAGTGATGTTCGCCCGTGCTCTGGGCTGCTCCTTAGAGCGCTTTCAACTTATCGATGCTCAGCAAGAGCCCCTTCCCTCCCCTGAGGGCTTTGCGGGTGTTCTGGTGACGGGCAGCCCTCGCTCTGTCACCGAGGAGCTGCCCTGGTCTCAAGCGACAGGTCGCTGGCTCCTTCAAGCCGCAGCTCAGGGGCTGCCCATCTTGGGTGTTTGCTATGGGCATCAACTCATCGGAGCCGCTTTTGGAGGCTCGGTGGGCAAAAATAAAGCAGGTCGAGAGATGGGGCGCGTTGAGTTAGAGTGTTTAGAGGAGGATCTTCTCTTTGAGGGCTTATCTCCTCGCTTCTTCGGCTTTGAAACCCATGTGGATGCCATTTTAACCCCTCCTCCAGGGGCGATAGTTCTGGCGAAGAGCGCCCTCTGTCCGATACAGGCTCTCGCCATCGGGGAGAATCTACGCAGCGTCCAGTGGCACCCTGAGTTTAATGAGGAGATCTTGGCAACCTATGCCCAGGCTCGCGCTCAGGAACTTGAAGATGAGGGGATCTCAGCAAGGGCTGTCCTGGAGAGCTTGGCGCCCACAGAGAGCGGCCCTCAACTCCTGAGAAACTTTGCGCGCTATTTTATGGGTTTCCTATGAGGCAGGTACAGAAAAGAGAAACTCTGACTGGGGCTATCTTGGTCGGGGGGCGTGCCCGACGCTTAGGGGGTCTCAATAAGGGGCTCTTGAAGTTGGAGGGGCAGAGCCTCCTTCAGCGTCTCTTGAAGCTCCTACGCTCTCGCTGTGACCAGCTCCTCTTGGTGGGTGATCCTAGAGGCCCCTATGCCCAACAGGGAGTCCCCATCTATCCAGATCGAATAGCCAACCTGGGTGCGCCAGGGGGGCTCTATACCGCGCTCCATCACGCCGCTCCAGGTTGGCTGCTCCTGTTGGCCTGTGATCTCCCCCACCTGGATGAAGAGATCCTGGACAGGCTCTTAGAAGCGCGCTCTGACAAAGAGGAGGTCTTGCTCTATGAGGCTGGAGGACGACTCCAGACCCTCGTGGGGCTTTGGCATCGTCGCAGCCTGCCCCAGGTAGAGCGGATGCTTGAGGAGGAACAGGGCTGCAGTATGCGTCGTCTCGCGGAGGCTCTGGAGTTAAAGCGCCTTCAGGCTTCCCCTGAGCCCTTCTTTAACCTGAACACCCCTACCGATCTTCGGCGTCTGGGGATCTCGACCAGAGGATCTGAGCGAAAGCGGAGTGAGCGTGGATCGACTCAAAGTTCTCTGCCCGCACATCCAACCAGCTGATCTGAGGGATCTTCTTGAGGGCGATGAGCACATCCCGTACAAGATCCTCTACAAAACGGGGTCGATCATAGGCCATCTCGGTGATGAACTTTTCATCCTCCCGCTTGAGGAGAGCATAGACAGGCGCAGAAGCCTGCGCCTCCACCGCCTCCACAACCTCCTCAATCCAGACAAAGCCTTCAGCCCGGAGTCGTACATCGATCTGGCTGCGTTGGTTGTGAGCGCCTCGATCGGAGATCGCCTTAGAGCAGGGACAGAGGCTCTTGACAGGGACCTTTACCCTGAGGGTGAAGTCAAAGCGCTTCCCCTTGGCTGAGCCGTAGAAGCCGCAATCATAGCTCATCAATGAGCAGGCTCCGCTGACAGGAGCCTGTTTCTCCATAAAATAGGGAAACTCCAGCTCTAGATAGGCATCCTCGGCGTCTAAGCGGCGCTGAATCTGGCTGAGGATCTCTGGCATATTGCGGATCGTCATCTCCCCCTTTACAGAGTTGAGGACCTCCACAAAGCGGCTCATATGAGTGCCCTTAAACTGCCTGGGGAGGCCTACAAAGGCGCTCACCCGCGCCACCGTAGATTGAAGCTCCTCTTGGCGATCTAAAACCTGGATTGGATAGCGAAGATCGTGAATACCAACTCGCTCGATATCCAGGGCACGATCATCCGGTAGGCTGGCATGATCTGGAAGGCTCATAAAATTCCGATGATCTTGTGGGTCTGGAGAGAGAGGCGCCAGCGCGGTCGCTTCAGGCAAAGCTGGATCGCTGCGGCTTGATTCTGGGCCTGCTTCTCTCCATCTCTGGGTTGTAGAAAGTAGTGTTTAAACTCCAGATTCTCCAGCTCTCTAGGTTCCAGGCCAAGCTGAGGATAAACCAACTTTAGCTCATCACCTTGACGCTGAAGCAGGGGGGCTCCCGCCTTGGGGCTTACACAGATCCAGTCCAAACCGTAGGGGACAGGGAGGCTCCCATTGGTCTCGATAGCGGTGTAGAGAGGAGCGCAAACCTCTAAGAGCTGAGCGTCGAGCTGGAGGCAGGGTTCTCCCCCAGTAAAGACAACAAAAGGTTGGATTTGGGGATCGGGCCAAAGGGAGAGGAGCCGCTCTTTGAGGGCCTCTGCTGTTTTAAAGCGCCCGCCTCCAGGGCCATTCACCCCCCGAAACTCTGTATCACAGAAGCGACAGAGGGCTTCAGCTCGCTCCTCTTCTCGTCCTGACCATAGGTTGCAGCCTGAGAAACGACAGAAGAGGGCTGGACGCCCCGTCCAGAAGCCCTCCCCCTGAAGGCTGAGGAAGATCTCTTTGATGAGGTAGGGCATTCAGGAGCGCTGATAGGGGATCGGATCTTCTAAGCCTGCCGCCTTGAAGCCCTGGAGCCGAAGCTGACAGGCATCGCAGCGAGCACAGGAGATCCCCGCCTCGTTGGGATCATAGCAGCTGTGGCTGAGGTGATAAGGAGCGTCTAAGGCGCTGCCCTGGCGAATAATCTCCGCTTTGCTCCAGTGGAGCAGGGGACTGTGGATCTGAAAGGCTTGCCCCTCAACTCCCTGACGAGTGGCGAGGGTCGCTGTGTGTTCAAAAGCCTGAATAAATTCAGGGCGGCAGTCGGGGTAACCGCTATAGTCAACCGCGTTAACCCCGATGAAGAGATCTTTGGCGCCCTGAATCTCCGCGACCGCGACCGCATAGGAGAGGAAGAGGAGATTCCGCGCGGGAACATAGGTGCTGGGAATCCCTACGCCCATCTCTTGAGCCCCTCGATCTTTGGGCACAGGCGCAGCTCCTGTCAGCGAGGAGCTCCCCAGACGCTTAAAGAGATCCAACTCAAGGTCGATCTTCTGGATCCCATAGTGGGCCGCGATGCTCTGAGCAGCCTTTAGCTCTGCCTCATGGCGTTGACCATAGCGAAAGCTCAGGCCGAGCACCTCGAAACCCTGCTTCAACGCGATGCTGAGACAGGTCGTTGAGTCCAGCCCTCCGCTCATCAAGAGGATCGCTCGTGGAGATCCAGGTTCAGCCATCAGAGCACCGTGTCGAGGAGCAGCTCTACAGCGGCTCCATCCACCTTGATCGCTTGACTCCGCCCCATGATATCTCCAGGGCTTCGGCTCATCGCGTCCTTGTCCTGATCGATGCGCGCCTCAACGATCAGCTCACCACTCAAAGGTTTGCCTCGCATCACATCTGCAGGGCCAAGCGCAAATTTGATCGGGAAGCTGGCTCCCTCAAGCTCGATACGCCGTGCTGCCAATGCGGGAGCAGGTTCTCCTTTGGGGACGACTGGGCGAGCCATCACATAGATCACCGAGCCTGGTTTGGCGCTGAGGCCCTCCTTGAGCTTGAGGCTGCCTGTAATGGTGCCGCCGCCCACTACACCGCTGCCTGGGGCCATATGCCCCTGTCCGTGAGGCATCGCCCCCTGTCCGTGAGGCATCGCCCCCTGTCCGTGAGGCATCGCTCCATGGCCCGCAGGCATCGCTCCATGGCCCGCAGGCATCGCTCCATGGCCCGCAGGCATCGCTCCATGGCCCACAGGTAATGCTTTCCCCTGTTGAGGAGAGGTACCGGGTATATGAGCCGTTTGCACTGGCGCCGCTGGAGCCTGAGCGGGTTTCTTTTCGATGGGAGCTTGCTTATCACAGCCCAGGATAAAAAATAGGGAGAGAGGCAGAAGCCTGAAACAGATGGACATCATTCATCCTCCGCGGCGAGCAGGACTCGGAGTCGTCGCCGTCGCTCATTTTCATCTTCGTCAAGGGGAGAAAGGTGCTCTGCCCCTGAGCTGCTCCTTTGAGCCTTGGGGCCTCCCCAACGATAGAGCACCCAAAACAGCAGAACCCCTCCCAAAATGAAAGGCAGGAAGGGGAGGAGCAAGAGGTACCAGGGCTGCTTGGGGTTGACGATCTGTTTATGCTTGAAACGATCTTTTAACAGCGCGCTGATCTCCTCATCGCTCATCCCATCTGCGGCCATTTTCTGCATCTCTAGGCGCAGTAGGTAGGCGTTATGGCTTGTGCAGTTGGTGATCGTCTTACCTGGGCAGAAGGGGCTCAGAAGCTCTGCGGAGAGCTTCTGAACGCGACGCTCTACCGCCTCACTGGTCTCAGCCCGGGCGAAAAAGGGGAGGCTGAACCCCAAAAACAGGCTGATCAAGAGCAGGGGCATTGGCTCCTCCTGGGAAATGGGGCGCTAAGTTAATCTCTGTCTTCGCTGAGGGGAAGAGATCTCCTGGAGTCCCAGAGGGTTCAGCTCCTTGAGCCCAGCTCTAAAACTATGAAGAAGCTCTCCAACGCGGTTTTTCGTCGCTCCTCAATAAACAGCAAAAAGAAGCGACCTTTGAGCTCCTCCGGAACTCTAACCCTAGCGTAAGGGTTGGGTCCTTGACAGGGCCCGAGTTGGAGATTAGTTTCTGCTCCCTCTGGAGTGCTCATGTCTCAGATGTTGCGCATTGGAAAATTGGCCCAGTTGAGCGGAAAGAGCGTTCGCGCGCTCTATTTGTATGAGGAGATGGGCTTGCTCTCTCCAGCGAGTCGCAGCCCGGGAGGCTTCCGCCTTTACGATGACAGCAATATCGCTCGGATCGCCTATATCGAGCGTCTTCAGCGTATGAACTGCAGCCTCTCTGAGATTCGCAGCCTAGTGCAAGCTTGGCAGGATGAGGACTCCCCTCGAGAGGCGATGGCCTCTCTAGAATTCCGCTACCGAGCACAGCTCTCAGAGGTTCGCGATCATATCGCTTCTTTGAAAACTCTAGAGGGAGAGCTACGGCGGAGCCTTAACTTTCTAGAGGGCTGTCGAAGTTGCGGGAAGGCCATCGAACCTCAGATGGCCTGCTCCTGCTGTGAACGTCCAGAGATGAGCGGTGGAGTGCCCTTGATCTCAGGATTGGCTGGACGTTGAGGAGATGAGATGAAGCTTCCTATCTATATGGACTACCAAGCGACGACTCCAGTTGATCCCAGGGTTCTGGAGGAGATGTTGCCCTATCTCAGCGATCATTTTGGCAACGCCGCCAGCCGCAATCACAGCTTTGGTTGGAATGCAGAGAAGGCGGTTGAGCGCGCCCGAGGACAGATCGCCAAGCTGATCGGAGCTTCTGCCCGAGAGATCATCTTCACCAGTGGCGCCACTGAGAGCGACAATATTGCCCTTAAAGGGGTCGCCGAGTTCTACGGTCGCAAGGGCAAACACATCATCAGCCAGCCTCTGGAGCATAAGGCGATCATCGACTCAGCTCGCGCCCTGGAGCGAGAAGGCTTCGAGATCACTTGGCTCCCTGTGGGTTCAGATGGCCGCGTCGATCCGGCGGATGTGGAGCGGGCGATTCGCCCCGACACCCTCTTGGTCAGCGTGATGCACGTTAACAATGAGATCGGCGTGATCAACCCCCTTAAGAAGATCGGTCAGATCTGTAAGGCCAAGAAGGTTCTCTTCCATAGCGATGCAGCTCAATCTGTAGGGAAACTGCCTGTCGATGTAGAGGAGATGGGCGTTGATTTGCTCTCCATATCTGCTCATAAGATGTATGGCCCCAAAGGAATCGGTGCCCTCTATGTACGGCGCAAGAAGCCCCGAGTTCGCGTCGCCCCCCTGATCCATGGGGGAGGACATGAGCGGGGGATGCGCTCCGGTACTCTGCCGACCCATCAGATCGTTGGCTTTGGCGCTGCCGCTGAGATCGCAGGGGAGGAGATGGAAGCAGAGTCTCAGCGCTTGGCTGAGCTCAGCGCGCGCCTCTGGCGAGGGCTTAAGAGCCTCCCTGAGATCTTCCTTAACGGCAGCGCCGAGCATCGCCTCCCTGGCTGTATAAACATCAGCTTTGCTTTTATCGAGGGGGAGTCCCTGCTTATGGCTCTAGAGGGCCTCGCTGTCTCCAGCGGCTCCGCCTGCACCTCCGCCAGCCTGGAGCCCAGCTATGTGCTGCGCGCTCTGGGGATCGATGATGAGCTGGCCCACTCCAGCATCCGCTTTGGTCTGGGGCGCTTCAGCACCGAGGAGGAGGTTGACTGGGTGATCAACAAGATCAAAGAGGCGGTCAACCGCCTACGGGAACTCTCACCGCTCTGGGAGATGCACCTTGAGGGGATCGACCTTAAATCTGTCAACTGGAGCGCTCACTGAGGAATCATGGCTTACAGCAACTTGCTCATCGATCACTATCAGAACCCCCGCAACGTGGGTTCTCTAGACAAAAAAGATGCCCATGTAGGGACCGGGCTTGTAGGCGCTCCTGCCTGTGGAGATGTGATGCGTCTTCAGATCCAGGTCAGCGACGATGGAGTCATCGAGGAGGCTCGCTTTAAGACCTACGGCTGCGGCTCAGCCATCGCCAGCTCGAGTTTGGTGACGGAGTGGGTCAAGGGGCGCACCCTGGATGAGGCGCTGAGCCTCAAGAATATAGAGATCGCTGAGCATCTCTCTCTGCCTCCGGTCAAGATACACTGCTCTGTTCTGGCTGAGGACGCCATCCGAGCGGCCATCTTAGATTATAAAAAGAAAAGGGGAGAGTCCTCATGATCACGATCACCGACACCGCCGCTGAGAAGGTCGCTCAGCTCATCGCCAAGCGCCCCAGCCCCACCGAGGGTCTGCGCGTCGGCGTCAGAGGAGGAGGCTGCTCCGGCTTCACCTACTTCCTGGAGTTCGCTGAATCTGCTCAGAAGGGGGATCGAGAGCTGGAGGAGAAGGGGATCCGCCTCTTCGTTGATCCTAAGAGCTATCTCTACCTCATGGGCACCACCATCGACTATGTGGATGGCCTTGCTGGAGCGGGCTTTAAGTTCACTAACCCCAACGCTCGCCGAACCTGTGGCTGTGGAGAGAGCTTCTCCGTTTAGGGTTTGGTTCTCCTCCCCAAACAGATGGATCCCTTATGAGATGTTGGCAATGTGGGGCTGAGCCCGGTCCCCTCTTCTGTGAAGCCTGTAAGGCCCTTCAGGCTCCAAATCCTCACTTAAACCATTTTGAGCGCCTGGGCTTAGAGATCTGCTTTGCTCAAGAGGAGGAAGAGCTCCTCAGGGCCTATCGAAAGCTTCAGCGTAAAGTTCACCCTGATCGCTTTGTGGGACGCTCTCCCCGAGAGCGGCGCCTCTCTCTGGCTCAGGCGACCGCGCTCAATGACGCTCTACGGAGCCTAAAGAACCCCCAACGTCGCGCAGAGTATCTCCTCAAGCTGAGAGGACGGGTGCTGGATGATGAGCAGCATCCAGTACAGCTCAGTCCCCTCTTCCTGATGGAGATCTTAGAGCTGCGTGAAGCCCTCGCTGAGCTCTCTGGTTCAGATGCGCACAATGAGCGCAGCGGCCTTATCTGCGACATCCAGGCTCGCTATGAGGCTCTCCTAGGCAGTCTTGGAGAGGGCCTTGATACAGGCGCTGAGCTGGATTCTCTGCTTCAGAGCGCAGCGCAGTTACGTTACTTGGCCCGCGTCCTGGAGGAGTTTCAGTCTCTGGAGGAGAATCTATGAGCGCCGTCGGTATCGATCTGGGCACGACCCACAGCTTAGTCGCCTGCTTAGAGGGGGGGCAGCCTCGCTGTCTCCTCAACGCGGAGGGGGATCCCCTGCTCCCCTCTGTGGTGAGCTTCTATGGAGAAGATATCTTGGTGGGCCATGAGGCTCTAGCGGCGGCGATAGAGCATCCGCAGGAGACCGTGGTCTCAGTAAAACGCTTTATGGGACGTAGCGCTCAGGAGCTGGCTGAGGAGGAGCTGCTCAGCGTGGCCCTGGAGCAGAAGGGCAGCGCCCTGATGATCCGCGCCGGGGAGCGCGACTACAGCCCTGTAGAGATCTCGGCTGAGATCCTCAAGGTGTTGGCCGCTCGAGCTGATGCTGCCTTGGGTGGGGGGGTTGATCGAGCGGTGATCACCGTGCCCGCTTACTTTGATGACGCTCAACGTAACGCCACCCGTCAAGCGGGACGAATGGCGGGCCTAGAGGTGATGCGGCTCCTGAATGAGCCCACCGCGGCTGCTCTGGCCTATGGCCTTCAACATAAACGTGAGGGCAAGTTCGCCATCTTTGATCTGGGCGGTGGCACCTTTGATATCAGCATCCTCCATTTGGTAGAGGGGGTCTTTGAGGTCCTCTCCACCGGCGGAGATACCCGTCTGGGGGGAGATGACTTTGACCGCTTTATCGCCGGAGATCTTCTTCAACAAGGGGGGCTGGAAGCGGAGAGCCTCAGCCCTCAAGATCGCCGAACTTTATTGAGACAGGCGCGAAATCTCAAGCAACAGCTCAGCCAGAGGAGGGATCTCAAGTTGGAGATCAGCCTCTCTTCTGGAAGCTTCAAGGCTCAACTCAGCCGCGATCGTCTGACCCTACTCCTCGCCCCTCTGTTAAAGCGTCTAGAGCTGCCCTGTCGTCGTGCCCTCACGGATGCAGAGCTGCGCCCTGAGCAGTTGGATGGGGTGGTCCTGGTGGGGGGCAGCACCCGCTCTCCCATCGTACGAGAGTTTGTACAGCATTTCTTCGCTCAGAGACCTCTGGACAATATCGATCCTGATCAAGTAGTGGCTCTCGGAGCCGCGATCCAAGCCGATCTTCTCAGCCTAGAGTCTGAGTTGAGGATCCTGGACGGAGGAGACATTCTCCTCTTGGATGTGATCCCCCTCTCTCTGGGTCTGGAGACGATGGGGGGCTTGGTCGAGAAGATCATCCACCGCAACAGCGCCATCCCCAACAGCGTGGCTCAGGAGTTTACCACCTTCCAAGATGGACAAACAGGGATGGATATCCATGTCCTCCAAGGAGAGCGAGAGTTGGTGACTGATTGCCGCAGTTTGGCGCGCTTTCGTCTCACAGGTATCCCCCCCAGAGCAGCAGGCTTATCCCGAGTGCGGGTGAGTTTTCAGGTGGACGCTGATGGCATTCTCCAGGTCAAGGCTCAGGAACTCTCTACTGGAGTTGAGCAGTCTGTCCGAGTGGAGCCGGGCCATGGTCTGAGCGATGAGCAGGTGGAGGAGATGCTTCAATCCTCACTCGATAAAGCTGAAGAGGATGTGATGGCGCGCTTCCTCCGCACCGCCCAAGTAGAAGCAGAGCGGGTGATCATCCCCATCCGTAAGGCGATGAGCCAAGACGCTGATCTCCTAGATTCAGAGGAGCATGAGGTGATCGAGGAGGCTCTCCAAGATCTAGAGAGCGCCCTTAAGGGTGAAGATTTTCGCCTCATTCAAGATCTGAGCGCCCTACTCGATCAGGTCAGCGGGGGCTTTGCTCAGCGTCGTATGGAGCGCGCTCTGCAACAGGGATTGGAGCAGGTAAAGATAGAAGATCTTGAAAAGGATATCAGCCCTTGAAGCTCAAATGGACCGACGTGTATGCCTTAGGAGAGATACTCTATGAGCGCTTCCCAGAGAAGCCTCCCCTTGAGGTTCGCTTTACCGATCTGATGGCCTGGGTGATGGAGATCCCTGAGTTTGAGGACAGCCCTGAGCGCTGCGGTGAACGCGTCCTTGAGGCGATCCAGATGGTCTGGCTGTCTGAGTGGCAGGAAGATAGATAGATCGGGTGAAATCCGAGCACAGTGATATGAGATCATAGGCTGTAATTCTCAATTGCGCACCATTGAATATCGCTAGAACATTAGATTCAAAAAGCCTCAATCAAAAGTCCTTTTAACTCTTGCGTTTGAAGAAAAAAGGCGCCAAAACACCCTCTATTCTGGGATTTCTGAGGTTCTTGATGGCATTACACCTGATCAAGAAGGGCCTAGACCTCCCCCTGAGCGGTGCAACAGAGCAGAAGGTCTACGATGGCGCTTCAGTCTCTTATGTGGCGCTCGTGGCGGAAGACTACCCCTTTATGAAGCCGCGGATGTTCGTGGCTGTTGGTGATCAAGTCAAGCGGGGCCAACTCCTGATGGAGGATCGAAAGGCCGAGGGGGTTCGCTTTACAGCCCCCGCCGCTGGCGAAGTTGTGGCGATCAATCGAGGCGCTCGCCGAGCCCTCCAGACGGTCGTCATCAGACTCAGCGAGGGGGAGCTGCAAGGGGAGCCTCCAAGGGAGGAGTTTCAACCTTTTGAGAGCTATACAGACAAGGCGTTAGAGGAGCTTGGGGTTCAGGAGATCAAAGATCTTCTTCAAGAGTCTGGGCTCTGGACCGCCATCCGACAGCGACCTTTTAATACGGTGCCCTCCCCCGCTGGGAGCTGCAAAGCCCTCTTCATCAACGCCATGAGCAGCGAGGCCCTCTCTGGGGACCCTGAAGTGATCATCGCGGGGCAGGAGGAGGAGTTTGCTCAAGGGATGAAGCTGGTCAGTCAGCTCACCGAAGGCTCCATCTATCTCTGCCGTAAGGCAGGCTCAAAGATCAGCTTTAAGGGGGAACGGGTTCGCGTTGAAGAGTTCTCGGGGAAGCACCCTGCGGGCCTCGTCGGCACCCATATCCACACTCTAGATCCAGTACACACAGGCAAAGTGGTCTGGCACCTGGGCTATCAGGATGTGATCGCCATTGGGCAGCTCTTTCAGAGCGGTCGCCTACCGGTGGAGCGGATCATCGCCCTCTCAGGTCCGATGGTGAAGGAGCCCCGGCTGCTCCGTACCCGTCTGGGCGCGGAGATCGCGCCATTGATCGAGGGGCAGCTCAAGGAGGGGGAGCCCCGAGTGATCGCTGGCTCTATCCTCTATGGTCGCAAAGCGATGACTGAGGTGCATGGCTATCTCGGCCGCTACCTTCATCAAATCTCCTGCCTCGTTGAGGATCGCAAGCGGCGCTTCATGGGTTGGTTGATGCCGGGCGGGAAGATGTTCTCCACAGCACGCATCAGCTTGGCCGCGCTCCTGCCCAAGAAGCTGGCGATGGGCACCAGCACCTTCGGTTCTCATCGAGCGATGGTGCCCATCGGTATGTTTGAACGGGTGATGCCTCTCGACATTATGCCCACCTTCCTCCTTCGCGCTTTAGCGGCGAAGGATCTTGAGCGCGCTGAGGCCCTGGGCTGCTTGGAGCTTGATGAAGAGGATCTGGCCCTCTGCACCTTTGTCAGTCCTGGAAAACAGGACTGGGGAGCGATCCTACGTGAGAACCTGTTCCAGATCTGGAAGGAGGGGTGATGCTTCGAGACTTCCTCGATAAGCAAGCCAAGCTCTTTGAGCCCGGAGGGAAGCTGCATAAGCTCTACCCCCTCTGGGAGGCTCAGGACACGGTCCTCTACACCCCCGGTCATGTGACTCAGGGCCGCACCCATGTGCGTGATGCTCTGGATCTCAAGCGGATGATGATCATCGTGGTCCTGGCCCTGATGCCCATCTTCCTCTTCGCGATGTATAACACTGGGCATCAGGTCCATGCGGCGATGGCGGCAGAAGGAGTCCAACCCCTTAAAGTTTGGCAGACGAGCCTCTTTCAGAGCTTGGGCTTCAGCCATCAGGATGCCCTCTTCAACAACCTGATCTACGGCGCCCTCTTCTTTTTGCCGATCCTCATGGTCACCTTCGCGGCGGGGGGTCTCATCGAGGTGGCTACCGCCATAGTCCGTAAACATGAGGTCAACGAGGGCTTTCTGGTCACCGGTTTCCTCTTCCCTCTGATCCTGCCCCCCACTATCCCACTTTGGCAGGTGGCCTTAGGCATCATCTTTGGGACCCTGATCGGCAAAGAGGTCTTTGGTGGCACTGGGATGAACATCTTTAACCCAGCCCTGACCGGTCGCGCCTTCCTCTTCTTCGCCTATCCTGGGCAGATCTCCGGCGATCAGGTCTGGACAGCGACCGATGGGGTCAGCAGCGCGACCCTCCTGGGCCAGGCTGCTGCTGAGGGGAATACTCTGGGTGCCTTCGGCAGTGATCTCTGGATGGATGCCTTCTTGGGGAACATCTCCGGCTCTATGGGAGAGACCTCAGCGCTGCTCTGCTTTGTTGGAGCGTTGCTCCTGATCTTCACTCAGATCGGCTCTTGGCGAACCATGTTGGGGGTGATTTTAGGGACAGCCCTGACCTCAGTGCTGCTCAACGCCATCGGCTCCGACTCCAACCCGATGTTTCAGGTGCCCTTCTACTGGCACATGGTGTTGGGAGGCTGGGCTCTTGGAACCGTTTTTATGGCCACCGATCCAGTCTCTTCAGCCTTTACTGATGGGGGCAAGCTGATCTATGGCTTTGGGATCGGGCTGATGGTGGTGCTTATCCGCGTCGTCAACCCCGCCTATCCCGAGGGGATGATGCTGGCCATCCTGTTTATGAACATGTTCGCTCCCTTCATCGATCACTTCTTCGTACAGGGGAATATCCAGAGGAGGTTGGCGCGGCATGGGCTATAGCAGCAAATATATCATCGGATTTGCGGGCGCGGTCTGCTTGGTCTGTGCCGTGATCGTCTCGGGAGCCGCCGTGGCTCTCAAGGATCGCCAAGAGGCCAATAAGGTCCTGGATCGTCAAAAGAAGGTCCTCTCTGTAGCTGGGCTGCTCTCTGCCGGTGAGGATCTCAACAGGGAAGCGATTCAGGATCGCTTTAAGGAGCGTATTCGACCCCGCATCATCGACCTCAAGAGCGGGCAGTATGATGAGACGGTCGCGCTGGACAGCTTTGACCAGCGCAAGGCCACCAAGGATCCAGCGCTCAGCAAGGCGGCGCCCAAGAACGATGGGAAGATCGCTCGCGTCCCCAAGAACGCCCTCATCTATCAGCTTATGGCCGAAGGGAACCCTGAAGAGGTGGAGATGTTGATCCTCCCCATCGTGGGCAAGGGCCTCTGGTCCACCATGTACGGCTTCTTGGCCTTGGCGCCCGACACCACCACCATCCAGGGCCTCACCTTCTACGAGCATGGGGAGACCCCTGGGCTCGGCGGCGAGGTGGAGAACCCCAGTTGGTTGGCTAAATGGGTGGGTCGTAAGGTCTATGATGAGAATTGGGTAGCCCGTATCAATGTTAAGAAAGGGCTGGCTCAGGATCCAAAATATGATGTGGATGGGCTCTCAGGCGCGACCCTCACCTGTCGAGGGGTTTCTGGACTCATCCAGTTCTGGTTGGGTGAGAATGGCTACAGTCCCTTCCTGGCTCAGTTCCGAAAGGGGGGCCCTAAGTCATGAACGCAAAGCAGAAGGAAGCCCTGCTCGATCCCCTCTTTGACGACAACCCCATCGCGCTCCAGGTCCTGGGCATCTGCTCAGCACTGGCGGTGACCACTAAGCTGGAGACCGCCTTTGTGATGTCCTTGGCGGTGATCGCGGTGACCACCTTGAGCAATGTGGCGGTCAGCGCGATCCGCAGCTGGATCCCGCCCAGCATCCGTATCATTGTTCAGCTGACCATTATCGCCTCTTTGGTGATCGTCACCGACCAAGTTCTCAAAGCCTTTGTCTTTGAAATCAGCAAACAACTCTCTGTTTTCGTGGGTCTGATCATCACCAACTGCATCGTCATGGGTCGCGCCGAAGCCTATGCGATGCAGAACCCTCCGCTGCTCTCCGCCATCGATGGTCTGGGCAACGGTCTGGGTTACAGTTTGGTGCTGATCTTCGTCGGCTTCTTCCGTGAGCTGTTTGGCTCAGGGAAGCTCTTTGGGCAGAGCATCTTTAGCCTGACCACAGAGGGTGGCTGGTATGAGGCCAATGGCCTCCTGGTCTTGGCTCCTGGAGCCTTCTTCCTGATCGCGATCTTTATCTGGTTGCTCAAGATCTGGCGACCCGCGTTGGTGGAGGCAGAGTAAACAATGGAGCATTATATCAGCCTCGCCATCAAGGCGATCTTTGTTGAAAACATGGCCCTGGCCTTCTTCCTGGGGATGTGTTCCTTCCTGGCCGTCTCCAAGAAGGTAGAGACCGCCATCGGCCTGGGCTTCGCGGTTACCTTCGTCTTGGTGGTCACGACCCCCCTAAATAACCTGATTTATAACCTCTTCCTCAAAGAGGGGGCGATGGCTTGGATCAGCTCTGATCTAGCCAGCACGGATCTCTCATTCCTCTCCTTCCTGACCTTTATCGGGACCATCGCCGCCGCTGTACAGGTGGTGGAGATGACCCTGGACCGCTACGCCCCGGCGCTCTACTCTGCTTTGGGGGTCTTTCTACCCCTCATCGCGGTCAACTGCGCCATCTTGGGCGCCTCACTCTTCATGGTGGAGCGAGACTACAACCTCGCGGAGAGCACCGTCTTTGGTCTGGGCTCAGGCATCGGCTTTGGGTTGGCGATCACCGCCTTAGCAGCCATTCGCGAGAAGATGCACTACAGTCACGTCCCCGAAGGGCTTAGAGGCTTGGGGATCACCTTCATCGTCACAGGGTTGATGGCCGTCGCGTTTATGGCCTTCGCCGGGATCCAGCTTTGAAGGAGGCACGATGTCTACGATAATTTTTGGTGTCCTGGTCTTTATCATCTCCATCCTCTCTTTGGTGGTGATCTTGATGGTGGCCCGCTCCAAGCTGGTCAACACTGACAACGTCAAGCTGCTGATCAACAAGGATCCAGAGAAGACGAGGGATGTCCCCGCTGGGAGCACACTCCTCAACACTCTAACCGCTGAGAAGATCTTCATCCCCTCCGCCTGTGGCGGCAAGGGGAGCTGTGGAGTCTGTACGGTCGAGGTTCACTCCGGCGGAGGCGCGATGCTGCCCACCGAGGAGGGACATATCAGCCGAGGAGACGCTAAGAAGGGGGTTCGTCTGGCTTGTCAGCTCAAGGTGAAGCAGGAGATCTCCATCGAGCTTGAGCCGGAGATCTTCTCCGTCCAGAAATGGAACTGTCGGGTGCGCTCTAACAACAACGTGGCCACCTTTATCAAAGAGTTGGTCCTGGAGATTCCCCAGGGGGAGGAGGTTCCTTTCCGAGCGGGAGGCTATATCCAGATTGAGGCCCCCAAACATGTGGTTGACTACAAGGACTTTGATATCGACGAGGAGTATCGCGGCGATTGGGATCGCTTCAATATGTGGCAGTTTGTCTCTAAGGTAGATGAGCCTGTGACGCGGGCCTACTCTATGGCGAGCTATCCCTTGGAGAAGGAGCTGATCATGCTGAACGTGCGGATCGCCTCCCCACCTCCTCGCACTCCCAATGTTCCCCCTGGCAAGATGTCCTCCTTCATCTTCAATCTAAAAGAGGGTGATGAGGTTGTCATCTCGGGGCCTTACGGAGAGTTTTTCGCCCGAGAGACCCAAAATGAGATGGTCTTTATCGGGGGAGGTGCAGGGATGGCGCCGATGCGCTCTCACATCTTTGATCAGTTCCGACGCCTCAAGACCGATCGTAAAGTCTCCTTTTGGTATGGTGCTCGGAGCCTTAGAGAGGCTTTCTATGTAGAGCACTTTGACGCGATCGCCGCTGAAAATGAGAACTTCGAGTGGAACTTGGCCCTCTCTGATCCGCTCCCTGAGGACAACTGGGAGGGTTATACAGGCTTTATCCACCAAGTTGTCTTAGACAATTACCTCAAGGAACACCCTGCTCCTGAGGATGTAGAGTACTATATGTGCGGACCACCGATGATGAACAACGCGGTGATCAATATGCTCTTGGAGATGGGCGTCGAACATGAGAACATCATGCTTGATGATTTTGGCTGAGAGAAGCTCTTGAGCAACAAGCCCCGTCTTCTCCTTCCCATCCTCTTTATCCTCCTCCTTTTTGCTCTTCTCTGGATGCGCCGACCTGAAGGCCCTGTATTTCAGACTTTCAAGGGGCAGACCATGGGGACTCACTACACGGTTAAGGTGTTGGGTGCTCAAGAGGGCCTCGCGGCGCTGATCCAGAGCGGCTTAGAGGCGGTGGATGCACGGATGTCAACTTACCGTTCAGACTCCGAGCTTTCGCGTTTTAACCAGAGTTCAGAGCAGATCTTCTCCGCCTCTCCCCAGCTTATTGAGGTGATGGAGATGGCTCAGACGATCAGCGGGCTCTCAGGTGGTGCCTTCGATATCACAGTGGGGCCTCTGGTCAATGCCTGGGGTTTTGGTCCTAATAAGCGTCAGAACCCTCCTGATGAAGCAGAGATCCAAAAACTCCTCTCCCGTCTGGGACACCAACACCTACATATAGAGCGGGAGGCGGGACAGCTTCGCAAGGATCTACCTGAACTCTACTGCGATCTCTCCGCCATCGCTAAAGGCTATGGGGTGGATCAGCTCGCGGAGCTGCTGCTTAAGGAGGGTTATAAAAATTTTATGGTGGAGGTGGGGGGTGAGCTGCGCGTTGAGGGTCGGAACGCAGAGGGCAAACCTTGGCAGATTGGTATCCAGCTTCCCTCCTCCGAGGAGCAGGCTCTTCAAGAGGTGATCTCCATCTCAGGGATCGCCATGGCCACCTCAGGAGATTATCGCAACTACTATGAAAAGGGGGGGGAGCGCATTTCCCATACCATCGATGCGCGTACAGGCAAGCCCATCAAACATCGTCTGGCCTCCATCACAGTCCTACACCCTCGCTGCGCTCTGGCTGACGCCTGGGCTACAGCTCTCAACGTCTTGGGGCCTGAGGAGGGCTTCCGTTTGGCAGAGCGGGAGAGGCTCCCCGCCTTCTTCGTTATACGTGATCCAGAGGGCCATTTTATCGAGCGCGCGACCCCAGCCTTTAAAAAAATTCGGGACCAGGACCGAACACTGCAATAAGATATGAGACCAGTGTTTGATGGAGGCGAGATGGGGACTCTATTACTGACCTTCGCGTTGATGGGGATCTTTATGTTGATGATGTCAGTTGGGATTATCTTCTCTGATCGCCCTCTCCGAGGCTCCTGTCAGACAGGCTCCTGCAGCTGTGAACCCAGCCCCAGCACGGCAAAGCCTAACCCTGATGGGGTAGGGCTCCCTTCAGGCTGGGCTCTAAAAGAGTCCAAGGCGGAGATATTAGAGATCAAACTATTTGAGGGAAGAGGATGAGCCAAGAGATCATCGATCAAGGAATCCTCATGGATATCTTTGAGGGCGATATGGAGCTTTACGGAGAGATCGTCGAGGTCTTCCTAGAGTTTCAACCAGAGCAACTTGAAGCGGTCGCCCAGGGGATCGCCGTTCAAGATCCCAAGGCGATCGAGCAAGCAGCTCACCGGCTTAAAGGAGGTCTGGTCAACATCGGCGCTCTTCAAGCAGGTGAGGCCGCTCGCGTGCTGGAGGAGGCGGGTCGCACTCAACAGATGGGGGGGCTTGAGGAGAAGCTGAAGAGGCTTCGTTATGAGAACAAGCGCCTGATTGAGGCTCTCAAAGAGATCATCTAAGCTCAGCCCTTAACTCTGATGAGAGGCTGAAATGATCGCTTTCTTTAGAGGACTCTTGGCGCCCCTAAGAGCGGCAGGGATCTTTCTCTCCCACCCTGGCTTAATCCTCCTGGCTCTGCTCCCCGCTTTCGCGGCCTTGCTGCTCTCCATCCTTGGGGTCTGGCTGGCGTTGGCCTATGGGGACGATCTTTTTCTCTATCTCTGGCCAGAGCCAAGCTCTGAGGGCTTCTGGGGCGTGGCCCTACATAGCGTCTGGCAGCTCATCAGCTGGCTTATCCAGATCTCCAGCGCCTTCCTGGCTCTCTTTATCACCCCCTGGTTGGTGATGCTCCTGGGGTTGCCGCTCTGTGAACCTCTCGCCGCGCGGGTGGATGAGATCTTGGGAGGCAAAACTCGAGAGGGCAGCTTTATTACAGAGATCCTTGGAGCACTGAGCACTACGTTGGGGGTGGTTATTCTGGGTTTGGGGGGCAGCCTCCTCTTCTCTCTCTTAGGCCTTATTCCTGGAGTGGCTCTGATCATCGCTCCCTTCCTCCTCTTCATCTGGACCCCTCTCTTCTTAACTTTTGATCTCTATGACTCCAGCCTCTCTCGTCGTCAGTTGAGCTTTGGACAGAAAATGAAGGTACTGATGACGCAGCCCTTGGAGGGGATCGGCCTGGGACTGGTGGGGACCGCGCTCTTGGCTACTCCTCTGCTCAACCTCTTTGGTCTACCTGTGGCGGTGGTGGGAGCGGTGTTGCTCATCCGTGATCGAGAAAAAGCGGGGAGCTTGCCTCTCGCCAAATGAGCTTCTATTCCCAAGGATCTAAAGAAACGGAGCCTAAGGAGCCATAAGGGCTTTGCCCAGGGTATCTTCAGCTTCAGTGAAGCCAGTCAAAGGGCTTCGATCTTTCCTGAGGTGGCGCAGGAGCTTATCCGCCTCCTCAGGGTAGAGCCGTCGGATACAGATCCCCGCATAGAGCCGAGCCACCCAGCTGGGCTCCTCCAAGAGCTTCAGAAGCGGGGCACGCACCTTCTCCCTTTGCTGCGCTAAGCGGAAGTCACAGAAGCGCTCCACCTCCTCCTTAAAGCTCCCCTCCTCCTCAGGCCAGGAGGCATCGGTGGGGAGCGCAGCGAGGGCCTGCTTTAGACGCTTAGGTCCTCCAAAGTCCCAGATCAGCTCTAGAGCCTGAAAACGGAATGTGTTGCTCAGGTCGGGCTCATCTGTGGTCAACAGCTTAAAGAGGCCCGGTAGAGCCTTCTCCTTGAGATGATCCCGCGCGGCATCCATTCCCAGGTTACGAGTCGCTGGGGGCAGATGTTGATCCTGTACCAGCTCTAAGAGAAAGCGCAGCAAAGTCTCATCGCGGTTAAGGAGCATCGCCTCTGCCAGAGCTGGAGGAAGCTCAGGGTAACGGCGTCGAGCATAGCTCAGGAGCGTTGCGGCCAACCGATGCTGCACCTCGCCGCTCTTGAGGCGACTCAACAGGCGATTGAACTCCAGGAGAGCGGGCAGGTTTGAGAGCGTCTGGAGGTGGTGATAGATGGGAGGGAGCGCCAGCTCTGGACGTACAGTGGCCGCCGCCAAGAGAATCTCCAAAAGGCTGCGCTTCTCTAGAGGGGCGGCTGGATCTTCAAGACCCTGAAGGCACCACTCTACGACCCTCTGAAGAGAACTCTCCAGAGCTTCCTTGGACATTTTCTCAGCCAACGCCCAAAGGTGAAAGGCCAGGGTAGCTGCTCTGAGCTTCAGCTGAGGCTCCTCCTTTCCCTCCAATACTCCGATGATGATCTGAGCGTAGCGCTCCAAGAGCGCGCGTTGATCTTTTGGAGTAGCCTCATTGACTACAGCCACCAAGCAGCCCAACTGATCCATCTTCAAGAGGAGGCGAGCGCTGATGATGCGCAGCTCCATAGGGCGTTCGCTGTCCGCTAGGTAGGCGCTGAGGCGCTTCTCCCCTTGAGCGATCCGCTGCCAGCCGTTGAGCTCCTCGACATCGATAGAGCAGGCCAGACAGGAGAGGGCCAGGAGCCCGACACGCAGGGGATGAAACATTCTCAGAATCTCTCGTTCTTCCGATGGTTTGGGACGCTAGCACCGGCTCAGATAGGCGTCAAGCCGTCCGCCTTGAGTTGAAGCCCCACCCAAGATATCAAGAAGCTTCTCTAACCAGCCAGAGAGTTCCAGATGAGATATCTCCTTGCCATCGATCAGGGCACCACCGGCAGCACCGCCCTGCTGTTGAACTCAAAGCTTGAGGTTCTGGGCCGACATAACCAGGAGTTCCCACAGATCTATCCCCAGCCGGGTTGGGTAGAGCATGATCCCGAGGCGATTATCCACTCTGTTCAAGGCGCCATTCAGGGTGCCTTGGAGCGAGCGGGGATCTCCGCCGAGGAGATCGCAGGCATCGGGATCACCAATCAACGAGAGACCACACTGCTTTGGGATCGTCAGGATGGAACGCCCCTCTATAACGCCATTGTTTGGCAATGTCGTCGTACAGCAGCGCGCTGCCTAGCTCTTAAGGAGCAAGGGCATGAGCCCCTCTTCAGGGCGCGGACGGGGCTGCTCTTAGACCCCTACTTCAGCGGCACCAAGCTGGCTTGGCTTCTGGATGAGCTGAAGGGGGCGAGGAGCAAAGCTGAAGCGGGTAAACTCTGCTTTGGCACCATCGACAGCTTCCTGGTCTGGCGACTTACGGGAGGCGGAGCCCATGTAACTGAGGTCTCCAACGCCAGTCGCACCCTGATGATGAACCTCCAGGAGCTGAGCTGGGACCCTGAGTTGCTGGAGATCCTCGATATCCCCGAGGCGATCCTACCGGAGATCCGAGACAGCAGTGAGATCTACGGTCAAACACAGGGCTTTCCAGGGCTGCCTGATGGGATCCCCATCGCCGGGATGGCGGGAGATCAACAGGCTGCCCTCTTTGGTCAGGTCTGCTTTGAGCCGGGGGAGGCCAAATGCACCTATGGCACCGGCTCTTTTCTGCTCCTCAATACAGGCTCTCAGGTGATCAGCAGCCAAAATGGTCTACTCAGCACCGTAGCTTGGAAGCGGGGCGATGAGATTTGTTACGCCCTGGAGGGCAGCGCCTTTGTCGCGGGAGCGGCGGTGCAGTGGCTCCGTGATGGTTTGAAGATCATCCAGAGCGCGCCGGAAGTTGAGGCCCTGGCACGACAGGTTCCTGACAGCGGTGGCGTTTATTTTGTCCCTGCTCTTACCGGTCTCGGCGCCCCCCACTGGAGGCCGGAGGCCCGAGGGCTGATCTCAGGTCTCAGTCGAGGGAGCAGCGCTGCTCACCTAGCGCGGGCCACTCTAGAGGGGATCGCCTTTCAAAATCACGATATTTTGCGGGCGATGGAGCGAGATTTGGGGCAGCCCCTGAGAGGCTTGCGGGTGGATGGAGGCGCCGCGGCCAATGATCTTTTGATGCAGTTTCAGTCAGATCTTCTGGGCGTAGAGCTGTTGAGGCCGACGCTGCTGGAGACCACCGCTCTGGGGGCTGCTTTCTTAGCGGGTTTGGCCTTGGGGATCTGGTCTGATCGAGAGGAGATCCGCCGAGTCTGGAAAGAGGAGCGCTGCTTTAAACCTCAGATGCCAGAAGAGGAACTCAAGCAGCGCTTAGAGGGTTGGGAGGCAGCGGTTCAAAGGAGCTAACTTGTGGATAAGCTGCTCACCATACCCGTATTTTGAAGGAGGCGATGAGTTACGGCTGCTTGGCCCACCCATCCCCACCCTCCTCTAGGCAGCCTCATCGGAAAATTGTATTTGGCCCAAACCACAGCAGTGGAGATCATCCAAGGATGAACAGACCACTCCGTCTCCTCCTCACCATCCGCAAGTTCTACCCCAGCTACTCCGGTGCAGGGCAACGTTTCCAGGGCTATGCCCAGGGACTCCGCGCCCGAGGGATAGAGATGGAGGTCCTCTCTGCTGTTGAGGGAGAGCAGCATCTTCAGCGCCTCCCCAGCCTAGAGATCGATGGCCTTCAAATCCATCAGATCGGCGTCAAGCGGGGATGGAACTCTCCAGAGCACGGCTTCGCTACCCTCCTACGCTGCCTACGGGAGCCCCCCGATGTGGTGCAAGCGATGGCGGAGTCTCTATTGAGCCCCTGGTTTCTGGGTCTAGGTCTCGCCCAGATTCCGGTGGTGATCAACCACACCATGATGGGGATCCGCGTAAAGACAGGGTTGAAGGGACTCCTCCAGCCTCTCTGGTGGCGTCTACCTTTCCAGCTCACTCAAGCCGCTGTGGTCAACAGTCAGGCGATGGCAGCAGCTCTGGCGGAGCTGAAGATCTCCAGTCAGGTGATCCCCAACGGCGTCAACTTACAGCGCTTCTATCCCTCGGCGCCTGAAGAGCGCGCCCCCCTGCGCGCTCGCCTGGGCCTCCCCCCCGATGGCCCTCTACTGGTCAGTTTGGGCGGCCTTAACCCTCGGAAATCTCACGATCTGATGCTGGCGGCCTTCCTGCGCCTGCGCGCCACTCATCCACAGGCGCGGTTGCTTATCGCTGGACCTCCAGGACCCTCAGCGCATGTTGCAAGTCTCCGACGATTTATCTCTCGGGAGGGCCTGAGTGAAGCGGTTCAACTCCCAGGGATGATCAAGGAGGTCCCTGAGCTGCTCCGAGCGGCGGATCTCTTCTGTTTTAGCTCTCGGGTAGAGGGCTTGCCCAACGCGGTCTTAGAGGCGATGGCTACAGGGCTCCCTGTTGTGCTGACTCGCTTCCTGGGTCTCAGCCCTGAGCTGGGTGAAGCGGGGCGGCACTATCTACTCAGAGAGCGCAGCTCAGAGGCCCTGGCCGAAGGGATGGATCGTCTGCTCTCCAAGCCTGAGGAGGCTCAAGCGATGGGCGCCGCTGCGCGAACCTGGATCGCTGAGACCCTGAGCCTGGAGAAATCTCTGGACCTCTACGCAAATCTTTATCAGCGTATGGCTCAAGCCAGCCAGCTCAGGAGAAGCCGATGAAACGCCCAGAGGCGATGAGCCTCCTCAAATCAACCTTCCAAGAGGGTTTTCCAGATCGTCAGCTCCCCGAGGAGGAGGAGGCCCTCTTAGGGGCTGATGCCACCCTCGATTCTATGGATCTGGTCAACTTCGTGGCCGATGTGGAGGAGGCTCTTGAGGAGCGCGGGCAAAGCATAGTGTTGGCCGATGAGCGCGCCCTCTCTCGCAGCCGAAGCCCCTTTCGCAGCCTCGCTGCGCTGGCGGACTATCTGGTTGAGGTCACCTGACTTATGCCTCAAGAGGGAGCTTTTAAGGGCCAAACAATCTTGATCACCGGCGCCAGCCGAGGCATCGGCGCCTATCTGCGTCAGCGCTTCCGTGATCAGGGGGCTTGGGTGGCCGCCTGCGCACGCAGCATGGCGCCCGCTGAGGATGAGGGGGGCTGGGATTGCCCTCTCGATGTCACCGATGAGGGGGCGGTGCGGGCTTGGGTGCGTGGCGCTCATCGCCGCAGCGATCGCCTAGATGTCCTGATCAATAACGCCGGCGCCGCTCAGATGAATCATGCTCTGCTCACGCCCCTCTCCGCTCTACGAGGGGTCTTAGAGCTGAACTATCTGGCGGCCTTCAGCGCCAGCCGAGAGGCCGCCAAGCTGATGCGCCGCGCCCGCTACGGCCGCATCATCAATCTCAGCACCATCGCGGTCCCTCTGCTCCTAGAGGGGGAGATGGCCTATGCCGCCTCCAAGGCTGCTCTAGAGACAGCCACCCGTATCCTGGCACGAGAGCTGGCGCCGATGGGGATCACCTGCAATCTGGTGGGACCCAGTCCTGTGGATACAGATCTCATCCGCGGAGTCCCCAAAGCGAAGTTAGAGGCTCTGCTTGAGCAGCTCCCTCTGGGTAAGATGGCGAGCGTCGAAGATGTAGCCTACGCTATAGAGTTCTTCGCCCGCCCTGAGGCGGCGCAGCTGACCGCCCAGACCCTCTACTTGGGAGGCGCCTCTTGAGCTGGCTCCTTGAAGCCCTGGCGCGTGGCGGTGAGGGGCAGGCGCTCTGGAGCCCTGAGGGGGGGCTCAACTATTCAGAACTCTTGGAAAAGGTGGAGGCCCTACGGCAGCGTCTGCGCACCTGGCCGGGGCGAGTCTTTGCCTTTCAGGGGGGGTTCTCGGCAGAGCTGATCGTCCGCCTCCTGGCCCTCTTTCTTGAGGAGCGTGTCGCTGTACCTCTGGCCCCCAGCGTCAAAGGTGAGCTGGAGCAGGCCCTTGACGTGCTGCCTCTGGATGGCTTCTGGCCTGAGGGGACCCCGCTGACAACACCCCCTCAGGCGATGGGGCCTGCACGACACCCGCTCCTCGACACCCTCTCGGGAGCGGGCCTGGTGATCCTGACCTCCGGCTCTACCGGGCGCCCCAAGCTGATCCTGCATGATGTTAAGCGCCTCTTCGCTCCTTTGATGCACCCTCGTAACTCCTATCGGGTCCTCTCCTTCCTGCTCCCTGATCATATGGGGGGTATTCAGACCCTTATGGGGACCCTCACCTCAGGGGGCTGTTTGATTCCACCCGGCCTACGCGATCCAGAAGGGATCTGCGCGCGGGTAGAGGCAGCGCGAGTCAGCCTACTTCCTGTAACCCCCTCTTTCCTCAACCTGCTGCTGCTCTCAGAAGCTTGGCGTCGCTTTGATTGCAGCAGCCTCCGGGTGATCTCCTATGGCACAGAGGTGATGCCTGAGCAGAGCCTTAAGGCGGCGGTGCGCGCCTTTCCGGGGGTCCGCTTCCTTCAACTCTATGGCTCCAGCGAGTTGGGCATCCTGCGCAGCCGCTCTGAGGCTCCAGATTCTCCCTGGATGCGCTTTGAGGGGGTCGAGCTGCGCGTCGATGAGGGCCGCCTCTGGCTGCGAGGTCCTGACTCGATGCTGGGCTACCTAAGCGGAGAGCCCAGGGGCTTTGATGCCGCAGGCTGGTATGACACTGGAGACCGTGTGGAGCAGCGTGGAGAGTGGCTCCGGATCCTGGGGCGAGAGCTGGAGCTGATCAATGTAGGGGGCCAGAAGGTCTACCCCGCTGAGGTGGAGGAGGTTCTCTTGAGCCTAGAGGGGGTCAAAGATTGTGTGGTCTATGGTAGCCCTCATCCGCTGATGGGTCAGGTCCCGATGGCACGGGTCTCTCTCTCGACCAAGGAGGGAGCCTCCAGCTTTAAGCGTCGTATGCGCCAAGCTCTCAGGACGCGTTTAGAGCCATATAAGATCCCGGTGCGGGTGGAGCGAGTGGAGTCGGTGGTGGGGAGGCGCTTCAAGCGCGTCCGAGGTGCTGCTCCTCATTGAAGTTATAGGGCTTTCTTGCTATGTCGCCCTTATGAGTATCCTGCGCACCTCCTGGCTGCCTCTCCTCGCTCTGATCATCGTTGGAACCCTCTGGTGGTTTCGCCCAGGCGGGATAGAGGGCCCTCGCCCTAAGCCTGTTTCTCCCGAAGGGAAGCGCTTTGAGCACAGCGAATTCAGCGCAATCCTCAAAGGCTTGGCTGCTCAAGAGGAGATCGACTATGCGGCGCTCCGTCAAGCTCCAGAAGCTCTCGATCACTATCTGGGACAGCTGCGGGCCACCAGCCCCAAAAGCGCCCCGCACCGCTTTAAGACCCCTGAAGATCGTCTAGCCTATTACCTAAACGCTTATAACGCTTTCGCTCTGGCGGCGATTCGAGATCACTGCCCTCTAGAGAGCGTCCAGAGCCTCTATCTCATGGATGGCTTCTTCTGGCGGATCTCCTTTCTCATGGGAGAGCTGGAGATCACTTTAGGCGATCTAGAAGCAGAGCAGATCTCTGAGTTGGTTCAAGGGCAAGGGGCGGTGCGTCTGGCCCTGATCAAAGGGGCTAAGAGTTCCCCTCCCTATCTCCCCGAAGCCTATGAGGGAGAGCGGCTCAAAGAGCAGCTTGAGAAGGCCGCGCGCCGCGCGCTTAAGCGCCCTCAAATCCTTAAACGAGAGGGGGAGGTCCTCAAGATCAACCCCATCTTCTCTTGGTATCAGAGAGACTTTGGGCAGGATCCAAAGGTCTTTATCAAGGCCCTGGCTCCCGCTGCCCTGGAGGGAGATCCCAGGCTGGAGGAGCAGGACTTTGACTGGTCCCTGAACGGTCGCTGTAGCGCCACCCCCTAAAAGAGATCCTAAAGAGATTATGCGCAAGACCCTCATCCTCTCCCTCATCGGCTTGGCGATCTTCGCCGCCTTCGCAGGCCCCCGCCTCCTGATCCACAGCAAAGATAACCACTTCGTCTATCTCGCTGATGCCTTCCTCCACGGTCAGACCGAGGTGACCCGTATCCCCCATCACCAAAATGACTGGGCCACCTACGTTGAGCTTGAACTTAAAGGAAAATCAAAGGAGCAGCATGGGGAGCGGGTCAAAGGCTTCTTTACGCGTCGCTCTAAAAAGCGAGATGAGTTTCGTTTGCTCTCTGGTGAAGAGATTCAGATCCCTCACCGGGATCGAGGTGAGAGCAAAGATCACCGCTTTGTCTCCTTTCCTCCAGGTCCTGCCGTCGCCATGATGCCTCTGGTCCTCTTGACCGGCTATGGTACCAATGATGTGATCTTTACGATCCTCTTCTCAGCGATGAACCTGGGGCTGATCTTCCTCCTGCTCCAGTGGCTCTCCCAAAATGGCCATTCAAAGCGCAGCGAGAGAGAGAACCTCTGGTTGAGCGTGCTCTTTGGCTTTGGTACCGCGCATCTCTGGTGTTCTGTCCTGGGACGGGTCTGGTTTACTGCTCTGATCCTGGGAGTGACCTTTAACCTACTCTATATCTATTTCTCCATTGGAGCGCGCAAGCCTTTGCTCGCAGGGATTGCGTTGGCGGCAGCCTTCTCGACGCGAGCGAGCCTGCTCTTCGCGGCGGTCTTCTTCTATATGGAGCTGTTCTTCCCCCCGCGGGGAGCGCGTCTCCCTCGTAAGGAGCTGCTCCGCAGCCTGCTGCTCTTCTCGCTGCCTCCGCTCTTGGTGGGCCTAAGCCTCCTTTATTACAACTATGTTCGCTTTGAAGATGCCTTGGAGTTTGGTCACAGCTATCTAGCGGGAGGGACGATCCCTCGCATCCGTGACTTTGGGATGTTCCACCCTGCCTTCCTCAATCGCAACCTCACCGCTGCTCTGACCCTGCTCCCTCGCGTCATCGACCACGCCCCCTATATCCAGATCAGCAAACATGGTCTCAGCATCTTCCTGACCACTCCAGCTTTGCTGCTTCTCCTCTGGCCCAAAGAGCGCAGCAGCCTCGCTCGGCGCCTTGGGATCACGGCGGCGCTGATCGCCCTGCCCATCGCCTTCTATCAAAATACAGGTTGGGAGCAGTTTGGCTTTCGCTTCATTCTGGACTTTCTGCCCTACCTGATCCTCTGCTTGGCCCTGGGTGGGGTTCGACTCGGTCGTAAGTTCAAGGCCCTGATCATCGCTGGAATCTTGGTCAATGCCCTGGGAGCAGGAACCTTTCATCGGGTGGGTAAGCTCTATGCAGACTTCATGTGTGAAGAGCCTCGACGCTGATTCCAAATTTGAGAATGAGTGCTGTGTAGTTCACTATTGCTTCAAGACCGAGCCTGAGACAGAGGGAGAGAATGCTACGGGATCATCCAAAGAGCGTCCTGGTCCTTGAGGAGAACCCCAAGATCGCACAGAAGCTGCTTGAGATCCTCAGCCTAGAGGGCTTCCGTGTTGAGAGCGCAGGAGAGGCTCAGACAGCGCTCGAGAGAGCCCAGGAGTTGCAGCCAGAGTTTGTCTTGATGGAGTACCTGCTCCCAGGTGCGGAGGATGGAGCCCTCATCGAGGCCCTTCAAGTTCAGAGCCCTAAGAGTCAAATTCTGGTGATGGCCGCTTCTCCCAGCGTGCGAGATCGTTTGATGGCCAAGGGCCTGAGGGTTGAGGGCTTCCTCTTAAAGCCTTTTCGACGCTTGGCGCTGCTCGAGGCCCTGAAAGATCTACAGGGAGAGCGCTTAGACCCTGAGCTGAGCCCGGTAGAGACCGAGCACGATCTGCGAGGTTTCCTGAGCCCTATGCGCCCTCTAAACCTGCTCCTCCTGAGGCTGTTGCGGGAGGGAGCCACTGGGATCCTGCGTCTAGAGCGAGATGGGATCTGCCGTCACCTCTATCTGCTTAATGGTCTCCCTGTCTCTGCTGAGAGCAACCTCCTCGATGAAACCCTCGGTCGCTATCTCGTTCAACGCAAGATCATCAATGAGGAGCAGTATCAGGCGATCGAGCGCTATCGTAAAGCCTGGGATCTGCGCCAGGGAGAGGCTCTGTTGGCGTTGGAGCTGCTCAGCCAAGTGCAGCTCTATGGCCTCCTGAGGGCGCAGGTGAGAGAGCGAGCGCTCCACTGCTTTGCTTGGGAGGGAGCACGCTTCTCTTTTCGGGCAGAGGAGCGCTTCTTGGATGAGCGTCCTCTCTTTCCGCTCAACCCCATCAGCCTCAGCATTGAGGCGCTCCTGCGCAGGGACTCCTCAGCGCAGTTGGAGCAGCTCTATCATCGCCATCAGAAGCACAAGCTCTCTCCAGGCCCCCTCTTGGAAGAGCTGTCTACCTATATCGATCGCCTCCACTCTCCTGGCCTCCTCAGCGCGCTCTTTAGAGGAGGCTGTAGCCCCGCTGAGCTGTTGAGCTGTCTAGGTTGGAGCCCCTCAAGGGTTCAGGGGATGGTGCAAGCGCTGATGGAGTTGGGGCTTTTGCAAAGCTTTGAGCCTCTAGAAGAGGAGGAGACTTTAAGAGAGCTGGGGGCTTGCCCTGCGTTCTTAGATCCACGCATGGAGCCTGAACCCCCCGCTGAAGATCCTCAGGCGGCCCAAGTCTTCAAGGCTTATCTCAGGGGCCGAGGAGATCACTACTCCGCTCTGGGCCTGGAGCCTGGAGCGGATCTGCGTAGCCTCGAGGCAGCTTGGTTGACGGTCAACCGCAGCTTTCACCCTGATCGACTGGCCAAACATCCGGACGCTGAGGTAAGGGAGCGAGCCAAGGAGGTCTTCTTGAGGGCCAGCTTGGCTTTTAAGGTCCTATCCAAATCAGCGTCCCGAGAGGCCCATCTGCGAGAACTGAAGTTGAAGTCCAAGGTCCTTCCTCAGATCGACGCTCGCGAGGAGTTTGCTCGCGGGCAGCATCTGCTCCAGGAGAAAGAGCATCAGGGCGCCTGTCAGGCCTTTGCCCGAGCCTGCTCTGCTGCTCCTGAACAAGCTCTCTATGAGATGCACTTGGGCTGGGCGACCTTCCTGGCTGCTGAGGGGACCGCTGCTCAAAGAAAGGGAGAGGCTATCTTGCTCCGAGCTTTAGAGCGAGCACCGGGCTCTGCCATTGGCCAGAGCTTCCTCTCCAGGCTCTACCTCTCCACAAAACAAGAGCCTTTGGATAAACCATCAGGAGGGCTCGGTGGCTGAGAAGTCAGATCCAGAGATCTCCTTTTTCAAGCGAGATGTTCCTCAAGCTCTTAAACCCCAAGCTCGTGGGGAACGCATTTTAGATTTCTTACCGGATGAAGCTCCCAGCGACGACACCGAGGCCTGCCCGCCCCCTCACTTCTTTGAGATCCCCGATCCAGAAGATGATCTGATCCCCAGGGCCAGAAATTCAGGATCTCAGAAGCGATTGGATTTGGAAGCACCCAAAGCTGAGAAACCTTCAGCGGCGCCTCTCCCCGTGGATCCAGAAGAGCTGTTGGACACCAACGCCTACGAGCCCTGGCGCGCAACTCCCCTTGTTGTTCAGGAGGCGCTCCCCAAGACTCCTCCTCCTCTCCCTTGGCAGCGGCTCTTTGATCCTTCTGAGCTTTCAGAGATGATCAACATTCCAGAGATCAGCGACGAAGAGGCGGGTCTGCCTCGACCTGTTCATCTGGGAAAGCCCGGCAAGCTTTCGAACCTCGATGAGCGCCAGGAGCCCTCTGTGATCTTGAATATGCCTGCGTTGACAGGACAGTTCGAGTTTAAACAGGTGGAGCCGAAGCGAGGGCGTCTGACGGTGCGAGGGGGAGCGCTGGCAGGAAAGAGTTGGTATCTGAACCGACAACGGACCCACCTAGGGCGAGGAACAGATAATGATATCGTCCTCCTGGATGTCTCTGTCAGCCGCCAACATCTCCGCTTTGAGCGTCACGTGGCAGGCTTCACCCTCTTCAACCTAAGCGACGGCAACGGGACCCGCTTAAATAACCGACGGATTCAACAGAGTGAACTCTATGATGGTGATCTGCTCCAGATAGGAAAGCTCAATTTAGAGTTTAGCTCTCAGGGAGAGGCACGACTCCGAGATCAAGATCTTCAGGGTACAGATCCAGGACCTCAGACTTTCAACCCCCAAGCCTCCAAGCGCTTCCCCTTCGTTTGGCTTCTGATCTGGAGCTTAACTACTTTTCTTGTGGTCTTCTCCAGCATGTATCTCGCCCGGCGTCTGCTGAGAGAGCCGGGTCCGATCTATTCTGCAGCAGAGGAGGCCAGTCAATATCACCGCCGAGGTTTGAGCGCTTTAGAGAAGAAGCATTGGCGTCAAGCCCGAGAGGATTTTCTGGTGGCTCGCAAGCTTTCTCCTGAGCGTTTTCCCTGCCAAGAGGAGCTGCTGCGCGCCGATCAGGAGATGAGCAACGAGCACTCCATCCGTCGAGCGCGTCTACGCCTGGGAAGGGCTACTTTGGAGGAGATTGAAGACCTCCTCGGTCAAGTTCAGGCAGGGAGCGTCTACGCTGTAGAGATGCGTAAGCTCAGAGAGAGGGCTCAGGATTTGGATCTCAAGCATCGCCTGGAGGCTGCTGATGAGGCCCTCTCCAGCGGCTTCACTGAGTTAGCGCGCTCTCGTGCGCGGCAGATCTTAGAGGAGGATCCGAGCAACGGTCGAGCACAGAGCATCCTGGAGGCTGCTCAGGCTGATGAGCAGGAGGTGGAGGGTAAGATCAATCGCCAAGATGTAGAGCGAGCCCGTAGAGAGATGAGCCGGGGGCGGCAATTTTATCAGCAGGAGCGTTTCGCTGATGCGGTGGTGCTCTTGGAGCGCGCTGCACGACGAGCGATTCCTCGTAAGCTGCGGACCCAGGCCCGCAATCGTGCTCGCTGGACTCAGGCTTTCTCCAAAGCCAAGATCCAGGGGGAGGCCGCTTCAGCGGCTAAAAAACCAAGGGAATCTGCCTTGGCCTTTGAACAGGCCCTGGAGCTGGACCGCAAACTGGGGGGGCACTATCGAGACATCATCCGAGCTTTTTTGGTGGAGCAGCTCTACTATCATGCTCGGTGGGCTTTCGCTCAGAACCGCTATGGAGAGGCCGCAGTTTATGTGCGTCGAACTCTGAGCTTTGATCCTGAACATCCTCTCGCTGAAGCTCTCAGGTTGAAGGTGCAGAGCCGCGCAAGACAGCTCTTGGTCTTAGCCAAGGCGGCACAGGAGGGAGATCCAGCGCGAGCACGTCAGCTCTCCGAGGAGGCGGTCTCAATGAGCGCAGAGGGCAGCGTCCTCTATCTGGAGGCGATCGCCTTGATGGAGGAGCTGAGTCGATGAAGCTAGCCCTGAACGCGACCTTGAAGAAGCTTGCGCGCCAGCTCCACGATCTCTCCGATATCGAAGGGCTTATCCAGATAAGCATCTGCGCCATAGAGGGGTGCGGTCATGGCATTCACGGCAGGCCCAATGGCAGTTAGCATGAGGATCGCGAGATCGTCATACTCGTTATGGCTGCGAACATATTTGCAGATCTCCCAACCGCTCAGGGTGGGCATCATCACATCCAGGACGACCAGATCAGGCTGGTTGATGATGATCTGTTCAAGCGCCTCCTCACCATCCTTGGCCTCGATGATATCGCAATCTTCGATGATCGAGAGGGCGCGATGTACAATCTTGCGGATCTCAAGATCATCATCAGAGATGAGGATCAGCTTGCGTTCATCACTCATGATTTCGACCTCAAAGCCATTCATATCAAGCATTTTAGGACTACGACCTTGCGAGGAGGCTTGTCAAGAATCAGGATTCACCTTTTGGCTTTGTTTGATCTTTAAGAGTTGGGAGTTGTCGTGAAGGTGATGAAACGCTTGTTGATCTCTGCTGTGCTCTTGAGCGCCTTTTATCTAAGCATCTCCTACCGCTATGGAGATCCAGGGTGGCGGATCCATTTTCAGGCTCGGGAAGCGGCGGCTCGGGGTGAACAGTATGATCTTGGGAGCCTCAGCATCCTCTCTCGGACAGTGCTTCATATCAAAGAGAACTACGTCGATCCTGACCGCATCAATGAACGCAAGATGATCTGGGCAGCGATGCAGGAGGTTCAGAGAGAGATCGCTGAGCTGCTCGTCGATGTTGAAAAAGACAAAGCTCAGAACCCGATCAGAATCACAGTTCGCGTAGACAAAGCAGAAAAGACTTTCAACCTCTCTAAAATAAAAAACATTTGGCATCTCTCATTTAAATTTAAGGATATTTTTAAATTCATACAAAAGAACCTAAAGCACCATGAGCGGCTCAAAGATGTAGAGTATGCTGCAATCAATGGTATGCTCTCCACGCTGGATCCACACAGCATTCTCCTAAAACCAGAAGAATATCGAGAAATGAAGCTCAGTACTCGGGGCAAATTTGGAGGTTTGGGGATTGTAATCAGCATGCGTGAGGGTCATTTAACTATTGTCAATCCAATCGAAGATACTCCTGCTTCACGCGCAGGTCTCAAGGCAGGAGACCGCATCGTTCAGATTGAACTGGACAGTACAGTCAATATGGCTCTCAACGATGCTGTAGATATGCTTCGAGGAAAGCCCAACACCAAGGTCGCGATCTGGATCTCTCGCAAGGGCTGGAAGAAGCCGCGCAAATTCAGCCTCAGCCGCGCCAACATCAAGGTCAAGTCAGTGCGCTTCAAGCTGCTGGCAGGCTCCATCGGTGTTCTGCGCATTCGTAACTTCCAAAACACCACCCGAGATGAACTGGAGCGGGGGATCCGCGAGCTGAGTAAACGCAGCAAGGGAGGAAAGCTGCGGGGTCTGATCCTGGATCTACGCGGCAACCCTGGGGGGCTCTTGGATCAGGCGATTCGAGTCTCAAATCTGTTTATTCCCAGCGGCCCTCTTGTGACCACTGTGGGCTTTGGAGATAAGGTACGAGAGCCCAAGATGGCGACCCGCAGCGGTACAGAGCGCCTCTATCCCTTGGCGGTGCTGATCGATTCCTCCAGCGCCAGCGCCAGCGAGATCGTCGCGGGGGCTCTGAAGAACCACCACCGTGCGCTGATCATCGGTCGTAAGAGCTTCGGCAAGGGCTCGGTGCAGGTGATCTACGATAACAAGGACGATTCAGCCCTCAAGCTCACCATCGCTCAATATCTCACCCCCGGAGATCTCAGCATCCAGTCTGTGGGCATCACCCCCGATCTAGAGATGCGACCAGTGAGCATCGAGGAGGAGAGCACTCAGCTCTTCCCCTACAAAAAGAGGCGCGCAGAGAAGGATCTCCCAGAGCATCTAGAGCATGAGAGCGCTAAGCGCTCCGTTCAGGAGAAACCGATCCACAGCCTGCGCTACTTACGAGATCCCAAGCTCTTTAGGCGCATCCGAGAGAACCCCAACAAGATCATCCTGGATTCAGAGCTTAAACTGGCACGGAGCATCTTAGCGGCTACTCGCGCAGGGAATCGTGAAGAGATGCTTGAAGATGCTGAGAAGGTGATTCACAAAAACAGCGCGCTGGAAGAGGAGCGTATCATCTCAGCCCTAAAGAGAAGAGGGATCGACTGGAAGGATCTGAAGCTCGAAACAGGGCTGCCCAAAGCAGAGATCACCCTACGCACAGATCGCACTGCCAACCGGGTCGAGGCGGGAGAGACGATCATTTTAGAGGCGGAAATCAGGAACAAAGGCAAGGCTCCCTTTAGGCGCCTCTGGGCGCGAACCCATTCAGACAACCCCCTCTTTGATGATTTGGAGCTGCTCTTTGGCAACATCCCCCCAGGCGAACGTCGCAGCGCCAAGCTTCCCATCAAGCTGCCTCGCAGCGCTCTGAGCCGTCGAGATCTGTTGCGGTTGGAGTTTAAGGAGGCTCTGGATCATGCCCCTGAGGAGCGCAAGATCAAGGTGGAGGTACAGCAGCTCCCGCGACCTCGCTTTGCGCTGCGCTACCGCATCGATGATCGCCAGAGAGGCAACGGAGATGGGCTCCTTCAACATGGAGAGGATGTTGATCTGCTGGTCTGGACTGAGAACCGAGGTCAGGGGCCAAGCTATGGGCTCCTGGTCTCGGTGCGCAATGATGATCGCGACGCTCAGCGGGGGATCTTTATCAAGCGAGGGCGCATTAAGGCTGAGGGCCTAAAAGTGGGAGAGGGCAGCGAGCAGCGCTTTAAGATCCAGGTCAAAGGGGGCGGCGCAGCTCCTCAGGCGCCGGTCTCTCTGCTGATCAGGGCGGTGGCTCCTGAGATCGGAGAGTGGAGCCAACGCAAGATCTTGCTGCCCACCGTCAGCCCTCAAGAGAAGCTCAAGCCGGTCTCCCTGATCCTCAGCCCCAAACTGGGAGATCAGATCGCCCTGCGTGCGCTCAAGGGCTTAGATCAGGCGATCGCTCAAGCACCAAGGCTCTGGGCTGACGCTCGCCTGGGAGCTTGGTTGCGGGTGCCTGCTCAGGACCAACTCTTCGCCTGGGTCCCCAGCGCTGAGGTGATCGTAGATTCTGGAGAGGAGATGCCCAACCGCCTCCAGATGCGCCCCCCCTCTGCTCCCCCTGAAATTCGCTTCGATGAGTCCAACATCAGCGTGGAGATGCGGCAAAAAAGCCTTCGACTCAAGGGAAAGGTCTCTTCAGATAGACCGGTAAAGGACCTACTCATCTTTCTCAATGATCGTAAGGTTTTCTTCAAATCTGCCGGCAGCGTGTCGGGAGATCGAGATCTGCCCTTCTCCGCAAAGCTGAAGTTGGATAAGGGGATCAACCACCTCAGCCTCGTCGCTCGGGAGGAGGATGATCTCTCCTCTCGCCGCGACCTTATCATCCATAGGCTTAAGTGATGAGCAAGCTCAAGAGGCTGGAGACCCAGCAATTCAACGCCGATCTGGTCGTCAGCCGCTATACCCTCACCAATGGCCTTCAGGTCCTCCATCAACCAGATCATGGCTCTCCTGTGTTGGCCTATCAGAGCTGGTTTCGGGTGGGCAGCGCCTACGAGCGCCCAGGTCGAACCGGTATGGCGCATCTCTTTGAACATCTGATGTTCAAAGGCAGCAAGAACCAGCCTGAAGGGGCCTTTGATCGTCGCTTGGAAGAAGTTGGTGCGCGGGTCAACGCCGCCACTTGGTTGGACTGGACCTTCTACTATGAAGAGATCCCCAGCGCCTTTTTTCCTGAGTTGGTCGAGTTGGAGGCTGATCGCTTAGAGAATATGCGTCTCAACACCGAGCAGTTGGAGTTGGAGCGTAAGGTCGTGATGAATGAGCGTCGAGAGCAGGTGGAGGATCAGCCCGACAGCCTGATGAGCGAGCACCTTTGGGCTTTGGCCTTTAAAGAACACTCCTATGGCTGGCCCACGATCGGGTGGATGGAGGATATCCAAAGCATCAGCTTGTCAGATTGCCTGGAGTTTCAGCGTCACTATTACAGCCCCAATAACCTGATCATCTGCGTGGTGGGCGATCTCCCAGCCTCGGAGCTGGAGCGGATCGCAGCCGCCTATGGCCACCTCGAGCCTCAGGAGATCCCGCCTCTGCCACGATTTGAGGAGCCTTACCAAAGCAGCCCCCGTCGCGAGGTGCTGAGTTTGCCTCTCAGCGGCGATCGTCTGTTGATGGGCTTCCCCGCTCCTGCTGCTCTGGATCCTCTTCACCCCGCCCTGGAGGTCCTGAACGAGATCCTCTTTGAGGGGGACTCAGCGCGGCTACAACGCAGCTTGGTCACTGAAGGGGAGCAGGCCAGCGGGATCTTCTCCTTTGTACCCCTCTTTCAGGCCCAAGGGCTCTATGAGTTGGGTGTAGATCTACGCGCTGGGATCCCCGCTGAGGCCGCTGAGGTTCAGATCATGGAGGCCCTTGAGCGCATCCGCTGTGAGGGCCTCTCAGAGAAGGATTTGGAGAAGGCATGCAATAAACTGGAGACGCGCTTCTATCGCCAGCTTCAGTCCAACCAGAGTCGAGCCCAGAGCCTAGGCTTCTGGCAGGTCTTAGGAGACTTCCGCCAGATGTTTCGACAGGCGGCAGGCTACCGTCAGGTCAACAGCGCCCAGGTTCAGAACCTCTTGGAGCGTTTCCTTCGCCCCGAGGCTTGTAACCTCGTCATCGGGCGTGCCTCTTGAGGAGCGCTGCCGCCGAGGGCTCAGTTTTGGGCTTAAGAGGCCCCATCCTGACCCTTGCCCTCCCTCAAGCTTGCATAGGAGAGCAGCTTCGCCTGCCCTGCGGGGCTCTCTTAGAGGTGGTGGGCTTCTCTGGAGCCGAGGCCACGGCCTTAGCGCTGGAGCATTTCCAGATCCTAGACTCAGGCTGCCCCGTTCGCC
Source organism: uncultured Nannocystaceae bacterium (assembly GCA_964384025.1). Lineage (GTDB taxonomy): Bacteria > Myxococcota_A > Bradymonadia > UBA7976 > UBA1532 > CAYLJJ01. Next base: position 42,999 of record CAYLJJ010000013.1, read on the forward strand.
GCGCTCCTCAGGCCGCGCTGTTGCCGGTCGGCTCTGAGATCATCGGTCGGATCATCAATAGCCTGGGAGAGCCCCTTGATGGTGCTCCTCTTCCTCCTCCAAGCTGGCCTTTACGGCGACGCGCTCCTGAGCCCTTGAGTCGTCGGCCTGTCGATCAGCCTTTGGTGCTGGGGCTGCGCTGTATCGATGGCTTATTGACTCTGGGCCGGGGTCAGCGCGTTGCCTTGGAGGCGGGGCCTGGAGCGGGCAAGAGCAGCTTGTTAGCATATATCGCCGCTCAGGCTGACGCGGAGGTAGTGATCATCGCCCTCATCGGAGAGCGAGGTCGTGAGGTGGGAGAGTTTCTAAAGCGCCTCAGCCCTCAGGCCCGCGCTCGCAGCATTCTGGTAGTGGCGCGGGCTGATGATCCTCCGATGGCCTGGATCCGGGCCGCTGAGACCGCCACCGCCTTAGCTGAATATTTCCGAGGAGAGGGGCGGGATGTGATTCTGCTGGTGGACTCCCTCACGCGGGTGGCGCGGGCGATCCGCACTGTGGGTATCGCCGCAGGAGAGCCGACCACTCGACGCGGCTTTCCTCCCTCCCTCTCTACCCGACTCTCAGAGCTGCTGGAGCGCTCCTCCAACGATGAGCAAGGCACGCTGACTGCGCTCTATGCGGTCTTGGTAGAGGGTGACCAACAAGATGATCCTGTAGCTGAGGAGGCTCGGGCGCTGCTGGATGGGCACCTGGTCTTGGAGGCTAAGCTTGCAGCGGCGGGGCGCTTCCCTGCTCTGGATCCGCTGCGCAGCATCAGCCGCTGTATGAGCGCGGTGAGCACCCCAGCCCAACGTCGCGCGGTGCGTCAACTCAGAGCATGGCTCGCGGCTTTGACACACTATGAAGATCTCTTGCGGGTGGGGGCCTATAAACCGGGCAGCGATCCTCTGCTGGACAAAGCCCTTAAACGCCGGAGCGCGATTGAAGCTTTCCTGCGCCAAGGGTTGGAAGAGCACAGCAGATTTGATGAAACACTGAGATGTTTGGAGGCGCTGGCGCGATGACAGAGAGCTGGATCTCAAGAGCCCTGATCCTGGTGGAGCAGCGCAGCCTGCCCTTTGTACACATCAACCTCTTCTTTCAGTTTGGTCCCATCTTTGATCCTCCAGGGAAACAGGGGCTCAGCCAGCTCTGCCACCGTATGTTGATGCGGGGCACCCAGCGCCGCGATCGAAGCGCTTTTGAGGAGGCTGTTGAGATCTTAGGGACAGAAGTACACAGCCTCTCTCAGCAGCACGCTCAGGGCATCGGGGGCTTTCTGCTCTCTCGTAAGCTGCCTCAATTTTTGGATCTCTTGGGGGAGATGCTCACCCAACCCGCCTTTGAGGAGGAGGAGATTGAGCGGGTCAAGCGAGAGATGTTAGCAGAGCTGGAGACCGCTCAGGATGAAGACTCGGTGTTGGCGCGGATCTGGTTTCAGCGCCTCCTCTTCTGGGAGCATCCCATCGCCTATGGAGTCTCCATCTCCAAAGAGAGCTTGGCCGCGATCCGGCGAGAGGATCTCCTAGAGCATTTTCAGCGCTTCTACCACCGAGGCTGCCTCAGCATCGGCGCGGCAGGTGATATCTCCCGAGGAGCGTTGGAGGGGATGTTGACGCGGAGCTTAGAGGCTCTGCCTGAAGGGCCTCCAACTTCCTGGGAGCTGCCTCCTCAGAACTCGCAGGAGGGACCCAAACTCTTCCTCCTGGATCGAATGGAGCGGGGACAGATTCAGCTCTTCTTGGGGCAGCCCAGTGTCAAAGCAACTCACCCAGATCACAGCGCTCTGCGCTTAGCGGTCACCGCCTTTGGGGGAACCTTTACGGCGCGGCTGATGCAAGAAGTGCGGGTCAAGCGTGGCCTCAGCTACGGAGCCTATGCGCGCTTGGGCACTGAGCGCTTTGGAGCTTCTCTGATGATCAACGCTGTCCCTGAACGCAAGGACGCGGTCCAAACTTTGAGGCTCCTGCTCAGCGAATACCGACGCTTTATCGAGGAGGGTCTCAGCGATGAGGAGATCAACTTCGCCCGAGGCTATCTCGGCCAAGCGCAGATCTTCGCTATGGAGACCGCGACTCAACGCGCCGCTCTTCAGACCCGCGCTCGCCTCCTGGGGCACCCTGACGATTTCCTAGAGCGCTACCTAGAGCATCTGAGCGCCTTGAGCGCTGATCAGGTGAGGGCAGCGGTACGCCGCCACCTTGATCCTCAACGGATTCTCGCGATCATGGTAGGCAGCCTCGGAGAGGTAGAGCAGGAGCTGAGCGCCTTGGGGCTGTTCTCCTCAATCAAGAGAGTTTGAGCCGGGTTTGGGACCTGGAGGAATATCATGGGCACAGCCACCCAACTCAGCCTCAAGGCTTCAGCTCCGCTGCGTGGTGATTTGCTCGAGCCTGGGATCTCAAGCAGCTTCGCTGTGTGTTGATGATTCTTCCGTGTCTATGACCGGTACGGCTGACCTCAATTGATCGATTGAGTCTGCCTCTCAAGGAGCGCGATCAGCTCATCTGCGCCGCCAATGTGCTTTCCGTCGATGAAGACCTGAGGGGTTGTACTCTCAGCAGAGACCGCACGTAGGCTGCGTGGGTTGGCAGTAAGCTCTTCATATTGAAGCCCCCGCTCTTTTAATGCAGACTTGGCACGGGCGCAGTGCCCGCAGCCGGGCTTAGTGAGGAGGAGGATGTCTGAGGGCAACTTGGCTTCTGGGGCTAGATAGTTGAGCATCGTGTCGGCATCAGAGACCTCGTAAGGATCACCCTCAATTTGAGGCTCGATGAACATCTCAAGGATCACTCCATCATCCACCAACATAGAGTAGCGCCAAGAACGCGCACCGAAGTTCAGATCATGCTTCTTCACAAGCATCCCCATCCCCTTGGTAAACTCTCCATTGCCATCGGCCAGGAAGCTGACATTCTCAGCCCCTTGATCTTTACGCCAAGCCTCCATGACGAAGGGGTCATTGACCGAAACACAGATGATCTCGTCGATCCCTTGAGCCTTGAACACTGGTTGCAGCTCGTTATAGCGCGGTACATGGGAGGTTGAGCAGGTGGGTGTAAAGGCGCCTGGCAGGGAGAAGAGGATCACCTTGCGATCTTTAAAGAGCTCAGCGGTCTGAATCTCAACCCATCGGCCGTCGCGACGCTGTCGTAGGAGAAGATCGGGGATCGTCTGGCCTTTGCGGTTCTCAAGCATGTTTTGCTCCTTTGTCGTTGAGATCTCAGCTTCTGAGTAAGGATCTTTTGCAGAGGACGTTCCAGTGTTTGGATTGTAACAATATCAGTGAATTAAATCTGTGGCATCCAGAAAGCACGAGATTTCGTCTGTTGGCAACGAGATATAAAGATGTTGACGATATTTCAATAGTTATACACCGTGCTCAAGCAGCTACCCCGCTGGATTCTGTGGTTCCCTTAACCTCTTCCCCTTTAGAGGCGAAGCCCCCTTCAGAAAGCTCGGCTTAAAGTTTGATAGAGGAGGGGTGGTGCTGTAGGCGATCAAGTTCGGAGGGCAAAAGGAGATGAGAGGCAAAGTGACGGTGAGGGGTGGAGGTGAAAGCGCTCCCCAGCACGGGTCACCACATCATTTACATCGAGAGCAGCGCGGCCCCAACATCTGAGCGTTCAGGAGAGTGGCAGATGGATCGTAAAAACAGCGCCCTCTCCAGGTTGGCTCTTGACCTCAATATGGCCCTGATGATCTTGGATGATGCCCTGGGCCAGGGCTAAGCCGATCCCCAAGCCCGTGCTGGAACTCCCTGAGCTTCCCACTTGATAGAAGCGATCGAAGAGGAAGGGGAGGTGCTGTTGTGGAATTCCAGACCCATCATCTCGCACTGAGAGCAGAACCTCAGCCCCAGCGTGCCACTGAGCTATATGGATATTCTTCGCTTCAGCGTGCTTGATCGCGTTCTCCAAGAGCTGCGCGAGGGCTTGTTCAACACGGATGGCGTCCAGGTTGAGAGCGCAAGGATCGAGGATATCTAGGGAGAGGTTCAATCCTGCTTCCTGAGCTGCGCTCCGATGTCGCGCGATCACCCCCCCAACCAGCTCCTCCAGTTGAACCTGCTTGCGTTGATAGTTGAGCTGCCCAAGAGACTGACGAGAGAGATCCATCATGCTCTCGATCAGCCTGAGGAGACGATCACTCTCCTCCAAAATAACGCCCAAGAACTCTCCACGAAGCGCCGGCTCCAGCTCAGGATCCATTATCAAAGTTTGAGCATAGCCACGGACATTCGCGAGGGGTGTCCTCAGTTCATGCCCCACCGTACGCAGCAGCTCCGTCTTCATCCCTTCTAGGCTGTTTAGCTCCTCATTAAGGTTTTGAAGGCTCCTGTTTTGGCGGATGAGTCCCTGTACCAAACCAGCATAACGCAGGAAGAGCCTGAGTTCTCCCGCCGCGTCCTTTAAGAGCAGCTGTTCCTGATCAGAGAAGGCAGCCTTTCGAGAGACTGAGATCTGCCCCTCACCCCCCTCAAGCTCCAACTCCAGATGATACACTTGGGGTTTTCCCAAGCTGAACTCTCCACAGCTCAAAGAGACGCAGCCCTGAGCTGCATTGAGAGCCTCCATGATGGGCCCCAAAGCGCGCTGAGCCAGCAGCTCGGGAGGACAGTCCAGTAAAGCAGCCCGCAGGCTGTCTCTCAATCTCAGGCGTGACATGAACAGGCTTTAGGGTTGGATCTCTACAACAGAAGAAGCCAGAGAGCGGCGCTTCTGAGCAGAATTGGACCAAGCGATCACGTAGACTACATAGCGAACACCCAACTCCAATTTAAGATCGCTGTGACTGCGTTCGGTGTGTAGAACCTCACTGCGCCGAAAGAGGAGAGGCTTCTCTCCGCTGATCCCCAAGATATGGATGGAGTAGTAATCGGCTCCCTCAATCGGCTCCCAGTCGAGCAAAAGCACATCGGCGCGGGGCTGTTCGATGGAGACGAGAGGGGTGTCTAAGAAGCCGGTCTCTCGACCACAGACGGGGCACTCTTCCAAGGCGATGGGGGGGAGTTCTGAGTTTGAGAGGCTGCGCTCACCCAGAGCGATCATCACTTGACAGGCGAGGCTTAAGCAATCTCCCCCCTCTTGAATTTCTGGAGAGGCTTCAAAAAGCCCCTGAGCTTCAGAGTTTAGATCAACCGTAGAGCTTAAATCGCTTTCCAGCTCTCCACAGGCCAGAGAGAGCAAGAACAGAAACAAAGAAAAAGCGCGCATCTTTTCCTCACTTAGCTTGGGGGACAGGAGCGCTGCCCATATAAAGAAAATAAACCTCAGCCTCATCCTCCGCCTCGACACGCTCTTCCAGTTGGGTGGATTGGCTGCGAAGGAAGTGAAGCAGATCCTTTTGGAAGCGCGCCATATCTTGAGGACGAGCGCGGAAGCTGAAGGTGCGCGCGGTGGCGCGCTCAGGCTTGCTGTCGAGGAAGCGTTGACGGATCGTCTCTGTCACCGCCTCTAAGTGTTCATAGAGGGCATCGATGCGCAACTCCCAGTTATCGTCTGTGTAGAGGTTGTGGTGGCGCTCTACAACTCGATAGCGGGGCCTAAGTTGCTGCCCTGGAAGCTCTTCGACCCGCCCCTCTGAGAGCAGAGCCTTGAGAGTCAGGCGGGCGCTATCAAACTCATTGCTGTGAGGGAGACGGGCTGCCAGTTCATCTAAGGTCATAGGATGTTGGCGCAGTAGATCTTCCATACGGCGCATCAGGTTGGTCTCGGTCATCTCAAAATAACGCCCTTTGTTAAAGCGCGCTGAGAGGGCCTTAACCGTCCGCGTAGACTTGCCAAAGATCAGCGAGATCAGGTTGATGGTGGAGTGCTTGCGCTTGGCCTCCCGCCAGAGCGCGAGGGTCATCATATCCTTGACTGTGTCCAGGGGGTAGTTAAAGTCCACCGCCATCTTGACTGCAGGGTAGAAGGTGGCAAAGAGGATCCGAAGCATATACTCCGGATAAGGGATCACACTGGGAGTTTCAGCTTTCTTCTGCAATGTCACCTCACCGCTTTATTTTCGAAGCCATCCTAGCAAGAGAGTCAGGTTCTTGTGAATGGGATCTTAAATCCGTCCAAACAAACGTTTGGAATGGCCTCGATTTGAGGATACCCTTCCACATATCAAATCCCTAGAGATCCTGAGTCAAAAATGCTTTCACCCTCCCACTCCCCTCTAAGACACCCTCTGAATGTTTCGCTCTTGGCGCTGACCCTCCTTAGTTTGGGATCTCTAAACCCCCAACGCGCCGAGGCCCAACTTGAACATCCAGAGGCTTGCACCGGCGCTATGGTGGATATGATGACCGACGGGATGGTCTTTATCTATCTGCACACAGCGGATCTCTGCTTTGGTCTCTGTGATCAAGCGATGGGCGAGTTCTTTATGATGGTCCTGGACAATAAGTCCCTGACCATGGACTTCATGGCCTGTGCTGAGTCCAACCCTGAGCTGATCAAGATGATGATCCGTGTGGTCTCTACCAATTCGGAGATCCTCCCTCGTATGGCAGAGATCATGGCTGAAGATTGTGACTTTCCAGCGACCTTTGTCTCGATGGCGAGTTGGCATGGGGAGCTACGAAGGTTCTTCTTCAACGCCCTAGACGATCAGCTCTATCAAGCTCTCACGCGTTCTATGCTCTGTGAGCCTCCAGATATCGTTCAGATCTTGGGGAGCATCATGGAGGAGGAGGCAGCCCTGGAGATGCGGCGAGGTCGCCCCTTCTGGGAGGTCTATATGAACTTGGGCTCCTCCGCCTTGGATACAGATGCCAACGAGTTGGCTGATGAGCGGATGTTTTATGCTTTTCTCCACAACACCACCGCCGCGCACTCTATGTTCAGAGCGATGGGCAGCATGGGGGAAGCTGAGCAGGCCGCTGTCCTGGATTTTATGTTCTTGGGTCGCAGTCACGGTCGGGCAGGGCCGCAAGAGCATCCTCGGCAGGCCTACTTCAATATCTACGCGATCACCGAAGCCTTTATGACAGGAGTAGCGCCTCTCTATGAGATGGAGGCCCCTCCTGATCCTCAGAGCGAGAACCCCGCCAACGCGCTCTTAGGGCGAATGCTCCAGTTCCTGATCCAGATGGATGAGCAGGGACAGATCATCAACTTCAGCCCCTATGCAGCGCTCTTTTTTCGCGCCCTGCGCTCTGGTGCGGAGATTCACTGTGATCCCTATAGCTTGGGGATGATGCAGTTTATGGCTGGGCTCTTTCCTCTTGAGATCTTCGCGACCTTACCTCCCCCCAATCCAGATGCTCCCAGTCCTCGGGACTATAAAAATCTGGGGGCTCCCCTTGATTATCAATGCCCTGCTCCTGAGTGCAGTCTCTTTGCGCCGATGCTCTGCGGCGATGAGGCGAGTTGCCTGAGCGCAGGGCTGAGCTGGTGTGGGGGAGAGTGTATGCCTCTGAGCCGATGTCCTGAACCTGAGTGTGGTTCACAGAGCCCCGAAAGCTGTGGAGATATCTGGAGTTGCTATGCGATGAACCTCTCCTGGTGTGAGCAGGGCTGCCAAACGGAGCCTTGCCCCCTGCCCGTCGCTCCTGACTTGGGACCTCCTGTAGATATGGCGCTGCCTATAGATATGGGTCTACCTGAGCGGTTCACGGACACAGGCCAGGGAGAGCCAGAGGAGCTTGGAGGGAATCCAGACTCAGCTCTCCATGAGCCTCTCCCCTCTGGACACCCCAGCCCTGGCTGTCAAACACAGCCAAGAGCGACCCAGCTGAGCGGGCTCCTGCTCCTCCTGTCGCTCTTGATCCTGAGAAGGTCTCGAAGAAAACTCTGACGAGCCGCAGTTCACTCCTCCAGATGAGCAGCGCCGGGAGAGTCCATCAAGGCATGGATACGAGCCCGCACCGCTTGAGCCCGCTTGAGGGCTTGGCCTTGGTTGGCATCTTCCAGAGGGTCAACGCTGCGGTCCAACCGCCCTCGAGTGGCGGCCAGCAGCTCAAAGGCGGGCGCAGAGAGGGACATCAGCTGCCGCAGCCCAGTGAGAGCGCGGCCCAGGGCGGCGACCTGGGAGAAGCGCCCGGTGCGGTTGGGGGAGAGGCCCTTAAGGAGGATGGTATGGAAGCAGCTCTCCAGGCGACGCTCGAGACGCTGCCCTGAGGGAAGGAGAGGCCAACCACTACCATCAATGGGACCGTGGAGGCTCATGGTTGAGGGGGCGACCCCGAAGATCATGGAGTGAACCAGGGCGGTGATCTGGAAGATATCATCGCGAGGATCTGGAGGCTCCCCTGTTCGAAGTTGAGGGGCTTGGTAGAGCTGAGACGAAGCAGCATGTGAGAGCAGTCCCCTGTAGAGCCGCTGGAGCCCAAGATCAACAATGGAGACCCTCCAATGTCCTCCAGGGCGCTGATCTAAGATGATGGAATCAGCTCCTGGGGGTAGAGGAAAGATGTCGATGCTGTGGATACGCCGCGATAGATCGCAGAGCTGTATCCCGATGGAGAGCCCCTGATCGATGCTCAGGGGGTGCTGCTCTTTAAAGAGGCTGGAGAGCGAGACCCCTTGTGGACGCTCAACCACCACTATCGCTTCCCCCTCCTCGCTCAGCTCCACCGCCTTGATGGTGCAATAAGGGGTCTCTCGAAGAGGTTTACAGCGCTCAACCTCAGGCTTCATTAGGCTCAGGAAGCGCTGAGGGCTGATCCTTGAAAGCTTAGGAAGGAAGAGGGTTACACGCCCTCCTAAGAGACGATCTACAGCCGCAAAGAAGCGCCCTGAGAGCTGCTCTCCCAGCAAACGCTCTACCAGATAGCGTCCGTGGGTGTTGGGAAAATCTGACATCAGCCTCGCTCTCAGAGTCCTCAAGATCGCCGCTAAGGGCCAATCAGCTTGAGGGGAATCCCCCCATCGCTTCTATCTCCTGAGAGTACGCGAAAGATCAAGTTTTCCCGATTTTGAACACCGTTTCGCTTATGAGGGATCATATGAGCGCTGACCGTTTGCATAGGATCGAGGAGCCGCAAAGGCTCCCACGCCACCCTCGTTTTAGTCCACTGGATGTAGATCCGCCGAGTTTACTGTAATTAGAACGCCGTGAGCGGCAAGATGGCATATTCCGCGCGCTTGTGGTGAGCGCCCTGGTGCGGATGGAAGCGGAGGCATGGCAAGGCCACGTCGAGCATTCCAGCTGTGCCAGGGTGCCGCTACGGGTGATGTGGCTATGGTAGATTGCTGCTCACGGCGCTCTACTGTTGTTTTACATTCAACATGGATCATAAAACCTGACAGTGAAGCTGATGTGAAATGTGTGCTTTCGGTACGTTAGAGGTGATATTCACCGATCAAGACCGTCTGGCCGCCGGTTGAGGCTCCCACGGTCTGACCTCGCCCTGTTTGGACAGATAAGCCCTCCATTCAACGCTCAATCGCCAATCTCACCGCCCTTCGATCGCTATGTTTCCTGAGACAAGGATGGCAATATGGGCGCTCTCAAGAGAAGGAGCCTGGACAGATGAAGCAGGAGAGTAGAGGAGGGCTCAAGCGTTTCGCTCGACGCCTATTTGTGGACATCATCGCTTTGGGGCTCACCCCAGGAGCGCAGCTCGCGATCGCCACCGCCCAGAACCTCAACGAGAACCTCCCAGGGGCGCTCCCTGCCCCGGCGCGGTTGGCGATCACCAGCGCCCAGCGGCTCTATGAGATCCTCCTGGGCGCGGCGCCCAAAGATCGAGCGCAGCTCAGCGAGGAGGCGCGGGCGATGAGCGCGGAGGAGCGACGCGCCTTTGCTCTAGAGATCCTGGGGACAGAGCAGCCCCCCGAGCTGCGCGAGGCGGGGTCGCGGGCCATTGAGGGGATGTTGCAGACCCTGCGCGCCTCGCCCAAGCGGCATCAGCTGCTCCAGACCATCAATCAGCAAATGTTGAGGGGCACAGGGCAGACCCTTCAGCCGTTGACGCTCTCCCCTCAACAGCGGCTGCTGGGCGCGGCGGTGGCCTCCTCTATGATGGCCCCCCCCAAGCTGAGCGCGCAGAGCCCGCCAGAGCCCTCAACTTGGCCCCAAGTGCCTGGCTTTAAGATCCGCTCTCTCTTAGGCCAGGGCGCCTTTGCGCATATCTACTTGGCCCACAGGCTCAATAAGCAGGGCGCGGTGATCGGGAGCTGCGCCCTCAAAGTAGGCGCGCTCAACAACCCAAAACGCTTCCGCAGCGAGGTGAAAGCGATGCAGGGCGTCTCTCACCCCAACCTGATCGACTACCTGGACAGTGGGGTAATCCAGCACCCAAACCGCTTCTGGATCGCGATGCCCAACCTCAGCGGCCTGACTCTCCGGGGGCTGATGGAACAGGGCCTGGATCTGGAGCAGCGGCTGCTGTTGGCGGCGCAGATCTTAGAGGGGCTCAAGGTGCTGCATGGCGCGGGGATCATCCATCGAGATCTGAAGCCAGAGAACGTCCTGATCACCGACGACGCCCAGCCCCTGTTGAGCGACTTTGGGTTGAGCCGGAGCAGCGAGGGCGGCCAAGCCTCGACCATGACGCAGCTGGGCGTGGTGATGGGGACGCCCAACTATATGAGCCTTGAGCAAGCGCGGGGGCTGCGGGTTGGGGCGGAGGCGGATGTCTGGGCCTTTGGGGTGCTGCTCTATGAGCTGCTCACCGGCGGCCTGCCCTTTGAGGGGATCTCGGTCACTGATATCGCGATCAACATCATCAGGACCCCTCTAAACTTTAAGCAGGAGAGCATCCCAGAGCCATTGCGCCCGATCTTGACGCGCTGCCTTGAGCAAGAGACCCAGCGGCGCTATCAGAGCGCGGCAGAGCTGGCCCCAGAGTTCTTGCCGGTGGCTGAAGAGCTGCGGCGCGAGCTGCGACACGAGCGCTATCAGGGAGGCTGGAGCCAAGTGATCGAGGGGCGGCTGCTTGAGGCCTTCGCGGCGCGCTGTCAGGGGCGGCTGCCAGACTCTCCAGCGGAGCAGTTTGTCATCAGCTATCCAGAGCTGCCTGAGCTGGATATGGAGCGCCTGGATAAGGTGTTGTCTCAAGTGTTCAAGCTACAGCGCGAGGTGGAGCGGCTGCGCGCCGCTCTGCCCCCTGCGTGGGATTGGGAGGAGGAGGTTAAGCAGGCTGAGAAGCGGGCTCAAGATGCGCTGAAGATCAGGAGCATCGAAGAGGCGATGGATCGAGCAGCTGAGGTGGTGCAAGCGCAGCAGATCGCACGGGCTGCGGTTGAGAAGCGCCGAGCTGAGGCGAAGGGGCAGGCGCGTAAGGGGAAGGCGGCGCTCACCAAGGCAGAAAGGCAAGTCGCCAAGGCCGTTCAGCAGACGCTGCGTCGAGAGATGGAGGATTATAAGGAGCTGAAGGCGCGGGAGGCTAGACGGGAGGCTGAGGCGAGGGCCAGACGAGAAGAGGCTGAGAGGGAGAAAATAGGGAAGGTGATCCTTGAGAGGAGCCCTGAGCGACCGGCCTTGGTCTATATCCCCAGCGGCAGCTTTATGATGGGGAGCCCTGATGGAGAGGGAGAAGATGATGAGCATCCTCAGCACAGGGTTGAGCTGACGCGCCCCTTCTTAATGGCGGCGACGCCGGTGACTCAGAGGCAATATGAGGCGGTGATGGAGAATAATCCCTCACATTTTAAGGGAAAATCAGATGGTTCCAGGCGTCCTGTCGAGTATGTGAGTTGGTTTGATGCTGTACGTTACTGTAATGCTCTATCAGCCAAGGAGAGGTTCAAGCCCGTATATCTGATCAAGGGCAAAGGCGACAAGCAAGAGGTAACAGAGCTTGGTGGTGATGGATATCGCCTACCGACGGAGGCAGAGTGGGAGTATAGCTGTAGGGCGTGGACCGGTACCGCATACTTTTTTGGTGATGATGCTGGAGAGCGATCTAAGTATGCTTGGTTCGGTGAAGGCTCTGAAGGTTCAACTCATCCAGTGGGAGAGAAAGAGGCGAATCCCTGGGGGATGTATGACATGTATGGAAATGTATGGGAGTGGTGCTGGGACTGGTACAGCGGCGCCTATACCTCCGATCCAGGCGGCACATCCGTTGACCCAAAGGGAACGCCTGAAGGCCCGTATCGCGTCATCCGGGGCGGCTCCTACTGGGGCACCGCCTCCTGGGCGCGCTCGGCTTTCCGGTACAGGAGGTGGCCCTGGAGCCGGTACTGGGGTCAGGGCTTTCGCCCGCTGCGTTTTGCCCTCGGCTCAGATCTTTGAGGATAGACCTATGATCTATAGAGACAGGGGTGTTCCGGGAACAGAAGGAGGAGTTGGGCACAAGAAGAGATCGCTTTCGGAAACAAAAGCTTGGGAAACATGCCGCAGACGTTCCGATGTGCCTTTTACAAAGGGAGCAGAGAAAGGCACATCGAAACAGCAGCTGGCACTGCTCGAAAATGTGAGTTATCTTAGAAAAGGAGCATTCCTTGATAGGAAGCCAGTACTCGCTCCCAGCTGGGCTCCCCTGTCTTGATCGCCTGAGCCATCCTCCTCTGAAAGCGTCGCCTGACACGGGGGAGCGGTCGCCGGTCTCCTCTGGAGACGCGATAACCCAGACCATCAAGGGTGTTAAAACAGGAGAGGATTGGGGCCTCCGGTCGCTTCAGCCTGAGCCCCCGCTTCTCCTCTACCCAAGCTTTGATCTCAGCCCGCCAAACTCGCAGCGCCGCCCGTTTCGGCGAGAAGAGAAAGAGGTCATCAACATAGCGCACATAAAAGGGCACACGGAGCTGCCGCTTGATGAAATGGTCAAGCGCGTTGAGATAGAGATGGGTGGCCCAAAACTGACTGGTGCTGCCCATCGGGAGCCCTCGTCCAGCGGGGGGCCACTCCGCTGAAAGGGCGATATGTCGCCGGATGTTGGGCCGCTGATAGAGCGCCTGTCCAGTCTCCAAGAGCAGCTCAATGATCGCTAGGATTTGAGGAGAGCGGATCTTGCGTTGAAGCAGCTTCAGCAGGATTTGAGGATCGACCGAGGCGAAGTAGGATTCCAACTCACATACTCGACAGGATGCCTGGAACCATCTGATTTTCCCTTAAAGTGTGAGGGATTATTCTCCATCACCGCCTCATATTGCCCCTGAGTCACCGGCGTCGCCGCCATTAAGAAGGGGCGCGTCAGCTCAACCCTGTGCTGAGGATGCTCATCATCTTCTCCCTCTCCATCAGGGCTCCCCATCATAAAGCTGCCGCTGGGGATATAGACCAAGGCCGGTCGCTCAGGGCTCTTCTCCAGCATTAACTCTCCCGCCTCGGGCTGCTTAGGCGGTGGAGGTGGCTTAGGAGAGGGCCTAGGCGGTGGTGTAAGTGAGGGCAGCAGCGCCCCAAGCGCCTCTACCATCGCGGCCCGCGTCCAGCCCTTCATCCCCTGGGTCCAAACCGGCGTCTCGGGCCTCAGCATCCCTGTCTCCTCAAGCTGGGCCTTCTTAAACGGCCCTTGCTGCTCTCCCCCAAGGTGCAGCCACCACCGTGGCTCGCTTGAGCGCGCAGCTGAGCGATGTTTGGGCAGCCCCCAAACATCGCTCCCCAAGCTCTGCGCCTCCCCCTCTGTCCCTGCCATCAGGAGGCTCTGAAAGGCGAACATCGGCATCTGTAAGATCTGCGGTTGCTCCTCTAAGCGCAGGAAGAGGGGCATCATCCCCCGCTGAATCGACTCCTCCGGCTTGAGGAGTTGGCCGTAGGCTTGTGGATTCTTGAGCAGCTCGCTGTAGTGGCGATTGTCTTGCAGCATCCCCTCGAAGACCCCCACCATGTACTCCTGAGATTGCATCTCTACAAACTCTCGCAGGGCCTCGCTGAGCACCTCTGGTCTCAGCCTCGGCTGGCGCAGCTCATCCAACAACTCTAAGAAGACCTCCTTGATGATCCCCCGCTGTCCACGCTCAACACGGGTCAGCCCAGCCTCAACTGCCTTGATCGCTGCTTTGTTGTTGAGCTGAGCCCGTTGGTTGGCGACCCCATCCCAGACCTCAACCACCCGCCCCGCGACGGGGACCGACTTCAACGCGCAGAGCAAGCTCTGCTCAGCGGTTGTCTTGATGGTCTCAAGGCTGACTCCAAACATCCTTCCTCCAATCGCCGTAAGCCCAACGCTCCATCTTCTCAGCGCTGGACAGCGCCCATGTATATGCTCTCTCTCCTCGCAGGCGCACTGAGAGGACGACAGGTGTACCCCTAAGCTGATCGCTATCGCCAAGACCGCTTCTTCCCCCCACCAGCCTCGTTCTCAGAGTCCTCAAGATCGCTGCTGAGGGCCAATCAGCTTGAGGGGAATCCTCCCATCGCTTCTGTCTCCTGAGAGTACGCAAAAGATCAAGTCTTCCCAGCACCGAGGGTCGATGAAGGCTCCTCAAAGATCTCTGTTCACTTGACAGCTGCTTTTGGGGAGGAGCACAGCTTGTTCTCTTAAGGGAAGCCCGGTAGCCTCCAACACCAAGCCCAACAAAACAAACAGCCATGAAGCAGGCAAAGAGCTTCAAAAGGAAGAGCGATGAATCGAGGCAAGCGAAAAATCCACGAAATTCTAGCTGTTGAGCCTGAAGTAAAGGGCAATGCTGAGCGTGCCCGCAGCCGCGCTATCGATATGTTTCGCTCTAAGCAGAGTCACTTCAATGGGATGCGCCGGACCTTTAAGCCCTTCGCGGTGAATGAGGAGCAGGGGGAGGCAGGGGGAGAGCGCCTTGAGGCTGAGACCCGGCTTGTCACTACCGTCATGGATGAACTCAAGATCATGCTGAAGGGTGTAGGTGAAGCCATCAACCTGGGCTACACCATCGACGAGGCCAACACCCGTGGTCGTGCGAATGTGGTGGTCGACGATGAAGTTCTGCTTGAGGGGATGCCCGCCACCTTCCTGCTCCAACTTGAGAAGCGGCTCAAGGAGATCCGCACCGTGCTCAAGGAGATCCCCTGCTTTGATCCCATCCGCCTCTGGGCTGAGGATGCAGGCGCGGATCAGCGACATGTATTGCGGGCTGAGCCGGTGATCACCATTCGTAAGCAGCGGGCTCGCAAATACAACGTCATGTATGAGGCCACCAAGGAGCACCCCGCCCAGGTGGATATCATGGAGATCGATGAACCAGTCGGTGAGATCCGCGCTTATGATTGGACAGGTATGCTGGCCCCTCGGCAGAGGCGCCAGCTTGTCGAGCAGGTGGAGAAGCTCATCCAGGCGGTGAAGAGCGCCCGCTCACGAGCCAATGAGGTAGAGGCTTTGCTGGAGAAGAAGCCAGCGGCCACCCTCTTCGAGTACCTCTTGCGCCCCATCACTTGATTCTCGACGCTCCATAGCTCAGAATGGCGCCGGGTGTAGACTGAGGTTCAGGTTGCTCATCAGGCTTATGGAGCGTCTGACCTGCTTGGGGGAGCGGCCAGCGATGACAACGCTGGAGCCCACCCATAAGAGCGCAGGCCAGGGCCACTCCAACTGAGGTTCTTGCCCCGAGGTTCATCCCAGCAGCTTTGCCTCGACCGGATCATTTTTTCGGGAGATCACGCGGAGATGAGGGTTCGACTCCCCGCCGATTCCAAATCGGTTCGTCCAATGGTAAGACACCGCGGTCACTGCTCTCCAAAGGCTTTGATTCGAAGTAGGCTGATGGAGCTGCAGCGGTGGTAGTTCAGTCCGGTTAGAACGCTTGTCTGCCAAACAGGAGGTCATGGGTTCAAATCCCATTCCACCGCGCCAGGGCGCAGCTTTGTTGGAAGGCTGCGCCCGCTTTTATTTCAGGGGTTTACAGAAGGCAGGATAAAGGGAGAAGCTTCAGGTTTATTTCGGGGTTGGCGCTCTTCAGACCGAGGAGTTGAGTTGGGGGCTGAGGGCCTCTGAATACTTCCCCGCTTGGACTGAATTTTTATCCTCTTCTCCTTGGGTGGCTGAACTGGGCTCTTCTCTGAGCTGGAATCTCTAAGGCTGACATCTTTGGTGGGCCTCATCTGAGCGCTGTCTTCGACTGGCTTGAGCAGCGCAGCATCTCTCAGAGGCTCTATCAAGCTCAGCTCACCAAAGGTCTCACTCCTGTCCAGCTCCTGGAGCTGTCCACCGTCGCTTGTCCCCTTAAAATCTCCTAAGGAGAGCCAGATCCCCAAGATGAGTAGGAGGAGGAGCGAGGAGAGTGAGATCCAGACCCTCGAGCTTTGAGCTTGAGGAGCAGGGAGCTGTAGAGGCTCCTCTAAAGTTGTCTCTGGTTCAGCCTGCCAAGCACGGAGCAGCTCCTTGAGGGCGCTGTGAGCGTCTGGAGGCCGTCCGGACGGATCAGGAGAGAGCAGGCGCTTGCAGTAACGGCGCAGGTCTTTGGGTGCTGTATCTGGCTCTGGGGGGACTTCAGTGACCTGTCGACGTACGATGGTCAGGGCGTCATTCCCAGGGACCTCAAAGGGGCGCTGTCCAGTGAGGAGGCGGTAGAGGACCACCCCCACAGAGTAGAGGTCGCTGCGGGGATCATCTCGCTCTCCACGGAAGCGCTCTGGGGCGATATAGTGAGGCGTCCCCAGGACAGCAGGGCCTGTAGGGGGCGCTTCAGCCTCCATCGGCTCTCGAGCCCGAGCGATGCCAAAGTCACAGACCTTTACTCGCTGGCTCTGGAGATCAAGGAGAATATTAGCCTCCTTGATATCTCGATGGACGATGCTCACTTCGTGAGCGGCGCTCAGAGCCTTGAGCACCTGAGCGATGATGCGCACCGCGCTGCCCGTCTCTACACGGTGCCCCGCTTGGATCAGCTCGGAGAGTGAGCCTGTGCCAAACAGCTCCATACTCAAGAAGATCTGTCCGTTCTCTAGCTGCCCAATCTGAAAAATCTGCACCACATGGGGATCATTGATGCGCGCTAAGAGACGAGCCTCATCTCGGAGGCGAGCTTCTACGTTGGGGTCTGCTGTGTGTAGGATCTTAAACGCGACCAGGCGCTCCAGGCTGAGATCTAGGGCCTTATAGACCGCCCCATAGCCCCCTTTGCCCAGAAGCTCTAGGATTCGATGACCCTGAAGTACGCTGCCTTCGGGGATGTTCATTGAGACAGCTCCAGAGAAACACAGCGCGCTTGGTTTTCACAGACCTCCAACCTAAGGGCTCCTGGAGGTGGAGGGTTCTTACGCAGCAGCACGAGACGGCGAGGCTCACCATCATCTTTGATCAGAGGATCAGAGAGCTCTCGCTGAAACTTAAGAGGGGTCTCTGCGCTCAGCAACTTTACACTGTTGACTCGAAAGCTCGGCTGGCTGTGATTGCTGATGTAGATCAAGCTTAGCCAGTAGCTCCCGAGACGCAGGGTGGGGCCTCTCTCCAGATAGATAAAATGCTGCTTCGCTCTGCGCCCCCCCTCTCCCAGAGCCTCTAGACCCCCTTCAGCTACCCAACGCAGGATCCTACGCTCCGCCTGGACCTGGAGGCTGGGGTTTAAGAGAGCCTCCAGGCGCGCACGCAGCTCAGGCTTGAGGGCCTCAGCGCTGGGCTGAAGCCAGCGCTCTAAGAGCTGGAGAGCGCGCTCTTCAGCCCGGCGTTTTGCTTGAGGAGCCTCAACCCGGATGAGATCCAAGCGCGCCTCCTCTAAGCGAGAAGCGACCCCAATACGGGTGGTGAAGGGCAATCCATCGCGGGTCAGGATGGTCAAGTTGCTTATGGGTCGCTCACGGCGGACATAGAGGCTGTCCACCAAGGTGACTACAACCACCTCCCCTTTGATATGAACCGAGAGCATATCGGTGCTGCCCGGCACTGCTAAGCTCACGGCGTCAGGCATGATAAAGGTGAGACGCTTATCGAAGTACATCATCAGGGGCTCTGCTGGACCCTGAACACCCTCCTCTAGGCGAATGATCTGGGTACTGCCGAGTGGAGTAGGGGTCGCGAGGAGCAGAGCGAGGAGAGAGAGAGACATTGGTGAGCTTTCCAATTTTTCCCACTCTTACAATGAGCGAGATTTACTAGAGTTTTCAGTCGAGTTCTAACTCTCGATAGTGTTCAAACCACTCTGAGAGCTGAAGCTCCCTCAAAAAATCAAGGAAGCTCTGCCGAAGCTGCCGCGCCTGCTCTCCCAACCCCAATCCCAAAAGGTAGCGTCGCAGGGCCTCATAAAAAGCCCTCAGCTCTGGGAATCGAGCCTGATCAAAACCCTGTTCAGGATGATATTGGAGGTGCTCATCGAAGAGATAGAGCAGCTCAGGGATATTGCCAGTGCTGAAAGCCAGCGCCCTGCTCTCAGCCCGGACCTCCAGATACTCCGCGTTAAGCCCCAGCCCCAAGAGGTCATCGAAGAGTTCATGAAACTCCTCAAAAAGGCGGTGCAGGTTACCCAAATTCTGGTTGATGCCCGCAGCGGTGCGCACCGCCTCCAATGAGCGCTGTAGCCACTCTTGAACACCCTGCTCTGAGCGAGCCTCATCTGCTCGACGACGACAGATCTTGCTGATCTCCACAAAGCACTCATCGATGCGGCTGTTGCCATCGGGGAGGTGCTCCAACAGACGGATAGAGCGCTCCACCAGCTCAATGGCGCGCTCCTCCTCAGGGATCTGACGAGCCCGGCTGAGGAGATGATCGATGCGCTGCTCTAGGTTAAGAGGATCAACCCCTGGTGTCATGCGCTCCAAGGCACGAAAGTGCTCTCTCAGGCGACGGTAGCGCCCAAAGTCTCCTTGGCTCCGGTAGAACTCTTTAAGCTGCGCGCCCAGACGCTCCACATGCTCCACATCTCCCAACTGTTCAAAGAGGCGAATGGAGATCTCCAGGTGATGTCGCCCCTGCTCCTGCGAGCCCTCTTTAAAGCGGATCTCTCCCAACTGTAGATGGATAAAGGCCCGCTGCTCAGCGCTGAACTGCTCTCTCTCTCGTCTCAGCCGCTCCTCAATCTGTTCAAGGAGCCGCTCCGTGGGGAGCCGATGGAAGTTCCTCTGTCGATACTCCACCAGACTCAGGGTAAGCAGGCCATAACTGTCTCCCACCCGCTCGTAGCCCAAACGTGCACGTTGGAAAGCTTCCTGGCTGCGGTGACTCACCGTGAGCAGCTCACGATCTAGAGCCTCATAGGTAGCGTCAGCGACGACCTGTTCTAGGCCCAGGAGTTCCGCCAACTGGATGATCCGCTCGTGGGTCGCTTCAATATGCTCCACATCAAAGAAACCACACTCCAAGACATCGATCAGTTCCTTTAAGCGAGGCGGAGGGCTCTTAGGGTAGAGAGGGAGCCAACGTTCCAGCAGCTCGGCGAAGCGCTCACGGGTCTCATAGATCAAGCTGAGGAGGAGGATAAAGACCCTCAGGAGTGGGAGCCGCTTCTGACTCTCTTCGGCCAGCAACTCAGCGCGCGTGAAGAGGTCGATCGCCTGGGCTGTGCGCTCTGAGAAGGGTTGAAAGATCTCAGGCGCTTCAGCGAAGAGGTCTGGAGGAAAAAACTCACCGCTGAGGCTGTCAAAGTGGATCTCTACCTGTTGATGGATCAGCTCAGCCGCGCAGGTCGCAAAGAGCTCCGCCAAGAAAGCCGATAACCCCCAAGCCTGCCCCAGCGTTAGAGCTTCCTGGAGCAGGGGCGTAACGCGGCCATCTTCCAAACGTAGAGCAGCAGCCAAGCGCTCCACCTGGACCCGAAGCGCCTCCTCGCGAGCGTTCAGATCTCGGAGACGATCAAAGAGAAAAGGGAAGAGGCGATCATGCAGACCGATCCACTCCCACCGCCCCAAACCTTCTGCCAACCAAGCGTAGCCAGCGACCGCCAACTTTCGAGGAGCCCGCTCTAAGTTCTGGAAAAGCTTGACGCTCAAGCTGCGCGCTCCCTGATAATCTCCTGAGCTATACAGCAGCTCCAGGAGGATCTGAGAAGCTCTCATCTGAACATCTCCTCTGGGGAGATGACGAGCCAACTCCTGGGCGCTTTGAGCTGCTTGCTTGGCCGCGTTGAACTCTCCTCTCAATTGAAGCGCACGAGCCTGAGCGCAAAGGAGGCGAACGTGTAGGCTCAGGCGCTCAGGCTCCGAGGAATCGGGAAGTTTATGTTCAACCTGCTGTAACTGCCACTCCGCCTCCTCAAGCACCAGCACGATGCGCCGCCTCTGTTCACGAGCGCTGCGCTTTGAGATCCGCTCTGAAGGTGGAGAGGGCTCTAAGAGCCGCTCCAACAGGGTGAGAGAAGCTTCTACTGCTGTCAGTGGACTGCCCGCTGCGACAGCATGTTTCACCGTCGCCCAGAGTTGGTCTTGCCCCTGTTCCTGGAGCCGTTGGCGGCGACGACGCTCGGACCAAGTCTCGGTGATATCGATACGATAGGGAGCTGAGGTAGCGGCGTGCTCAGGCTGAAAGCTCCCTCGAAGAACTCCTGCGATCTCTCTATGTAGTTCGATTCGGCGTCGCTCCTCTAAACCTTCAGAGATGCGTCGCGCGACCTCTACAGAGATAAAAGCCCAACCATCGCCGTGGGAGACAAGCAGCCCAGTTTCTGCCAGAGCTTTAAGACGCTGATGCGCTTGGTGGATCTCCAGCCCCCAGATCTGTGCCAAGAGGGGGGATTCAAAGACCGAACCCAAGACAGCCAGAGACTGAAACTCGCTCCTGATCTCCTCAGGCAAGCTGGGCAGACGATCTTGAGCCAGCGCCTTCAAGCCCAAAAGCTCTGGACGCTGAAGGAGGTGGGGATCAGAGATCGGGGGAGAGCTTAAGGCGCTCTCTCGCTCAGCCAGACGGATCAGGGCCTCCAGCACCAGAGGGCTGCCTAAGCTCAGGGCCTTAAGTTGAGCTTCATACTGAGGATCTGGCTCAGCCCCTAGGCGGGCTTTGATGATCGCGCTCATACGCTCTAAGGAGAGCGGCTCCAAGCGGAGATTTTGGCTCCCCTCTAGAGACCAGGGACAGCTGAGATCGCTGCAGAGGATCAGCAAAAGTCGATGCCTTCCTCTCCTGAGCCTCCTCGCGATCTGAACCAAGATCTCCTGAGAGCTGGAGTCTAGGTGCTGAACATCATCCAGTGCGATGAGGATGAGATGATGACGGCTGATATCCAAGAGCAGCTCTGCGGCTCCCTGCCCAGGGTTTAAATCACCGGGGTTGGGGAGCTGAGCGACCTCGGCGCAGGCTCTTAAAAATTCTCTTCCTGAGAGCAACCAGGGCAGCTGCTCTCCCGCCATTTCGATGGCACGAACCCCTTCAGCAGCCTTTTCGATCTGCTCCTCAAGTAGCCCTCGTCGGCTGCTCTTGAAATGCTCTGGCTCTGCGCAGCTTGCCTGCAAGAGGCTGAACTCATCGCCGCGTTGAGAGAGAGACAGGAGGAAGCGATCCAGGAGGTTGCTCTTTCCTGAACCCAGCGCTCCTTTTAAATGGATCAGTTGCCCTTGACCATTCTTGGCCGCGCTCCAGGCTCGATCCAGGGGCGCGCTCAGGCGCTCGCTCTCTTGCTGTACTGGTGCCTCAGTCATGCTCGCGATCCTCTAATGAGCGCCGCTCTTATAGTCTGCAGCGCAGCGGAAACCTTGATGGCTGAGGTGCTCTTTGGGGTTCGCTGTTCTCAGGAGGGTGACCCGAGTCATATAGCCAGGATCTTTCCAACTCCCCCCCGCCAAGAGTGGCTTGCCCTCTCTGAAGCTGGAGGTCCACTCTCGCACATTGCCCCCCATATCTGAGATCCCAAAGGGGCTGAGATCAGCCTCAATAGCGCCTACAAAGGAGGGATATTTATGACCATCATGACCTGAGGGACCCAGGAAAAAGCGGGCGAGGCGCCGTCCATGGTTGCTGCGATGAAAGTCACCTTGGCTGGGGGGCGCATCACCCCAAGGGTAGAGACGCTCATCATCACCACGAGCAGCGCGAACCCACTCTTCAGCGCTGGGTAAACGCCAACCTCTCCAAGCACAGTAGGTCTGAGCCATCTTTAGGTTGGGGGTTGTCGCTGGGTAATCAGGTTTGGGCCAGTGCTCTTTGAGACGACGACAGATCCCTGTTTGGCGACAACGTCGATACTCCCTTTGGTTCACTTCCCGCTGCATCAGGAAGAACCGAGGGATATGTTTCCGTTGAGGGGGGCCCTCTGGAAGGAGACGATTCATCGCACAGATGTAGGCACGCTTCTCCTCTGAGAAGCGAAAACGGATCAGCTCTGCGTGACAGGCCTGAACCAAGCGTGTACGAGCAGCCTCGCTGAGCCCCAAGTTAACAAAACCCTCTGGGATCAGACTCATCCCTTCAGGCGGAGAGATCTTCTCCTCTGAAGGAGCAGCTCTCTTCGAGGCTACAGGCTGAACATCCAAGGAGGGTGGTTTAAGGGGCTGAATATCTAGAGGAAGCAGATCAAGGGGTTGAACATCCAAGGGAGAAGGCTCAGCATCCAGAGGAGGAGGCTCAGGGCTCTGCGAGTCGGGAAGAGTTGAGGGACTCTGGCCCTGATCTAGAGCTGAGAGGTTCAAGGCAGGTGGTCGATCCTGAGGTTGCATATCTTGAACAGGAGGACGCAGCGGGCGCGTATCTGGAGAGATCAGAGAGAGCATCAACAGCTCATCTTCTGAGAGGCCTGTGTCGGTCTCAGAGGGTTGTGCCTCTTGGCTCCCCAAAGTCAGCCAGAACGCGGCTCCTCCCACTCCCAGGCTCATCGCCAGCGCGAGCGCGACAAAAAGCCCCCTGAGCCCCAAGAGAGAGGAAGGCTCTGTTGGAATGAGCGGGGGAGGAGCAGGAGCCTCAATGGGCTCTACATCCAGGGCGCTCTCTTGGACTCTGGAGCGTTGCATATAGAGAGGCTCAGAGAGAGGCTCAGAGAGAGGCTCAAGTTGAGGCGTATGGAAGAGTTGAGGGAGAGCCATCCCTCCCAAACCCAGCGATGGAAAAGGGGCGGTTTCACGGCTCTGAGAAGCTGGAAGAGGCCTGGAGCGCTGGGAGCTGGGCGCTCTCTTAACCGGAGGGAGTCCATTTTGCTCTAGGAGTTGGTAAAGCTCCTGCTCGATACTTTGATAGTCATGGTGGAAATCTTGAGCTTCGATGGAATCGATCTCTTCGATCTCTTTGGCATGCTCTTGGAACCAATCACGCACCTGATCCAAGCGCCGCTCCAACTCCCGAGCTTGAACACGGTGGCGCTCCAACAGCTCACGAAAATGTTGCTTCTCCTGAAGAGAGCGAGAGGCTCTAGAGTGAGCCTCATCTAAGCGACTTTGAAGTAGAGGAGCAACCTCATCGATAAAGGAGGACAGATCAGCGAAACGCTCGGTGTTGGAGAGAGTCTCTAAAGCTGATTTACCCAAGCCGTCCAGATCTCGTTCCACCTCTACCCAGTCCATAAGGACATCATCAAAGAAGCCCCCGGTGCCCTCCAACTTTTCGATCCCCTCAGGCAACGCACGGGAGGGAGGGACGGCGCCGGTGAGGGCCTGAAAGAGGAGAACCCCCAGAGCGCGAATATCCTCCCTGATTCCCTCTTGGAGAGGGCGGCTCTGAGGAGACCAACCCACCACCTGGATCTGTCTCCCGCTTGGACGCCCATCAGAGAAGAGTATAGAGCGCGCGGTCAAGCCTCCATGGCTGAGACCCGCACGATGAGCAGGCAGGAGCGCTGAGGCCACCTGTAGGATCATGCTCAAGGCTTCAACCTCAGGGAGCGCCTCTCCTCGCAGGGCCAGGCGAACCTCTAGATTCTCTCCTTCGAGATACTCCCAGGCCAGATAGGGGGCCTCTTCGTCCAGCTTCAAGAGTTTGGGAAGGTTGGGATGTTTTAGTTCCTGGAAGCGCCGCGCCCAATCGACAAAGAGGCTCCCTGATCTAATCGGACCTGGAAGGAAGGCAACACACTCTCCGTTCCTGAGCCGCGCCTTAAAGCGTCCCAAGCCGACACCATCTCCAAGGCGTTCGATGAGGGTCACTCCATTTAGGTGAGGTGTGTGTTCGAAATTTGCGGGCGCCATGGTTGCGCACCATACGGTAGGCACAAGGAGTGAGCAAGATAGATCGGCTCCAAAGTTACGCAGCTTATTTTCTTACTGTACCGAAGAGAACCCTAAGCGAAGATTTACCTAGCAGAGATCGCTTTTTGAACGGTATAGCACCCTTTGCTCCAAGAGGGAGAGAGCATGCCCAGCGATCATCAAAGAGAGTTTCTAGAGTACTCAAAGCGCTTTGAGCGCATCGTAGGTTCCATGAAGGTTGGTCAATATGGACGCTTTCGTAATCGTCTCATCCGTCGGATGAACACCGTAGAGTTTGAGCTTCTGTTAACTCGGTATATGGCCCTGGGTGATCGTTTCAATGAGATGGTCTCTTCAGGAGACACCATTGACGAAAACATCACCCTGGATCTACGTGCCTCTGAGATCGAGTTGGTCTTGGAACGCTCCCTCTTCCTGCCCAGACGACGTAGAAATTGATACTCTAAGCGCTCTTTTCGCTTCTTCGCAGCTCGCAGCGCTCAATCACCTCTTTTACCAACCTGCGATAGTCTTCAGCACCACGAGAATCAGGTGCGTGTTCAAAAATCGTTTTCTTATGACTGGGTGCTTCTTTGATCACAGTGTTGATTCGAATTGGGGACATTACCCTCTCTTTAAAATAGGAATTTAGAGTCGTAACCGCCTCTAGAGAGACTCGTGTACGCCGATCAAAGAAGGTGGGAACAACACCAAGGACTTCGATCGGACGCAGAAGCATCTGATTAACCTGTTTCATTGTTCTCAAAATCTGCCTAACTCCAACTAAAGACAAATAATCACATGAAACTGGAATAAGAAGATAATTAGAGTAGACAAGAGCATTTTGGTTTAGAAGAGAAAGGCTGGGGCCGCAATCCATTACGACAAAATCATAGTTTGTTACTGTACTCATCTTATCTGAGAGGACCCTGTGCCGATTTCTAGTATTCACTAATTTAAATTCAGCCTGGGCCAGCCTTGTATTGCTGGCAAGAACGTCTAAGTTTTTGCTAGCGTTGATAATACAATCGATGGGATGTTCGTCATCAACTAATACATTATAAAGTGTTTTTTGAACTTGGAGTCCGAGAGAAACAGCAACATTTCCCTGTGCATCTAAATCAATGAGTAGGACTCGATGACCGAGATTTGCTAGACCAGCTGCTAGGTTAACACTGGTGGTGGTTTTTCCTGTTCCACCTTTCTGGTTAAGGACAGCGATATGATGGACATTCTGCTGTCGGGACTGGATAACCTCCATCTCCATTGTTCTACATGTCTGAGAGCAAAGATAATGAACCTCTCCATCGACTTGCATCTGTTGATAGGCGAATTGAAGCTGGAAATGTTTATTGCAGTTAGAACATTTTTTTTGTTCAGCAGAGAAGAGATGCCTCTCATGGCAACTTTGAGAACAGAAAAACAGCGTCCCTTCTGGAGTGCGGCTGACCTGATAGCCAAACCTGAGTTCAAATTCTTTCTCACACATGCTGCAAATTGTCGCCATAACTCACTCCTGCAGAGATGCTGTGGATCGAGCTGTAGCGTTCCTCCACAGGTTCAGATCCGAGATATGCTTATCCATCTTTTCTCGATACTGCAACGGCTTGCTTCAAAATGCAGGTCAGGGCAATTTAGTATTAACCAAACAAAACAGTATGTTATGTTGCTTACATTGCGTGTCTCTCTTGGAATATGAAAGGCCCTTGTTTGAGGCACAGGGAGACGCGCAGAGTTCAAAGCGGAGGAGCAACTCTTGAGTGATCGTAGAGCATATTGGGCAGGCCGATTTTACCCGCGCTCAGAGAAGCAGCTCAGGGCTAAGGTTCAAGCGCTGCTCTCTCCCCTCGCTGAAGAGGAGAGCATCGCTTTGATGCTCCCTCACGCTGGCTACTCCTACAGCGGCGCTCTCGCTGGAGGTGCTATTGGCTCAAGCCGAGTCCCCTCCAGCGTGCTCCTCATCGGCCCCAAACATCGTCCTGGAGGAGCAGCTTTGGCCCTCAACCGAGCAGGGAGTTGGCACAGCCCCTTAGGCAGGACCCCTTTGAATCAGGACCTTGCTGAAGCGCTGATGGAGCTGATCCCTGCTCTTAAAGAGGATGATGAAGCTCACCGCCAGGAGCACAGCCTGGAGGTCCTGCTCCCTCTCCTCCAACTCAAGCAGCCCCAGCTTAAGATCCTGCCGATCCTCTTGGGAGCTTGGTTGAGCCCTGAGAAGTGTCTCTCTTTTGGAGCCCGTATCGCTGAGTTGATCTCGCGTTGGCCAGAGCCTGTCTTGATGGTGGCCTCTAGCGATATGCACCACCAAGCCGCTGCAGATTTAGCCCCTGGTCGATCTGCTCAGGAGGTGGTACAGGCCAAGAGCGCTCGAGCTTTAGAGCGAGTTGAAGCTCTGGATCCCAGAGGGCTCCTGGAGTGCTGCCGATCTGAGAAGATCTCGATGTGTGGAGCGCAAGCCAGCGCAGTGGTGATCGCCGCCGCCAAGGCTCTGGGAGCCCAGCGCGCTGAGCGCTTGGGGGTAATCGACAGCCAGAGCGTCTCAGGGGGGGATGGAGAGTGGGTCGTGGGCTACGCGGCTTATCGTTTTAGTTGAGATCAGGGTAAGCATAACAGACCGTCAGCTCCCCCTCAGCGCTGATCCGCATCAGGATATGATCATCACCAGGAGAGTTTGAACGATCCTTGGCCTCATCTCCACGGTCTGTCCTGTAGACCAGCTCCACCTTATCTTCGATGCGCGCCAAGACCTCTGGATCGGGGAATTTATCCCGACGACCTGTGGAGATGATGGCGATACGCTGACCTGAAGAACGGCTGCTGGGAAAGACTCTATCTAGGAGTTCCTGACTGCTTGTGTTTTGTCCTCCATGGTGCCCCGTACGCAGCACATCAGCTTGGAGCTTTGCACCGTGTGCTTCAATGAGGCGCTGATCTAGTTTCTCCTCTGCGTCTCCCATGAGGAGAAGATGAACACCTCGATAGCGGATAGAGAGGATCATCGAGGCGTTGTTGTCCTCAAGACTGACATCGGCAGAGAGCAGCTCCGCTTCTAGATCTCGCCCCCATCTCCCCGTTTGACGCTGGCTGGGTTCTCCAGGGACCAGCCCTCGCTCCCAAGCGGGCCTGAGCACCTGGATCCCTGGCTCGATGGAGATTTTCCCCTGGAGGGCGTTGTAGGTGACCTGATCAGCCTCTTTGCCTGGATCGAGGTAGTTCTCCACCGAGTAGAGATCCAAGAGACTCCAGGCACCCCCATAGTGATCCTTATCTGGATGGGTGACGACCAGCTTATGGAGAGGGCTGCCTGGAGGCCACCCAGATTCGCTCAGGAAGTTAACCAAGGCTTGAACACCAGGGGAGCTGTGTAGATCCTGAACCCCACTGCTGATGCCACAGGCTCCAACTCCCTCCCCTTCGGCTCCGATGCGAGGATCCATAACACGGCAATCTCCCGCATCCACGATGATCTCCTGAGCCTCAACCTCCGCCTCCCCCGGTGTACGAATCCAGGTAGCGTCTCCCTGCCCCACATCGACAAAGGCGACCCAAAGATCTTCTCGCTCTTGAGCGCTGGAGGCTCCCCGAAAATCGATCAGCTCCTGAGCGGAGCAGACGCGGAGCCCACGCGCCCCCTGTAGGGTGGGGATCTGGGTATCTGGACAGGAGGACAGCGACAAAAAGAGCAGCAGTCGAAGGAGGGGAACGGGTCTCACCGGCAACCATCCGCCAGAGGGCTTCCATCAGCGCAGGTGCCTGGAGAGAGGAGCTGCCCTGAGACGCTGTTGTGAAGCACCATCTCTCCGCTCAGATCGGGGAAGCGCGTAACGCTGGTCCCCTCTTCGATCAGTTCTAGAGGAACGCTGACCTGCTCCAGGACAAGCTCATCTAAAATCAGTCGAAGCTCCAGCGCCCGCGAGTTGGTCAGCCGGAGGCTGGTCTCAGAGTGCTCTATCCCCTCTGCCTCGGGGATCCAGAGCCATTCACGATCAGAGGGGTAGATCACCATCACGCCATCATCAGGGATACAACCTGAGAAGATCTCCGCGCGATCACTGAAGCTGCCGTCGCTCTTATTGCCCTGCACCTTAAGCCCCGAGAGGTTCAACTCCTCTCCGCTGTTGTTAAAGATCTCAACAAACTCGTTCAGGTTTTCATCTCCCTCAGCGTCGATGATCAACTCATTGATGATCAGCTCTCCGAGCTGGGGAGGGCGACCACAAGCAGGGAGGGCTGGGGTATCGGGACCCTCATCGACTTCGTTTCCCTCATCCAATCTAGGCCCTTGATCTAGGAGTCCAGCGTCTCCTGCGTCCTCAGGCTCTCCCCCATCTAGAGGAGTTACGGCTGTACAGCCCTCTTGGAAACTCTGCCCACCAACACAGCTGCCGGGTGATCTCTTGGCCTCGGAGATATCATCATGGCGTTGGAAAGGACCCTCTAAGTCAGGGAAGCGTGTGGCGCTGACCCCCTCTCGGATGAGAGGAGTATCCTCAGGAGTTCGAGCGGACTGATCAACGGCGTGGATCAACGCCCCAGCACTCTCTAGGCGCATCTGTAGGCTGTCGCTGCTGTTGCTGAAGCGGAAAGATTGAACCTCGGGGGCGGGCAGAGAGATGTTGGGGTTCCAAATAATCTCGCCCTCCGCTCCGGTAAAGACCGCGACCGCGCCTTGGGCGGGCAAACAACCCCCCGTAAAATGGATCTTCTGATCCTCTTTCCAGTAGAAAACCAGATCTTGGAGCGAGATGGCGTGATCGCTGCGGTTGACGATCTCCACAAACTCATCTGACTCTCCCTCCGCCTCACCGTCGATCAAGATCTCATTGATCACCAGCTCCTCAGCCCGGGGATCGGGGCACTCAGGGGGCGGCCCAAGATCTCCCGCATCGCCCGCGTCTTCTACAACCCCTCCATCTGGAGGCGACGCGCTGGAGCAGCCCTCCTGGAAGCTCTGACCACCAACACAGTGCCCTGGTGAACTCTTGGCATCAGAGAGATCATCGTGACGTTGAAAAGGACCCTCTAGATCTGGGAAGCGCGTGGCGCTGACCCCCTCTCGGATCAGAGACGCCCCCTCAGGAGTCTGAGCAGGTTGCTCTACGCTGTGGATCAATATTCCAGCGCTCTCTAGACGCATCTCTAAGGCGTCGCTGCTGTTGCTGAAACGGAAAGATTGAACTTCGGGGCGGGGCACTGAGATGCTGGGATTCCAGATAATCTCGCCCTCTCCAGTAAAGATCGCGACCGCCCCCAATGCAGGCAAGCACCCCCCCGTAAAGCGGATCTTCTCATCACTCTTCCAGTAGAAGATCAGATCCAGAAGCGAGACCTCATGGTCACTCTGGTTGACGATCTCCACAAACTCATCCAGCTCCCCCTCTGCTGCACCATCAATGAGGATCTCATTGATGACCAGATCTCCCGCTTGAGGGCTGGGACAGTCAGGGGGCGGGATGGGCAGGCCCGCTTCATTAAGGCCCACCTCACTGAGGCCCGCTTCGCCCGCATCGCTGTTTGATTCAAGGACACATTGACAGATGCCTCGGGCAACACAGACAGGAGAGAGCCCCTCCTCACAGCTCTGGGAGCAGGAGTCAGAGGTTGACTCACACTCCTCATCCTGACAGGCAGGCAGGAGCAGAAGCAGGCTTAAAATCTGCGCGGCCCTCATCACTCCTCCTCGATCATCATAGAGAACCGGCCTCCAGTGAGGCTGTCCAGCTCGGCGGTCAGCTGAGCTATCTGAAGATCCGCCATCACTCTCCGAGAGGCGTCCTTGGGGGGGCGAGTCAGGAGCTTGACTTGGGCCTTGCGCCGCGAGAAGTAAAGCTCGGTCACCAAGCGCAGGAGCTGTCGCCGCTCTCGGGCGGTATAGCGGTTTTCCTTCATCACCGAGGTTTCCCCAGTGTTGAAGATCAGCTCATCGAGCTGCCACTTCAGCTCCCCTTGGAGGCTGAGGTCATCCCCTTTTACCTCCGTCGCTGAGATATCTTCGGGCTGATTGGACTCAGAGAAGCGAGTCAGACTCTTTGACTCATCATCCAGATCCTTGGCGACCCTCAGCTTGAGTTCTGGGAGCAGCGGAGCCACACGACTGCGAGTGTGCATACTCCGAATCAGCTCTGGGTTCATCACCGCGTACTCCAAAGCTGCCTTTTGAACCGCCTTAACATCAGGCTCCTTCTTAAAACGCGCTAGAATGGTGCGCGCCTCCTGCTCCACCGTAGAGGGCTTCGCCCAGGTGAGGCTGGAGAGGAGCAGAAGGAGCAAAACACTCCGAACTCTCGATATGGACATGGAACCCTCAATCCTCGCCCCAGCGACCACCCGTATAGGCCCAGAGCAGAGCGTCTATCTCATCTTTTCTCAAAAGCAGTATCAGAGCTTCAGCTTGTGGAATCTGAGCTGTCCAGAGCTGTGCCATGATGCGGAGCTGCTCTCGATAGAGGCTACGGATCTCCTCAGACAGCTTCCAACGCTCCCGGCGAATCCAGCGGTTTTCAGCGATAAATGCCTCCGCCAGACCCTCGACCTTCGCCTCCTCAGCCTCCAAGGCGCTCTCATCCAGCTCAGTCTGAAGCTCAAGCTCAGGGATCCCCAGTTGCTCTTGAGCCTGTGTTCGTTCCACGGAGAGGGGCGCAAAGAGGCTTGTGTCCACGCTCCAGAGGAGGGAGACACTCCAAGAGAAGCGAGGGGCGCCGATCTCCCACTGCCCTGAGCCATGAATCAGGGTAGGATCCTTCTCGTTGCGCGAGGGGTTCCAGTCCAGAGCAGCGCTCAGCTCAGGCAGCAAAGCGCGCCACTGAGGGCGGCTTCCGTAGCTCTGAGAGTCTAGATCTAGGTGCTGCGCCAGGAGCGCATCTTGGGTGACCTTATACAGCGGGGGGAGTGCTTCTATGGCGGCACGAAAAGCGGGGCCTGAGCCCAGTATCATCTGAGCCCGGATCAGCCCCTCGGTGGTGGCCAACCAAAGCTCCTCCTCCCAAAGAAAGGCGTCATTGATCAAGCCTCCTCCCAGCCAGGGTTGAAAGCTCTCCCAGCGCTGACAGTCATCGGAGCTACGATAGATCTGCTCCTGTCCCAGCGCTGCGACTCCCTGAGCCAGAGAGCGCAGCTGACGGGGAGGTTCAGGGAGGGCGGGGCAGAGGATCCAGGAGCCTTGAAAACGGCTGACCTGCCCCTCAACGCTGAGGGCCCATAGGCCCTGCTCATCGGCGAGAATCTGTCGCAGCTTACCGCCAGGCTCTGGGCGCTCCTCCAGCCGCCCCTTTTTGAGGAGCCAGAGGCCATCGGGTTGTGCCGCGATCCCCTCGACTGGGCTGTGGATAAGTTCTCCTGACTCCAACTCAAAGACCCCATCCCGGTTGAGAGTCCAGACCTGCTCTCCTTGGGCGCTGAAAGCGAAGAGTGGAGGGCTCAGGGGACCTTCCAAGCTTCGTGTCCCTTTAAAGAGGCCCGCGCGAGTGCCCAACCAAACACCTGTAGGGGATGGTTGAAGATCAACAAAGGCGTAATGGGGATCTCGAGAAAGCTCTAGGGTCATCACCTTGAGGAGATCAAGGATCAGGGCCTCGGAGAGCAGCTCTCCAGAGAGTTCCAGCCCGGTCTCCTCCTCAATCTCTTGACGTACTTTCTCTGCCAGAAGCTCAAGGCGCTCTTGGGGGAAGGGTCCTTGAGCCTCAATCTCCTCTCCATTCCAGAGCAACTCGGGGGTATAGCGCCCTACGACACGCCAACTTCCTCCCTCGCTGCGTAAGAGGGCACCCTCTACAGCAGCATAGAGGGCTTGATCGCCGCCCTGGACGACCGCTTCGACTCTACGTTGGGAGAGGGGGTTGAAGGCGAGAGCGCTAAGGAGAAGATAGATCACCCAAGTTTTCTACCCGGTTAAAGGCCCGCAAGCAAATGAAGCTAAGGAGAAGACAAAACATTGAGGAGGGTTTGCCCCCTCTTCTGTTTCTCTGCACCTCCTTCCCACGCGATGAACGGGACTCGGCAGGACGTTTTCTCCTGAGCTTGGCCCAAGCTCTTCAGAGGGAGGCTTTTCAAGTTCGCATCTTGGCTCCCGCGCCCTCCTCTTGGCGTCCGGACCATCTAGAGCGCTTGGATTGGCGCCTTTATGGAGAGATCTTTAAAGGGCAAGGAGCTCCAGACATACTGGAAGCTCGGGGGCTCAAAGCCCTACCCTCTGCGCTGCTCTCCAGCCTCTCTCTAGGCGTCACAGCACACCGGAGGCGGCGATTTGGAGAGCAGGCCATCGCCCATTGGCTTCTGCCTTGTGGTCTCGTCGCCCCTGGTCAACCTATCCTCTATGCTCATGGGGGAGATGTCGCCCTCTTGGAGCGCCTCCCAGGTGCTCGACACCTCGCTCGACATCTAGACGCCCGTGCTCGGGGAGCCGCCTTTGTCAGCGCGGATCTACAGCGTCGCTTTAACGCGCTCTTAGGGCGCCCTGCCAGAGCACCTCAAGCGCTTCTACCCATGGGCGTAGAGCCTCCAAAGCCCTGTCCTCGCTTTCGTGCGCGTTTGCAAGCTGAGGCTCAGGGGCGACGTATTGTAGTCACTTTAGGGCGTCTGGTGCCCATCAAGGGCCTTGAGCGGGTCCCCTTCGCGCTCTCTGGACAAGCTGAGATCCTCTGGGTGGCGGCTGGAAAGGGTCCCTTGAGAGGAGAGCTACAGGGCCATGCTCAAGCTCAGGGATTGGACTCTCTCTTCTGTGGACAGCTCAGCCCCAGCGAGCGCGACGCGCTCCTCGCCGAGGCGGATCTCTTCCTCTTCCCCAGCAGAACGTTGGAAGGGCGAACAGAGGGCACTCCGGTCTCTCTCCTAGAAGCTCTCTTGGCGGGTGTACCTGTGGTGGCTTGGAACTCGGGAGGAGTTGCTGAAGCTTTGAAGGGCTCTGGTGCCTTGTTGGTGAGCGATGAACGCAGCTTTCGAGAGGCGGCGGCGGCGGTCTTGAATCAGCCGATGCGCGCCGCCCAGATGCGGAAACAACATCACCGGGTGGGCGCCTTTTCGCTCTGGTCTCAGCGGGGCCCAGAGCATGCAGCTTTTATCAAAGCTTGCTTGGAGAAAGCCTAAGCTCATTTATAGTGCTGCAGACTATAGAGAGTTCTGACCAGCCAATCCCAAAAAGATGGACTGACTGTCACCATCTCCCGGGGTTTAACCTCTCTTGATTGCGCACTGGAGGTTGTTGAGGGAGAGGTTCACGTACGGTTCTGCGAGCGCCTGGAGATGAAATCCCTTTAGGCGACTCTCCATCTTCAGCAAAGCGCAAACTGATCCTGGCCGGATTCCTAGATTTGTGACTGATAGCCACGGTGATCATATACTGGCAGGCATTCAGGGTGAATCAGGGGGGCTATGAGTTACGACGACCAATATTCTCAGACCAGGAATCTATTCGGGGTGGATCCAGAACTCAGTCTGTGTATCTTCGCCGACCGCTTGGATGGCCTGGGTCCCGTTCTGGATGTGGGCGCGGGCCAGGGCCGCAACGCCCTCTGGTTGGCCAGTCGGGGCATCGAAGTGCACGCCCTAGAGCCTTCGGCGGTGGCCTGCAAAGGTCTGATGCGGCATCCTGATCTGAAGGTCATCAACAGCGGATTCCAGGAGATTGAAGTACCCGTCGGCGGGTACTCGGGAGTTATGGTTTTTGGACTGATTCCGGATCTGGACCTAAAAGGCACCGATCAGTTACTGACGGCCATCAGGGTGTGGACCCGTCCCGGCAGCTTGGTCTGGGTCACCGGATTCACCACCGATGATCCCGCCTATTCATCATTTTGCCAGAAGTGGCGCGCCATGGGCCCGAACTCTTTCAGCAACGATGCCGGGCGAATCCGGACCTACCTGGAACCGGATCAGATTCTTACTTTGTTCGCACCCTGGAAACCCATCCATCATCGCGAATTTTTGGGCCCGGAACATTGCCACGGCGACAGCCCACCGGAGAGGCACGCCATGTTCGAGGCGGTCTTCAGGGTGAGATAAGAAACTTAAGTGATACGACGGTATCCCAATGTCGGCTCGAAACATATAGGCATAATATAAATAAAGATCACTACTTATTCCATACGAGCTGGAGTGAAATGACTCATCGTCATCTCGCGAAGATCAACGAGTTGCTCAACCGCTCCCTTATCCTCTTCTGCATCTAACGTGCTCTAGGGGGTGCTCAAGCTGGGGCTATGCTGGAGATGTTGGGCAGCATAAGCCTTCAAAAAGCGCTCCCCAAGGGCGCTGAGGAGGCCTCGGGAGCCTCAGCACACAGCCGCTCCTTTGAGCACCATCATTTGTAGGGTTTTGCTAGGATAGACTGACCCAAAGATGGGGGATGGGATGAGAACGGTGAACAGGAGCTGTCTGTGGCTCGCGGGGCTGCTCAGCCTCATAGCCTGGATGGGGTGTGATACGGAATCGGAGATCAATGCTCCGCAGGATCTGGGCGGTGTTGAGCTTGAGCAGGGCGTCCGCCTAGACGGTGCTGAGCAAGATGAGGGTGCTCAGCACCTGGACAGCGCGGGGGCTGATGGAGGCATCGCAGATGGGGGGCTTCCCGATCTGGAGCCGACGGATCTGGGAGGGGTTTCGGACCGTGAGATTCAGGACTTAGGAACGCCCGAGTGCGAGCTTGAGGCGCGACGCTGTAGGGCCGGGGGGGTGGAGATCTGCCTTCGTGGGGCATGGATCCCCCTGGCTGTTTGCCCAGCTGAGATGCTCTGCGTGGAGGGGGGCTGTGAGGCAGGCCCCTGTGATCCGAGCTGCGCGGGCCGCCAGTGTGGCCCGGATGGCTGCGGTGATGCCTGCGGTGAGTGCGCGCCGAGTGAGGCGTGTGAGCTGGGCCTGTGTCAGCCCCTAGGGCCTCGATGCGGGGATCAGCTTTGCCAGGAGCCGGAGTCTTGCTGGAGTTGCCCCGCTGACTGTGGGAGCTGCTGCGGTGATGAGCGCTGCCTGAACGAGCATGGCGAGGACTGCGCCACCTGCCCCGCCGACTGCGCCTGCGGCGCAGCGGAGCGCTGCGAACCCTCCAGCCGCGCCTGTCTCCCTGCTTGTCAACCTCAATGCCATGAGAAGCTCTGCGGTCCTGATGGCTGCGGCGGCCTGTGTGGGATCTGCGGGGGGGAGGAACTCTGCGCGGCTGATGGCCGCTGCGTAGAGCCTCCCAGCTCCTGCGGAGATGAGCTTTGTGATGGGGAGGAGGACTGCGCCACCTGCCCCGCCGACTGCGGCGCCTGCTGTGGGGATGGGCGCTGCGCGGTGGGGGGCGGGGAGAGCTGCGCCACCTGCCCCGTTGACTGCGGCTGTGAGGCGGAGCAGACCTGTGACTTGGAGGCTCATGCCTGCCGCGAACTCTGCGCTCCGGCCTGTGAAGGGCGCATGTGTGGCCCGGATGGCTGTGAAGGCCTCTGTGGCTCCTGTGGTGGAGGCGAGCTTTGTGACCCAGAGCGGGGTCGCTGCGATCCTCTGTGCATCCCCAACTGCAACGGCTTGGAGTGTGGCATCGATGGCTGTGGGGGGCGCTGTGGCGAGTGCGCGGCCGATGAGTTTTGCGTGGAAGGAGCCTGCATCCCTGCCTGCGTCCCTGACTGCGAGGGCCGGGCGTGTGGCATCGATGGCTGTGGGGGGCGCTGTGGCGAGTGCGCGGCCGATGAGTTT
>CAYLJJ010000013.1:78609-79063 GCA_964384025.1 uncultured Nannocystaceae bacterium
TGCGTGGAAGGGGCCTGCATCCCTACCTGTGTCCCCAGCTGTGAGGGCCGGGAGTGTGGCTCTGATGGCTGCGATGGCCGCTGCGGTGAGTGCGCTGAAGGGGAGTTTTGTGAAGATGGGATCTGTTTGAGTGGCTGCCTGCCCCAATGTGAGGGCCGGACGTGTGGGCCCAATGGCTGCAATGGCCTCTGTGGGGAGTGCGCCGGGGATCTCATCTGCCAGGAGGGGCGCTGCGTTCCCCCCTGCATTTCTGAGTGTGGGGCGCGGGAGTGTGGAGCCGACGGCTGCGGTGGGCGGTGTGGGATCTGTGAGGGAGGCTTCTGCTCCTCAGAGGGGCGCTGCTTTGGGGGTCCCTTCCTTTGTAATTGCGAGGCGGGCCAGGGCCGGCGGGGGGGGCAGGGGCGCCCCCCCCCGCCGGGGTGGGGGGCGATGTACCCCGACCGGGGCCGGCCCC
>CAYLJJ010000013.1:79073-90413 GCA_964384025.1 uncultured Nannocystaceae bacterium
GGAGGGCCTCTGCCGCCCGACAGAGCTGCTTTGCGGTCCTATGAACCCTCAAGGGCTCTGCCCCAATGGCCAGGGCTGTTTTGCGGGTCGCTGTGAAGAGGACCTTCTCTGTTCAGCCGATACCCTCGGCGGGCTCTGCCCCGCGGGGGAGCTTTGCGAGGCTGAGGGCTGCGCGCCCCTGGATGACGCAACCCTCTGCGATGATGGCAACCTCTGTACCAGCGACGCCTATGATCGCCTAAGGGATCAGTGCCTCCATACCCCCAATGAGGGGCCCTGTGATGATGGCAACCCCTGCACCGAAGATCACTGTGCCCAAGGAAGTTGCCAGGCTGTTGCCCTTGGAGGCTGCTTACCTCCCCCCAGCGTCGATCCCTTCCTCAGCCCCAGGGCCGACGCCCAACTGCGACTTGAGGGGAGCAAGCCCTCAGGGAGCGGGCTCCTTCTGGGGGGCTTGCCGATGCTACCTGAAGGCCCTGAGGAGCGCTGGACCCTGAACCTGGGCCTGGTGCCGGGTGAGAACCGCTTCTTCATCAGCTCCATAGAGCAGGGCGTGGAGAGCGAGGCCCTGGAGTTGGGAGTGATCTACGATGATCAGCCACCCAACACGCGGGTCAGCCCTCCAGGGGGTACCTTCTTGCGGGGCCTGACCCTCACCGCTGCCAGCGATGAGCCCGCCACCGTGTACTACACCACCGATGGTGGCACCCCCGATGAGTGGTCTGAGTCCTTCTACTCCATGAGCAACCTCCGGGTCTTCGATGACACCACCTTCCGCTTCCGGGCCCGGGATCTGGCGGGCAACTGGGAGGAGGCCGTGGTGGAGGCGCGCTTTGAGATCAGCGGAGATGGCAACGGCTGGCACCCTGGGGGACAGCTCTCTGAGCCCCGGGCCTTCCCCGCCGTGGCCAGCGATGGCCTGGTGATCTACGCCCTGGGCGGCCAGGATGGGGGCTCCAGCTCGGTGGAGGCCCTCCGCTACGATCCCCAGGCGGAGACCTGGGAGGCCCTGCCCCCTCTACTCAGGGGCCGTGCTAAGGCGGCGGCGACGCTCCATGAGGGCTGGCTCTGCCTCTTCGGCGGCGAGGATGAGGGGCTGCCCTTGAACACCCACTCCTGCATCCAGCCTGGGCTGGATGAGGCTTGGATCCCCCGCCCCCCCATGCCCAGCCAGCGCTCTGGCCTGGCGGCGATCGCCGTCGCTGGGCGGATCCACACCCTGGGCGGCGCGGCTCATGGCGGGGTCGCCCTCCAGAGCCACGAGGTCTACGATCCCCAGAGCGAGAGCTGGAGCGGGGCCGCTCCCATGCCCAGACCCCGGGTGGGCTTCGCGGCTGTTGAGCATGAGGGCCGTGTCTACCTCCTAGGCGGCGCCGATGAGTCCGGTACCCCCATCCCTGAGGTGGACATCTATGTTGCAGCCTCCGATGAGTGGGAGGAAGGACCCCTCATGCTCAACCCGAGGGCGTTTCTCGCCGCAGCCCTAGAGCGCAACCTGGGCGCTGTGGGTGGGAGGCCCCTGGGAATCATCGCAGCGGGGGGCTTGGAGACCTCAGGGCGCTCCAGCGCCCTGGTGGAGGAGCTGGAGCTGGACACTGGGCGCTGGCTGCCCCGCACGCCCCTAGATGCTCCCCGCTACGGCGCGGGGGCGGCGAGCCTCAAAGTCCCGGGAGCTATAGATGATGAGGAGGCCCAGATCTGGCTCGTCGGCGGCCTGAGGGGCAGGGATGAGGGGGAGCCTGAGCCCCTCGGCTCTCTGGTCTACTACAGCCACGCCAGGGACTATGTGCGCCAGCTCAGCTCCCTACCTGAGGGCCGCCTCCTGCACGCCGCCGTAGTTCTCAACGAGGAGATCTATCTCTTCGGCGGTCAGAACCTTCTGGAGCTCCGTGAGGCCTGGCGCTTCGATCCAGAGACTGAGAGCTTTGAGGCCATCGCGCCCCTGCCTTCGACCCAAAGCGGCCTGGCCGCGGTGGCCTTCCAGGGGCAGCTCTGGGCCATGGGTGGCGCGAGCCAGGGGGAGCCCTCGTTTGTGGTGCAGAGCTATGATCCCATCGAGGAGCGCTGGATCGAGCGCCAGCCCCTGCTCACGGCGCGGCGGGGGGCCGCCGCTCTCGTCAATGAGGGGCGCATCTATGTGATGGGGGGCGACAACCAGGGTGCCCTGCAGAGCGTGGAGATCTATGACCCAGAGACCGGGCGCTGGGCCCCCGGCCCCTTGCTGCCCGAGCCCCGCGTAGGTGCAGGGGCCTTCAGTCGAGATGGGATCGTCCACTTGGTGGGCGGTCTGGACGCGGGAGGCGTCGTCTCTGGGGTGATCTATCGCCTCGATGAGGGCTGGTCTCAGCTCCCTGGGGCGTCCATCCCCGTGGCCTGGGGCTCTGCTCTGCTCATGGGCGATCATCAGCTCAATGTCTTCGCCGGGCGGGGGGTGGAGGGGCCGAGCCCGCGGATCTGGTCTTACCACCTGGGCGCCCAGAGCTTCGCCCATGAGCGCGTCCCTGCGTCCAAGCTGCTCCTGCCTTTGGAGGCTTCAGCCGCCGCGGCCCTCAATGGGGAGATCTATCTCTTTGGGGGCAGCGGGCAAGTGGATGATCCCCGAGGGGAGATCTTCGTACAGAAGCTCGCGGGGCGCTGCTTCAACGGGCGGGTGGATCCCTACGAGAGCTTTGGCGACATCCCTACGGCCGATACTGGCGGAGGCTGCGGGTTCATCGACCCCTATGCCGATCTGCCCAGCGGCCACGGCTGGGGAGCCCATGGGAGCTGCGGATCGTGGAACGACTGCGGCTCAGCCGCGGGCTGTGCCACGCGGGCCTGCGCTCACTATGGCTATGGAGAGGCGGCCAACTGGGAATCGAGGGGCTGTCGCGGGAGCGGCTTACAGTGTGACATCTTCTACCAAGACTGGACCATAGACGCGAACTGGCTCCCCCGCTCGAGCTGCGATCTGCTCGTAGCTTATAATGTCAGGTGCTGGAGGGTCCCGTAGCCTCAGCGTCCCGGCGCTGAAGGCGCTGGCGAGTCTGGGAGACCGATAAACCATGTTTCAGCATTCCCGTCTACGGCGTCGAAGGGCAAGCAAGCCCAACGTGCCGAGTGCCCACCAAGCGTTGCCCCAAGAGCCGCCTGGGCGCATGCAGCAACCGTCATCGCCACTGCCCGAACCGGTTGTGCTCCAGTCGGCGGGCGTTTCGGCGTCTCGTGCGACTGCCAAGTCCACCAGGGCCGCGTCAGGCATCGCCGCATCCGGTATGCCCATATCGATCGGTGGGATCGCTGGCTCGCAGCGCTGTTCGACGCAGTCGAGTCTCTTGTTGCAGGTGCCGTTGCCGTAGCAGCCGCATCCTTCCTCACCCACCGGGCACAACTCACACTGATCCGCGACGCAGCGCAGACCGTTATCGCAGGTGCCGTTGCCGTAACAGGGACAATCTTGACTGCCGTCGAAGCATGGTGGCGGCTCGACGCACAGCGCATTCTTGCACAGCAACCCTTCATCGCAGGTACCGTTGCCGTAGCAGGCGCAACCGATGGTGCCATCATCACAATTGGGTGCGGCAACGCAACGGTCCTCTTGACAGACCAGATCATCGTCGCAGCTCTCGTCGCTGCGACAGACGCATCCGGCGGTGCCCAGGAGACAGATCAGTTCGCCACAAACGTCATCCTGGCAGACGAGCTGATCGTCGCAGCCACCGTCCAGTCGACATGCGCAGCCCTCGGCGCCCTCGGGACATCCAGGCGGACTACAACGCGCGTTTTGACAGATTAGGTCGAAATCGCACGCGTCGCCGACTCGGCAAGCACAGCCCTCGGTCCCTTCTGGGCACGGCTCCTCGTCGGACTGTACCTCGAGCCACACTTCGGCCTGGGACGCGCCGCAGCACAGCGCGTGCAGGGTCACCAGTCTGGTCGCATCAGCCTCGACGCGGAACGGTCCAACCGACACGGCTTCGCCAGCGCCCACACGGGTGTTGTCGAGACAGGGCGCGTCTGCCGAACACGCATCGGTGACCCCGACCGCCAGACCGGTGCTATCGATCAAGCGGATGTGCACCGTGTACGCCGCCCCCGGTGAGATTCCGAATTGCAGCCAGATGTCGGGGCTGGGCTCATCGTCAAAACACGCAGCCTCGGCTACCGACGGCGTTGCATGGGTCAGCTCGAGTACCAGCCGCTCACCGGCGTTCAACGCGAGCGCAGCTTGGCATTCGTCGCCGTCCACCGCGCAGCGACCCGCAGCGCAAGCGCCGCCCGGACAAGGCGTATCATCAACCAGCGCGTCGTAGGTGCAACCGCCGTCGCCGTCGCACTGCGCCGACCTGGCATCTTCGCAGACCCCAGCCGGCGTGCACTCGAAAGCGTCGCCGTGGCAGGCGCCGTCGAGACAGCGGTCATCCCGGCTGCAGGCTTCGCCATCATCGCAGGCGTTGTCGTCGGCGATGGGCTCAGCCACGCAGGCTGGCTCGTCGCCCTCGACGTCACAGCGACCACGGATGCAGTCTCCATCGAGGCTGCTGCAGTCCATAGGATCACCCGCGATGCATTCGCCAGCTACACAGGCGTCGTCGACAGTACAAGGATCGCTGTCAGCGTCGCAGGCGCCGTCCACCTCGACCGCCTGCACCCCGAGGATTGCGTCGCACTCGAAGGCGATACAAGGGTTCTCCGACTCCAGGGGCGGCGCTTCGCCAGCCACGCAGCGGCCCCCTCGACAGGTTTCTCGACCATCGCAGAGATCGCCGTTTCCGCAGGGCGCGCCGTCGACCAACGCATCGACCTGGCACTCATCAGCCGCCTCGACGCAGCTCACGCGCTGGCATGCTGGGTCTTGCAACACACCGTCACAGCCGCGCGCGGCGCCGTTACAGGTGCGGTTGCTGCAATGGTCATCGACAGTGCAGAAGCGCCCATCATCGCAGGGCGTCTCCCCGCTCGCCGCCGACCAGCGGCCGGGAGCGGAGGGATCGCAGATCTCACAAGGGTTGTTGGGGTTGACCGCTCCCACGGCGATGCAGGCCCCGCCGATCACGCAGGCATTAACCGGCTCATGGTGGACGCGACGGGTTTCCGGATCGCACACGCCAACGGTGCAAGCTAAGCCGTCGTCTTCGATGACGCGGGGCACCTCGATGCAGCCGGTGGTGAGCGCGTTCGGATCGTCGGGAACGCATTGCGCGGTATTGCATGCGCTGGCAACGCATCGCTCGTCGTCGACCTCATGGGTCACCTCGCCGGTCGCCGAATCGCAGGCGTCGGTCGTACACGCGATCCTGTCGTCAATCTCGGCGGGTTCGCCTGAGACGCACTCGCCGGTGTTCAGGTCGCAGGCTTCGGCGCCGTTGCACAGGTCGCCATCGTCGCATTCGACCGCCTGCGCTTCGCATTGACCCGTGGTCGGGTTGCAGGCTTCGACGCCATTGCAGAGGTTTCCGTCCTGCTCGCATTCGAGGGGTTCGAAGACGCATTGGCCAAGGTCGGGATTCCAGCCGTCGGTTGTGCAGGGATCGGCGTCGTAGCAGCCTTCGTTTTGGAGAGTCTGCTCGAACGAAAGACGATGCTCGAAGTTCCACTCGACCCAGCGAGCAAGGAGCAACCTCCTGTTGGGTCGCGCTCGCAGACGGCTGTCGTCGAGATCATGGAAGGCGCGCTCGAAATCGACCGGCTCACCATCGTTGAACGGCACCAGGACGTATTCACGGTCCATCCTTTCGGGAATCACCTGATACATGAGCCAGGGGCCACCCTCCATCAACGATCCGCGATCCCAACTCTGGATCGACCGACCCCGCCAGATGTCAGGCGGAGCCTGCCCCTCGCTGACCGTCCACCCATTCTCACCATGATAGCCAAGCCAGAAGAGATCAGTCTGCCAGTCGCGAAGATGGAATCTGAGCACTCCGTTCGGGATATCTTCGCTGGTTGTCAAGGCTGTGGTCGCAGAGAAGGGCAACTCGAGAATCGGAACTGTTCGGACGACTTCACCAGTTCGAGGATCCAGCACCCGTTGGTTGATGGTCAACGTTCCAGCGTCAACATCTCCATCGGGACGGATAGTCCAAATCTCGTCATTCCAACGGTGAAAGGAGCGGAAAGTAAACGGATAGTCGCGCAGTCGGCTCCAATTGCCACTCTCCAATCGGTACAGAATCCCTCGACTCTCATCGGCTACCCGCGAGTTGATCGCAAGCAACCGAGCCGTGCCATCCGCGAGAAACCCGGCGTGGGTCAGCGACCAGGCGTTTCGAATTCGATCGACGACGGAGATCGGACCGACTTGGCTCCCGGTCAGCTTCCGATAGCGGATCGTTCGATCACAGTCGTCACGACAATCTGGATCGTCGTAGTGGAGAAAAACCGCATCGAACTCGTCCGCGATACTGTTCCAATCGAGACGATTGCTGAAGCCTTGCACATCTACACGTGGTGCGTCGACCAGCAGCGGAGTCGACCCCATAAGCTGCAATTCGTCGAGGGAGAACTCCAGCTTCGTGATCGAGAGGCGATCGTTGTCATCGTGGGCGTCGAGCCGCTCGATATCCTCGCGGTAGACGATGATGCGCCCGTTCTCGACGTGTAGGCCTTTGTAGGCAATCTCGGGACGATACCCACCATCAGACCAAGGCAACGAAAGTTGGGTCTCCTCAACCTGCAATTCACTCCAGGGCGCTTCCGGTGGATGCGGCTCAACGCCGAAGGGCTCTGACGCGAAGAAGTGTTCATCCCGATTATCGTCGTACACACGCACGATCACGCGAAGGCGATCGCCGAGGGCGGATGCGCGAACGCAGTGTTCGACCCAGCCATCCTCTGGGATGGGGTTGATCGTCTGCTGGGACACCCTGATTCCGCGTCCATCGTCAACTCCAAGCCCAACGGAGAGCGACCGAATCGGAATGGACGATGACACGAAGAAGCGTGTTGGAACACAATCGCCTTTTCCGGCGAAATATCGAATGAACTGCTCGCCCCCGGTCGGAGTTGCGAAGCGCACGACCGGCTCGATCGGAACACTGACCTGGGCATTGATGACCTGCTGAATCTCGTTGTTGGCGAGGTCGGTCGCGCGCAGGCGAACCTCCGCCATTGTGCCGTTGGCCAAGCCGGCCGGGACATCGATCGCACCTTGGGCTGAGAAGGACGTCGCACACCCGCGAAGGTCCTTGTCCAAGTCGATCGGAAGCCATGGTCCGCCAGCAACTCGCCAGTCGACGACTACGTTGGCCACCTGATAGTCGTCATGAACTGCCGCCGAGAGTTCAAAAGAATGGCCCGCGATCAGTCCGACCGGCGCGTCGGAGCCATTGTCGAGCCCATATACGATGAACCGAGTGATGGTCACCACCGCGTTGTCGCGGCTTGGCACCGGCACAGTGAACTCGACAGGCGCACCGAACCCGCGGTCTTCATCGGCGAGGCGAACGGTCAACTCGGTCTCACCGTCCAGTTGGATCGGCCACGGGGGAACGACGAACATGTTGAGGATAGTCTCATCACCCGCGTCCGCCGACGCGCGGTAGGTGCGATCCCACTCGAATGCATCAGGATCTTCGGGCGAGCCCCCAGCGCGGTGCAGCCAAATCCCTGCGATCCAACTACCGTCGGCGTTGCCCTCATTACGCACGAGCGCCTCGAAGCGCAGCGTGTCACAGCCATCGCGATTGGGATCCTCCTCGAAGTCGATGCGCACGATGTGCATCTGCGCAGCGTCGCTGTTCGCGATCCATTGCACTACCGGAGAATCGACCCATTCGCTGTCGGCGTTGACCCGAGTGCGCACTTTGCACTCGATGCGCGTACCGGGGTTGTAATCGGGCAGCCGGCTCGAAACGGCATCGCCGTAGCCGTGCTCAACCTCCCATGGGCCGCCGTTCACACGGCACAGCAGACCAGTACGCACGCGAGTGCCGTCGTTAGCTGATCCCAGGCTCCAATGAACGTCGAAGCCGTCATTGGATATGAACGCGTCGTCAGCCGGCGCCGTGATCTGACCGGGGATCAACTGGAAGGCGGGCTCGCAGCGACCGGCTTCGCAGATCTCGTCAACTCGACACTCGCTTTCGCATGCCGACCAGACGATCTGGCAGATGTTCCGATCACATCGTTCCTCGCGCCTCGAACAGGCGCCACATGCGATCGTTTGGCTGCCAACCGATGGGTCGCAGTAGTACGGCTCATCGCTGCTGTCAGAGAACTGGAAAACTCGCCGGTCGTCGCCGTCCAGGGCAGAGGCAACTCCTCTGCTCGTGAAGATCCGCTCCGGATCAAAACAATTCCGCGCTGACGGCTCGCTCATTCGACGGGCGAACCCGTTGACAACTACGAAATGGTCCGCGTCTCCCAGGAGAAGTGGATCGTGAAGAATGCAACCCAGCACCGCACCGCTGTACGCCTCACCAAAGGCGCACGGCGCGCTGGCCTCGATACGGTCATACTCGACCTGGGGAATGTCAATGAGCAGGTCGAATCCAGGATCGTTCGGGTAGAGATGCCGATATAACGCTTCGGAGACGATGTGATAGCAGCGGCCGCCGTGGAAGATGCACACATTCGGCCGCTCAGGCCCTTTGTAGGGCATGCCTT
The DNA here is from genome assembly GCA_964384025.1 of uncultured Nannocystaceae bacterium. Classification (GTDB taxonomy): domain Bacteria; phylum Myxococcota_A; class Bradymonadia; order UBA7976; family UBA1532; genus CAYLJJ01. The sequence continues at coordinate 87,660 of CAYLJJ010000013.1, forward strand.
CATGATACTGAGCGTCGCCGTAGGTGAATGACACGACCGGTCCATAGGGTCGCCGGCCTTCGCCGTTGGTCACATTGATGCCCAACTCGTATCGCCCATCGGCTGGCAGGCTTCGTCGGGGTTCGTTGAACACGACTCGGTCGTTGATGGGCTGCATGTTCATCGAATGTGTTCTGATGATCTGGTTCGTATCGGCGTTGACGTAGACGAACTCCACGGTCGTCTGAACGTTGTTCAGGCTGGTGATCTCGATGTGCCCACCGACCGAATCACCGCGTTCGAACTGCCTATCGCACCCTCCCGCGTTCGCTACACAGAAGGTCTCGACGAGCCATTCTGCCGCCTCGGGACGCACAACGTCCACAAGCCGTTCACGGACTACACCGGGCTGAACGGAGGGTTCAAGCCAATCCCCATTATACTGATAGGCGACGAAGAACCGATGACTGCCTGAACCGGCAGGAACGTAGTTGGCCTCGTATCGGTAGTTCTCGCCAGCGCCAATTCGAAGTCCCTGCATGTGCGGAAAATCGCGAATATCGCCGTCCCCCGCCGGGCCACGGCCGCCGATTGTCAACCGGTCGAGATGGACAACATTCGGTGTCTCATTGCGGATGATAAATGAACCGCGGATCGCTTCACCGACCTCGGCGTTGATGGGCAGGTTCAGCGATGTTGTAAGAACTAACTCACCTGGATTGATGCAACGCCCACCTTCACAGATTTGACCTGCTGCACAATTGCCACAAGTTCGGTCGGGGCAGTTACTTGGACCACAGATTGCTCCATTGCACGCGAGAACGCAGTCAACAATGCACCGACCCTCGGCTGTGCACAATTCGTCGTCGGCACACCGCCCACAGCTGCTCCCAAATCCATCCAGCCCACATACACGCAGACCACAGTTGTCACCAACGGCCACGACGAACGGAAGCCCGTCGCCGAAGCTGCGTCCAGCCGCATCATGTGGTAGCCAGGATGCTGTGTGTAGGCCTGGCTCATTGGGTATCTGGATTTCTATCGATACATCGGCTTCTTGCCCTGGAGCAAGATTGGGCAGGTCTTGGATCGCAACCCCAAGGGCGGTGCTGTCGTTGGAGCGAACCAGTTGGTAGTTGTTGCCCCAGCGAGCGTTTCCCGTGTTTCGTACTCGCCAAGTCTTTCGAAGAACCTGGCTTGGTGCGGCCGACGCGCCCTGGGGATAGGTAACGTGACGAACGAGCAGAAGGTCATCGCCATCAGGTTGCAGAGCCGCTGCATTCTTGACCACCCGGATGTTTCCGCGAGGTGAGTCTTGATGATTCCCGGCAGAATCATAGACGTCCCAGCCGATCAGTACCTCGGTTCCATCGGGAATGCTGCTGAAGTCCAATGTAACCGCGTAGGGCGGGGTCGAGTCGCGCGCCCAATCGAACGTCTGCCAGTTGTCGGTCGACCAGGTCACATTCACGAAGTCGATGTCGCTGCAGTCGTCGAAAGCGGTTCCTTCGATCAGCGCCGAGTTGCCGACGACATCACCAGAGGAAGGCGACAGAACGTATCCATCAGGAGCGCGGTCATCCCATCGAACGTATTCGACGACCTCGAATGTCGTCGCTCCGAAGGGCACTTGGTCGTAGGCGGCGGCTGCATCAGCGAAATACTGAATGAGATCGTAGATATTCAGCAGACTGCTTAGCCAGCCGAACACGGTGAGAATGCGATCCGCCGACCGCATTGATTGGGCTACGCCAAAGCTGCGGAGGGCATTAACCAGCGCAGCCTTCACCGATCGTAGCGAAGCGATGAGGTCGGTCATCGCGACGATGTAGTCGATACGACGCGCACCGGGATCAGCCAACAGGCGTGTGAGGCTGATGACCGTCGCCGAAGTGTCTGCACCAACCGCATCGAGAGTCGCGCTCAGGATTGCCAGCGGCGCGGTCACAGGGTTCCAGCCCACGACCGCACCGGCGATAGGCGTTCCAAAGAAACCTACCGAGATCATGTCGATCGTGGTGACCGCCATCACGGCGGTCGTGTCGGCACCGACGCCGGCCTCTTCATTCAGGAACCCAACATGGCACAGCGCGAACCGGTCACCGGTCCTCAGGCGGACGTCATCAAAGACCAGAGTCTGGCGCGGTGCAATGAGCGCAGTGAGCGGAAACGAGTCCTCGGGAATATTGGTGATGTTGTCCCAGTCAACAAGAGGGGGAAAGCACCTGTCACCGACGATCGGATAAGGGTACGACTGACGAAGGTGATACCAAGCTCCGAGGATGTTGGTGAGTCTGATGCGAAACGAAGTCACCTCAGGTGTTGAGAGATGGAGATTAACCTCAGCTGTACCGACGATCGCTCCATCCATCGACTCAATTTGCATACGCCGATTGGTGCACTGAGCCTGCGCTGATACAGCGGTAACGGAGATTAATGCGATGATCAGGAGCGATAGCCAAACCCCTGCCCGCGAAGGGAATACTTGCTGCTTACAAATATCTGAAATCCTACCTATCACAACCACTCCATCGGCCGTCCTCGGTCGGCTTATTTCGTTTCTTCACTTCAGGCTCTGAAGGCGAGCCGTCTGTGATACCCAGGATCGTCGCCTTGTAGTCAAGGGCAAGGTTTTGGGCCGCAAGGTCCTCGAAGAGGTTGCAGGCATCGTCGCTCCCTTTCGAGAGTTTGCAGGTCAAAAGCTTCCGGCGCCCGGATACACCCACTCGTTCCGTTTCCGCCAATCCGCAGCAATACTAAGTACCTAAAGCACCT
>CAYLJJ010000014.1:0-45131 GCA_964384025.1 uncultured Nannocystaceae bacterium
CTCCGGCTTAGGGGGCTATGGCTTAGGGGGCTTTGGCTTGGGAGGCTCTGGCTTAGGAGGCTCTGGTTTGGGAGGCTCTGGCTTAGGGATCTTGATCTTGGGAGGCTCAGGAGGTCTCACCTCAGTCAACTCAGGGACGAGAGTTTCCTTGTCAGCATGGGTAGCACCCTTAGAAGCAGAGATGGGCTGAGTAGCGTTCTCCTGATCTTTGAGAGAGTTTATGCTGCCATCCTGGTCTTCGGTCCTGGGGCTGATCAGCTTTGTCTCTCGAGGCTGAGCGTCTCCCTTGAGAACCACCTCATGGACAGCGCGTCTGGGCTGTTCAGGTTCACTGTCCAAGAAGTGAAGAGCGCTAAAGGCCACCACACCCACCACCAGCATGATGCTGCTGACGAAGCCGATGTTGGTGCGCAAAAACCAGGGTTCTTTCCTGGGCTGGACCGCCTCCATTGAGATCTCGGTGGGCGCCACCAGCGCAGAAGTAGAGAAATCCACAGAGGGGGGCAAATCCAGCTCTGGAGGGGGCAACACCATCCTCTGTTCTATGCTCTTGGGGAGCTGCTCGCTGGCTTCGATGAGCGCATCCAGCTCATCCCCTGAGAGCTCCTCTACAAAAGACTCCTCTGCCTCCACCACAGGGAGGGGCTTCTCTAAAGGAGGTGGCAGCGGCAACCGAGAGATGCCGGGAAGGGGTGGTACAGGGGGCTTGGAGCTTTCAGTCTCAGGGGCTTCCTTCTCTGGGGGCGCGGAAGAGGGATCACGGAGACGATCAGGGAGGACAAACTTGCGGGTCACATCCTCAGGGAGCAGAGGCTCCTTTGAGCGCTGCTCTACGGACATCAGCTCTTGAGCATCGATATAGGTCCCAAGCGCTTCAGAGAAGGCCTCTACGCTCTCATAGCGATCTTCCGGTTGAGCTGCTGTAGAGCGTGCGATGATCTCATCCACAGGGCCCAGTGTCTGGGGCTGATCCAGGAGCAGGCTGATCGGCTTCGCTTCCAAATTAAAGCTTTGGCCTGAGAGCAGCTCGTAGAGCAGGGTCCCTAGGCTAAAGATATCTGCACGCTGATCGATCACCTCTGAGCTGCTCAGCTCTGGAGCTAGATAGGGGGAGCCCTTCTGCGCTTTGAGGAACAGCTCTCTGGGAAGGTATTCAAAGGCGCCAAAGTCGGTCACCTTAAGCACATCGGGCAGGATGATGATGTTCTCTGGCTTGAGATCTCCATGAACACAGTGGCGGTGGGCGTGCCCTAGGGCCATTGTGAGCTGGTTGAAGATGGGCTCAACCTCAGAGACTGTGAAGCGCTGCGCCCGCTCCTGGCGAAGGCCGATCACCTTACGCAGGGTCAGGCCCTCCAGGAGCTGCATGGTGAAGAAGCAGCGCTCCTCCTGCTCTCCCGCCTCATAGACACGCACGATATGCTGTTGAGAAAGTTTACGGACCTGACAGATACCCCCAGCGAAGGCTGATCGCGCAGAGGCATTGGGTAGGAGCGCGCTGTGGATGACCTTCAGGGCCATATGCAGCTCGATCTCCTGATCATAGACTTTGTAGACCGTACCCAGAGGACCCTTTTCAAGCATCTCTCGGATGGTGTAGCGATCAGCGACGAGATCACCCACCGCAAAGGCCTGGGCATTGGCCTCCTTGGCGATCCTAAGCCGACGACTCTCCAGGGCTCGAAAAGAGGTCGTGGTGGCGGTGAAGGTCTTACGAGCGCCCGAAAAGCGCTGACCACAGTTGGGACACTGGGGGAGACCATCAGAGACCTCACCACCACAACGAAAACAGATCACGGGGGGAACCTCCGTTTGCGAGGGGACGGTCATATCAGAGAGAGAGCTGCCCTTTCAATTGGATCGGACGCAATCCCAAAGCCTCAGCCCTGAGAAGCAGGCGCCTTTACAGAATCGCTCCTTCACAGGAGTACAACGATCAAACACAGGCAAATCGATATAAAGGCCCATCTGCGCTGGTGCTTCAAAACCCCATTTGCGCTCGCGACTCAGCTATGTTCTCTTGAACTCTCATCCTCTTTGGTGAGCCTGTGCGACTTCTCATATTTTTGACGCTCTTTCATCTTCTGAGCGCCTGCAAACCTCGCTCTTCTCCAACCCAGAGAATCCATGTAGATAACCACGAAGCACCAAATCCTCCCTTCTTGGGTAAGGTACCAGTGGGTGCTGCGGTCGCCAAAGCAGAACAGATTGGGCGCTACGGAGGAACCCTGGTTCTCTCTGTGCCAGGAATCTTAGAGAGCTTCAATCCTCTCTTGACCCAAAATCAAAAGATTCTGAGAGGGCCGATTTTCGCGCGAGGTTGGGAGTTTGATCCCCACCGTCAAGAGGGGCGCCCTGGCCTCTGCTCCAGCTTTATACGGGCTGAAGATGGCTTGAGCTATATCTTCACCCTTAGGGAGGGCTTACGCTGGTCAGATGGTGAGCCTCTCAACGTAGATGATTACCTCTTTAACTATGCTCTGGTGATCGATCCCAAGCTCCCCATCGGCTTCAAAGACCTCTTCCGCCAGAAGAACAGCCAAGGTCAAGAGGGCTTCCCTAAGTTGGAGAAGATCGATGATCTGAACATGCGCTTCTCTCTGCTTCAAGCTGATCCCCTGTTTCACTTTGCCCTGGGGAGCCTTACGATCCTCCCCAAACATAAGTGGAGCGAAGCCTATAAGAAGGGGCAGCTTCTGAAGAGGATGGGGAGCGACACGCCTCCTGAGGGCTTGGTCAGCTCGGGACCCTTTCGAGTCAAGGAGCTGCCCTCTCAAGATCGTATTGTCCTGGAGCGCAACCCCTACTATTGGAAGTTGGACACAGAGGGACAGCGTCTCCCCTACCTAGATCGACTGATCTTTATGGTGGTCCCCGATTTCAACACTGCCTATCTGAAGTTCCAGGATGGAGAGACAGATCTCCTGGAGGTGCGCCCCGCACAGTATAAAGCTCTCCTCCAGAGTCAAGAGCGCTTTAAAATTGTGGATATGGGCGCCTCCTTTAACACCCACTACCTGATGTTCAATCTGGATGAACGCCAGGGTCCCAACGGCCCCTTTGTTGATCCCATCAAGCTTAGCTGGTTTAAGAACCGCCTCTTTCGCCAAGCGATCAGCTACGCCATAGATCGGGAGGAGATCGTGCGTAGCGCTCTACGAGGCTTGGGGCAGCCCTTCTGGGCCTTCTTCAGCCCCGCAAATCGTAAATGGCACAACCCCAAGGTGCGACGCTATCCCTACGATCTCGACCAAGCCCGTGCTCTGCTGAAAAAAGCGGGCTTCTCTCTCCAAAGAGGGCAGCTTTATGATCGTAAAGGGCACCCTGTTCAGTTCAGCCTGATGAGCAACTCAGAGAACGCCACTCGGATCAAGATGTTGGGCATCATTCAGGCCGATCTTCAGCGCCTGGGGATTCAAACAGAGCTCCAGCCGATCTCCTTTAGCGGCCTGCTTGAGAGCCTCCAAAGAGGGCGTGACTTTGAGGTCCTGCTCCTGGGTTGGGGGAGCGGGGTTCCCCCTGATCCTGCTCAGGACAAGAACGTGCTGCTCAGCTCCGGAAGCGCTCACTATTGGCGACCCAAACAGCACACAGCGCTGAGCGCTTGGGAGGCTCGCATCGACACCTTGATCTATCAAAGCACAGCTCTCTTTGATTACCCCGCCCGCAAGCTTCTAGTAGATGAGATTCAGATGATCTTAGCTGAAGAGCTGCCTCAGATCCCTCTGGTTGTAGAGCCGGTCTATGCAGCGGCGCGGCGGAGGGTGGGCAACTTTAACCCCTCTCCCCTGGGAATTAGCACCTACTGGAACGTAGAGCTGCTCTATTTTATGGGCCGCTAGATCGAGGCTCCTGCCTTCCCGAAAAGTCGACTCAAAGACCAGTAGAACAGGGCGGCAACAAAGAAACCAAAGAACCAAGCCTGTCCATAAATCAGCGAAAAGATCTCCGGCACTGAGTCCAGAAAACCCGCCGCTTTGAGAAAGCCGGGCACGCAGGGCAGGGCTCCAGCGGCTAAGGCGATCAGGGCGATGGGGTTCCAGCCTTGCTGGTAACGGTAGCGACCCTCTGAGCTAAAGAGATCCTCGACGACGAGTTGAGTCTTTCTGAGGAGATAGTAGTCAGAGATGAGGATACCCGCGATGGGGCCTAAGAGCGCAGAGTAACCCACCAACCAGACAAAGATATAGCCCTCGGTGGAAGCCATCAACTTCCAGGGAAAGAGAGCGATCCCCAAACCTGCGGTGATATAGCCTCCCATTTTAAAGGAGATTCGCTTGGGGGAGAGGTTGGAGAAGCCGTTGGCAGGGGCAACCACGTTGGCTGCGAGGTTGGTGGTCAGAGTAGCGATGATCAGGGCGAAGAGCGCGAAGATGATACCCACGCCGCCCATCCGTCCCAGGAGCACCACAGGATCCCAGATGGGCTCACCAAAGATGACCACCGTACCTGAGGTCACCGCTACACTGATAAAGGCAAAGAGCCCCATTGTTGGGGGCAGACCGATCGTCTGACCCAAGAGCTGGTCCTTCTGACTTCGACAGTAGCGAGTAAAATCAGGGATGTTTAGGGAGAGGGTCGCCCAGAAGCCCACCATCGCGGTGAGCGAGGGTAGAAAGACCGACCAGAACTCCCCTGCGCGCTTACCCCCCTCTTCAAATTGAGAGGGGGTTGAGAGCAGCGCACCGAAGCCTCCTGCACGGTGATAGGCCCAGGCCAGAAGAGAGAGCCCCATAATCAGGAGAAAAGGGGCTGCATAGGTCTCTAACCAGCGGATGGACTCAGTGCCTCGCGCGATAAACCAGATGTGCAAAGCCCAGAAGGCCAGAAAGCAGAGGCTCTCTCCCCAACTGATCCCCAAGAAGGGCAGAGGGGCACCGACGATACTGTTCTCGGTGAGGATATTGATGATGGTGTAGATGGCAGAGCCTCCCACCCAGGTTTGAATTCCAAACCAGCCACAGGCAACAAGGCCTCTCAGGATCGCTGGGAGCTTGGCACCGTTGGTCCCAAAGGAGGAGCGCAAGAGCACAGGGAAGGGCACCCCATATTTGGTGCCCGCGTGACCCACGAGGCCCATCGGGATCAGGACGATAAAGTTCCCTAGGGTGACGGTGAGCACCGCTTGCCACCAGGACATCCCCTGCTCAATCAGCCCTCCAGCCAACATATAGGTGGGGATACAGACCACCATACCCACCCAGAGAGCGGCGATGCTGGTCCAGCGCCAGGTTCGCTCTTCAGGAGGGGTTGGAGCCAGATCGGCGTTATAGAGGTTTGGATCGCTCCCCTTGGGTGTGCTCACTCGCGGCTCCCTTTCTCTTTGGGTCAGGGAGACTACCACAGCGTAAAGCTTGGATCAGAAGTAGTAAGAGAGCGTGAAGTTCCCCTGCCAGACCTCCAAGGAGAGGGCACGATCTACAGGCTCAGGGCTCATCTCATCTCTGATCTCCTCTTTGATCTGATGAGGACCTTGAAGACGAAAGCGCAGATCTCCTCCCAGCGCCAAGTGCTCTCCAAGGAAGATCTCTAGACCAGGACCCATAAAGAAGCTGGTCGTCTCTCCATCCATATCATGAATATCCTTGAACTCATGAGCCCCCACCCCCGCGATCCCGTAGAGATGAAAATAATCTGTAGGGATCAAATTGAGCATAAAGCCCAGTTGATAACGGGGGGAGAGCAGACGCTTCTCCTGAGATTTGGGGTCTTGGTCCAGGAGGACTGAAGCTTCCACACCCAGAAAACGCAGCAACTTCAGGCGACCCAAGGCTCCATACTGAAATTTGGTCTGCGCTGCGTTCTGTTGTTGGGGCTGAGCGAAGGCATACTGAGCGCCCATCCCCAAGGTGAAGAGGCTGTTGTTGTCGGCGAAGGCCCCAGCTGGGAGAGAGAGGAGAAGGGAGAGGAGCATAGGGCGATAGAACATATAGAGCCTCCATGAGCTTCTCTAAACTCGAGCCTCTTTATCTTCTACTTAACCCTCCCCCTCTCTCCTGACCCAGGGCTTGGCAAGGGCTCCAAACTGTGGGATTCAAAGAGCATGGATGAACACTCTAAAAGCCCTCTTCAAGAGGCGGTATGGCGTTTTGAACAGGGGGATCACCAGGAGGCCCGAAGATCTTTAAGGGATCTTGAGGGCTTAGAGGCCGGAGAGGAGCTGCTTAGGCAGGAGTTACTCAAGCGTCTGAGCTTTGATTACTGGGGGCTTTGGGTGGCGGGGGGGATGCTGCTGCTCTGGCTTTGGTTGGTAAAGAGCCTACTTCTCTGAGGGGGCCAGTTTCCCAACTTTAAAGAGCTTAGCAAACAGGAAGGTGAGAAAAGCCGCTCCAAAGCTGAGGAGGGCGCCCATCTTGACGCTATCTAAGAGCGTCTGTGCGGAGGGATCTTTAAAGGCCACGACGCTGACAAAGAGGGCCACAGTGAAGCCGATCGCGGCGGCCATTCCTACGACCAGCAGATCTCTATCGTTCATCCCCTTAGGCAACTCCAAACCAACAAGCTGTCCCAGCTTGGTCATCAGGACGATGCCTACAGGCTTACCAACGATGAGCCCAGCGAGGACCAACCAAGTGCCTGTACCCATGGCAGAGAGGGCTACTCCTGCGTTGACGAAGCCGAAGAGGCCGAGGATCAGCTCTACGGGGTTCTTCCACCAATGCTCCATGCGGTTGAGGGTGTCGCTGCCCTCGCTCTCCCCAGGTGCCCAGATGCCTAGATCGGTGTGCTCATGAGGCAGGCACCAAGCCAGGGGCACCAAGGCGAGGGCGGGGTGAATTCCACCAAAGAAGAAGCCAAACCAGCTGAGCACGCCAGGGACCAGGAGATAGGGCCAGAAGTTATTGATCTTAAGCTTCTTCCAGAAGAAGAGAGAGATGCCGATGGCTGCTGCGACAAAGATGGCGAAGACGATCATGGGCTGCGCGGCCAAGAACTCTACCCCGATCAGCTCCCCGAAGTTCAACATCAGGGGTTGGGGATAGAAGATCGCCAAGACGATGAGGCCGCCCGCGTCATCAGCGATGGCCAGAAGAAGGAGAAAGACGATGGGGGCAGGGGTTTTGCCATTGGCGTCTGAGTTGCCCCAAATCATCTTAGCGACCAGGTAGGAGAAGGCGATATCTGTGGCCATCGGGATCGCCCAGCCGGGCATCAGCTCGGGCATCAGCATCTTAGCGCCGACGATATAAATCAGGGCAGGTCCCAACATCCCACCGATGGTGGCCATAAGGGGAAGACCAGCTGTCTTAGCGCTGGAGAGGGCGCCTCCGGGCAGCATCGCCTCACGGATCTCCTTCCCCGCTAGGAGGAAGAAGAAAGCCATCAAGATATCGTTGACGACGAAGTGAAAGGTGTGGTTATGGGCGATGTAGTGGTAGGAATCATGACCCACATTGGCCCAGACAAGGGCTAAAGCTGCACCCCCGATCAAGAAGAGGGAGTTCTCCAAAAGGAAGGTGATGGCATCTCCCTTAGATTTTTCTGCGCTCATATCTGCTCCTTTGGTTCCCCGTAGGAAAGCTTTGGGTCGTTTGATTCAAAAAATTCGCCGGAGTCTAGTGAGATTGGATTCAATTTTCTACGTTTGTTTGATTCTTATCCTCTTCGATTGAAGCGCAGGGAAGCTCAATCCCAAAGATGACACGCTCCTGGGATTTATGAGGAGCTGGATTGGAGATTAAGGAGTTGGGGTTGCGGGGTCATTTTGCTATGGTCTGCCCCATTTTAGACTGCCCGAGCGAGCCTCGGGGTTTGAGGAAAACCATGATCACGGTTGGCGAAGTCTCTATGAACTTTGGGCCTCAGGTCCTCTTTGAGAATGTAAACGTCGTCTTTAACCAGGGAGAGCGCTACGGGTTGACGGGTCCCAACGGCAGCGGTAAATCGACCTTTATGAAGATCGTCTCTGGGGACCTAGAGCCGGTCTCCGGTCGCGTTCGCCGTCCCAAACGCTTGGGAGTGCTCCAACAGGATCACTTCATTCATGAGAACGATCGCATCATAGATGTTGTGTTGATGGGCAACCTGCCGCTTTGGAGGGCCCTGGTTGAGAAAGAGAAGCTCTTGGAGAGAGCTGATGAGCTGACCGATGATGAGGGTGTTCGTTTGGGCGAGTTGGAGATGACCATCGCCGAGGAGGAGGGCTACACCGCAGAGTCTGAAGCGGAAGATCTCCTCAATGGTCTGGGGATCCCTACGAAGTTCCATACGAAGCCGCTCTCCTGCCTCACGGGGGGAGACAAGGTCCGAGTTCTTCTCGCTCAGGGGCTCTTTGGCAACCCCGATGGTCTCCTTTTAGATGAGCCTACCAACGCCTTGGATATCGCCAGCATCCGTTGGTTGGAGCATTTTCTGAAAGAGTACACCGGCGCGTTGCTGGTCATCAGCCACGATAGACACTTTCTCAACGCGGTCTGCACCAAGATCGCCGATATTGACTACGAGACCATCATCGTCTATCCCGGAAACTATGACGATATGGTAGAGACCAAGGCCAGCGCTCGTGGCTCCCTTGAGACAGCCAACGCAGCAAAACAGAAGCGCATCCAACAACTACAAGAATTCGTACAGCGTTTCCGAGCAGGCTCTCGAGCCAGTCAGGTGAAATCCAGGGAAAAATCTCTTCAGCGGGAGCGGCGTGCACTGGCTAATCTGAAGCGTTCTAATATTCAGCGCCCTTTCATTCGCTTTGGACTAAGGCGTCCCAGTGGAAAGCATGTCCTCACCGTAGATGGCCTAGATAAGCAGTTTGAGCACGCTGTCATCTGCGAGGATTTTCACCTCAACGTCTTCCGAGGAGACAAGATAGGCATCGTTGGCTCCAACGGCATCGGCAAGACCTCTCTCCTACGCCTCTTTATGGATCAGCTTCGACCAGACAACGGTCAGGTCGTTTGGGGCTATGAGAGCCAGATAGGCTATATGCCTCAGGATCACTCTGAACGGATCAGCAAATCTGACATGAGCGCTCACAAGTGGCTCTGGCAGTGGAACGATGAGGCTACAGAGGAGGAGCTGAGGAGCCTCTTTGGGCGCCTACTCTTCAGCAAAGATGAGCCCTTTAAGCCCACCAAGGTTCTCTCAGGAGGCGAGACGGTGCGCTTGCTCCTGGCTTATCTGATGATCCTTAAGCCCAACGTCCTCGTCTTAGACGAGCCCACCAACCACCTGGACTTAGAGGCGATCCGCTCTCTCACCGAGGCGCTCAAGCACTACCAAGGGACAGTGATCTTCGTGACCCATGACCGCCATATGGTCAGCCAGGTTGCCAATCGCATTCTAGAGATGTCAGAGACTGGCATTCGCGAGTTAAGCCCTGATCAGTTCGATGATGGCAAGTTCCTCATCAACCTACGACAATATCGCAAAACCAGCCAACCCGCTTGGTGATCATCCCACGTACAGCGCCTCTCGATGAATAGAACAGAATCCCCATATGAGCATTAATCCAAAGAGCCTTTATGGAAGATATGGAACCGGAATAGAGATCCACAGCACCGTATCGATTATAGAGCCAGGGAAGATCTTCTTTGGAGACCATGTAAAAATCGAGAGGTATTCGTCGCTTAAAGCAGATCATAAAATAGATTATGTTCAGCTTGATAAGGAGGGGATCTTCATTGGGGAGAACTCTAGGATCGGGAGCTTCACGATCCTAGAGTCTGTTGGAGGTTACATCCAAATCGGAAAAAACTGTTCGATAAAAGATTACTGCCTCATCTATGGAACAGGTGGAGTCACCATCGGAGATGATGTAATGATCGCAGCACACAGCATGATCATCGCGGAGAACCACAAGTTCAACGATCTAAATACCTTGATCAACCAGCAGGGGATTGATTATCGAGGGATTGAGATTGGAGATGATGTTTGGATTGGAGCAGGCTGTCAGATCCTTGATGGAGTTAAGATCGGCAGTCATTCCGTGATCGGTGCAGGAACAAGCATCAGAGAGAATCTACCTGAATACTCTTTAGCATATGGAAATCCGGCAAAAATAGCCCCAAGAAATAGTTGATAACCTTAATTGACTCTAAACCAAGTTTCTTATAGTATAAAACTCAGATGTTCTTACTAACTTACTTGAAGTCTTACTATGAGCCAATCGATGGGTGATTGGACAGGATCCGATCTAGAATAAGGTTCACTTAAGGAGTGCTTAATAGGCAACGAGCGCCGGTTGGTTGAAGGGAGAGAGAGACTCGAAGCCGACCATGTTACACCGCCAGGAAATATGTAGCAGTCTCTATGAAACACTCGGTGCTTCTCTGTCCAAACCTCTCCAAAAACAGGAGCTTCATTGTAGTCACCATGCCAACAATCTTCAACCGATCCATAGATGTTTACTCCCATGTCCATTGCTCCAGTATGAGAAACTCCCCCAGGTTTGCTCCCAACATCCCAAGATCGTTCTTTGTCACAGACAATTTCTGATTCTTGCACTGTTGCTCATTCACAGCTTGGCTCTGCTCCGACCCAAGGATTAGGGACGAAGTACAACGCATATTGAGCCTTTTTTATATGTTACTCTCATCAAAACGGCACTTAAGGAGAGGTATGAGATTAGGAATCTTTGCGTGCTTCTGTCTAGGGAGCGCTTGGGCTCAAAGATCAGGGCCAGATCGGATCCTTCTACAGAGTGAAAGAGATTGCGACCCATCTCTCGGGTCAGTTCAACTTCACCTTGACCCTTACGGTTCTTTTGGCCATTCTGTAAATGGAATTGAATCATCAGGCTTCGATCCAAACTATGACCAGCCTGACGAAGGGTTACAGGATACGATATACAGTTCTAGCGCTTTTCTTTGCGTTTACAGTAATGAGAATGCGGATGGCATGTGGATGAAGAGCTACGATTGGGATGGAGAGCCTGCAACGGTCCAATCTGAGTCTCCAGACCTATTCGATAGTGACTTCTCTGGGCTTGGTTTGCAAATCAGCGCTAGATTCGACCTACAATGCAATATTTTGGAGAGCTGCTACAGAGTCAGAAATATCAGCAGCGATTTCATCAGCGCTTCGGTGACACCAGTCATCAGTCCAGAGATATATATGGACCGCTTTGGAAATTCAGATCTCAATGGAGCTACAGGTGTAGGCTATCCTCGCTCTCTATATCTGTTTAGTGATCTTAACCAGTTAGATCTTCCACAAATTTTCATAAATCTCTACGGTTTGGATCCTGAAGACCTCTTCCTCAACTCCTGGGAAATTGGAACTGAGATAACCAGGATAAACTTTGGAGAGCTGATCGATGAGCATGCTCCAGACTCAAGCTCATGTCATCCCCTAAGCAACAACTTGAATGATTTCCGTGGGAACGCAGATCGAGATGGTGATCTGAGAAGCGATGAGGGCAGAGATTTCAGCATGGCGCTTCGCTTTGATACAGGGCCGATAGCGCCCGATGAGATGATGGAGATCTGCTATGCTGTTCGTTGGGGTGTGGGCTTGCCCTGCTCTGACCAAGATGCTGATGAGCTGTGTTTCCCCGAAGACAACTGCCCCCAGGTTTTTAACCCCAATCAAGAGGATGAGGATGAAGATGGTCTAGGTGATCTCTGCGATCCCTACCTCTGTGTCCCCACTCTGAATGAGCTGGGGGAGGTCGTGGAACTCTGTGATGGCTTGGATAACGACTGTAATGAGGAGGTGGATGAGGAGGCACCCTGTCCAGAGGGACAGAGTTGTCATGAGGGGCGCTGCCAACCCGAGTGTGGAGGGCAGGTCTGCGCTGAACAGGAGATCTGCGTCGATGAGCGCTGTGGCCCCGATCATTGTACACACCGTGGCTGTCCAGAAGGGGAGCGTTGCCATCCAGAGGGTTGTCTCCCCATCCCAGAGGATGCTGGGAGCCCCATAGATGCTGCCTCTCCAACAGACATCATGCTGCTCCCAAGGGACTCTAGCCCCCCTGAGGAGAGCCCTGAGCCTATAGATCTGGGCCTCTCAGGGGCCCAGGAAAGCGGCACAGAGAGAGCAGACTTTGGAGGGGATATGGCTGGGAACGGGGAGCCTGAACTCTGGGTCGGCTCCTCGGGCTGCCAGCTCGGAGCAGGCTCAAAGGCGGCCCTCTGGTTGCTGCTCTTGCCTCTGCTGTTCTGTCACCGGCCTCGATCTTGAGCTGGGGCGCTCTCATCTATCGATCTCTTGAGCCCACCCAGATCTAGGAGCCTCTGTGCCCGCCTTTCAGCGCGCCCTCGCCCCCATCGCGGTTCTCCTCAGCGCCGCCCTACTGTTCTGGATCCAGCCCCTCCACGCTGCCCGCTTGCTGCCCTGGTTTGGAGGCAGCCCTGGAACCTGGACCTTGAGCTTACTGCTCTTTCAAAGCTTGTTGGTGTTGGCCTATGCCTACGCTCACTTGATGAGGGGGCGCAGGCTCTGGCCGCACTTCCTGCTCTGGGGCCTGGGATCTGTGCTCCTCTCTCTTCAACCAGAACCCCCCGATCCAGCTCAGCTGGCTCAGGCGCCGCTCCGCTTCTTTCTCCTGCTCTCATTGAAGAGCGTCACCTTCCCCTTTCTGCTCCTGGCGACGACCGCTCCCCTGGTGCAGGCCCGGTTCGCTCAACTGCGAGGACGGCGGGTCTATCGCCTCTACGCTTGGTCCAATCTGGGAGCGACCCTGGCGCTTTTGAGCTATCCCCTGTTTCTTGATCCCAACTTGGGGCTTTCCGCTCAAACACAGCTCTGGGAAGGGCTCTTCTGGCTCTTGGCCCTGCTGTTGTTCTTGCTCCTTTGGCCCCATCGAGGGGCCTCCCCTGCTCAAGCACAGTGCCCCACACTGGCCCTTAAGAGCCGCCTCCTTTGGATGCTCCTGGCAGGCTGCGGTACCGGACTCTTAGCGGCTCTCACCGAGTCGATGACCCAGGATCTGAGCCTGGGGCCGCTGCTCTGGACCCTGCCCCTGCTGCTCTATCTCCTGAGCTTTGTCCTCGCCTTTGGGCGCCCTGCTTGGAGCAGCCCCCGGATCTTTGGCCCGCTCGGTCCTCTGGCTCTGCTGGCCTTGCTCTGGGCGCAGCATCAAGGCTGGCGCTTGAGCTGGCCTCTTCAACTGGGCCTAAACCTCAGCGCTCTCTTTATCCTCTGTAGCCTGTTGCATGGCAGCCTAGCTCGTCGCGCTCCCCCCCCTGAACAGCTCAGCCGCTTCTATCTAGATGTAGCCCTGGGGGGTGCCTTGGGAACCCTCTGTGTGGCCCTCCTCGGCCCCGCGCTTCTCCCCCTGCCGATGGAGCTGCACTTCTTTATGCTCCTGAGCGCTCTGCTGCTCTCAGGGCTCCTGCTTCAGTGGTTAAAACGACGCCCCTTTGGACCTCCTCTGGGTGGAGTGGCTCTGCTCCTCTTTCTCTCTCTCTTGGGGCTGGTTTGGGGTCTGGGCACGGAGCTTAAGAGACGCGCCTCCAAGGGGCGCCTCTACCGCAGCTTCTATGGAAGCTTGCAGCTGAGAGACTATCCTCCCAGTCGAAGAGGTCCTGCGGTGCGCAATCTGAGAGATGGTCGCATCAGCCATGGATTTGAGTATGTTGATCCCGAGCTGCGTGGGCGAACAACCAGCTATTTTACTCCAGGGACAGGGGTGGGGCGCCTGCTCTCCGCCCCCAGCCCCCCTCGCCGTGTCGCTGTCCTGGGTCTAGGGATCGGCACCCTCGCGGCCTATGCTCGGCCAGGAGATGAGTTCAGCTTCTTTGAACTCAACCCACAAGTCATCCAGATCGCTCAGGAGCATTTTCATTTCCTGAAAGAGTGCGACGGGGCGCTGCGCCTGTTGGAGGGTGATGCTCGCCTGAGCCTTCAGGTGGAAGAGGATTCTTTCAGCCATCTGATCTTAGATGCCTTCAGCGGTGACGCCCTACCCAGGCATCTCTTAACCCGAGAGGCGATGCAGCTCTATCTCTCCAAGCTCGATCCTAAAGGGGTCTTGGCGGTCAATGTCTCCAACCGCCATCTGGATCTCAGTCGGGTCCTTCGAGGTCACGCTGATCAGCTTCAACTGGAGTGGCGCTGGGTTCGTCACCAGGAGAAGAGCCGCTTAGGGATCTACCGCAGCGACTGGATGCTCCTCTCTCGGGATCTGATGAGTTTGGCGCCTATTTTAGAAGCTGCCTCTTCACTCCCCAGCCTCGCTCATCCACCCGTCGATTGGAGTGATGAGCAGGCAGCCATCCTTCCTCTCTTGTGGTAGTCCATGAGAAGAGCCTTGATAGATCTCTCCCTTACTGTGTGAGCAGTCGCAAGAGAACTTCAACTTGTCGAGTTGTCGCTCCCTGGAGGCGCTTAAGCGCTGCTCTTGGATCAGGGTAGGGCTCTTGAAGGCAGGTATGGGCGCGCTCAAGGGCTTGGGACCAGCTCTTAACACCCCAGGCTCCATGCCCCGCGAGAGCTTCAACCTCCAGGGAGATATTCTCAGTCTCAGGGCCATGGATCACAGAACGCCCCTGCGCCGCCGCCTCGATCAGGTTCTGTCCCCCTCGTCGTCCAAAGCTCCCCCCCATGATCACTACACGCCCTAGAGCATAAGCAGCGGCCAGCTCTCCCAGAGTGTCGAGGATGATCCAGGGAGTTGGGGGGCCGGGCTGGCTTCGCAGCCGCGCAGGGATCCCCAGACGGGCCGCGTGATGCAAAAGAGCGGCGCTGCGTCGTGGGTAGCGAGGGGCGATCAGGGTACTTAGGCCGCTGGAGGCGAGGGCAGAGAGGCAGGCATTCTCCTCATCGGGGTGCAGGCTGCCGACGATCAGATCTCGTGGAGGGATGGCAGCCCTGAGCGTGGGGCTGGGCTGCGGAGGATTGAGCGGGATACCATCATATTTGCCGTTCCCTGTGATCCAGATCCGTGAAGGTGACACTCCCAAGCGACGCGCGGCCTCAGCGTCTGCTTCACGTTGAGCGCAGAAGGCGGAGAGGCGTGAGGCGGCTCGGTGGAGGAGAGGGCGGATCCTCAAAGAGCGCTGGGTTATATGACCATCGACGATGGCCACCGGGATCTGCGCGCGGTGACAAGCCCTCACCCAAGCGGGCCAAAGCTCCATATACTCCAGGACCAAGAGTTGAGGGCGGATCTTCTTAAGCGCTCGGCTGGGTAGAGGAGGAATATCCAGGGGAGGCCGCCCATAGCTGCGCCCAGGTAGAGCGCGCTCGATCTGTTCGCGACCACTTTGAGTCTGGGCGCTGATATGGGCCTGAAAGTTGAGGCTCTCCATCCTTAAAATGAGGGGGGTGAGCGCGCGGATATCCCCCAGAGAGGCCCCATGGAACCAGATCTTCAACGCTTGACAGAGACCTTCAAAGTGTAAGGATCGGTGGAGTTCTCCCGAGGAAACTCTCCCTGAACCCAGACCTCACGCACCACGAATAGGAGCTGGCTCAGATCACTGCGTAGACTCCCCTGCTCCCCTTCACCGGTCCCTGTAGTGTTGAAGCTTCCCAGGCGTTGAGAGTGAGTATCAAAAACCTCTAAGATGAGATCCATCCCTGGAACAGGTCCCAGAGAGAACTCAACCAAGCTGGAGCGCTTGAGACGCAGCAGATAGATATCGCGATCACTGCGATCAGGCTTGGTTCGCCGCCCTAAGATCCCTCTGATGGCTTGATTGGGTAGGATCTCCAAGGCTTGGCTGGGATCATCATTGGGCTCTGCCTCAAAGCTGGGGGCTTGATAGCCTTGCTGATTCCAGCGCCAAGCCCCCGCTCCCGCTCCTACCAAGAGGAGCAAGAACAGCAGCAGGTTCAAGCGACTCTTGCGACGCAGCTTGCGTTCATAGCGCTCATACTCTTCGCGGGTGGCGATCTCCAGCTCTGGCTCCAGTGGAGAGACCGTCTCTGAGAGATCGCTTCTGGAGATATTAAAGCGGGAGAGAGAGCGCTCTCCTCCCGAGGAGGGGGGCTGCTCCAGCAGACGCATCACCTCTTCGTCTACCACCATAGCGGTGACTGGGCGCTTATTCGGCTCTCGAGCCATCAGCTTTTGGACCAAAGCCTCATAGCCTTTGGGGATCTGAAGCTCAGGAGCCACATCTTGGAAACTGGGTATCGAGTCGGAGAGGTGCCCCTCCAAGACCCTCAGAGGGCTATCTCCGCTGTAGGGATAGTGCCCCGTAAGCATACGAAAGAGGAGGATCCCCAGGGCATAGAGATCTACACGCGCGTCAGGGAGCTGACCTGCGATCTGCTCAGGCGCCATAAAGAAGGGGGTCCCTAAGAGCGCCCCGTTCTCGGTCCTAAAATTGGAGCCCCCATCACGATCGAGGATCTTAGCAAGACCAAAATCTAGGACCCTGATCAGCTCATCCCCGCTGGTGGTCTGGGTGATATAAACATTCTCAGGTTTGAGATCCCGGTGGATGATCCCCACCGCATGAGCCTCCCCCAAGCTGGAGCAGATCTGATGGGTGATAAACAGCGCTCGTTGAGGGTCCAAGGAGCCTTCTCGCTCAAGGAGATGAGCGAGGTCTTCACCTTGGAGGTACTCCATTACCAGATAGACAAGGCCCTTCCAGACCCCATAGTCAAAGACCGTGATGGTGTGTGCATCGGTGAGCTTAGAGACCGCCATCGCCTCATGGCGAAAGCGCCTCACCAGATCCCGTTCAGCTCTGAGATCTGTGCGTAGGACCTTGATGGCGACTCGCTTACCGATACCTACATGTTCCGCTAGGTAAACAACCCCCATCCCTCCCGCGCCCAGCTGGCGCAGGACGCGGAAGCGACCATCGATCACTTGACCCAGGAGTGTATCTTCGCCAGAAGAGGAAATCTTGCGCCCACAGGTCCCACAGAAGGTATGCTCGCTGCTCAAGGGTGCTGTGCAGCCTTGGCAATTTTTGGAGTGCTCTTTCACTGGAAAAAGATCGCCTCTTCTAGGCGGGGCACGGTCAGCTCTTTTCCGCCTTTGCTCTGGTAGCTGATCTGTCCATTGAGTCGCCCTACACAGCGCAGCTCGTCCCCCTCCTGGAAGAGCAGAGGAGGGTCAGGTCGAGCCCAGATAGGACAGCCCCCCTCCTGGCTACAAGTCGCCAGCTGCAACTCATCCTCTTCAGGACCACGGCGGATCGAGATCACGCGACCCTTGAATTGAAGCTGTTGCCCTTTGAGGGTCTCAAGCTGCTTCATCAGTTGGCTCCACTTTGGCGCTCGCTTGGCCCTGCGAGCCCTGGCCATGAGCCTAAGTTTGCGTAGGCTCTCTTTGCGCTCTTTGGCGCTCAGCGCCTTAACCTCCAGACTGAGCTCTACCGGGCGCATCTGGGGAGCATCAGCTTTTAACTTGAGCTGATGCTCCCCAGGGTTAAGAAGTAACTCGAGGGAAAAACGCCCCTTGCTATCAGCCTTTGTGCTCTGTCCTCCTACCTCGATCAGGCTCCCTGCTGAAGCCAAGCCTGTGAGCTTTAGGCTCTCCAAGCTTCGTTGACTGCGCGCTGGAGTTAAGATCTGTAGCGAGGTCTCTGGGAGCGGCAGGATCAGAGACTCTTGGAAGTGCAGGTTCTCCTCTCCCTTTTGAAGAGAGAGCTGAAAGGGCAACATCCCCTGGCTCCTCTTCGAGCGGTCAACTTGGCTCAAGAGAGGTTCAGGATCTAGGAGAACTTGAAAATGCTTTACCCCCTCGGTCTGAGAGAGGTAACGAAGCCGACCCCCCTCCAGCTTAGGTTGCCAACCCTCCAAGACCTCTAGACTCAGCTCAACCGGGATCCCCGCCTTGGGTGCTTTGAGGGGGGGTGTCTTAAGACGATAATAGACCATCACCACCAGAGAGATGCTTTGCTGCTCATCCTCTCGGCTGATCTGCAACTCGATGTTGTTCTCTCCGATCTTCATGGGAGCCTCTGGGATAGAGAACTCCAGCTCTGTCTCCCCCTCGATCTGTTGCTCGCCTCCTGGATAACGGAGCAGCGCGGGGTGACTCGTAGCGATTCGTGTTTTGACTTTACAGTGTCCCTTAGAGCGCGTGACCTCCAAGTTCCCCAGAGCGCTGACCTTGAGAGCGTTTTGATGTCGCCAGAAGAGAAAGCCAGCGAGGCCCGCGATACAGAGAGAGAGGAGAAGCAGCTTTAGGGCGTTGTAGAGCTGATTGCGAGAGGCCAGCGCGCTCCCTTCTGCGATGGCTTGGGCCATCCGGGCAGCAGCATAAGCTTCAGCGGCCTCTTCCGTTTTTTTTGCCTTACGAGCAGCTCTTATTCCACTGCTCTCAGGAGGTAACGCGGGCTGAGCACCTGGTGGAGGTTCAGAGACTCGGGAGGTGATCTCCTCGGCAGAGAACCCTTCAACGATCACCAGAGGCTGTGCTGCGAGCTCTCTGGACCTGGTTTCAGGTCTCGGAGTCTGCTCTGGAACCTGCTCAAGCACTGGACTGGGGAGGCCAAAGAGAGTGCGCTTAGATGCTGCTTCCTGAGTAGAGGCTGACTCTTGGACCGCCTTGATGATTCGATCCGCCTGAGGCAAGCCAAGGAGGGTGCGCTGATGCGTTGGTGTCTGCGAGGAGGAAGCGAACTGAGGTTCAGGTTCTTTGAACTGCGCTTGGACGACTTGAGCTTCCTGTGCAGCTTGAGCAGCTTGAGCTTCCTGTGCAGCTTGAGCTTCCTGTGCAGCTTGAGCTTCTAGAGCTGCCTGAGCTTCTAGAGCCGCCTGAGCTTCTAGAGCCGCCTGAGCTTCTAGAGCCGCCTGGGCTTCCTGAGCTTCCTGAGCCGCTCTGATGGCCTCAGTGGGGTTGGGCAAGCCAAAGAGGGTACGGGTTGAAGATTGGGAAGCTGCTTGAACCTGCTTAAGAGCTTCGGCGGGGTTGGGCAAGCCAAAGAGAGTTGCATGAATCCCTTCTCTCGCTTTTGCCTCTTGCTCTTGACTCTCTTGCAGTGCGCGTCGAAGCTCTGCTTGCATCTCAGGAGTCAAACCCAGGATGGTCTTATTTGAGTCGGAGCTCTCCAGATCAGAGGTTTGAAATAACATGCTCCCGCAGAGGCTACAGCGCCTCGCTTCAGAGGGCTCAGAGGCGCCACAGTTGGGGCAGTTCTTCATAGAGGCTCCCAGGTCTTTGGTTTGGGGCGCAGCCTGAGTGTTGACCAGTCCGTAAGCTGAGTCAATCAGGGCAATGAGTCTCCCCTAGACGCAGAACCCCACGGATGCCCAAGATCCAAAGCCCTCCCTGAAGATCAGCGCTGAGATCATAGATCGCAGCGTTCAGCTCTGGGAGCTGTTGAAGCCTCCAGCGCTTCCTCCGTTGGCACCAGAGTCCCTGCTCATTGACGGCCCAGATCTGTGCGCCCTTTACACTCAGCCCAAAAATGCGCCCCTGGGGACCTTCACGGACAGGGTGCCATTGATCCCCCTCCAGGAAGCCCAGGCCCTCCATAGTCGCTGCCCAGATCCGCCCCTGAACATCTATCGCGAGATCGAGGATCATCTCACTGTCAATAAAATCATTCTCGTTGAAGACCCGAGAGGCCTCTCCCTTAAGGCGCAGCAGACCTGCGTGAGTAGCTACAAACAGAGTCTGATCCTGTAGAAGAACAGCGTTGACCCAATCATCTGGGAGATGTCCAGGACCCTCTGAGCCCAACTCTCCACGCCAGAGCGACCAGCCGCCCCCCTTAAAGACCGCCAAGCCCGCTGCGCTGATCTGCTCCATTCGCTTTGGGTTTGGGTGGTAGAAGAGAGGCATATAGAGATCGCCTGTAGAGCTGATCACCAGCTCTCCAGCCACCGCCGCAGGCCCATCTAGAGGAGGCCCTGGCGTGATTGAGAGGGAGCGAAGAGGGCCGCCTGAGCGCCCCTTAAGGATCTCAAAATCTCCCCCTTCCTGCGCTGCCACCACCCAAGTTTCTCCACTGGGGCTGTGACCCACGGAGAGGCTGCGTCCCTGGGAGGGCAACGACCAAGGCTGCCAACGTACACCATCAAATCTCAGAAGGTGAGAAGCTCCAGTGGCCATCACCACCCTTCCCTCAGCATCTAGACTCATCCGTGCTTCTTCTCGGAAGATCAGGCTTCGAGAGGAGAGGTGTCGTTGCTCCGTTCCGTGGATCGTGAAGATCCCCTGATGAGGCTCAACCCACCAAAGGCTACCATCGCTGGCGAAGTGCCAAGCCTTTGGTTGAGGGGGCAGCTTAGACCAAGGTTTTAAACGGAAGGAGAGCGGAGGTGTGGGGTGCTCCAGAGATCTTCGAGAGAGCAAACCCTCTTGTTTGGGAGCAGGTTTGCTCGGTTGAGAAGCTGGGGCTGAGTTTGACTGAGATCTAGGCGCGAGGGTTGGAGCTTCTCTTTTGGTCTTGGGAGCCTCTCTGGGCAGCTTCTTTCCCAGGACCCGAGCCAACTCTGCGCTCAGTCCAGACGCTGGAGCGGGCTGAGATACGGGCTGAGATACGGGCTGAGATGCGGGCTGAGATGCGGGCTGAGATATGGGCTGAGATGCAACAGGTTCTCTGGGAGGAGGGGGCGCAGGAGGCAGTTTTAATAGAGGAGTTACACGAGAATCTTCTCCAAGTTCCAGCCTCCACCAACCCTGGGTCGTGCGCAGGATGAGAGCGGATCCCCGAGGTTGAGCTATACGAAGGGGAGCCTTTAGACCCATGATTTTATATGCGCTCCACCCCTCTTTGTCTCGTAGGGCCAGTCGATCCCCGCTACAAACCACAGCCACTCGTCCCGCCGCAGCGCGAACAGAGAGCAGATGGTTTCCACAGAGCCCTTGAGCAGAGCTGTGCTCCTCTAGGTGATCCTCTTTTGGGGTAAAAAGGCCTTGATTTTTGGTCGCAACCCAGATCTGCCCATCGGTGCCTCTCTGAAGATCGCTCAGGAGATAGCGACGGCTGATGATCTGAAAATCTCCATTTTGAAAGATCCCAAAGAGCCTGGGCAACGCCAGCCAGATTCCTCCCCCCTTACGAGGCGCGATCCCTACAATCCCCGCCGCCAAGGGAGCTTCTCTGAGTCGCCGCCATCTGCCCTCCTCCAGCCAAGCAAGGCCATCACTCAGCGCTATATATGGAACTCCATCATCTGCTATGGTGATCCGCCCCCCCCGAGGAGATCCGGGCAAAGTTTGAAACTCTCCCGATCTTCGATTCCAGCGCAGGACCCCCAGAGAGGAGGTCGCCCAAAGCCAGCCTTTGGAGAGCGCCAGGGATTGGATCACCTCAGCGTCGCTCTGAAGCAGGGGTCGAGACCTGCTCGGAGCTACAGGAGATGAAACGGGAGAGGAGCTGGGCGAGATGGGGGGCGCGCCACAAGCGGAGAGGAAGATGATCAGGAGCCACCGCATATACCCTCCTAGCACAGACGAGCACAGACCTTGAGCAAATTGAGATCTTGGATCCTCGAAGGGGCTCTCTCTCCTATTATGCCTGTGCTCTCTCTCCTGTTCCTCTTCAGCTCTACTCAAGCCCATGAGGTCTCGGTCCCCTCCCGAGCTGATCTCGTTCAGGAGTTGAGGAACATCAACCAGCAACTCCAGTTGGGGAGCCGTCATCTAGAGCGTGAACTCTCTCTGAGTCGCAGCGCAATAGAGCAGCTCAGCCAGGCCCAGATCGCCTTCCTGGAGGAGGACTACAGTCGCGCTGCCCTGGATCTCCTCCAGCTCCTCAGCCGCCCTGGAATAGAGCGCTCTTTGAGCTATGCTGAGGCGCTTGGCTATCTGGGAGAGTCTCTCTGGCAGATGGGGCTTCATGAGGCCGCAGCTCAGCATTTCCGACGCGCCTTAAAGCAGGAGGGCAGCCTCCTCAGCAACTATCAGAGAGTATTGCGGCGCTATCTACTGCTCCTGGGGGCGCAGGAGCCTCTCTCTCTGATCCGCAGCTTCTGGCGTCGATATCAGCAGCTCAGAGAGGGCTCTACTTCAGATAAAGAGGATCAGCTTATCCGCTATGAGTTCGCCAAAGCCCTCTTCAGAGGAGGGGCTTTAGAGGAGGCACGCTCCTTCTTTGAAGGGATGAAAGCAGGCCCTCATCAGCTCAAGGCGCGTTACTTCCTGGCGGTGCTCAAGCTCAAAAAAGATGATCTCAAGGGCGCTGAGAAGCTCTTTAGAGAAGCGCTGCTGGAGCTAAAGGGCCAGGAGAGCATCCCAGAGCCCTCTCTCCCTGAGCTGGAGACAGCAGGCCCCCCACGAGAGTTGATCCCCTTAGAACTGCCCGAAGAGGCGATCCTCCTGGATGATGAAGCGCGGCAACGCCTCCTGATGAAGGCCAGCCTAGAACTCTCTTTAGCGCGCTTGGCGGCGAGCAATAAAAAAGACAGCAGCGCTTGGAAACACTACCGTCAGGTGCCTCGTGGAACTCCAGATTTCAGCGTCGCCCTCGCCGAGGCCAGCTTTGTGCTCTTTCGCCGTGGAGAGTATGCCTGGTGCGTGCGGCTTTTGGATCAGCTCATCGCTGAGCGTGGAGATGATCTTTCAGCGGCCCAGCTCTCGCTCTGGAAGGGTCAACTGCTGGCCCGCGCCGCGCGCTATGAGGAGGCTCAGACCCATTATGAACTCTTGGAAGAGCGCCTTAAGCGACAGTCGAAGCGTTTGGAGTTAGAGCGCAATCAGGAGCGGCTCTTTCCCCCCAGCGTGTTGGCTTGGAGCGCACCCAAAGAGGTGCAACGTGCTCGAAGCTTAGAAGCGGAGCTGCTCCTTCAGGAGGAGCTGCTGGACGAAACTCAGGAGCTTCTCAAGCTGCTTCAGGGGCTCTCTCAAAAGGAGCTGCTTCCTGTGGTCAGCGAGGGGCGCAAGCTCAGGCAGCGTCTAGAGGCCGCACTGCAAGGCTTTGAGAGGCGGCTTCTACAGGCGGCCCAAGCGGCTCATCGAGAGCCCGACTCAGGGAAGCACAATGGAGGCCCTCCAGCCGATCAGGATGACATCAAGCAGCTTCAGCGAAGCTATGCTCGCCTCCAGGCTCGACTTAAGCGCTTTGATGGGCGCCTAGAACGCTTTCAAGGGCGTTGGCGCCAACAGCTCTCCCAAATCATCACCGCTGAGGCTCCACAGGTACAGCGCCTCAGCGCTCAACTTGGAGTTTTGCGGGGAGATGTTCAGCGTCTGGCTCAGGAGATGGGGAGCAGCGCCAGGGAGAACTTAGAGGAGTATGCCGCTGAGGCTTTCCTTGGGCAGGTTGATTTGGTCTGGTGGAGGAAACAGGAGATCACTGAGAAGATCAAGGCCGCTTTTCAAGAGAAGGAGCTGGCGATGCGACCCTTTAAGCAGCTCCAGACGGAGCTGGAGCTGCTGCCTGATTCACAGAACTCTCCTAAAGAGCCCCCAACCCCAGACCAGCTGAGCGAGGAGAGCGATCACCAAGCGGAGAGGCGGAGCGCGCCCTCAGGAGCTTAAGACCAGGCTCAACGGTAGAGATACCGTCGGGCCAGGAGGAGGGCATGGAGTTGATGCTGCACCACGTCGATACGCAGGATTGGATCGATCCAGGAGTTTTGAACACCCCCCAAGGCTCGGGGATTGGCCTCCTCGCTCCCCATGAAGAGGCCATCAGCCAGAGAGTGCCCCACCTGCCAGCCGCTGAGCTGGCTTAGGCCGATGTCGATCACTGCCGCCAGCTTCTTCGTTTGCTCCTTTAATCCCCGCTTTTGAGCTAAGTCATAGGCGTGGATCATCCCCTCATAGGCGTAGGCTGTGTTTCGCGTACACCAGAGGGTGTGATGATCCTCGATCATCCAGTCCGCCAAGAAAAGCAGATGATCCCCATAGCGCGCTGTGTCGGGCCAGCCTGAGGTCGCCAGCTCATAGAAGGCCATCGCGCTCCATTGAAAATAACCCTTGGTGATGTTGGAGTTTCCATCCCGCTTCAGGGCCTCCTGGATGTTGATCCGGTGGCCTACGTCGGCGGCCTCCTTAAGCTTGGGGAGCCAAGCTTCAGGGCCTAGATAGCGCGCCGCCTTCACAAGGGCCAGGAGGATCTCTCCATCGAAATAGGAGGAGGGAGGGCCAAAGCCCTGACCATTCTTGAGCTGGTAGGACTGGTGAAAGAGGCCCTCAGAGTTTTGCCAAGAGAGCAGGCTCTTGAGATAGGCGCGTAGCCAGGGCTCATAGCGGCTCTTTAGCTCTGGGCGGGCACGCAGATATTCAATGAGCGCTAAGCTCATCAGGGCCGTGGTCCCTGCGCGGCCCGATCCAGCGCCTGGATAGGTCACCCAACGGCGCTTGGCGCCCTTGGACCAACGCGAGTGTTTGCCAAAGAAGCTTAGGCCCCGCTCGACCGCTTCAGCCAGCTCAGGAGAGGGCCGCTCTCGATAGAGAGAGCTGAGCCCCCAAAGGGCGCCCGCTTGGCGAACTTGACCATCTCGATCAAGCTCCTCATCGGCTCTCCAGTCATATTCATAGACAAAGTTTCCCTCTGGGCGCTGGTTGTGGAGCAGATAGTGCCCCGCCAGATCGATCGCCTCATCCAGCAAGGCTGCGTTGAGTTGGGGCTCATCTACAGAGAGACTGATGCGCTGCCACAACCGACTGGGGCTTAGGATCCAGGCCAGGCCAAATAGGAACAGAACGAGAACTGTCCAGATGATGCGCTTCTTCATTCTTCTGGCTTGAGCTTCTCGGGTTGGAGTGTTGGGGGTTGAGGCTTGAGCCCTTGGGCTTCGGCCTCCTTGGTCCGACGCTCATATTTGAGGAACGCAGGGATCGCCACCGCAGAAAGAGCCCCAAAGAGCGCACCTACCTCCAGGTCCCCACCCTGAGCTTCTAAGAAGATCCCCTCTGTATCGATCTGAGCGCTCAAGACAAAGTGGCTCTCTTTCCAGAACTGAGAGAGATCAGGCGCTCCTCCAGTGGCTTTAAGTAGGGTCTCTACCGCCGCGATATCAACAACCTCAGCGAGGAAATGGGCTCCATCCATCGCCTCAGCTGCTTGAGCATTGAGGGGCTCTCTGTTCTCCAAGGCAAGCTTGAGCAGCTCCTTAGAAAGGGAAGCATAGAGAATCTCCTCTCCCAAGAGGAGGTAGAACTGCTGCCCTTCTAAAGAGAACTGTTTGCCCTTATATCCAACCAACTCAAACTCTTGAGCTTGGAGCCCGGAGAGCTGAGGCCCAGTCCTCTCCAACAGGCTGTCGAGGAGCTGCGCGCTCTTCTTGGGAGCACCCAAGCCCAACATCAACAGAGTGTCTTCAACCCTGGGAGCACCCCCCTTGAGATCTTTGGGGAGCCGTAACGCCAAAACAGCGTGCCCTGAGAAGGCCGAGGCCAGCTCAGCATAGGAGACCCCCAACATCATGGGGAGCAGGTTGCTGCCCAGGAGGAAGTTGCCTTTGCTGATCTCTTGGGAGGGTGGGTATAGCTCTCCTAAGCCTGTAAAGAACTGCTTGATGTTGACGCTGAACCGCAGCGCTGCCCAGCCCCGAGCGGGGATATGTTTTGAGAAACTGGGAGCTTTTTTGGGGGGGACAAACATTTTGCGGAGGGCGGACAGGCCCTCCTGGCTGGCCAAGATTCTCAGCCCGCTCCGCTGGAGCCCCAGGCCGGGAAAGCGCTGGCTGTAGAACTTAAAATCCGCTTCAAACTCTGAGTTGATCGCCTCTCTCTTGAGGAGCAGTTTCACCAGAGCGTCGATATCTAGGAAACCAAAGAAGGTCCCTGCTCTCCCTTCTAGGGCTTTACGAAAGAGAGGGGCTTCGGAGAGCCGGGGGCCGCTCTGGCTGAGGAAAGCTTCAAACTCTTTGCGCTGCTTGGGGAGCTGATCTGGATTCAGCAGAGGGAACAGCAGGGTATAGGGCCCCATCTGCCCCAAGAGGAGCTGCTCCTCACCTAAGCTGAGGAGAGCGCTCTGTTTGCGTTCGTCGCTGAGTTTGGCTTCTTCGCCAGTCTTTGTTCTGAGAAGCTTCAGAGCCTTCTCTTTATCCAACACCTTGAAGAGCATCAGAGGAACACCCGCCTCAAGAGAGAAGGGATTGCCCACCAAGCTCAGCCCCGCCTTTATGTCCAGGCCTACCGAGCGCCAGCCCTCCTCTGTTAGAGGGTCAAAGCCCAACTTGGCCTTGCGCTTCTCTGGATCCAAGCTCTCCTGAGGAAAATCGGGGAAGCTTTTGGCGATCTCATAGAATTTCTGGATGAGGGGGAGGGGATCCTCTAGACCAGTGACGATGATGCTCCCCTCAGCAGGCAAGCTCTTCACGACCTCTGGTTCAGAGCTGCCCATCGGAGAACAGTTGAGGAGCCACCAAACACCCCCAACTGCGGTGGTCAGGATCAAGAGCAAGAGCAACTTTTTCATGGCGACTTTCCTGAACAATTTGGAAGCAGAGCATGGGCTCGGCACGTTCTGGGATCAAGTCTGGAGAGATCTCCTCACCCATAACAGATCAGGCCTTCGTTGATCGAAGCGAGAGGGGAGATTAGGCTTTCGATGTTTGAGCCCTGTGAGTGGTGCTGGTCGCATCGATTCGCCGAATCGAACTGAAGATTGAGGTTTGAAGAAGGGGGAAAGTTTGAAGATTCTCTGGCTGCTGCTGATGCTCTGGAGCTGTGGAGGTTCCCCAGAGCTCGTTGACAAAGACAACCGGCGGGACAAGTCCAAGCTTATCTCTCTCAATAAAATTTACTCCGATTCGGTGACCTGGGAGGGAGAAGATTTCTCCGATTGGAAGATCTTCCACGTCGATAAGGCAGGGCTCCTCTTTGTGACCGTGGCTTTTGATACCCCAGATGGGGCCTGTGAGGTTATCCTTAGGGATAAGTATGGTGCTCATATGGCGCGAGAGGTTCAGTCTAACAACCCCAAAATCGTGCTGACCCGCCGCGTCGAACCTGGACGCTTCTTTGTTTGGGTACATGCTCCAGGTGAGTATTGCAGCAGCGGATACTCTGTACAGGCGCGCATCGATCCTGATCGTGAGCAGCCTCCCGGTTAAACCCAAGCAAAAGCAAGGATGAAAGGAGGGGCTATGGCCCTGAGATTTATCGCCACGGGCAAGACTGATGTAGGCAAGCGACGAGAAGCCAACGAGGATGCCTTTCGCCTCTTGGACTCAGAGCAAGTTTGGATCTTAGCGGATGGGATGGGCGGTCATGCTTCAGGACAGATAGCCAGCCAGATGGCCGTAGAGGCGATCTCCGATTTTATGCTGCGTTGGCGCAAAGAGCCTGACTTTGAGTGGCCCTTTGAGATCATGGAGAGTCGCAGTGATGAGGAGAATCATCTGGTCAATGCTGTTCGGGTCGCCAATGTTCGTCTCTACAACCGGGGCCAGATCGATCCAGAGTGTCAGAATATGGGCACGACCATCGTGGTGATGAGCTATCACCCTCAGGTGGGGCTGGTCATCGCTCATGTGGGAGACAGCCGCTGTTATCGCTTGCGGGGAGGGGAGTTTAAACAGCTCACTGAAGATCACTCCTTGGTCAACCACCTCAAGCGCTATTTTCACCTCAGCGATGAGGCTGCACGGGCTCGCGCAGGATCCAACGTGATCGTTAAAGCTGTGGGCTTGGAGGATGACGTTGAGCCTGAACTCACCCTGGATCAACCCCAAGTTGGAGATATCTATTTGAGTTGCTCCGATGGCCTAAGTGATCTGGTAGAGGATTGGATCATTCAGCAGATCCTCAGGGGCTACTCCAATGATCTGGAGACGGCGACACGCTACCTCATCAACACCGCCAACCGCGCTGGAGGGACAGATAACATCACAGTCATCGCGCTGCGTGTCCTGGGGTCACGTTGAAGCCAGATCCCTGCTTTCTGGATGGCATTGATGAGTCCTCACGGGGGCTTTGGAGATCGGCGTTGGACTCTTTTCAGAGGGCCACAGAGGCTCAGCCTCAAGATCCCAGCCCGCTCCTCGCTCAAGCGGTCTGTCTGCTGGAACTCTCTCAAGATGAAGCCGCTCTGCTCCTCTTAGAAACCCACCCTGCGCTCTCGAAGGCGGGACCCGCTTGGAACCCCTGGCGAGCTTGGTTAGCTGCTCTGGCTCGCAGCCGCCTAGGAGATCCTCTGGGCGCGGAGCGCTGGGCTTCTCGCCTGCCGCTTAAGCCCAGACGACAAGCCCTGACGCTTCTCTATCTTCGATCAGGCGAGCAGAGGGCCGCCGTAGAAGCTCTGTTGGAGGGGCGACGGCTGGCTTGGCTTAAGGCGGGAGAGCTGCGCAGCTCAATCAAACTCTAGACCCCGAAACCCTCGGCTGAGGCGAGGTTTCTTCTCCACGCTCTGTTTGGGGGGCTCAGCTTCAGAGGGCTCTCGTCGAGGAGGTGGAGGGTTGCGAGGCGGAGGCTCTTGGCCTCGCTGGATCGGAGGGGGAGGGGACAGCTCTGGACGACGCTCAAGGCGGATCTCCCGCGGCCCATCCAGATCGATGATCACCCTCTGCCCCTCGATTGAGAAGAGGTTGAGTTCAGGCAGATCTAGGTGCCGCTTGAGCCAAGCGATGAGCTGAGAGAAGTCCATCTGGCTTAGATCTGGGGTGCTGGCCTGAGCAGGACTGCCGGTGGGCAGCCCTCGCTCCACCACATACTCCTTGATGAGATCTCTCAGGAGCAGCTGCAGCTCTTCGCGGCTCCAAGCCTGGGTCGCTCTGCTCAACTCCTGATGGATCCCCTCCCAATCATCTCTTGCCATGCTACCTCCGAGCGCCGCTCCAGTCTGTGCGCTCTGTCTTACATTGGATGAAGACCGCGTCTCTCAAATCTGCACCATCAAAGCAGGCGTCAGAAAGATCGGTGCGGATCAAGACCGCGCTTCTTAGATCCGCGCAGTAGAAATTGGCGGAGCGCAGCTCACACTCCAGAAAAAAGCTGCCTTGAAAGCGCCCACGCATTAAAGGGCTGCCCTGCATACGAGGGTTTCGAAAGCTGCTGCGGAGCAGGAGGGCTCGCTCCATCTGAAGGTAAGCGGTCTCTCCTCCCTCCACGATCACATCCAACCAGCGCGCTCCGTTAAAGTTCGCTGCGCCCAGCTGACACTCCTCAAGATGACAGCCTCGACAGCTGCTCTCTTGGGCTTGAAGTTGATGAAGGCTACAGGAGAAGAGGCGACTCTGAAGGATCCGCGCTGATCTGAGGCTGGCTCCACGCAGATCACAGGAGTTCAGCTCAGCATGCTCAAACACAGTCTCATCCAGGAGCATCCCCGCCATCCCAATTTGACGCAGGCGAGTCCCAGGAAAGCGGCTGCCCTTTAGATCTCGAGCGCGTAGATCGATGCGCTCGAGATAACCAGAGATGCTCTCCCCTCGATGGCTGATGATCTCCTCGGCGGTCTCCAAATCTCAGCACTCCTCTCCTAGAATCTGTCGTTTTTAGCACAGGGGCCTCCTGAATGCCTCTCCCTACTTTGATCATTCAAAATTACGGGTATTGATCGAGTAGAGATAGAGGTTGCGGTCTCTGGTGGGTGGTCAGTGAAGGATCCCGAGAGGAAATAATCGGTATCATGATCGAAAAGCAAGGAAGCCAGCCCTAAGAGTGCTGATAAAATGTTCAGCTGTATCCGGGGGTGGATGAGCGGTCCAGGCACGGAGTAAAGCGCAGGAGAGGCGGAAAGAAAGCTTGAAAAAGAGGGCCGAGGATTGCTCCATATGCCGGTGCAAGCACACATCGACAGTAGAAGGAACAGAGTGGTTCGCTGCTCGGTCTGTTTTCAGAGAGCGCAGCTTAGAGCAGAGTGTGATATAGCGGGCTCCGCTGATCAAAAGGTGAAGAGGAGCGATGAAGATCAAGCTGAGTTGGAGGGATCTCCTCCTCTGTACGCTCACCGGAGTGCTCACCTTCGCGGCCTTTCCAACGATCTGGGCGCCTGAGCTTGATCTCTGGCCTCTGATCTGGATCAGCCACCTACCGCTCTTCTGGGTCCTCAAAGATAAGCCCCCAAAGCAAGCATTTCGCTGGGGTCTCTACACTGGGATCGTCATCAATACAGGAGGCTACTACTGGCTCTCAGAGCTGTTTGTTACCTTTGGACACCTGCCCCTGCCTCTGGCGATGCTGGTGATGCTGCTTCACAGCGTCTGGATGGGTTCCCTTTGGGGGGTTTGGGCCTGGCTGATCAATCGTATCGTCAACACCACCCGCCTCCCCCTGGAGTGGGCTGCTCCTCTGGTGATGGTGGCCGTAGAGATCGCCATCCCACGCATATTCCCTGCCTTTATGGGCAACAG
Source organism: uncultured Nannocystaceae bacterium (assembly GCA_964384025.1). Taxonomy (GTDB): domain Bacteria; phylum Myxococcota_A; class Bradymonadia; order UBA7976; family UBA1532; genus CAYLJJ01. Next base: position 30,049 of record CAYLJJ010000014.1, read on the forward strand.
TCAGGTGGGCTTTACTTGGATCATGCAGATCTGCGATCTCTTTGGGGTCAGCGCTGTCACCTTCCTGATCTATCGAGTTAACGCTGTCCTCTATCTCTGGCTGAGGGCGCGAATCGAAGGGCGTAACCGCCCATATAAAGCCCTCTGGATCACCGCCGCGATGATGGGCCTGAGCTTGCTCTATGGAGGGGTCAGGGTTTTTCAGATCGAGGCTGAGATGGAGGCTGCAAAGCACCTCAAGTTGGGGATTGTCGAGGGGGATGTGGGGATCTTTGAGCGAGAGAGCCAGGAGAACATCCAAAACCACCTATTGATCCAGCAAAACCTCTCCGCCAAGCTGGAGGCGCAGGGGGCTGAGCTGCTGCTTTGGGCGGAGAGCTCCTACCGCTTTCAACCTCTGAAACGTGAGGCCAAAGATTTCCCCCCGGCCCGCTCCTCCCTCAGCGATAACTTCCGCCAAGATATCCGCCGTAGGATCCCATCCGCCGATCGCGCTGCTCCCATCCGAGGCTTTAAAACCCCTGTGATCTTAGGGGGAACCAGCATTGAGCCTCGTGAGGAGCCTCGCTGGGAGGGGGATCTGCCTATCATCGCCTATAACAGCGCTTGGCTCCTGGATGGAGCGGGAGCGGTGGCGGGCTTCTACGATAAAGTACACCTGCTCATGTTTGGTGAGTATGTGCCCTTTGCCCACCTTATTCCCTGGATCTATAAGTTGATCCCCGCAGCGGGAGATCTGAGCGCGGGCAAAAAACCGGGGATCATTGAGGCGGATCTCTGGGGCAAAGGTCCCATCCGCTTAGGGATGTTGATCTGCTATGAGGGGCTCCTGGCTCCCTTCACCCGGAGGCTCTCTCAGGGCCACCCCCACCTGCTGATCAATATGACCAATGATGACTGGTTTGGGCTGACCCCTGAGCGCTATCTACACTTGGCCTTGGCGGTCCCTCGCGCCATCGAACATCGTCTGGCCTATGCTCGTCCTACCCTCACAGGGGTAAGCGCCTTTGTCGATCCTGTAGGACGCTTGGTCAAGATAACCCGCCCTCTGGGCGCTGAGACTCTGCTCTGGAATGCCCCACTGCTTCAGTCCAGCACGGTCTATCTGATCATCGGCGACAGCTTCGCCTACCTCTGCCTTCTCCTGAGTTTGGGCTTCTTTGCCTGGGGTAAGCTTCGGCGTCGTGGACCTCTATGGCGAAGGCGCCGGGGTAGATGATGGGGGTAAGATCTCTGTAGCTTAAACCGCTGTCGTTGTTTTTAGGCAGCCCCTTAGGGCGAACTGACTTCCTTAACTCCAAAGGAGGGCTCCTTGCTGTTTCTCCTGCTCATATTGCTCTCCCCTTCTCCTCCCCAAGCACGTCTCGCGGTCCTAGAGCTGCATGACAGCCTGGGAACCAAGGCTCACAAACTGCGCTATCTGAGCGACCTTATCCGTGGTCGCGCTCTTAAACTCCCTGGCTATCAAATCATCACCCGAGAGAACCTATTGACCCTGCTCCCAGCGGGTAAGAGTCTGGCGGAATGTGAGGGAGAGTGCGAGTTAGAGACCGGGCGACGCCTGGGGGCCAGCCACATCATCACCGGAGAGCTGCTGCGCCTTGGAGGCCTGCGTCTGCTCCTCCGTCTCCATGAGACCCAGGGGGGGCGACTGCTCTCCTCTGAGCGCCTCCAAGCGCAACAACTCCGAGGTCTAGAAGCGCGCTTGGAGGCTGCTGCTGATCGCCTCCTCGCGCCGCTCCTCAAAGCCCCTCCCCAGCCCTCTCAGCTTGAGACCGATCTGCTTCAGCGCGCTCAGGGTTCTACAACCCCTGGGGCGATTCAACGGCCCAAGCTCTCAGATCTAAATCTCAAAGATCTTGAGAGCCTAGAGCGCTTTGAAGAAGCCCTTATCTGGGATCAGGATCCCCAACTCAGCGCTCAAGAGAAGATCCAGCGCTGGGCCGGTCTCGCCAAGAAGGGGGGCTGGCTGGGAAGCTTGGCCAAGAAGCGCCAAAGGGAGTGGCAAGCTTTTCTAGAGGTACAGGCTCAAACAGAGGAGAAGAGCAAGGCGCAGGCAGCCTCTAAGAAGGCGGACTGGGCTCGGCTCTCTCGCCTCCTCAAATTGAAGCTGCTCTCCCAGGAGGAGAAGCAACGCTGGGCTCAGGAGTTTGTCCAGCGTCATGGCCGCGATGGCCCTGAATATCGAAGCTTGCTGCCCTGGCTGCTTGAGGGCCAGTTGCGTTGGATCCGAATCCCTCCATCTGCTCAAGGCAGCGCCTTTCTGATGGCTCAGCGTGAGGTCAGCGTGAAGGAGTATCGCCTCTGTGTAGAGATGGGCCCTTGCAGTCCACCAGGGAGTTATCCCGGCTGTAACTGGAGCCAAGCAGGGCGAGAGGAGCACCCCATCAACTGCGTTGGCTATACCCAAGCGCAGCGCTATGCCCGTTGGATAGGGGCACGGCTCCCCAACGAGAGAGAGTGGCGACGTACAGCGGGATCACCTTGGCCCTGGGGCACTGAGACCCCCAGCTGTCAACGGGGGGTTCTCAAAGGGAGCGCCTCTCTCTGCGCTCAGGGCCACACCGCCCCCAGCTGCTCACGGCCCGCAGGAGACTCTCTTCAGGGGATCTGTGACCTCATCGGCAACCTCTCTGAGTGGCTGGAGGGACCCTCAGGCGGGCTCCGCTTGGGGGGCAACTATCTCGACGCCCCCAACTCAAAGAGGCTCAAACGGGCTCGATTGGGAGCCCCCCTCAACAGCAGCGGTGTAGGCTTCCGCCTCGCTCGCTCCCTGGAGTGATCATGCTCGCCCTCCTCAGACTACTCCCCGTCCATGCAGAGGGACTCTTAATCCAGGGCGATATAGGACTCTTCCTTGACCTGCTCGCGGGGGAGGTTCAGAAGATCTCTGGCCTGCCTCTTGAACGCAAACCTGCCGATCTTCAAACAGGCCCTCTGGAGAGCTTATGAGCTTCCCTTCTCCTGAGGAGATTCTCCCTCACCGAGCGCCCTTTCTCTATATGGATCGCTGCCTAGAGTGCAGTGAGAGGGAGATCCTCGCTGAGCAAACCTTCTCCCCTGACGAGCCCTTCTTCAAGGGGCATTTTCCAGACTTTCCAGTGGTCCCTGGGGTCCTGCTTATCGAGGCTCTGGCTCAGACCCTCGCCTATCTGGCCCTGCTCAAACACCCCGATCGTCGAGTCTTTTTGGCGGGAGTAGATAAGGCTCGCTTTCGCCGCCCTGTGCGACCTGGAGAGCGCATCCTTCTGGATGTGAAGGTTGAGCGGGTGATGATGAAGGTGGTCTTTGCTCGCGCTGAGGCTCATGTAGAGGGGCAGCGCGCCGTCAGCCTGAAACTGAGAGGCTACTTTGGGGAGCTGCCCTCGCTCTAGAAGCGCAGCTCGACTTGGGGCTGAGCTTTGGAGAAGTCCACCCGGGCATTATGAGGGATGATGGCATTTTTATGGATGACGAGGATCTCATCTCTCAGCGTCCAACCTGGCCCGGCATCATCTGGATGTGCTCCCCCTTTAAGGATCGCTCCACGACCGATGCGGGCGTTCTTATCGATGATGGTTTGTTGAATCTGAGCTTCTTCGGCGACCCCAACATCGGGACGGATCCCTTGATTTTGGAGTCGCTCCTTGGGGCTCTCAAAGAAGTCTGCTCCCATCATAATCACTCGCTCCAGCTTTGCTCCGTTGAGGATACGGCTGCGGATCCCCAACACAGCCTCTCTGATTTGAGCCTCTTTGAGCAGGCAACCTTCGCTGAGCAGCACGCCATCCAACGCACAGTGAAAAAGCTTGTTGCTGGGGAGGTTGCGGCGGCGTGTATAGATGCGCTGATCCTCACTGAAAAAGGAGAAGCTGGGTTGGATTGAGGTCAGGGCGAGGTTGGCATCGAAGAAGGCGCGGATGGTTCCGATATCCTCCCAGTAGCCATTGAAGCGATGAGCGCTGATCTTCATCCCCTGTTTAACTGCGTAGGGTAGGATCTCTTTGCCAAAGTCATTGGCCTCGCTCTGATCTTTCATCAAGAGATCATCGAGGAGCTTCCGATTAAAGAGATAGATGCCCATGTTGGCCAGAAAGAGCCCTTTCTGGGTGGGCTCTCCGCGGTTCTCAAAATAGTCCGCTTTGATCTCCAGGGAGTCGATGAGCTGTGGTTCTTGGGGTTTCTCTACGAATCGCTGGATATGGCCACCAGCGTCGATCTCCATCACCCCCAACTCAGGCACCTTCTCCCGCTTTACCTCTAAAGCAGCCACGGTGATATCTGCGCCTCGGGCTCGGTGCTCTTGGATGAGCTTGGCGTAGTCCATGCGATAGATGTGATCCCCTGAGAGGATCAAAAACTCCTCAAAGCGGTAACGCTCCGTGTGGCGGAGAACCTTACGCACCGCATCGGCGGTCCCTGCAAACCAGCCCCCCTCCTTGCTGCCTGTTTGCTCCGCCGCCAGGATGCTCACGAAGCCTCGGCTGAAAGCATCAAAGCGGTAGGTGCTGGCGATATGTTGGTTTAAGCTTTCAGCCAGAAACTGGGTGAGCACATAGATGCGCTCCACGCCTGAGTTCAGGCAGTTGGAGATGGGAATATCGATAAGGCGATATTTGCCCGCAAGAGGGACAGCAGGCTTAGAGCGTTCTGCTGTAAGAGGGTTTAGACGAGTGCCACGGCCACCGCCCAAGATCAACGCGAGGACATTCTTCATTAAGGACTCCTTATGCGCTCTCTTGCCTTGCCTGACTCTGAAGAGAGATTCAAGAGGCTACAAAACTCTTGCCCTCTTAAAATTCAGCCAAGAGCGATTTAAGACCTTTAAGGACCGACTTAAGACGGGGGTCTTTGCTCTCCAAACCCTTCAGCCGCGCCTGTACCCGAAGGGCGAGCTGCTGAGCTTCTCGGCGCTTGGGTTTGGGACTCCTCCGCAGAAGACGAGCGTGACGGAGGGCGGCGACCCCCGCATCGACCCGCCTCCGAGGCTCATCAGCGGCCTCCAGCAAGCGCGCCTCAGCCAACTCAAAAGCTTCGGCTGCGATCACCTTGGCCTCCTCGATCCTATCCACACGCCCCAGAAGCTGAGCCAAGTTGCCGATGATGACAAGACGGCTGCGATCTCGCCGTCCTGTAGAGAGTTCATAAGCACGACGATAGTAGCTCAGGCCCTCCTCTAACTCTCCACGTCGAGCCTGAAAGGCGCCCACTCGGTTAAGAGAGATGATCCAATCCTTCTTCCTCTCGCTTTGGATCTGGCTCAGCGCCTCTCGATGACGCAGCAGGATGGCGAAGTGCTTTAGGGCCTCCTCAGGACCCTTGGCGGCATCGGCAGCCTCCCCATGCCAGTGAGCCAGAGCGTTTAAGATCTCGGGGTTTTTGGGCTGCAACCCATAACGTAGGTCCAGGATCTTGAGGAGGGCCTCGCGATGCTTGTTGCCCTCCTCAATCTGGGACCACTCTGCCGCCAGCCGCGCAGCCTTGGCGACAATATTATATTGCCGAGCGAGCCCTCCTCGCGGATCCATCCCTCCAGGCAGCTCCTCTGCCCATCGACAGGCTTGATTGAGCGCCTCTACAGCCTCTGGGCTCCGCTTGAGCCCCTGAAGCAGCCGCGCACGCTCCAACTCATTGCTGGCCAGGATCGCCATCACCCCATCGGTCGCGCGCAGGCCTTTGAGACTCTCCTTGATGCGCTCCATCGCCTGAGAGAGCGCTGCTAAGGCAGCCTCAGGGGGCGCCTCCTCAGCCAGCTCTCGGGCTGTGCTGAGCAGCTCTCGCCGCCCCGCCTCATCGCTGGGAGCGCGATCCATAAAGCTTAAGCCAAGGGAGAGGGCAGCCTCTCTCAGGCTCTGCGCCTCCTTGAACAACTTCGCCTGATGATAAGCTCGCGCCAGTCGCCGTGTGAGGCTCCATTCTGAGCGAAAGAGCTTTAACTCTGGTTGCTCTTTGAGGATCTCTTTCAGGGTCGAGAGGGCCTCCTTAAGCGCTAATACGCTCTCCTCAGGCTCTGAACTGAAGCTCGCCATCTGAACTCGATCCAAAGCTCTACGCAGTTGAGCTTGAGGGCTCTGAGCCAGGGCCTCAGCTCGACGCTGCTCCAGGTAGCGTTTGGTGAACAGGGTGGTCACTAAGGTCAAGGTGATGGCCGCCAAGAGATAGAGTTGGAGGCTGCGTTTGTTTCTCTTTTTCATCTCTCCCCAGTAGCAAAGGCCCATCTCAGGGCTCTCAGACAGCGCTCATTCTATAGCGGTTTCCAACGCGGATCTCTTTCCTTAGCGCTCTTTTCTTCGGGCTCTTCAAAAAGAGACGCGACACGATCTTAGGCAGACCGAAGCAAGAGTAGGATCCAGTCGTGGAGCTTTTGATGTCTCGCTATTCCATCGCTTCGGCTCAAGCAGGTTCAGCGCTTGAGGAGAGCGCTTCTCCCTTTGCGGCAGATCAGAGTAACTCAGCGCAGGCGCAGTCCCAAGAGCTGCACAGCCTGCTGCAACGAAGAGCGCCCCAAGCTGGAAACAGCTCTATAAATGCTGCTCAGGCGCAGTCTCAGGAGTTGCTCAACACTGATGTACACCAGATGGCGGCGAAGGGTTTGGTGGGGAGCGCTCAGACACTCCCTCATTTTCAACAGGTCCAGCGTTCTTTTGGCCACCATGACATCAGCGGGATCCAAGCTCATATCGCTGGGCCAGCGAGAGAGGCAGCGGTGGGGATCGGTGCAGAAGCCTATGCTACAGGCCGTGATGTTGCTTTTGCCAAGGCCCCCGATCTACATACTGCAGCACATGAGGCTGCCCATGTTGTTCAGCAGCGAACGGGAGTTCAACTTAAGGGCGGAGTGGGGCAGCTTGGAGATCGCTATGAGCAGCACGCTGATGCGGTCGCGGATCGGGTGGTCTCTGGAGACTCCGCTGAGGATCTACTTGGCTCCCCCTCCAATCCAACAACCCAAGTCTCCGCTCCTGTTCAACGAGCCCCTCTCAATCCAAGAGAGCAGACAGATCAAGCGGGGGTCATCAGCACCAGCCATAAGCCTCCTCAGATTTCAGGGTCGATAGATCCTCCAATAACAACCATCAGCTCTAAATTTGAGCATAAGAGCCTGTATGTTATGCTCCTCAGCACAGCTGTTCATCCCTTAGAGACAGCACCGGGGGCAACACCTCAAAAAGCTTTAATATACCTAAGTTCAAAGAACAGATTGCCTCTATTTAAGGAGGTCTCCGATATAGATGGCAGCGTCAATGATCCAAATATAGAGCCCAAAGGAGTCAAAGATAAGATTTATATTAACAATAGACCAAGCGCAGATGATATTCATCAGTATGGAATTGGAGATTGCTATTTTCTCGCGGCATTAATTAATATAGTTAAGACAGATCCATCCAAAATTAAAAATATTGTGTCATATTCTGGCGGGAATATAGTAGTAAAGCTTCAAAAAAGGGATGCTCAGGGGAATTGGAGCGCTGTCAATATGACAATGCCCGCAACTTTAGCTCATGATCTCTCCGGTAGTGATATTACTGGAAGCAAATGGAGAAGGGCAAGGTCAGCAAGCAAAAATTTCTGGTATGGTGGCTTAAAGAATAAAGTTCTAACCATTTCCAGAGAAGACCATTATGAGATGGCCCTCTGGGTGCCCTATCTAGAGAAAGGCTACGCTCTCTTTGCTCAGATGCATGGAACATATGGAGTTGGAGCAGCCAGTCAAAAATCAGGCTATAATATCATTGGTGAGGGCGGATATGAAAATCAAGTCTATCAGATATTCTATGGCGCTGATGTCATCCAGAAAGGCATTACCCCTCCGATTCAGTATGCTCCTGGAGGCGGTAATGTAGCACTTAATCGTAATAAGATCGAATTTTTGCTTAAGATGAAAAAACAAAGGGCAGACCCCTCCCATCCCGAGCATCTCCATCTCACAGCATCGATAGGACCGAACTCTGCAATCAAGCGTTTAAGCTTGCAAATCGACCACCTTCTAGGTCAAAGAAATATTAATCAGTATAGAAGTTTCAAGTTTAAGCTTAAGCGTCTAAAAAAGGAGGTCGATACTTGGAAAAACTTGGCCGCGATAGATCCGAAAAAGGAAAAGATCAAAGAATCGATTATAAAACAGTCTTCTTATTGGGCAAAACCCGGTAGTTGGTTGATACTCCATAGTAAGAGAAATCAAAATCAATATCATGATCTGTTGGAAATTTTCAATGTCGTGATGCACTTAGGCAAGGATACATCTTTAAATCAAAGAAACATCTATGCAAACCATGCCTATGCTATTTTAGATGTGAAACTTCAAGACCATATAGGCGCAGCTCTCAATTTTCCATTAAATGATCTTGTCGCAAATCTGCCCAATATCGATGGTGGGAAGTCGATTGTGGTCCTTCAAAACCCTCACCATAGAAATGAGCCAGATCCCAGCGCAAAGCATGCTCAAGGGGCTGCTGATGGCAAAAATGATGGCGTCTTTGAAATGAGCCTTGACCAGATTTTTCGGAATTTTGACAGTTTTGATTTTGCACGGGTCAAAAAATAATAAGAAGGGATCTTCGTTCGCATCTAGAAAGCAGGGAAAGCAATAATTAAGAACAGAATTCTAAACGACCAAAGAGAGATAACGCGGCTCTGTAGAGCCTCAACTCAAGATGCGTTCCAAGATTTCCAGGCCCACTCCAAAGATCTTAAGGCTCAGATAGAGCAGGGCGAAGCTCAACGCCAGCCTCCAAAGCAAGCGGGGGTTTCTCTTAAAAGTCTGGGCTGCGTCGGGCGCGCTCTCTGTCAACTCTCCCTTCTCCTTAACCGCCTCAACTCTCTGCTTCCGCTCCTCTAAGAACCTCTGAAGCTCTCTTTGAAGATCATGGAACCACTCCATGATCCAGAGCTTTAGAGCAGGGAGCCAGCCGCGACGTTGCCCGTACAAGATCAAGCTCAAGAGCAGCGCTATCAGGAGAAGGAACAAGCCGCTGAGCAGATAGGTCGCTGCTCCAAAACCCAGGCTGAGGGAGATGCCTAAGATCTTGATAGGGCGAGAGCTGCGGCTTAAACCTAGAAGCATCGCCCCAATAAAGAACAGAAACAGGAAGCCTTTGATGGGGTAGCGCAGCCAACTTCGCAGATGCCAAAAGCTGAGGCTCATCGGCTGACCACCGCCCAGCCAATAGCGCCTGTAGTTCAAGCGGTGCCCCCTGCGGGGTACGTTGATGCGCACAGGCATAGATCCAGTCTCGGCTGAGAGCAGCTTGGAGGCTTGGATCGCTTCAGCTCCGCCTCCCTCATCACCGTCAACATCTGGATCGATGAGGGGACGAGTCCAGTGGGCATAGCCCGCGTGCCTCTGAGGAGGAAGCACCCCCTCGACGAAGCGATAGCTGTCTCGTAGGGGCAAAAAGAGGCTCCAACGCAGCGCACGCACCGGGAGTTCAATGGCGGGCAGCTCCAAGCCCCCCCGCCCCAAGAGCCCAAAGGGGGAGAGCTGCTCCTCAATGATCACGGAGACATCAAAGCGCTCTGCCTCCTCCTGGGCTTCAGAGTGCGTCAAGGGCAGCAGCAGCCAACCCTCTCGATCCTCGCTGACCTTCACCGGGTTGCCGTTGAGCAGGGCGGAGCGCAGCTTAGCGCCAGGGCGCGGGCGCAGCTTAAGCCGACTGCGCAGGCGGTTGCGGAAGCTGAGCCGCATCTCAGTGAGGCTTTGGCCACTGGGGGTGATCACGCTGTAGGCGCTGACCTCATCTACCGAGCCAGAACTCAGCTCTTTTTCAGGGAGCTGGGTCAGGCTCATCTTAAGCTCAAACTCAGGGCCATCATGGTGGTAGGCGTTGAGGATGGGGTTGACCGCGCTCTCCAGCATCTCAGGAGGGAGCTGTCTCAAGTCCAAGGCCAAGATCTGCGCCCGATGGCGCTCCTTTAGGCGAAGTTTGCCCGGCACCTCCATCGCCAACCAACCGGATTGCCGCTCCACCTCCAGGGCCTGGGGGAGCCTCAAGCCAAACTCCTTTGCCTCCGCTTTGAGATCCCGACGGAGCCGTAGAGAGATCTCATATTGACCCTCCACCGGGTAGGAGCTCTCACCCAAGAGAAGCTGCTCCTCTCCCTGTGTCTCCAGGCGGTAACGGAAAGAGTCTTCACCCTCGGCTGAGGTGAGCGTCCAAGGAGCAGGGATGCGCAGCTTAAAGCGCCGCTGCTTGGCATAGAGGATCGTGTAGCGGAGGACCACAAACAGCTCCAAGCTCTCCTCAGCTACAGAGAGCAGGGCAAAATCTTCTGCGTAGAGCTTGGCCTCTCGTGTCTCGCTTTCTTTGAGAGCCCGAGCGCTGCTGAGCTTGATCTCCAAACCAGAGCCAAGGGTCGCCTCCAGCTGGGTGATCCCCTCTTTTGTCTCGATCTTTGAGCGTCGCGCGTTCTCGATCTTGGGTTTGATCCCCTCCTGAGGAAAGCGGCAGGAGAGTGAGGTCATCGGGCTGCCTACACCATGAAAGAGATATCTCAGCGTGCCACGATCCCCATAAGCAGGGACCAGAAAGCTGAGGTGCAGCTTAACCGCGCCGCTGGCTTGAGTCGGCCAGAGGTAGTAACCCTCATTTTGGTAGATCGGTAGATCCTGGCCGTCGAGCTGAGCGGACTTGAGCAGCACATCGCCTCCAACAAGAGGGACCTCTTTCCAGCTCCCCTCTCGGCCAAGACTGACCTCCAGCTCCATCTCCATAGAGAGAGCGCCTGGGATCGCTTCCCCCTGATAGTGGACCGCCCCCATGATGATCGCAGACTCTTGGCTCTTCTTTTCTCTTTGGCTCCGCGCCCTGAGCTGCTCCTGAGCCTCCATCAAGCGCTCAAGGGAGAGGGTGATTTGGGGATCCGATCTCCCGATATGCTCCTGGATCTCCCTGAGCCCCTCCGCTTCTCCCGCATCAGAGGGGGGGCGATTGGCTCGCTCCAGGAGGAGGTCAAAGCGCCGCTCCCAGAGATCTGCCTGAGCAGGGAGCGTGATCAAGAGGGTAAATAGGCTGAGATAGAGAGGCTTGAGTTTATACATCTCTTAGGCTCCTGCGCAGGCGCCCCCAAAGGAGGGAGAGGGTGAGGAACGCGGAGAGGGAGGTCAGCAGAGGGAGCTCTGAGCCCATACTCAGCAGGAAGAGGAGGAGCAAAGCTGAGAGCAGCTTGGAGAGCTGGACCCACTCCAGGAAGAGCCAGGGGGCTTTTAAGATCCCAAGCACCCAAGCCTTGAGCGGCTTAAGACCGTGCAGCAGCAAAAGCAGGAGCAGGCCCAGATCGAGGCCCCAAAGTAGGTGTCGATTAAGCCCGATGATGAAGTGCCCCAGGACCATAAGGCCAGCGAAGGGGAGGAGCGCCAGGAGCATAAATTTAAGGCGCCGACGAGGCCAAAGCGCCCAAAGCACCAAAAGCAGGCTGCTCAGGAGGCTAAAGATCCTCAAGATCTGCCCCCCCAAATCTGAGAGGTAGTAGACCTCAACTTGAGGGATCTCTTTGCCAAGGAGGAGGCGCTTAAAGCGGAAGCGCTCACCCACCAGCGGGAAGGTCGCCAGCGGAGCGGCGCTCTCAGCGCGCTGCGCCTGATCCTCCTGGTAGATCTTTTGTCGCCGGCTGAGGATGCTTCGATATTTGCCTCCCGCCCAGGCTTCACCGCCCAAGAGAGCCTGCTCCATAAAGTCACGGATACGCCGGAAGGGGTCGTAGCGGATGGCTGAATATTGAACTAAGTTGCTCTCAAAGCTCAGCGGATCGAGCACCTCAGGCAGATAGAGATGCCAGGTGGCCTTGAGGACAGAGACATCCAGCTCTGGCAGCGCTAAACCTCGCCGTCCCAGCCAACCCAAGGGCTCAAGCTGGCGCTCATAGGCCAGTTCTACTACAAAGCGGACCTCCTCAATCTCCACTCCCTTAAGTGGAGGGATCTCCAAGACCTGACCAGCCTGGAGATCATCCTCTCCATAGAGATTGTTGTGCTCTAAGATGATCTGCCAACGCTGAGGGTTGGAGTAATAGAGATAAGCGATGCTCCCCAGGGTCTCTCCAGGGCGCACTACATGGCGGCGCTCCTGATCCCCTGAGAGGCGACGGCTCTGCTGAAGAGGGAAGAGCAGGCGCTCTCCTCCATCAGGGAGAGACTCCACCGCAGGGCGAAGCGGCAACCCCTCTACAAGCGCCTGAGTCAGGACCGCTCCTTCAGGCAGCTTGAGCCCCAGATATTGCCGTGTGTTGTTGCGCATATGGAGCTTGAACTTACTCCGCTCGCTGCCATCTTTGAGCAGCACCGTGGAGGCTTCCAGCTCATCGATGATGCTGTCGGTCAGCTCCAACTGGCGGTTGTGGATGATCCCCAACTCCAGCTCAGGTGCCGCCTCTCGATGTTCAAAGCCAAAGAGGAGCGGGCTCCCGCTCATCTCTACCAGCTCTCGCGGCAGCTCCAGGGGGTCCAACATCTTGGCTTGGTGGTGGCGGCGCAGCTTTAGATCCAGCCCTGTCGAGGCTTGCACCCCTGCGGTCCCCCGGCAGGAGATCCCCTCAGGGGCTTGGGGCAGCTTTAACAGAGCTTTGCCCTTCGCTCCCACAGGGAGCTGAAAATGCAAAGAGAGCTGGACCTCTTTGGTGTTGGGGCCTCTGAGGAGGATCATCAAGAGCCTCCCCTCATCCTGGCTGCGCCACTGCAGCAGCTGCTCCCCCTCAACTTTGAGCACCTCCAAGCCTGGAGGCAGACGCAGCTGAAGGCGATCCATCTCTCCCTCCTCCACTTCGATCTTAAAGTGACTGAGCCCTGAGATGAGCGAGGCTCCCACCGTAAAGAGGCTGGACTGCTTCAAGCTCCAGCGGAGGTTCTCCTCCTGTGTCCCGATGACCTCTGGCTTCCAGGAGAGTTGGAGCCACTCCGCGCCGCCCAACTCCGCCTCCAGGAGAGTATTGCCCTCCCACTCCTCCTGAGTCTGAATCACCCCATCCTTTAACAGCGCCTTGATCTCCAACTCAGGGATGCTCAGAGAGAGCTGCGTTGGCCCCGCTGCCGGGAGTCTAAGTTTGATCTGACGCTCAAAGCGCTCCTGAGCGTGGCCCAAGAGAAACTTCACTTTCAATCGGTGGAGCCCTGGACCCTTGAGCCCCAAACGATAGAGCCCATCGCGCTTCTGAAGAGAGCTGGGGTGGTCATCCAGACGTACGCTCAACAGAGAGGCCGCGCTGTCCAAGATCGGCAGCTCAACGCGGTCCTCAGCCCCCTCAAAGATCTCAAAGCTCAAAGAAAGTTCAGCCTCTAAGAGCCCCTCCTGCAGTGAGCCTTGGAGGTGGCGTTGGATAAAGCTCCAGCGTCGAGGCATCACCTGGGGGGGAGGCTCACGTTTTAGCTCTGTCTGGATCTGGTTCCAGAGAGAGAGCGGTAACTTGGCCTGCTCTGGAGAGGGCGCTGAGGGTTGAGCCTGAGCCTGGAGGCTGAGAGCGAGGAGCAGGAGCGCAGCTCGCCATAGGGAAGGGGGTGATCTCATTCCTTCTCTCCGATCGTTTTTGCGGGCTCCGCTCTTGGCAAGAAGTAAGCCTGGGTGACTCCTAGGGAGTGAACGCTTTTCACTCTAATTGCTGGAGTCCCTCTACAAATCAGAGCGAAGCTCGCGATTCTGAAGGTCTTGGCTAGGCGCGCCGACGTCTCAGGAGAAGCAGAGGTAGGAGGAGCAGGGGCAGGCTGTGGGGAGCGCCTGGGCGCGACTGACTACAGTCTTGGTAGAGAGAGGAGCCGCTCACATCCTCCAGCTCATCTGTGAGGGCGTTGAGGGGATCAGCGTCAACGCCATCCAAGAGACCATCTCCATCTGTGTCTGGCAGGCGAGGATCTGTCTCTCCCTCATCTACTCGACCGTTGTGGTTGAGATCCTCAACGCCATCCAAGAGGCCATCTTCATCGGTGTCTGTATTGCGAGGATCTGTGTCCAGACCTTCATCATACTCACCATCCAGCTCCCTATCTTCAATCCCATCAGGCAGATCATCCCCGTCGGTGTCGGGGTTGAGAGGATCGCTCTCTCCCTCATCCAACACATGATCTCCATCTTGATCCTCTGTACCATCTTGGAGCCAGTCTCCATCGGTGTCAGGGTTAAGAGGATCGGTCTCCTCCCCCCGATCCCAGACTCCATTGCCGTTGAGATCCTCAACTCCATCAGAGAGACCATCTCCATCTGTATCGGCCACTCGAGGATCGGTCTCCTCCTCCCGATCCCAGACTCCATTGCCATTGAGATCCTCAACTCCATCCTCCAGGCCATCTTCATCGCTGTCTACATCGCGAGGATCGGTCTCCCCCTCATCCCTCACCCCATCACCATCGCTGTCTTCAATCCCATCCTCTAGGCCATCTCCATCGCTGTCAGCGCTTCGAGGATCGCTCTCCTCTGGGTCCAAGATCCCATTCTGGTTGAGATCCTCTATGCCGTCAGAGAGGCCATCTCCATCTGTATCCGCCAACCGAGGGTTGCTCTCCTCCGCCTGCCATTGACCATCACCATTGCTGTCCTCAAGGCCGTCGCTGAGACCATCTGCGTCTGTATCTGGGTTGAGTGGATCGGTTTCATCCTCATCCAACTCTCCATCTCGATCAGCGTCCTCAAGGCCATCATCCAAGCCATCAGCGTCTGTGTCAGCCAGGGTTGGATCGCTCTCACCTGCATCTACTGCGCCGTTGGCGTTGCGATCTTCCTGGCCATCTAAAAGGCCATCGCCATCTGTATCATCGTTGCGGGGATCACTGGGGCCATTCAGCTCCACCCCGTCATCCAGGCCATCTCCATCTGTGTCAGCGCTGAGGGGATCGGTTTCTCCCTCATCTAAGACACCATCACCGTTGAGATCCTCTTCATGATCAAGGAGCCCATCTCCATCGGAGTCGGAGGCCCCCCCAAAGTCATCCTCAGGGTTGAAGGGATCACGGCCACTGTGAACCTCGCTGCCGTCGGTCTCACCCCCATCATCTGTGTCAGCGTTCAGAGGATCGGTCTCTCCCTGATCGAGGATACCCTTTCGGTTGCAGTCATACTCTCCATCCCCAAGGCCCAGGGACGCATCGACAAGGTCAATGCAAGCATAAGGTCTGTGCGTTCACT